>NZ_JARVTE010000013.1:0-134898 GCF_030208815.1 Xanthomonas sp. fls2-241-TYG-148
TCTTTCCGTGTAGCGAGCCGCCCATCATAGCCGGCTTTTCCGTTTCGTCAACACCCTAATTTCAGGCTGTTTTCGAGCCCTTTGCGCTGGTTCCGCGTCTGCGGGGCCGTTGCTTCGGGGGAGGCGAATTATGGGCCGGTCGAACGCATTTGGGAAGGGGTTTGTGAAAAAAATTTCACTGATCCTTGCCGCGAGTTTGGAAGCGTGCGCGGGCGCACGTTGCTAGCCGCCTGACGCACGTCTCCTATCTATAGAGACTACCGATTTGATCAATTAGCTCATCAAACGCTGAGGCGCTGACGACGCTCTATATAGATAGCCGCGAGCGGCACAGATCAGTTGCCTGCATCATCCCTGTTCGACCCAGGCAACTCAGCTGGTTACCAACGCAACGCGGGCAAAGTTTCGCTTGCCCACCTGGATGACGCCCTCAAAGCCGGGGCCGAACTGGCGAGCGAGGTCGTCGACCACTTCGCCGTCGATCTTGACTGCCCGCTCCTTGAGCTTGCGGGTGGCTTCGGAGTTGCTGGGTGTCAGACCGGCCGCAGTCAGCAAGCTGGCGATCCGCAGGCCTTCCGCGGGAACGCTGACCTGCTGGAGCGGCAACACGCTGGTGTCGCCCTGCCCGGTTACTACGGCATGCCAGCCGGCGATGGCCTGCTCGGCAGTGGCTGCATCGTGGAACCGGGTCGCCAGCTCGCGCGCCAGGCGCAGTTTGACGTCGCGCGGATGCAGGTTGCCCGCGGCGACGTCTTCTTTGAGACGGGCAGCCTCGGCAACGCTGATGTCGAAGGAGAGCAGGTCGATCCAGCGCCAGGTCAGCGCATCGCCGATCTTCATGGTCTTGGTGACGATGTCGATGGCCGGTTCGTTGATGCCGATGTAGTTGCCCAGGGATTTGGACATCTTGGCGACGCCGTCCAGGCCTTCCAGCAGTGGCATGGTCAGCACGACCTGTGGCGCCTGACCGTAGTGCTCCTGCAGGCCACGCCCCATCAGCAGGTTGAATGTCTGGTCGGTGCCGCCGAGCTCGACGTCCGCCTTGAGGGCCACCGAGTCATAGCCCTGCACCAGCGGATACAGGAATTCGTGGATGGCGATCGGTTGCTGGCCGGCAAAGCGCTTGGCGAAGTCGTCACGCTCGAGCATGCGCGCCACGGTGTGCTGGGCGGACAGCTTGATCATGTCCGCCGCACTCATCTGGCCGAACCATTCGGAATTGAAGCGCACCTCGGTCCGCGTGCGGTCCAGGATCTTGAAGACCTGCTCTTCATAGGTCCGTGCATTGGCGAGCACGTCCTCACGGCTGAGCGGCTTGCGGGTGACGTTCTTGCCGCTCGGGTCGCCGATCATGCCGGTGAAGTCGCCGATCAGGAAAATCACCTGGTGCCCCAGCTCCTGGAACTGGCGCATCTTGTTGAGCAACACGGTGTGGCCGAGATGCAGATCCGGCGCGGTGGGATCAAAGCCAGCCTTCACCCGCAGCGGCACGCCGGAGGTCAGGCGCGCTTCGAGCTGCTCAAGCTTGAGGATCTCCTCGGCACCGCGGCCAATGAGCGCAAGGGATTCATCGATAGTGGCCAACCACAGACTCCAGCGGCGTTCGCCGTCAACAACATGAATTAAGTTAAACGCAGGTTAATACCGCGCCAAGTGAAAATAATGAACAGGCTCAATGGTTTGACGCGCTGTTGATCGCTGTCTATGGTACCGGCGTTTGGGCTCGCACTTCGAGCCGTCCCGGAGACTTCCAACGATGCAGAACTCAGAGCAGGGCCGTGCACGCAAGCGGCGCTTCCAAGAACGCCTCCACGTCCTCCACGACACTGCACTGCATCGCAAGCTCAAGGAACACCTGCCGGCGGCGTTCAATGACCGCTGGACGCGCCGCCACTGGATCCATGCCAGCCTGTTCGCGACGATCGGCGCGATGGTGGCGACGATCGTGCCGGGCTTTTCCAATGCCATCGATGCGCCGCTTTCCAGCCATGCCACCTTGGCACTGCCGCTGCCGCCGCTGGTACCCAGCCGCAAGGCACTGGGGCCGGGCACGGACTGGGAAATCCTCAAGGTCAAGTCCGGGCAGACGCTAAGCACCCTGTTCGGGGAGCTGGGCATTCCGACGACCGTGATGTACCAGGTGCTGGCGCATCCGGGGACCAAGGAGGCGCTGACCAAGCTGCGCCCCGGCACGGAAATCGCCTTCGACATGCCCACCCCCGGTGAGTTGCGGGCGCTGCGCTTCGATCGCGACGACAGTCACCGGGTGGAGCTGCGCCTGCTGGGCGACAGCGTGCGCGAGAACGTCACCGAGCGGGCGACCAGCACCCGCACGGTGGTGGCCAGCGGCGAGATCACCAGCTCGCTGTATGCCTCGGCCAGCAAATCCGGGCTATCCCCGGCGGCGGTCGCGGTGATGACCGACGATATCTTCAAGTACGACATCGACTTCGATAAGGATCTGCAGCCGGGCGACCGCTTCAGCGTGGTGATGGACGAGACCTGGCGCGAAGGCGAGCGAATCAGCACCGGCGACATCCTGGCGGCCACCTTCACCACCGGCGGCAAGACCTATACCGGCTTCCGCTTCGAGCGCGCAGGCAAGCCGGCGGAATATTTCGACATCACCGGGCGCCCGCTGAAGAAGAGCTTCATCCGCATGCCGGTGGCCTATAGCCGGATCAGCTCGACCTTTGGCGCACGCAAGCACCCGGTACTGGGCACGATGCGCATGCACAAGGGCGTGGACTACGCGGCCGCTTCCGGTACGCCGATCATGGCGGCGGGCGATGCGCGGGTGGTGTTCGTGGGCACCCAGCGCGGCTACGGCAACGTGGTGATCCTAGACCACGGCAAGAACTACAGCACGCTGTACGGCCATATGTCGCGGTTTGGCAAGGTCAAGGCCGGCCAGCGCATCAACCAGGGTACGGTGATCGGGTATGTCGGCATGACCGGCTTGGCGACCGGGCCGCATCTGCATTATGAATTCCGCGTTGGCGGGCAGCAGCGCAACCCGATGTCGGTGACGATGCCGCCGCCGGAGCCGCTGCAGGGCGCGGAGCTCGCAGCCTTCCGCGCGCAGACCGCGCCGGCGATGGCACGTATCGAAGGCATGGAAAAACTGATCTACGCCGACGCCGGCAAGCCTGCCAAGGGCAAGCCGCGGGGCTGAGGGCGGCCTGCCCTGGTGGCCGATTGATCAGCGCTCGCGGCGCGCTTTAGCTCCCGCGAGCGCGGTTGCCCAGCCGCAGACGGTGGTGCACGGCGGCCAGCACCTGGCCGCCAGACCCGAACCACCGCGCTTCGACCAACACCCGGTTGACGGCCCAGCTTGTGCTGCACAAGCTGCTTCACCGCTCCGTATCTGGCTCCGGCATGTCTGCTCCAACACACACGCACTCCCCGCTCTATCTCGGCTTGATGTCAGGCACCAGTGCTGACGGCATCGATGCGGCGTTGGTGCGCTTCGACGATGCCAGCCACCGGCGCTGCGAACTGGTCGCTGGGATCACGGTGGGCTGGGAGCCACAGTTGCGCGAAGCGTTGGTCGCGCTCAGCCAGGGCGCCGAGCAGATGGCGATCGACAGCTTGGGCCGCCTGGACGCGCAGGTTGGGCTGGCGTTTGCAGACGCGGCCAATCAGCTGATTGCCGAGGCCGGCGTGGCGCGCGAGCAGATCCGCGCGATCGGCTCGCACGGGCAGACCATCCGCCACCGGCCACAGGCCGACCCGGCCTTTACCTGGCAGATCGGCGACGCGAGCCGGATCGCCGAACACACAGGCATTACCACGGCGGCCGATTTCCGCCGGCGCGATGTGGCGGCTGGCGGCCAAGGTGCGCCGCTGATGCCGGCCTTCCACCTGGCGATGCTGGGTGCCAGCGACGAAGACCGTGCGGTGCTCAACCTGGGCGGCATCGGCAACCTGACGCTGATCCCGCGCGACGGCGCGGTGCGGGGATTTGACACCGGCCCGGCCAATGCCTTGCTCGATAGCTGGTGCCAGCAGCACCGAGGCACGCCGTTCGACGCCGACGGCGCGTTTGCAGCCAGCGGTCAGGTGGATGCAGCGTTGCTACACGCGCTGTTGGCCGACCCGTGGTTCGCACTGCCGCCACCCAAGAGCACCGGCCGTGAGCAATTTCACCTGGCGTGGGCACGGCAAGCTATGGGCACCGCGACGCTGCGCCCGGCCGATGTGCAGGCCACCTTGCTGGAATTGACGGCGGCCACGGTGGCCGATGCGTTGCTGCGCCACCAGCCGACAACCCGCCGCGTGCTGGTCTGCGGCGGCGGCGTGCGCAACCCGGTGCTGCTGGCGCGGTTGGCCGCGCGCCTGCCCGGCGTGGTGGTGGAGTCCAGTGCGCGCCACGGGCTGGATCCGGATTACCTGGAGGCGATGGGCTTTGCCTGGCTGGCCGCCGAGCTCCTGGCCGGACGGCCGGCCAATCTGCCATCGGTGACTGGTGCGGCAGGGCCGCGGCTGATGGGGGCCATTTATCCGGCCTGAGGGCCGTGCAGCCGGAATTGGCGTCGTGAGCGGAAGCAGCTGGGCGCGATACCGGTCTACTCGTCGAACCTCTAGCTGGATAGCTATGGCGCGACAGCACTGGCCACAGATTGCAGATATGCAGTCGCACCGCTTGCTGCTGATGCAGATGCGAGCAAGCAGCAATCTGGACGGTGCGCCTGGACGGTGTCCCCGCACTCAGTGCTCGCAGAAAAAAAGTCGTAAAGCAGCGTCCGCCTGCTATCAGGGGGTGTTGCCCGCCGGCAGCGCCTTGAGCGCGGCAATGGCTTCGGCCAGCGCATCGACTTCGGGATGTTGCAGGCCGCCGGTGACTTCGTACTCGCTGGCGAACAGGCCTTGTTCAAGCAGATGCATCACCGTCTGGTGCTGGGTCCAGCCCCGTGCGACGGAAATGCGGCGGATCCGGTCCACCAGCACCGGATCGATATCACGCAACACCAGATCGGTCATGCCTTGCCTCGTGCACTGCGCGGCCCCGCACGCATCATCGGCAACCTTGGCGGACGTTTCAATCCGGCCGCCTGTCATGCGCCAACAGCCGCGGCCACAGCCATGCCAGCAGTGCCAGGGTGGGGACGACGGTCAAGGCGCTCAGGATGAAGAAGGTGCTGTAGGAGGTGGCCTCCACCAGAAAGCCGGAGACACCGCCGGCGAACTTGCCCGGCAGGTTGGCCAGCGAGACCAGCAACGCGTACTGGGTGGCGGTGAAGTTACGGTCAGTCAGCGAAGACATGAAGGCCACCAGCACGGTGGCCGCGAAGCCCTGAAACAGGTTGTCAGCACTGAGCGCGGCGTAGAACGCCCACAGCTTGCCGGGGTTGTGCGCCATCAGCAAGAAGGCCAGGTTGGACAACGCCACGCCCAAGGCAGCGACCAGCAGCATGCGACGGAACCCGAATGCGGCCACTGCCGCGCCGCCGGCAAACGCGCCCACGATTCCCATCACGACGCCGAACAGTTTCGAGACGTTGCCGATGTCGGCCTTGGTGAAGCCCGAGTCCAGATAGAACGGCCCTGCCATGACGCCGATCACTTGGTCGGGGAACTTGTACAAACCAACGAACATCAGCAGCACGATGGCTAGTGCCAGCCCGTTGTTGGAAAAGAAGCTGTAAATCGGCTGCCAGAACGCGCCCGCAAAATCAACACGGCGCACCACCGTGGCTGCCGGGCGGTTGGGCTCGCGGCAAAACAAAGTCGTGGCGATCGGCAGCAGCATCAAAGCCGCCATGGTCACGTAGGCCCATATCCAACCCAGGTACTCAGCAATATTTAGCGCAACCGCGCCGCCCAAGATCAGGCCGATGCGATACCCCAACGTGTAGGTCGCCGCCAACGCGGCCTGCGCGGCATCCGGAGCTATTTCGATGCGATAGGCATCCACCACCGAGTCCTGGGTGGCGCCCCAAAACGATGTGAAAACAACCCAGCCAATCAAACCTGTCAGGCTTAGGTCCGGGCGGGAGAACGCCAGCGCAAACAGGCCTATGGTGACGCCAATCTGCGACACCAGCAGCCAAGAGCGACGACGCCCCAAAAACGCGGTGACCGGGAACGCATAGCGGTCGATCAATGGCGCCCACAAAAACTTGAGCTGATAACAAAAGCTGACCATGCTGATTAGACCAATGCTGCCTAGATCCAGGCCGACATCGCGCAATCGGACGGACAGGGTCTGCGAGGCGATCAGCAGAAACGGCAAACCGCTGCCGAAGCCCAACAAAGCCATGGTCCCCGCCGAGGGCGTGGCGAAGGCGCGCTGGATACCGCGCCAGCCTTTGTAGGTTTGGGTGGGTTCGGTCATGCGTCAAACCAGTGAGAACGAACGCCAGTGGCTGTGGCGGGCAAGGCGGACTGCGCCGCTGCATGCAGCGCGCCGTCGGAAACAAACATCGCCTCCGCAGTGATGCTTTCGACAGTGTGTGCGGCACCTCGACGACGCATGGCCGTCTCGTAGAAGAACGCATTGATCGGCATCGACTGGCTACGCAATGGCGACTGAAAGCCGCCGCGCGTGCTGCACGTTCCAAGACGTGGTCGGATGGCGATGTCGCCGCCAAGGTTCTCGCCCTGTTCTGCAAGACGCTGGCGCGATATTACTGAAACCACAGCTTGTGCCTGCCTCACTGCGCGTAATCCACGATGTAAGGTGCGTGGTCGGAGAAACGCTCTTCGCGGTAGATGGAACAGGCCTGCACCTTGTCGCGCAGCCCGGGGGTGACCAGTTGGTAGTCGATGCGCCATCCCACGTTGTTGGCGCGGGCAGCGCCGCGATTGCTCCACCAGGTGTAGTCCTCGCCCTGCGGATGCAGCACGCGGTAGCTGTCCACCCAGCCGCGCCCGTTGCTGGCATCTGCCTCGGCCAGCAGGTCGGCGCACAGGCCGTTGAGCCAGTCGCGCTCGGGCGGCAGGCAGCCGGAGTTCTTCTGGTTGGACTTCCAGTTCTTGATGTCCAGCGCCGAGCGCACGATGTTCCAGTCGCCGCACAGCACGTACTGCCGGCCGCTGGCCAGCCATTCGCTCAGGATCGGGCGCAGCCATTCCATGACCTGGAATTTGTAGCCCTGCCGCAACTCGCCCGAGGAGCCGGACGGGATATAGAACGACACCACGCTGAGGTTGCCGAAGCGGGCCTCGATGTAGCGGCCTTCTTCGTCGAACTCCGGCCAACCGAGCGCGGTGCGCACCTCGTCGGGTTCACGCTTGGCGTAGATCGCCACGCCGCTGTAGCCCTTCTTTGTGCTGGCATCGCGAAACCAGGCCTTGTAGCCGGCAGGCAGGAATTCCGGCCCGGCCAGCTGATGTTCCTGCGCCTTGGTCTCCTGGATGCACAGCACATCCGCGTCCTGGGTGGCGAACCACTCGAAGAACCCCTTGCTGGCGGCCGACCGCAGGCCATTGGCGTTGAAACTGATGATGCGCATGAATAAAGAGCCGGGATTTGGGAATGGGAATTGGGGATTCGTGAAAGCGTACCGCATCAGCGGATGCCGCAAGGTCTGACCCGCTATGCTTTCCAATCCCGAATCCCCACTCTCGAATCTCGTTGCCATGAACGATCACCGCACCCGTTTCCTGCAGCTGGCCCTGGATGCCGATGCCTTGCGCTTTGGCGATTTCACGCTCAAGTCCGGCCGGCTCAGCCCGTATTTCTTCAATGCGGGGCGCTTCGATTCGGGCGCAAAGACCGCCCAGCTGGCGCAGTGCTATGCCGATGCGATCGATGCGGCGGGGGTGGAGTTCGACCTACTGTTTGGGCCGGCCTACAAGGGCATTCCGCTGGCGACGGCGTTGGCCTGCGCCTATGCCGGGCGGGGCCGCGACCTGCCGCTGGCGTTCAACCGCAAGGAAGCCAAGGACCATGGCGAAGGCGGCACGCTGATCGGGGCGCCGCTGCAGGGCCGCAAGGTGCTGATCGTCGATGACGTGATCACCGCCGGCACCGCGATCCGCGAGGCCTTGGGCATCATCCGCGCCGCTGGCGGCACGCCGTCGGGCATCGTGGTGGCGTTGGACCGGCAGGAGATCGCCTCCGAGCAGGATCGCCGTTCGGCTGCGCAGGCGGTGGCGGCCGAGGCCGGCATTCCAGTGATCGCGGTGGCCAACCTCGCCGACCTGCTTGCATTCGCGGCAGGAAACGCCGACCTTGTGGGCTTCCGGGAACCGCTGCTGGCCTATCGTGGCCGCTACGGAACCGACACCACGGGCTGATAGCAGGCGACAGGGGGCTGCGCTGATGCCGATACACACACGTTTGGCGTTACTGGCCGCCGTTGCGGCCGCCGTGGTGGCCGCACCCGGCGTTGCGCAGGACAAGCCGGCTGCAAAGAAACTCTATTGCTGGAACCAGAACGGCGCCCGGGTCTGCAGCGATACGCTGCCGCCGGAGGCGGTGAACCAGGCGCGCGACGAATTCAACGTCAAAAGCGGCATGCGCAGCGCCGAGGTGCAGCGCGCGATGAGCAGCGACGAGCGCGCCGCCGCTGCGGCCAGCGAGCAACAACGCCAGGCCGACCTGGCCGCCGAACAGATGCGCAAGCGCACCGACCAGGCAATGCTGATGTCGTACCAGAGCGAGGACGACCTGCGCCGGGTGTTCAACGAGCGCATTGCCATTGTCGACAACAACATCCACACCGCGCGCTTCAACGTGACCAGCCTGCGCGAAGGCCTGGCCAGCATGCTGCGTGCCGCCGGTGACCGCGAGCTGGCCGGCCAGGCGGTGGCCGACAAGCTGGCCGGCGACATCCAGCAGCGCCATCGCGAGCTGATGGCGCAGTTGCGCCTGCAGGGCAGTTTCGAGCAGCAGCGCACTGCGCTGGACGGCGAAATCACCGACATCCTGCAACGCTACCGGGCCATGAAGGGCGCGCAGGACACCGCCACGCCGGCAGGCTGAGCCAGCCGGACGCCGCCCGCAGGGGTGGCGCAGCGCCGTCGGGGCGCATTTCCCGATCCGGCGCCCAGCCCGCATAATGGCCGGTCTTACTCCTTGCCCACGAGGCTCTCCCGCATGGCCCGGATCATCGCCATTGCCAACCAGAAAGGCGGCGTCGGCAAGACCACGACCGCGGTCAATCTGGCGGCCGGCCTGGCGCGCGCGCCCAAGCGTGTGTTGCTGGTGGATCTGGACTCGCAGGGCAACGCCACGATGGGCAGCGGCATCGACAAGCGCGAGGTCGCCGCCTCCACCTGCGACCTGCTGCTGGGCGAAAACACCGCCGCCGAGATCCGGGTCACCGCGCCGGAAGGCTTCGACCTGCTGCCGGGCAACATCGATCTGACTGCCGCCGAGATCCAGCTGATGGACCAGGGTGAGCGCGAACAGCGGCTCAAGCGCGCGTTGGCGCCGATCCGCGACGAATACGACTTCATCCTGATCGATTGCCCTCCGGCGTTGTCGCTGCTGACGCTCAACGCGCTGACCGCGGCAGATTCGATCATCGTGCCGATGCAGTGCGAGTACTACGCGCTGGAGGGGCTGACCGCGTTGCTGGAAACCATCGAAGCGCTGCGCGCCAACCTCAATCCGGCGCTGGAGATCGAAGGCGTGCTGCGCACGATGTTCGACATCCGCAACAACCTGGCCAATGCGGTGTCGGCGGAGCTGACCGAGCATTTTGGCGACAAGGTGTTCCGCACCATCGTGCCGCGCAACGTGCGCCTGGCCGAGGCGCCCAGTCACGGGCAGAGCATCGTGGGCTATGACCGCACCTCGCGCGGCGGGGTGGCCTACCTGGGCCTGGCCGGCGAGATCGTGCGCCGCCAGAACGACCGCAACAAGGCCGTCCGGCCCATGGAGACCGTCTGATGAGCAAGCCGACCCCTGCCAAGAAGCGTGGACTGGGCCGCGGCCTGGAAGCGCTGCTGGGACCCAAGGGCGCGGCAGCCGCAGCGGCACCGGCCGGCGCTGACGAAAGCGCCCTGCAGCCCGGCGATACCTTGCGCCAGTTGCCGGTCACCCAGCTGCAGCCGGGCAAGTACCAGCCACGCCGGGAGATGGACGAGGTCAAGCTGGCCGAGCTGGCGGAGTCGATCAAGGCGCAGGGCGTGATCCAGCCGATCGTGGCGCGCGAACTGGCGCCGGGGCAGTTCGAGATCGTCGCCGGCGAACGCCGTTGGCGCGCCTCGCAGCTGGCCGGGCTGACCGAGGTGCCGGTGGTGGTGCGCGAGCTCGACGACCGCACCGTCATCGCGATGGCGCTGATCGAGAACATCCAGCGCGAAGACCTCAACCCGCTGGAAGAAGCCCAGGCGCTGCAGCGCTTGATCGACGAATTCTCGCTGACGCATGCCGAGGCCGCCGAAGCGGTGGGCCGTTCGCGCGCGTCGGTATCCAACCTGCTGCGCCTGCTGGAATTGCCGGTGGCCATCCGCGTGCTGCTGGAAACCCGCCGCCTGGAAATGGGCCACGCGCGTGCGTTGCTCACCCTGGCGCCGGAACTGGCCAGCAAGCTGGCGCAGGAAGCGGCCGACCAGGGCTGGTCGGTGCGCGAGGTGGAACACCGCGCGCAGCAGTTCGCTGCCGGCAAGGTGCCCGGATCGCTGCGCAAGGGCAAACCGGCCGCGGTTGCGCCGCAGGCCGATATCGCCTCGCTGGAAACGGAACTGTCCGAGTCGCTGGGCACCAAGGTGGTGTTCAACCACGGCCGCGGCGGCAAGGGCAAGCTGGTGATTCACTACACCGATCTGGATACCCTGGACGGCGTGCTGGAACGCTTGCGCGCCCGCACGGGGTGATGCGGCCAGCGCAGGAGGATCAGCGATGCATCCCGCCAAAGTGGACCGCGCGCATCTGCTGCGCCTGACCGACCTGCCGAATGTGGGGCCGGCCTGCGAAAAGGACCTGCAGCAGATTGGCATCCGCATGCCGGCGCAGCTGCACGGCCGCGATGCCTACGATATGTACGCCCAGCTCTGCCTGCGCACCGGCGTCACCCATGACCCGTGCGTGATCGATGTGTTCCTGTCGCTGGTGCGCTTCATGCAGGGCGAGCCGGCACGCAATTGGTGGGATTTCAGCGCTGAGCGCAAGGCAACCCTGGAGGCCGAGCGCACGGGTACGCGGGCAACCGCGCCGCTGCCGGGGCGCCGTGTCGCCAACACCAGCACCGGCGCCAGCAGCGATGGCAAACACCGCCCATGAGCCACGCCGACGAGACGATCAGCCCATCCGGCAGCCCGATCCTGCATCACGCGCAGGCCAGGGGCTTCGAGCCGGCACGCGGCGAAGAATGCCTCGCGCAGATCAGCGCGCATATCGAGCAGCACCTGGGTCCGATTGCGAGTGTGTTCCACGAAATCCTCTCCGATACCGTGCATCTGGATGTGCACATCGTGCCGCCCAATGCGCACTCGCCGCATCTGCGCCTGGTCACCTCGGGCATGAGCGATCTGCCGATGACGCTGCCCGACGGGGTGGAGGCGCCGCGTTACATGGAGCTGATGCTGAGCCTGCCGGGCGATTGGCCGGTCGACCAGCGCGACTTCGACGACGAGCGCCACTACTGGCCCATTCGCCTGCTCAAGAACCTGGCGCGGCTGCCGCACAAGTTCGACACTTGGCTGGGTTTCGGCCATACCGTTCCCAATGGCAACCCGGCCGAGCCGTATGCGCCGGGTGTCGCCTTCGACGGCGCGATCGTGCTGCCGCCGGTGAGCACGCCGCAAGCATTTGCCCAGTTGCGCATCGATGTCGACAAGACCATCGCCTTCATGACGGTGGTGCCGTTGTATCCGGAAGAAATGGCGCTGAAGCTGAGCCAGGGCAGCGATGCACTGCTGGATCGCCTCGATGCCGGCAACATTCGGGACGACATCAACCTGCGCCGCCGCAACGTGGCGAAGAAGCGCTTTTTCGGGCTGTTCTGAGCGCTGTTGTCTCCTTCCCTTTGACGTTTTCAGGACCATTGCCATGACCATTCTCGTCACCGGCGCCGCCGGTTTCATCGGTGCCTACACCTGCCGCGCACTGGCTGCGCGCGGCGAGAACGTGGTGGGCCTGGACAACTACAACAGCTACTACGACCCGCAGCTCAAGCACGACCGCGTGGCCGCACTGTGCCCGCAGATCGACATCCGCACGCTGGATCTCACCGACCGCGAGGGCCTGACCGCGCTGTTCGACGAGATCCAGCCCACCCGCGTGGTGCACCTGGCTGCACAGGCCGGCGTGCGCTATTCGCTGGAAAATCCGCATGCCTATGTCGACAGCAACCTGGTCGGCTTCGTCAACGTGCTCGAGCTGTGCCGCCACCGCGGGGTGCAGCACCTGGTGTATGCGTCCAGCAGCTCGGTGTACGGCGATTCGGCCACCCCGCCGTTCTCCGAAGACCAGCGCGTGGACCAGCCACGCTCGCTGTATGCCGCCACCAAGGCGGCCAACGAGTTGATGGGCTACACCTATGCGCAGCTGTACGGCCTGCGCGCCACCGGGCTGCGCTTTTTCACCGTGTACGGGCCATGGGGCCGGCCGGACATGGCGCCGCTGATCTTCAGCCGCGCGGTGTTGGCCGGACGCCCGATCGACGTGTTCAACCACGGCAAGATGCAGCGCGACTTCACCTTCGTGGCCGACATCGTGGCCGGCGTGCTCGGCGCGCTGGACACCCCGAGCACCGAGCCGGTGCCGCACCGCGTGTTCAACCTGGGCAACCACACCCCGGTAGAGCTGGAATACTTCATCGACGTGATCGCCCAGGCAGCCGGCCGCCCGGCTGAGAAGGTATACCGGCCGATGCAGCCAGGCGACATGGTGCGCACCATGGCCGACACTTCGCGGGCGCAGGCGGCATTCGGCTTCGATCCGGCCACGCCGGTCGAGCTCGGTCTGCCACAGGTGGTGGAGTGGTGCCAACGTTATTTCGCCTCGCGCGCCTGAGCTTCATGCCCGGCTCAGATGGTCAGGGCACAATGCGCGATCTTTTTTGCTCCGCCTGCATCCGGGCCACCACGATCCCATGAGCCAACCTCAGCTTTCCGTCGTCGTCCCCGTGTTCAATGAGCGCGACAACGTGGCGCCCCTGGTCGGCGAGATCGTGGCCGCGTTGCGCGGCGTGGTCGCCTTCGAGATCGTCTATGTCGACGATCACTCGCGCGATGACACGCTGGCGGTGTTGCAGGAGCTGAAAACCCGCACCCCCGAACTGCGCGTGCTACACCACGTCACCCAGAGCGGGCAAAGCACGGCGGTGCGCAGCGGGGTCAAGGCCGCGCGGGCGAGCTGGATCGCCACGCTCGATGGCGATGGCCAGAACGACCCGGCCGACATCCCCAAACTGCTCATTGCGCGTGCCGAGGCCGAGCCGCAGGTCAAGCTGTTCGCTGGCTGGCGGGTCAATCGCCAGGATTCGGGCTCCAAGCGCTGGGCCAGCAAGTGGGCCAACGCGATCCGCTCGCGCATGCTGCAGGACAACACCCCCGATACCGGCTGCGGGATCAAACTGTTCGAGCGCGAGGCCTTCCTGGACCTGCCCTACTTCGACCACATGCACCGCTACCTGCCGGCGCTGATGCAGCGTGCCGGTTGGCGCACCATCAGCGTGCCGGTGCATCACCGCCACCGCACCGCCGGCGTGTCCAAGTACAACAATCTCAACCGGGCGCTGGTGGGCATCCGCGACCTGCGCGGCGTGGCGTGGCTGATCACCCGTAGCAAGCGCACCGCGGTGGAGGAGCGCTGATGGAGCTGCACTGGCTGGATCAACCGCTGACCTGGCTGTATTGGACCGGGCTGCACGTCACCGGCTGGAAGCTGATCGGCTATGTGGGCGCGCTGATGTTCGGCGGCCGCTGGCTGGTGCAGTTCGTGGCCTCCAAGCGCGCCGGCAAGCCGGTGATCCCGCGCATGTTCTGGTACATGAGCGTGGTCGGCAGCCTGATGACGCTGAGCTACTTCGTGTTTTCGGCCAAGCAGGACTCGGTGGGCGTGCTGCAGAACATGTTCCCGGCCTTTACCGCGTTCTACAGCCTGTACCTGGACATCAAGCACCGCGGCTGGAAGCGCGAGCGCGCCTCGCACTGAGTGCTGCACAGGTTTGCTGCGCCTGCTGACGCACCGCCAGCGCGCGCCTGAAACGGCGCCTCTTCGGACACTGCGCTGCCGGGTTTGCCTAATCGCGCGTGGGTGCCGCACTGATGCGCGGCGACGTTGCTGCCACGCAGGCTGTGGACATGCCCAGCGCCCAGCACCCGCCCGCTCTGCCTCTGCCGTCCAACGCTGCGCGGCATTGGCATCTACAGGTGCACACCCATCAGCAGGTAGCGTTGTTCGCTGACTGGCGCTGCGCACGCGCTGCAGCGGCGTGCCTGTCGCATAGCAGCCATTGGCATGGCACGCGATTGCTGTGCTGGGTGCTGCTGCCCGATCACTGGAGCGCGTTGTTGCAGGCGGATCAGCCGGCGCTGCTGCTGCACCGCGCCGGCAGCGCGTGCCAGGCGGCGGCAGAGGCGGTCAATCGCGCACGCGGACGCGGCGGTACGGTCTGGCAACCGCACCCCACCCTGACGCCGTTGGCTGCGCCCAACGACCATCGGCACTTCGCGCGTGCGCTGGTGGCCGCGCCGGTGCGCGCCGGGCTGGCCGCGCACGTGGGCGCCTATCCGTACTGGGATGCGGTCTGGCTGCCGCGTGAGGCCGGCACAGTGGTGCCCGGCATCACGGCGATGACGCGGCGTGCCGGGTGACTGTGCGATGCAAATCAGCGCGGCGTGGATCAGCGAATGTAAGAGGCCAGCGCTCGCGGGCCATGGTGCCCGGCAGCCCGGGCGGATGCTCTTCCCCATGCGTCTTGAGCTGCGGAATCAGCGCAAGTGCGCCGGGAAAGCCGCGCGCAACCACGTCAGTTCGTCGCCGCGGCGGGGTGGCTATTCCTCACCGCCGAGCAACGCACGCGCAGCCTCGCGCGCGGAGACTGCGGAGCAGAACGCGGCTTGGCCAGGACGCCACTGCGCTGGCCGCGGTCGATGCGGCCAGCGCAGTGGCTCGGCGGCTGCCGTGCTCAGAATGCGAGCGGGTGATCCGGCAGCAGCGCCTGCAGTTCGCTGCGGAACAGCGCGCGGATGCGTTCCAGCGCCACGGCGGTGTCGGCTTCGAAGCGCAGCACCAGGATCGGGGTGGTGTTGGACGCACGCACCAGGCCCCAGCCGTCGCCGAAATCCGCGCGCAGCCCGTCGATGGTGGACAACCGCGCGGCCTCGAACGGCGACTCCTCGCCGGCCTGCGCACGCTCCACGAACCGGGCCACCAGCGCGTGCGCATCGCCGTCCACCGGTACCTTGATCTCCGGCGTGGACACGCTTTCGGGCAGCTCGCCGAGCACGTCGGACGGGGTCTCTTCGCGCTGGGCGAGGATTTCCAGCAGGCGCGCAGCGGCATAAATGCCATCGTCGAAGCCGTACCAGCGCTCCTTGAAGAAGAAATGCCCGCTCATTTCACCGGCCAGTTCGGCATCGGTTTCGCGCATCTTCGCCTTGATCAGCGAATGCCCGGTCTTCCACATCAACGGGCTGCCGCCATTGCGCAACACGTAGTCGGACAGCTTGCCGGTGCACTTCACGTCGTAGATCACCAGCGCGCCGGGATTGCGTTGCAGCACATCGGCGGCAAACAGCATCAGCAGGCGGTCGGGGAAGACGATGGCGCCTTCCTTGGTGACCACGCCCAGGCGGTCGGCATCGCCATCGAAGGCCACGCCGATATCCGCATCGAAGCGCTGCACCATCTGCACCAGATCGCCGAGATTGTGCGGCTCGCTCGGGTCGGGATGGTGATTGGGAAAGGTGCCGTCGATATCGCAATACAGCGGCACTACTTCCGCACCGATGGCCTCCAGCAGACGCGGCGCGATCTCGCCAGCCGCGCCATTGCCGGCGTCCACCACCACCTTGATAGGGCGGTCCAGCTGCACGTCGTCGGCAATGCGCTGGATGTAGGCATCGCTGATGTCGCGCTGCTCCAGTTCGCCGGGGCTGGCTGCGGTATGCAGGCGGCCTTCGTTGATGCGCTGGTGCAGCTCGGTGATCGCCGCACCGGAGAGCGTCTCGCCCCCGATCACGATCTTGAAGCCGTTGTAGTCGGGCGGATTGTGGCTGCCGGTCACCGCCACGCAGCTGCCGGCGCGCAATTCGTAGGCGCCGAAGTACACCACCGGCGTCGGCGCCAGGCCGATGTCGGTGACGTTGCAACCGGCGCGGCGCAGACCTTCGATCAGGCCGTTGGTCAGTTCCGGGCCGGACAAACGTCCATCGCGGCCGACCACGATGTCGCGCAGGCCTTGCGCCTGCATCACGCTGCCGATGGCCTGGCCGATCAGCGCGGCGATGCCGGGGTTGAGATCCTTGCCCACCACGCCGCGGATGTCGTACGCGCGGAACATTTCTGCGGCGACCTGCACGGCCGGGACCAGCGCCGCGGGCGCCGGCGTGGCATCGTCCAGCGCGCGGGGCTCGCCGGCCACGCTGGCGTCCTGCTGCAGGCTCTGGCGGAAGGTCGGCTCGTCTGCGGCCGCATCACCGGCCACCCGACGGCGCGGCAAGGCCACCTGGCCCCGGCTGGCCAGCACCAACAGCACCGCGATCACCAGCAGCAATGCCGCCACGATCGCGCAGCCGAGCGCGCCCAGCCCCAGCGGGCCGCTGTCGCTTTGCGGCACCGCCGCAGCGATGCGCAGGCCACTGTCGCCCAACGGGCGGGCCAGGGTTTCGGCGGCGCCCGCCAGCGCGGTATCGCCCTGCTCCACCACATTGAAGCTGCCCTGGCGCAATGCCAGATAGGCCTGGCCGGGCACGGCAATGGCATCGAGCGGGCCGGTCAGGCGAAGCAACGGCAGCCGGGCGTAGGCCACCGCCGGCTGGCCGCCCAGGGCGACCGCGGCGGCCACGCCCAGCCGCACCTGCTTGGCGTCGCGCACCACGCGCACCTGGGCACGTTCGCCGACCAGCGCCGACTCGAGCAGGCTCAGCCGCGCGTAACCAAAGTCCTTCGGGTTGTCGTACGCCGCGCTGAGGTCGCCGCGCAGCACCTGCACATCCTCGGCGCCCTTGAAGCGCTCGCGGATCGCAGAGGCGGCGGCGAGTGCATCGCCGCCGGCCAGCGCGGCCACCACCTGAGGTTGCTTGAGCACGGCGTCCAGCTGGCCGGCCTGCGAGGTCATGGCCTGACGCACGTCCTGCACGGCGCGGTCGCGCGCCTGCTCAAGCGTCTGCGCGATCGCGTCCTCGCGCCATTGCGCGTAGCTGTTCCAGCCAAACCAGGCGGCCAACAGCAGCAGCATGCCGCCCAACACCGGTCCACTCGTCCGCACGCCCGACATCCCCTGCCTGCGCTCGTTCGCCTTGCTCATCGTCAAGCTCCCCTGTCAGCGCACGCCGGTGTGGCCGAATCCACCCGCTCCCCGCGCGCTATCCACGAAAGTATCCACCACTTGCAAGCTCACGCGCACGATCGGCAGGATCACCAACTGCGCGATGCGATCGCCCGGCTCGATGGTGAAGGCCTCGCGGCCGCGGTTCCAGGTGCTGATCAACAGCGGCCCTTGGTAATCGGCATCGATCAGACCGGTGCCGTTGCCCAGCACGATGCCGTGCCGGTGGCCCAGGCCGGAGCGCGGCAGGATCACCGCGCAGACCTGCGGGTCGTCCAGATGGATGGCGATGCCGCTGGGAATCAGCGCCGCATCGCCGGGCTCCAGCGTCATTGGCGCCTCCAGTGCCGCGCGCAGGTCCATTCCGGCGCTGGCCTCGGTGGCATAGGCCGGCAGCGGCCACAGGTCGCCGAAACGCGGGTCGAGCAACTTCACCTGCAAGGACTGGGTCATGCCTGCAATCTCTCCGCGATCAGGGCCAGCAGTTGCTCGGCCAGGTCCGTCTTGCTGCTGCTAGGAAACGCACGCTCGCCGCCCTGCCAATAGGCGGTGGCGGCATTGTTGTCGCTTTCAAAACCACCGCCGGCGATCCCCACCTGATTGGCGATGATCAGGTCCAGCCGTTTGGCCGCCAGCTTGCCACGGGCGTAATGCTCCACGTCGTGCGTTTCGGCAGCAAAACCGACCACCAGTTTGAGCGCACCGGTCTGCGCGGCGACCTCGGACAGGATGTCCGGCGTGCGCACCAGTTCCAGCGTGAGCGTCTCGCCGGTCTTCTTGATCTTCTGCGACACCACCCGCTTGGGCGTGTAGTCGGCCACTGCGGCCGCGCCAATGTAGATGTCGGCCGGGAACGCGCCCAGCACCGCATCGCGCATCTGCGCGGCCGAGCGCACATCCAGGCGCTGCACGCCGTCGGGCGTGGTCTGGTGCACCGGCCCGCTGACCAGCACCACATCGGCGCCCTGGCGTGCGCCCGCCGCTGCCAGCGCGTAGCCCATCTTGCCGCTGCTGCGGTTGCCGACGTAGCGCACCGGGTCCAGGTCCTCGAAAGTAGGCCCGGCGCTGATCACGATGCGCAGGCCTTCGAGTTGAGCACTACTGGGAATGAACACCGGCGGCGACGCGGCAGCAGCGTCTTGACGCAGATCGTCACCGGCCAGCGCCGCGATGATCGCGGCCGGCTCGGCCAAGCGGCCGGGACCGGATTCGCCCTCGGCCAACGGGCCGTCGTCCGGGCCGACCACCGCCACGCCGCGCGCGCGCAAGGTGGCGATATTGGCCTGGGTGGCCGGGTGCAGCCACATGCGGTGATTCATCGCTGGCGCCACGGTCAGTGGCGCGGTGGTGGCCAGGCACAGGGTGGTGACGAGGTCATCGGCCAGGCCGTGCGCCAAGCGCGCCAGCAGATCGGCGGTGGCCGGCGCGACGATCACGCGGTCGGCCCAACGCGCCAGTTCGATATGGCCCATGGCCTGCTCGGCAGCGCTGTCCCACAAGGTGGTGCGGGTGGGCTGGCCAGACAGCGCCTGGAAGCTGAGCGGGGTGACGAATTGCTGCGCGCCGCTGGTCATGGCGACCTGCACCTGCGCACCGGCGTCGCGCAGGCGACGGACCAGTTCGAGCGATTTGTAGGCGGCAATGCCTCCGCCGACGCACAGCAGCAAGCGCTGTCCGTCCAGGGGGCGGGCCTGAGTGGAGCCGGTCACGTCGGAGTCGTCCTACCGTTACAAGGACAACTAGATTAGCCGATGCCCCCGTTCGGCCTGATAGGCGTCGGCGATGAGCACCGGCAATCTGGTCATATGCACATCAACGACTGGCCCACCGACGAACGCCCGCGCGAGAAACTTCTGGCCCGCGGCGCCGCTGTTCTCTCCGACGCCGAGCTGCTGGCGATCTTTGTCGGCTCGGGGTTGCGCGGCCAGGACGCGGTGCGCACCGCGCGCGACCTGCTGCACCGGCACGGCCCGCTGCGCTGCCTGCTGGATCGCCCGGCCAAGGCGCTGGCCCGCCTGCCCGGACTGGGGCCGGCGTCGGCCTGCAAGCTGAGCGCTGCGCTGGAGCTGGCCAACCGGCACCTGCTCAGCGACCTGGAGCGCGGCGAGGCCTTGAGCGACCCCAGCAGCGTGGGGCGCTACTTCTCGCAGCGGCTGCGGGCGCGCAACTACGAAGTGTTCGCGGCACTGTTCCTGGACAACCGCCATCGCGCGATCGCCTTCGAGGAGTTGTTCACCGGCACCATCGACGCGGCCGAGATCCATCCGCGCGAAGTGGTGCGGCGAGCGCTACTGCACAACGCGGCGGCGGTGGTGGTGGGCCACAACCATCCCTCCGGCAATCCGGAGCCGTCCGAGGCCGACCGCGCGGTCACCCAGCGCCTGCTGCAGGCCTTGGGGCTGGTGGATATCCGGCTGCTCGACCACTTCGTGATCGGGGATGGCCGGCCGGTCTCGCTGGCCGAGCGCGGCTGGGTGCCGTGAGCCTGCGCGCCGGGACCTGAATCGTCACTCGGACCCGCGGCCGCGCGGTCGGGTAAAATCGCTGGTTTCGTTCCAAGCAGATCCCACGTGAAAGCCCAACTCCGCGCACTGATCGGCCAAGGCATCGAAGCCTTGCGCGCCAATGGCACCCTGCCCGCCGACACCCTGCCGCCGGATTTTGTGGTCGAGCGGCCCAAGACCCGCGAGCACGGCGATTTCGCCACCAATGCAGCGATGCTGCTGGCCAAGGCTGCGCGCAGCAACCCGCGTGCGCTGGCCCAGGCGCTGCTGGCCGCATTGCCGGCCAGTGACGATGTAGCGCGCGTGGAGATTGCCGGCCCGGGCTTCATCAATTTCCATCTCACCCCGGCCGCTTACCAGCGCGAAGTGATTCATGTGATCAAGCAGGGGCACGACTACGGCCGCGGGCTGGCCGGCAACGGCCGCTCGGTGGGCGTGGAATACGTCTCGGCCAACCCGACCGGCCCGCTGCATGTCGGCCACGGCCGCGCGGCGGCGATCGGTGACAGCCTGGCGCGCGTGCTCGATGCCAATGGCTGGAACGTCAAGCGCGAGTTCTACTACAACGATGCCGGCGTGCAGATCGAGAACCTGGCGTTGTCGGTGCAGGCGCGCGCGCAGGGCCTCACCCCGGACAGCGCCGGCTGGCCGGAAAACGGCTACCGCGGCGATTACATCGCCGATGTCGCAAAGGCCTACCTGGCGGGCGACACCGTCGACCTGGAAGGCCACCTGGTCACCGGCACCAAGGACCCGGCCGATCTCGAATCGATCCGCCGTTTTGCGGTGGCGTATCTGCGTAACGAGCAGAACCACGACCTGGCCGCATTCCGCGTCGATTTCGACATCTATTTCCTGGAAAGCTCGCTGTACAAGGACGGCAAGGTCGACGAAGCCGTGCAGAAGCTGATCGCCTCCGGCCACACCTACGAGGAAGGCGGTGCGCTGTGGTTGAAGTCCACCGACTTCGGCGACGACAAGGACCGGGTGATGCGCAAGTCCGACGGCACCTACACCTACTTCGTGCCGGACGTGGCCTATCACCTCACCAAGTGGCAGCGCGGCTACGAGCGCGCGATCACCGAACTGGGCGCCGACCACCACGGCTCGCTGACGCGCGTGCGCGCCGGCCTGCAGGCGATGGAGCTGGGCATCCCGCAGGGCTGGCCGGAATACGTGCTGCACCAGATGGTCACGGTGATGCGCGGCGGCGAGGAAGTGAAGCTTTCCAAGCGCGCCGGCAGCTACGTCACCTTGCGCGACCTGATCGAAGAAACCAGCGCCGATGCGGTGCGTTGGTTCCTGATTGCGCGCAAGCCCGATTCGCAGCTCACCTTCGATATCGACCTGGCGCGTGCGCAGAGCAACGACAACCCGGTGTTCTATGTGCAGTACGCGCATGCCCGCGTCTGCAGCGTGCTGCGCCAGGCGCAGGAAAAGGGCCTGAAGTACGACCAGGCCCACGGCATGGCCGAGCTTGCACGCCTGGACGACGAACATTCGCTGGCGCTGATGCTGGAGTTGTCGCGCTACGCCGAAGTGGTGGAATTGGCGGGCCAGACGCTGGAGCCGTACCAGATTGCGCAGTACCTGCGTGAATTGGCGCACGCCTTCCACACGTGGTATCACAACAGCAAGGTGCTGGTGGACGATGCCGCCGAGCGCGACGCCAAGCTCACCCTCGCGGTGGCCACCCAGCAAGTTCTCGCCAACGGCCTGGAACTGCTCGGCGTCAGCGCCCCAGAAAAGATGTAATCAGCGGCCGCATGGCCCGCAATGACGTGATTCGGAGAAGTGGTGAATGGCAGCACGACGCGGTAAGAGTCAGGCGCGACGCAATACCAGCAATGGCACACCGGGATGGGTCTGGTTGGTCGCCGGCGCAGCGATTGCGGCCGTGATCTTCCTGGCGGCCCCCAACCTGTTCAAGAAGGACGGCGACGGGTTCCTGCGCGTGGGCCCGCGACCCAATCCAGATGCGCAGCCCGCTCCGGTGGCCGACACCGATGTCGACACACCGGCCGAGTTGCCCAAGCCCAGCGCGCCGCCGGCCAAGCCGGCGGTCAAGCCCGGCGATGCGCAGACGCAGTACGACTTCTACACCCTGCTACCAGGCAAGGAAGTGCAGATGTCCGATGCCGAACTGGCCGCCAGCGCGCGTGCCGAAGAGGCTGCGCGTGCGCGCGCCGCGCTGGAAGGCAAGCCGGTGGCGCCAGCGGCCAGCGTCGCGGCCGCCACACCCACGACCAGCGTGCCGATGCCCTTGAACGAAACCGCCGCCAGCGCGCCAAAACCGTTGCCGGAAACCGCGCCCGCGCGGCCGGCCGCGACGCCGGCACCGGCCAGCACCGCTGCGGTCACCACGCCGGCAGCCGCAAGCGCCGCCAAACCGGCGGCCAGCGCGGCCGCTGCACCGGCCGTGGCCGACACCACCCGTTACATCCTGCAGGCCGGCTCGTTCGGCGCCTCGGGCGATGCGGAGTCGACCAAGGCCAAGCTGGCGATGATGGGCCTGGCCGCACGCGTGGAGTCGGCCGACATCGCTGGCAAGACGGTCTACCGTGTGCGCATGGGGCCGTATGGCAGTGCCGGCGAATTGGCCGAGGCCAAGCAGAAGCTCACCGGCAGTGGGCTGCCGGCCATCGCCATCAAGGCGCAGTAAACACCGGTGATGCGCCGGGTCGCCGCGCTGGTGCTGTGGGGGCTGATCGGCACGGCGCAGGCCACCGAGCAGATTCCGGACCGCATCCAGATCGATGGCCGCGATGCAGCGCTGCTGGCCGAACCGTTATCTGCGGTGCTCGACGACCAGGACACCTGGCAGCGTTTCGTCGCCCATGCGCGCCAGGCGCTGGGCGGTTGCAGCGCCAACTGGCGTGGTTACCAGGCCTATTGGCGACTGGACGGCGTGCGCCTGCTGCTGGATCGCGTGGTCATCGGCGCCTGTGCCGAAACACCGCCGAACTTGCCGCTGCAGGTGCTGTTTCCGCGGCGCCAAGCGCCGCTGTTGGCAGACTGGGTCGACGGCGAACTGCTGATCGCCCTGCCTGATGAGCACGCACACGACGCAGCGGCGGCTCCTGCGCAGGCCAGTTCGAAGTCGTTGCCGTATCTGCTGTTGCACGTCCAGCACGGCCAGGTCACCACACGCGAACCGCTCAGCGCGGCGATGTTGGAGGCGCGGCGCGCCGCCGCCACGCAACGTGCCGCTCCCCATCCCTGATCCATGTCCCCAGGAGTTCCCCCATGTCCAAGACCGTCCTGATCACCGGCGCCACCTCCGGATTCGGCAGTGCCGCCGTCCGCCGTTTTGCCGCAGCCGGCTGGAACGTCATCGCCACCGGCCGGCGTGCCGACCGCCTGCAGGCGCTGGCCGCTGAACTCCCCGCAGGCCAGGTGCACACCGCCGCCTTCGACATGCGCGATGCACAGGCCCTGGGCGCTGCCATCGACGCGCTGCCGGCGAACTTCGCCGACATCGACGTGCTGGTCAACAACGCCGGCCTGGCGCTGGGCACCGCACCGGCGCAGCAAGCCGACCTGAGCCAGTGGCAGCAGATGATCGACACCAATGTCACCGCGCTGGTGACGCTCACCCATCGCCTGCTGCCGGCGCTGATCGCGCGCCGCGGCGCCATCATCAACATCGCCTCGGTCGCGGCGACCTACCCCTACACCGGCGGCAACGTATACGGCGGCACCAAGGCGTTCGTGCAGCAATTTTCGCTGGGCCTGCGCTCGGATCTGCACGGCACCGGCGTGCGCGTGACTTCGATCGAACCGGGCATGGCCGAAACCGAATTCACCCTGGTGCGCACCGGCGGCAACCAGGCCGCCTCGGACACGCTGTACCGCGGTGCCACACCGATGACGGCCGAGGACATCGCCGAGCAGATCTTCTACGTGGCCAGCCTGCCGCCGCACTTGAACATCAACCGGCTGGAGATCATGCCGGTGACGCAGTCGTTTGCAGGCTTCCAGGTGGCACGCGACGCGCAGTGAGGCGGTGATGCGTGTGGGCAGGCGAGCGTGGTTTGCATGCCAAGCGCATTGCCGGTGATCACGCCGTTGCACTGCGCTGCGTGGGCAGGACGGACGCCGCGTTTGCGGGAGTGTTGAACCATGCCTGTGTGGCTGCACCTGCTCTCGTCCATGAACGCGACTGCTGAAGCCAGAAGGCCGCGCATTGCGCGGCTTTCTTCATTGGCGTCGATACGTCGAGAGATCGGTGGGTTGGTCGATCGGTAGCCGCTGCTTGTTGGCGCGATGTGGACAGACACAGCGCATGGCCGCGCGCCTGTTCGGCCAACAACGGTGTAGCGCATACCCAGCGCAGGAGCGCCAACGCCGAGCGCGCTACGCCGGCTCGGCCACCACGGCCAAACTGCGCCGGCGAAGCACCCTGCCGCGCAGGCGCAGGAACGGCCGCTCCACTGCGTAGTGCAACAACGCCCCGGCCAGCAGTGCGCAGACGCCGTAGACGGCGAACGCGAGGATGCCGCGCCCGTCCAGCGCCGCTCCCAGCCAGGTCTGGGTAACGTGGAACACCGCCTTGTGGGTCAGGTACAGGCTGTACGAAATGCCTGCCAGCCAGGCCGCGCCCGGTACATGCAGCCTGCCGAGCGCGCTGTTGGTGGCGGTACCGGCCAGCACCAGGCATGCCAGGCCCAGCGACAACACCGGCCAGCCCACTGCATTGCCGAGCAGGCCGGTTCGGTCGCGGAACAGCCACAGGGCCAGCGCCATGACCGCCACGCCGGCCAGCGCGAAGGCGTTGCCGCGCTGCTGCAGGCGCTGCCAGGTGTGCGGGCGGAACACCTTCACCACCGCCAGCACCACGCCAGCCAGCAGGCCGTCCAGACGATTCCACGTGGGGTAATAGATGTCTTCGATAAACCAGTTGCGTTGCAGCCCGGCGCCGGCCGCGTCCAGCGCGCTGTCATGCAGCCACACCCCCGCACGCAGCGCGATGCCTGCCGCGACCACCACGACGCACAGCACACCAAAGCGCAACGCCGACGGACGCCGCAGCATTACCGTGGCCAGCAGCGGAAATACCAGATAGAAATGTTCTTCCACGCACAACGACCACGCATGCGAAAACGCGGCGTCACGGCCGTAATCGACCAGCAGATTCAGCGTAAAGGTCACAAACATCCACCACGGCGCCAGGCCCGGCGACTCGCGGAATCCCGGCCAGGCCAGGTACACCGCCAGCACCACCAGGAAGGCCGGCAAGATGCGGAAAGCGCGGCGCAAGTAGAAGTCGGTGAAATCCAGACGCTGCCCACTGGCCAGCGGCATCAGCACCTGCGTGCCGATCAGAAACCCGCTCAGCACGAAGAACAGATCCACGCCCATCCAGCCGTAGCGCGACAGCCATGCCCATTCCGGCCCCAGACCACCGACCACGAACGCGTGGAACAGCATCACCCACACGATGGCGATACCACGCAACAGATCGAGAGCCGGATAGCGCATGCGGTCGGGGCGGTCGGGAGAACCCCGATTGTGCCCTAACCATCGCGGCATTACGGATGGGTGCGCGTGCATTGGCGCAGACGCCCGGGCACGCAGAGCAATGCACTACCGATGTCAGCAGCGCACGCGCATGTGGCAATGCGCCGCAAGCGCACGCATGTCTGGATCAGAGGAAGCCTGTGCACGCATGAAAGACACCCCAATGCGCACACCACGCTGCCAGCGTGCATCCGACTCTGGCGATCGCGCGCCAACTGGCGGCCCAGCATGACGGGCGAATGATGCAAAGCAACGCAGTGCCGATGTCAGCGGCGCACGTTTGCTTGGACACTGGTCGCGAGCGCATGCATGGAGCAGACGGCGGATACAGAAACGTACTCCGCCGCCGCATCACGCGGCCAATCATGAAGACGCAGCCAGTGGCCCGATGAACCCTGGTGGCTCGCAGTGCTCTCACGTTAGATGGCCTTGCCTGCGCATGGATCCAGCACGCAGCGCAGGCACTCTTCCCGCACCCAAAGAATAGGCCGCGTCACACGGCGGCCAGTTGATGCGTGCGCTATAGCCTTGCGCACAGCACCGGCGCTTCAGCGGCCAGACAAACGTGCCTGCTGCGGCAATGCATCGCCGCGCTGCTCACCTCAGCGCCGCCACATGCCAAACGCCATCGCGCCTCAGGCCATCGCCGGCTGCGTACTCCGCGCATCCACGCTGACGGGCGCGCCGGCCTCCAGTAACGCCCAGGCCTCCAGCTGGTCCACGGCACGGCGGATGCCGTCTTCGTCGCGAATGCGTTGACCCAGCGCAGCTGCGGCCGCACGCATGGCCGGCGTGCTGGCCTGGGCGATGGCATCGGCCAGGGTCTGCGGCAGCAAACCGTTACGTGACAACGCCGGCGGCGCCACACCGCGCTGGGCCAGGCAATGCGCCCAGAACGGTTGGTCGTAGCCGAACGGCAGCACCACCGACGGGATCCCCGCGGTCAGCGCCGCACCGGTGGTGCCGGCGCCGCCGTGATGCACGGCCACCGCCACGCGTGGGAACAACCAGTCGTGTGGCGCCTGCTCCAGATGGAAGAAGCGCGTGGCATCGTCATCGGCGTCTTCCCCGGCCGCCAACCCGCCCCAGCCGCTGGCCAGCAGCGCACGCTGGCCGGTCAGGCGCACCGCCGCCTTGACGGTGGCGGTGAGTTGCGCGGCATCGTTGCTGGTCATGCTGCCGAAGCCGATGTACAGCGGTGGCGGCCCGGCTTGCAGAAACGCCTGCAGCGCCGCCGGCGGTTGCCACTGCGGCTGCGGCAACTGCCAGAAGCCGCAAACCTGCGCGCTCTCCGGCCAGTCAGGCGGACGCGGACACAGGTGCGCGCTGTAGCCGTATAGCACCCGCAATGCACTGCGATCGGGCCCGCTCCACGGGTACGCCGGCAACCCCAATGCCGGGCGCACCACCTCGTTGAGCGCCGGGCGCATCAACTGCCAGCCGGCAAAGCGCACCACATGATGCAGCGCCACGCTCACCAGCCCGGGCAGGCGCACGGTGGGCATTACCATCAACGGCAGATGGCGCGAGGCGGTCAGCGGCTGCAACTGCGCGAACACCACCGGCAGGCCATACCGCTGGCCCAGGCTATGGGCCAGGAAACTGGCGCTGCCCACGCCAAGAATCAGGCCGGCATCGGCGCAGGCGGCGCGGCCTTGGTCGGCCCAATCGCGCGCCCACTCCATCAGCTGCGCACGCAATTTGCCCCAGATGCCACGCCAGCCGCCACGCATCTCGGCGATGTCCGGATGCCCCTGCAACAGCTTCTGGTGATCGCCGCTCAGCGGGTAGAACTCCAGCCCGTTGGCAAGAATCAACGCGGCAAAGTTGGCGCTGGTCAGCACCCGTACCCGATAACCACGCTGCTGCAGGCCACGGCCCAGCGCGATGATCGGGCGAACATCGCCATGCGTGCCCAGCGTGGCGATCACCACCGGGCGCTGGGATGACGCTGTGGAGGACTCAGGCATATTCGGCCACCCCGTCGCTGGCGGTGGTGATGCAGCCGTCGGTGCGCGCGGTTTTCGCGGTCGCCGCATGCAGCAGCGTGCTGAGCGTGGCCGAGTGCGCAGGCGACAGCATCGAGTGGTGATCGCTATCCAGGGTGTGCAGCTGCAGGGTGCGCACATACGGGCGCCATGCCTGCGGCCGGTAGTCCACCCAGAGCGCATCGTCACCACCGGAGGTCATGCGCACGCTGGCTTCGACGAACAGCACATCCTGCGCCAATGCACGCGGCTGGTAGCGCCGTGCCAGGTGCAGGTGATGCTGGGTCACCGCGCCCAGATCATCCAGCAGCGTGGGGCGTTGATCGAGCAGCTGGCGCACCGCCGGCACCGACATCAGCCCGTAGTGATCGCACAACAGGCTGGCGAGTTCGGCCACCGTGGTCGGCATGGGTTGTCCGGGCGCCAGATTCAGATTGAGCGCATGCACCGAGGCACGCACGCCTTCGGATTCCGGCAGCGCGGCGGCCTGCTGGCGATGCGGGTAACTGTCGAGCATGGCCAGCACCTCGACTTCCTCGCCAAGCGCATGCAGTTCGGCGGTGATGGCGTGGGCGATCAGCCCACCCAGCGACCAGCCCATCAGGCGATAGGGCCCGTGCGGCTGCACTGCGCGTAGCCGCGCCAGATAATCGCGCGCAATCGCCTCGATGCTGTCCGGGCGGTGCAGCGGGTCGCTCAGGCCAGGCGACTGCAGCGCATACACCGGCCACTGCGGATCGAGCTGCCCCAGCAAGGTGAGATACGACCAGCCAAGCCCCACCACCGGGTGGATGCAGAACAACGGCGTAACGCCTGCGGTGCCGGCACGCAGCGGCAGCAGCACGCCCAGTGGATCGTTCGGCGTGTGCGTGCTGCGGCGGACCACCTCGGCCAGCCCGGCAATGGTCGGCGCATGGAACAGCGTCCCCAGCGGCAGTTCCACCCCAAACAGCTGCGGAAAGCGTGCCGCCATTTCCGCAGCGCGCAGCGAGTCGCCGCCAAGCTCGAAGAAGTTGTCGTCCACGCCCACCACGGCAATGCCCAGCACGTCCTGCAGCATCGCTGCCAGCTGCTGTTCGAGTGCATCGCGCGGGGCCAGATGCGCACGCTGCGGCACAGCGCCAGGCGCCGGTAACGCGCGGCGATCGAGTTTGCCATTGGCCGTGAGTGGCAGCGCCTGCAACGGCATCCACAGCGTGGGAATCATCGATGCCGGCAGGCGCTGCTGCAGATGCGCGCGCAGCAGTTCGGTGGAAGGCGCGGTGCCGTGCTTGCCAACCACGTAGGCGAGCAGCTGCAACGCGTTGGCACCATCGTGATGCCCCACCACCACCGCCTGCGCCACCTGCGTATGCAGCAGCAGTGCGTTTTCGATTTCCGCCGGCTCCACGCGGTGACCACGGATCTTCAATTGCCCGTCCGCACGGCCGATGAATTCCAGCAGGCCGTCGCGGCGCTGACGCACGCGATCGCCGGTGCGGTACATGGTGCTGCCGTCATCGGCAAACGGGTCGTGCACAAACCGCTCGCTGGTGAGCTGCCGCTTGCCGCGATAGCCCTTGGCCACGCCCGCGCCCCCGATGTACAGCTCGCCGACCGCGCCGGTCGGCAACGGCTGCCGCTGCGCATCGAGCACGTACACGCGTGTATTGAGCAACGGCCGGCCGATGGGCGGCGCCGCCGCGTCGCTCAGCTGCAGCGGCATGATGGTCGACCAGATGGTGGTTTCGGTGGGCCCGTACAGCTGGGTCAAACGGCCCACGCGGCTCAGCAGTTGCGCGGCCAGTTCGGGCACCAGGGCCTCGCCGCCGACCAGCGCATGCACGCGGTCCAGCGCCAGCTCCTGGTTGGCCAGCAGGATGCGCCACAACGACGGCGTGGCCTGCACCACGCTGATCTGTTCGTTGGCGATCAGGCGCGAGAGGCTGCGTGGATCGTGCGTAATCCCCGCAGGTGCAATGACCACGCGCGCGCCGGTCAGCAGCGGCAAATACAGTTCCAGCCCGGCGATATCGAAGGTGATGGTGGTGACCGCCAGCACGCGATCGCGCGGGCGCAATGCCAGTTCCTGCTCCATCGCATGCAGGAAATTGGCCAGGTTGCGATGGCTGACTTCTACACCCTTGGGCACACCGGTCGAGCCGGAGGTGTACAGCACGTAGGCGGTGCCATCCGGCTGCGCCAGCGGGGCGATCGCGGCGGGCAAGACGGCCGGGCGCGGGTCAAGCCAGACCATGCCGCCGAGCAGATAGCGCTCGCACAACGCAGGCTCGCAGACCAGCGCGATGGCACCGGAATCGTTGAGCATCTGCCGGTTACGCGCGGCCGGGCTTTCCGGGTCCAGCGG
Source organism: Xanthomonas sp. fls2-241-TYG-148 (assembly GCF_030208815.1). Lineage (NCBI taxonomy): Bacteria > Pseudomonadati > Pseudomonadota > Gammaproteobacteria > Lysobacterales > Lysobacteraceae > Xanthomonas > Xanthomonas sp. fls2-241-TYG-148. Next base: position 29,756 of record NZ_JARVTE010000013.1, read on the forward strand.
CAGATACGCCGCCCCGCTCCACATCACCGCCAGCAATGCCACCAGCAACTGCTCGCTGCGTGGCAACGCGATGGCGACCACATCGCCCGGGCGCACACCATCGTCCACCCATTGCGCGGCGATGCGCGCGGCCAGCTCGCACAGCGTGGCGTAATCCAGCGTGCGGTTGTCGTACTGCACCACCACCGCAGCGGGCATCAGCTCGGCACGCTGCAGCATGCCGTGCAGCAAGGTGCTCGGCTGCGGCAATGGCGCGGCAGTGGCGTTCCAGGTGTGCAGCAGACGCTGGCGCTCGGCATCGCCCAGCACATCGACCTGACCAAGCGCGCACTCCGGATCGGCGAGCACGGCATCGGCCAGATGGGTCAGGCGGCGGCAATGTTCGGCCAGCTCGTCGCTGTCATACAACGCCGGGTTGGCATCCAGATCAAAGCGTAACGCTGCACCGTCGCCACGCTCGTAGCAGAAGATGGTCAGATCATCGGCCGGGCCATTGCACAGGTTATGCGGCACCGCGTAGGCCTCGCCAAAGCGCAGTGCATAGTCGAAGGCTTCGATATTCACGGCCAGGCGTGCGAACTTCTGCTCGATGCCGAACAGGCCCAAATCGCGGCGCACATCCTCGAAGCGATATTGCTGGTGCCGCAGTGCACTCCTGACCACGGAGGCCACCTGCGCGAACAGTGCATGCACCGGCTGCTGCGGATCCATCTTCAGACGCAGCGAAATGACATTGGCCACCAACCCGGCGGCCTGCCGGTAGCGTGCATTGATCCGGCCAGTCACCGGCATGGCCAGCACCAGGTCTTCTGCGCCGGTGCAGCGGTAGTAATACGTGGCAATCAGCGCAATCAGCATCTGCGGCAGGCTGGCACCGTAGTGCTTGCCCAGCGCACGCAACTGCACCACCTGCTGCGGGGAGAATTCCCCGGTGCCACGCAACAACCCGGTGGACAGGTGGTTGCCCGGGCGCGCCAGGGTCGCCGGCGGTGGCAGGTCGGCCAGCTGCTCCATCCAGTAATTGCGATCACGCTGAAAGCGATCAGAGTCGCGGTACTGCTGCTCCAGCTCGATCAACGACAGCGCGCTGCCGTACTCGGCGGGTGCCGGCTCGCACCCGGTGGCGTAGGCGGTATACAACACCGCCATGCGCTGCATCATGATCGAAGCGCAATAGCCGTCCATCACCAGATGGCTCACGCATTGCACCCACATGTGATGGTCTTCACCCAGACGGAAGACTGCACATCGCCACAACGGCCCGTTCTGCAGATCCTCCGGCTTGCGGATCTCCTCTTCCACCCAATGCTCGGCCGCATTCCGCGGCGCAGGATCGTCGCTGAAGTTGAAATAGTGAATCGGCGCGGTGTACTCGGGCATCACCACCTGTCTGGGCACGCCATCGTCTTCGACGATGCATAGCCGCAGCGTGTCGAACTCGCGCGTGAGCTGCAGGCTGGCCCGGAGCAACACTTCAGGGTCGAGCGGGCCGAACAACTCCAACGCTTCGGACAACATCAAGGTGTTGTCGGTATGCAACTTACTGGCCACCCACAGCCCGCGCTGCGCTCTGGTCAGGGGATACACCGGGGACGAGTCAGCGTGCATTGACGTGCATTCCTTGTTGTTGGCGCGCAGTGATCCAGCGCATCCTTACCGCCTTGCGGTATCAGGACGCGGGCAAGACCGAGCCGCCTTTTAAGAATCGTGGGGTAAGCAACACCACCGATCACCAGCATCTGCCGGCAATACGCGATGGAAACGCACAATAGAGACGCACACTGACGCGACGCACAGTCGCTCGCATGACAGCTGACTGATAAAGCCCCTTGCGTCGCTGCAAGTTAATAAACACTAACAATCTGCGCGCACAATGAACCGTGCAAAAATCACGATTTTCGCGTCGTGCGCAAATATTTTTACCGAAGCGTGATTTGAACTAGTGTTCTTGATGCATATGTAGCGCGCGCGCATATCGCGATGGCTGCTGCCGCAGAAGCGCTTGATAAAGGCCGCATTCGTGCATTTAAGCGTCCAAGCACACTCGGAATCTTCATCCATCGCAACGCATCGGATGGAGGCTCGAGTAAGACCACTTTGCGTAACGCTATTGGTATAACTGCGCCGCAGACCGAATCACTTACCGAAATCGGACGGGCTCCAGAGAGCGGCGAACGTTTTTAGCAAGCATGGCGTGTCCTCGCACGATCATCTGACAGTCGCCGAACTGTCATTGGCGGGCAGCAACCTTCGGGAACAACGCGCAGCGATTGCCTACGCCTTCTCGGCACACGCATGCGGCCAATGGCAGGCCTTACGCACAAGAAAGTGCGGCGTTGGTCACTCTAATCGGTCGATGCGCATGGCGCGGGCGTGCGCATGCATCACCCGGCTTAGAGAAGGCTAACAAGTGCACCCCGCGCCTTGGCAGGCATGCGCATACCACCCCCACTGCGCTGCGGCACCGGCCGCAGCGCAGCTGCCCATCAGCCCAACGGTTCGTCGGACAGATAGGTGTACCCGGTCAGGCCGGCTTCCAGGGCGTCATGCAATTCCTGCGCGCGCTCGGGTTGCAGCTGTGCCGCGGCGATACGTTCGGCATAGGTGGCCCGCAGGGTGTCCAGCTGATAGCCCACATAGTCGAGCATCACATCGGTGGTGTCGCCGCGACGCTGCTGCGCGATGCGGTAGCCGGTGCCGTCCACGGCCACTTCCACCGCATCGGTATCGCCGAACAAGTTATGGATGTCGCCCAGGATTTCCTGGTAGGCACCCACCAGGAAGAAGCCAATGCGATAGCTCTCGCCGGGGTTCAAGCCATGCAATGGCAGCGAGCTGTCCAGGCTTTCGTTCTCGACGTAGGTCTTGACCATGCCGTCGGAATCGCAGGTCATGTCGGCGATGATGCCGCGCCGCTGCGGCGCCTCGTTCAGGCGCTCGATCGGCACGATCGGGAAGACCTGATCAATCGCCCACACATCCGGAATGGATTCGAACACGCTGAAGTTGACGAAGTACTTGTCCACCAGCCGCTCGTTGAGCTCGTCCAGCACCGGGCGGTGGCTCTTTTCGTCGAAGCTCAGGCGCGCACGCACGCCGTGGGCGATGGCGTAGAACAGGTCGTCGATGCGCGCACGGTGGGTTAAATCGATCTGGCCCAGCGCGTAGGCGCTCAGCCCTTCGGCATGGAAGTGCTGCGCTTCCTGGAACAGTTCCACCGCCGGACGCACATCGAGCTCGTCGTGGATCTCGCGCAGGTGACGGATCGCCGCCGGCTCGTCGTCGTGCGCATCCGGCACCCGGCCTTCCGGCGCCTGCTCCACTTCCGAGACATTGGCGATCAACACTGCGTGGTGCGCGGTCATCGCGCGGCCGCATTCGGTGACGATGCGCGGCGGCGGCAGGCCGTGCTCTTCGCAGGCACTGGCCAGCGGCTGCACGATGTTGCTGGCGTACGAATGCAGGCCGTAATTGATCGAGCAATAGCTGCGCGAACGCGTGCCTTCGTAGTCGATGCCCAAGCCGCCGCCGACATCCACATGGCTGATCTTCGCGCCCAGGCGCGAGAGCTCCACGAAGTAACGGGTGGCCTCGCGCATGCCATTGGCGATGTCGCGCACGTTGGAAATCTGCGAGCCCATATGGAAATGCAGCAGGTTCAGGCTGTCTGCGTATTCGGTATCGCGCAGCGACTTCCACAGGTCCAGCACCTGGCGCGGCGACAGCCCAAACTTGGCCTTGTCGCCACCGCTGTTCTGCCACTTGCCCGCGCCCAGCGACGCCAGCCGCATGCGCACGCCCAGGCCCGGCTTGACGTCCAGCGCGCGCGCTTCTTCCAGCACCAGGTTCAGCTCGGAGGGCTTTTCAATGACGATGAAGGTCTGCAGGCCCAGCTTGCGCCCGATCAGCGCCAGGCGGATGTACTCGCGGTCCTTGTAGCCGTTGCACACGATCAGCCCACCCGGACGCGACAGTGCCAGCACCGCCATCAGCTCGGGCTTGCTGCCCGCTTCCAGGCCGAAGCCCTCGCCGTGGTGGCTGGCCAGCGTGCCGGCCACGCCGCGGTGCTGGTTGACCTTGATCGGGTACACCGCGGTGTAACCACCGGCGTAGTCCCAATCGGCCTGCGCCTGGGCAAAGGCTGCCTGCAGCTTGCCCAGGCGCTGGCCCAGGATGTCCGGGAAGCGCACCAGCAGCGGCAGCTTGGCGCCGGCCGCACGCGCGGCATCCACCACTTCGGGCAGCGACACCGCAGGGCCGTCGGCGGTCGGTCTGACCACCACATGGCCGGCGTCGTTCACATCGAAATACCCATCGGCCCAATGCGGGATCGAGTAGGTCTTGCGGGCTTGGTCGAGGGACCAATCGCTCATTTCGTTGTCTCGGCTGGGGCAAAAGGGCGTGAATTGTAACGCCTGGCATGCCGAGGGTCCGTTACAATCCGCGCCGATCTGACGCCCTGTTCCCGATGGAAACGGGGCTGACGAGGGCTCGGACCTGGCCGTCAGCCGCATGGCTGCACCAGGCTGCGCCCCGACCCTCACCTGGCGCCGTGCGCCACCTTCTCCCGCCGGGAGCAGGAACAGCCCGTTTCTTTTCGATTAGGACGTCCGCATGAGCACCAACGACAACTGGTACATCGAACACTTCCAGCCCACCGGCTCGGCCATCGGCTACCGCATCAGCGGCAAGCTGGACGAGGTGCAGTCCCCGTTCCAGAAGATCGAGATCTACCAGACCACCGATTGGGGCAAGCTGATGATCATCGACGGCGCGGTGATGCTCACCAGCCGCGACAACTTCTTCTATCACGAGATGATCAGCCACCCGGCGCTGTTCACCCATGCCGCCCCCAAGCGCGTGGTGATCATCGGTGGCGGCGACTGCGGCACGCTGCGCGAGGTGCTCAAGCACCCCGGCGTGGAAAGCGCCACCCAGTGCGACATCGACGAGCAGGTCACCCGCATGTCGGAGAAGTACTTCCCCGAACTGTGCGATTCCAATGAGGATGCGCGCGCCGAGCTGCTGTTCGACGACGGCGTGGCCTACATGGCCAATTGCCCGGCCGGCAGCGTGGATATCGTGATCGTGGATTCCACCGACCCGGTGGGCCCGGCCGAAGGCCTGTTCAACAAGTCCTTCTACGAGAGCTGCTTCAAGGCACTCAAGGACGACGGCATCCTGGTGCAGCAATCCGAATCGCCGCTGGCGCTGCTGGACCTGATCAAGGAAATGCGCACGGAAATGGGCAAGGCCGGCTTCCAGTCGTTCAAGACCCTGCCGTTCCCGCAGCCGTGCTACCCCACCGGCTGGTGGAGCGTGACCATGGCCAGCAAACAGGCCAACGCGGATTTCGCCTTCCGCCAGGCCGACGCGCAGGCCAAGGGCTTCGACACGCTGTACTACACCGCGCACCTGCACACCGGCGTGCTGGTGGCACCGCCGTTTGTGGCCAAGGCGCTGGGCGAGTAAGCGTGAGAAACGCCGGCAGTGGAGTACGCGCTTGCCGGCGTCGTGTGAAACGAGAACGGGGCGGATGTTGTCATCCGCCCCGTTGCCACATCTGCAGTTCCGACGCGCGTCTGATCAGAAGCGCACTTCGGCACCAACGTTCAGCACTTCTGCGCGATTGATGGTGATGTCTTCATCGGAGTAGTAGTAATCGTTGGCGTACACATAGTTCGTATAGAGCACGCTCAAGCTCGCGTGCCGGCCGAGGTCGACGCCAACGCCCGCACCGGCATAGCCGCCGGAAACGCGCTCGTTCGAGTCGCCTTGTGAATTAGCCGACCAGTATCCCAGCCGCGCGACGGCAAACAGTGGGCTGTCGCCGAAGTTGAAGCGCGCCATGCCGCCCAGGCTGCCGAATTCCACGCTGGGAACGTAGTAGCCGTCGTGGTCACTGATACGGGCCAGCTTTCCAACTGCGGCTTCGATGCCGATCAACGTCACCGGGCCTGCACGCCACCGATAACCGGCGTTGAGGCCAAGCATGTCCTGGTCGATGCTTTCGTACACCTTGCCCTGGCCGCCCTGCACACCGATAAACGCACCACTCTTCAGGCGTTGTTCTTCCTGGCGTGGTGGCGGTGGTGCATACGCTGGTGCTGGTGTCGTGTCCACGACCGGGTACGGCGCAGTGGCGGTAGTCATTCCATCGCTGGCGGTCCCGCTCGCATCGGCAGACTGCGCCGACGTGCCGCGTGTTTGCTGCGTACTTGAGGCAGGCGCCTCCGCACTCTGCGTACCGGCCTGCTGCTGCTTTTGCTGCTGGCGGTAGCTGTCCCAGCCGCGCGATAACGATTGCGCCGAGGCCTGTGCCGTGACGCCAAGCGCCGTGCAGGCCAACAGCAGTGTTGCGGTCCTTTTCATCGCATCCCCATGTGTGGAACTCCATCGTCTTCCGCATCCTTGCGCGCGCAGGCATGGCCCAACGGCGTCCGGAAGTGGCGCAGTTGCCGTCAGTAGCTGGAGGCGTTCCCCACATCACCGCATGGCACGCAGGGCGCACGCCTTGGCATGTGCACGCGCGCGCGGGTGATGCAGCCCCCTGACCGCAGCGGCACAGTGCCTGGAGTCTCATGCGCGGTCAAGACGTTAAGTGACCGGTTTCCGATGGACGGTTGAGCCGCGATGCCGGGTCCTTCCGGGCTGCCAGTCGTGCCTCGTCTCAACGTAGCCACTGTGCTGCGCCGCCTCGGCATCTACCTCCAGCAATCGCCTGCATCTGCGCGATCGCCCAAGTGCCTGATCTGGCGAAGCGTTCCACTTCCAGAACATTTCATTTTTTTAACAAATCCAATTTCAGAACTTGGAAGTTCTAAAATTGTCCGGTCCCGATCTAATGATCACCGTGGACCTGCAGACGCGTGACCACTCCCGCGCCCTCAGGGTCCGGAGAGCCGTCATGCACTACCAAGCGCTGGATACCGCCAGCCTGACCATCGCCACCCCCGTGCTGCTCAAGCAAGGCACCCGCCTGCTCGAGCCCACCGTCTACCGCACCCATCTGGATGGGCAGCTGGCGGTGGTCAAGGACTACAGCCGCTACCGGCGCACCCTGCTCGCGCCGATCGCGCGGCTGATGGTGCGCCACGAGGCCAACATGCTGCGGCGCCTGCAGGGCTGGAAGCATGCACCGGCCTTGCTCGGCACCTTGGGCGGCCTGGCGCTGGGCATGGAGTTCATTCCCGGCGACACGCTCAGCGCCAGCGCGGTGGTGGGGCAGGAAGTCTTTCAGCAGCTGCAGCACGCCTTGCGCCGCCTGCATGCGGTGGGCATCACCCATAACGACCTGCATGGCACCAATGTGGTGGTTAGCGCCGGGGTGCCGGTGCTGATCGATTTCACCTCGGCGTGGCGGTTCCCGCGCTGGTTACGCCGCAGCACGCTGTCGCGGCAGCTGCAGCGCAGCGATGTGGCGAACTTCCAGAAGATGCGTCGGCGCCTGGTCGGCATCGCGCCCAGCGACGCCGAAGCAGCGCTCACCGCCGAACCGGGCTGGGTGCGCGGCGTGCGTAACGGCTGGAAGCGGCTGTATCGGCGGCTGAAGGGCGGCGCTGTCTGAGATCCGGCAGGGGTGGCCTTGCGGTGCGTTGTTGATCGCAGGCTGGTGGGATCCACAGGATTGGCTGCGGACTGCGGACTGCGGACTGCGGACTGCGGACTGCGGACTGCGATAAGTCTGTGCCCGTAGTAAGTCGGGCTGCTGCGGTCGTCCGCCGACGATCAGATCCAGATGCACGTGCATGCGTGCATGGCAGCGTCGTCGATCACGTCGTGGCGAGGTCCACCAGCGCCTCTACCCACTGCTCAGCACCAAGCACTACCTGGGAGCGTGGCATTCGCCCCACGGACGAACGTGCCTTACAGCGCGTCGCCGTCCAGTTCGCCGGTGCGGATGCGCACCACGCTGCCCAGATCGTAGACGAACACCTTGCCATCGCCGATCTTGCCGGTGCCGGCCGCCTTGACGATGGCTTCCACCACCTGCTCGGCCTGGTCGTCGGTCACCGCCACTTCGATCTTCACCTTGGGCAGGAAGTCGACCACGTATTCGGCGCCGCGATACAACTCGGTGTGGCCCTTCTGGCGCCCGAATCCCTTGACCTCGGTCACCGTGATGCCCGCGACGCCGCAGCCGGCGAGTGCTTCGCGCACGTCGTCCAGCTTGAACGGTTTGACGATGGCCATGATCATTTTCATCGGGGGCAAGTCCCAGGAATGACGGGCGCGCAGCATACCGTGGACCGCCGCAACACTCATCCCATCCAATGGCAGGGGCCGCCACGGCCGACAGCCGAATGGGACTATCCTTACCACCTGCCGACTGCCCTGCCGATGTCCCGTCTGTCCGGCCTGCACTAGGCTTCCTACGGACCTGCGGAGAACTGCCATGATCGATTTCAACCAACTCGACGACCTTGCCCGCCGCCTCAGCGACCTGGTGCCGCCGGGCCTGCGCCAGTCGCGCGAAGAACTGCAGAGCACCTTCAAGGGTGCGCTGCAGGCCGGCCTGGGCAAGCTGGACCTGGTCACCCGCGAAGAGTTCGATGTGCAGCGTGCGGTGCTGCTGCGCACACGCGAAAAACTCGACGCGCTTGAGCAGACGGTCGCAGCGCTGGAAGCGCGCAGCGGCACCGCGCCGCCCACCTCCCCAACCCCCTGACCCAAGGCCGCCCCCATGAGTCTGGCGCTGGTGCACAGCCGTGCCCGCGTGGGAGTGCATGCGCCTGAAGTCCGGGTGGAAGTGCATCTCTCCGGCGGCCTGCCTTCCACCCAGATCGTGGGCCTGCCCGAGGCCGCGGTGCGCGAGTCACGCGAACGGGTCCGTGCCGCCTTGCTGTGCGCACAGTTCGAATTCCCCGCACGCCGCATCACCATTAACCTTGCGCCGGCGGATCTACCCAAGGACGGCGGGCGCTTCGACCTGCCGATCGCGCTCGGCATCCTTGCGGCCAGCGGGCAGATCGACCGCCAGGCCCTGGCCGACTACGAATTCCTCGGCGAACTGGCCCTCACCGGCGAGCTGCGCGGCATCGATGGGGTGCTGCCTGCGGCCCTGGCCGCCGCGCAGGCCGGGCGGCGCCTGATCGTGCCGCTGGCCAACGGCGCCGAGGCGGCCATCGCCGGACACGTGCAGGCCTTTACCGCGCGCACCTTGCTGGAAGTGTGCGCCGCACTCAACGGCACCCAGCCACCACCGGCCGCCGAACTGGCGATCGTGGCGCTCGGCGCACGCGCACTACCGGACATGGCCGACGTGCGCGGGCAGCCGCATGCGCGCCGCGCCCTGGAGATCGCCGCGGCCGGCGGCCATCACCTGCTGCTGGTCGGCAGCCCTGGCTGCGGCAAGACCTTGCTGGCCTCACGCCTGCCCAGTCTGTTGCCGGACGCCAGCGAGGCCGAGGCGCTGGAAACCGCCGCCATCACCTCCATCAGCGGACGCGGCCTGGACCTAGCCCGCTGGCGGCAACGCCCGTATCGCGCCCCGCACCACACCGCCAGCGCGGTGGCGCTGGTGGGCGGTGGCACCCATCCGCGCCCGGGCGAGATCTCATTGGCGCACAACGGAGTGCTGTTCCTGGACGAGCTGCCCGAGTGGCAGCGGCAGACCCTGGAAGTGCTGCGCGAGCCGCTGGAGTCCGGCGTGGTCACCATCTCGCGGGCCGCGCGCAGCATGGACTTCCCGGCGCGGTTCCAGCTGGTCGCCGCAATGAATCCCTGCCCGTGCGGCTGGGCCGGCGATGCCAGCGGGCGATGCCGCTGCAGTGGTGACGCGATCCGCCGGTATCGCAGCCGCATCTCCGGGCCGCTGCTGGATCGCATCGACCTGCACGTCGACGTGCCGCGCCTGCCGCCGCAGGCGCTGCGCAGCGGTGCGACCGGCGAGGACAGTGCCAGCGTGCGTGCACGCGTCGCCGCCGCACGCGAACGCCAGCAGGCACGTGCGCAGGTGCCCAATGCCCGCATGGACCAGGCCGCCACCGACCGCCACTGCCGGTTGGGCAATGACGATCAGCTGCTGCTGGAACGCGCCATCGAACACCTGCAGCTGTCCGCACGGTCGATGCATCGCATCCTGCGCGTCTCGCGCACCATCGCCGATCTCGACGACAGCGCCGACATCGCCACCCGTCACCTCACCGAAGCCATCGGCTACCGCAAACTCGACCGCGCTCTCGATACCTCCAGCGCCGCATGACGTGTCTTGATGGATGGCTCTGGCAACGCGACCGGCGGCAGACGCATGCGGGTTCGTGGTGAAGGAAAGACGCGTGGCCACTGCGGTGACGCCGCTGGGTGTGTCGCCAGGCTGCTCTGCGCTGCTCGATCAACACACTGCGTGTGCCGTGCGCTGCGTGGCCGCACGCCTGCGTTGCACCTGGCTGCGCTGATCTGCTCGGCACGCGCACTGCGCGGCGCCTGCTCGAAAACAGCCCGCTGCGGTCAATCGCAGGAGCCCGCAACCAGCGCGTAACGCCACCCCGCACCACATGCCGACACCCGATTCATGGCAGTGCGCGTACAACTGCGGCGATCCCACTGCACAGAGGCCGCCATGAGCCGACATCCCGACCTGTCCACCGTCGCATCGTTGGACCTGAGCCGTTATCTCGGCACCTGGTACGAGATCGCCCGCCTGCCGATCCGTTTCGAGGATGCCGATTGCACCGATGTGTCTGCGCATTATTCGCTGGACGCCGACGGCGGCATCCGCGTGCAGAACCGCTGCTTCACCGCCAAGGGGGAGCTCGAGGAAGCGGTTGGGCAGGCACGCGCGATCGATGAAACGGGCGCACGCCTTGAAGTCACCTTTTTGCCGGAAGGCTTGCGCTGGATTCCCTTCACCAAAGGCGACTACTGGGTGATGCGCATCGATAGCGACTACACCGCTGCGCTGGTTGGCAGCCCGGATCGCAAATACCTGTGGCTGCTGGCGCGCTTGCCGCAGCTGGACGAAAACATCGCGCAGACCTATCTGGCCCATGCACGCGAGCAGGGCTTCGATCTGGCGCCGCTGATCCACACCCCGCATACGGGGCGGCTGACCGAGCAGCCGCTCCCGTAGCGCGGCACCGCTAGTTGTTGAGGGTGCCCAGGTCCTTGGCGGCGGCCTGCGCGCCCTCCAGGCTGTCGAAGGCGACGCCGGTGTCGCCCACCACGTACTTGGTCACCTCGCCGTCGCGGGTGGCCTCCTGCATCTTGAAGATCGGCACTGCATCGGTGCCGCCGACGCGTTCTTTCTGTTGGGTCATGGGTCGTTCTCCATCGAGGGCGCCAGCATGGCGCCGAGGTGTCGGATCAGTGCAGCACTGCCGACGACCTGACCCTACCCGCTGCCCCGACGCGGGTGCGTGAACCCAACAGGGCCGGACCTTTCAACACCGGCACAAGCGGCCGCGAGCATAAAAACGCGACCGCTTCGCCGAAACGCTGCCCGCAATGCACGTGTGTGTCGTACATTCGTGACGTGCAGCCTCATCTGTCACCGCCGCCCGCCATCTCCGCCCCCATGCGGCGGTGTTGCGTGGCCGAACATCCGCCACAGCGCAAACCACTCTCGAGCGCGCCGCGCGTGGCTGCCCACCCTGCCATCGGCCAGCCGGCAATGCTGGCCACCCATGTCAGGATCTGAAGTGAAGCGGCACCGCATCATCAGCGTCACCGTGCTGCTTGCCCTGCTGTGTGCAGCGCTCCCCACCGGCGTGTCGTATTACCTGGCGTGGCGGTTGGCGCTCACGCGCGAGCAGGCCGAGTTGAGCCGGCTGGCCGAATTGTCGATCCGCCGCACCGACACCGCCTTCGACGAGGCGCATGGCGCGCTGCTGAGCATGGCCGCATCGACCCTGCCCTCCTGTTCGCCCGCGCACCTGGCGCAGATGCGCGCGCTGGTGCTGAGCAGCCACCACATCGTCGAACTCGGCCATTTCCAGCAAGGTCAGCTGCGCTGCACCTCGTGGGGCACGCTGGACGCGGCAGTGCCACAGACGCCTGCGGACTTCACGGTCGCGCGCGGGATCGCCGTAACCACCCGCCTGCTCCCGCTGGCCAGCCCGCAGCACCCGGTGATGGCCCTGCACCTGGGCGACTACAACGTCCTGATCAACCCCTCCACGCTCACCGACATCAACGTCCCACCCGGCCTGCAGTTGGCGATCGGCACGCCGGCCGGGCAGATCCTCAGCAGCACCGGCACCGCCGCCGAACAGTTGCTGCAAGGGCAGGCGCTGGCGGCCACCTCGCATGCCGCGCCGGCCTCGGAAGTGCTGTCCGGGCGGGCGCGGCGCGGCGATTGGGTGGCCGTGGTCACCGAGCCGGCCGCCTATCTGCGCGGGCCGCTGGCGGCCTTGCGCCTGCAGCTGCTGCCGGTCGGCATCCTGGTGGCGCTGTTGCTGGTGGGCGCGGTGGTGTGGGTGTCGCGGCGGCGCCTGTCCCCGCTGGCGCGGCTGGAGATCGCCGTGCAGCGTGGCGAGTTCGTGGTGCATTACCAACCGATCATCGCGCTGGACAGCGGCGACTGCGTGGGCGCCGAGGCCCTGGTGCGCTGGCAGCAGCCCGGCGGCGCACTGGTGCCGCCGGATGACTTCATCCCGTTGGCCGAGCACAGTGGGTTGATCCTGCCGATCACCGACCTGGTGGTGGCCGAAGTCATCCGCGACCTCGGCCCGATGCTGGCGGCCGACCGCTCCCTGCACGTGGCCATCAATGTCTCGGCCGGCGATATCAAGAGCGGCCGCGTGCAGAGCGTGCTGGCCGATGCATTGGCCGGCACCGGCGTGGACAGCGGGCAACTGTGGGTAGAAGCGACCGAGCGCAGCCTCATGGATATCGATGCGGCGCGCACCACGATCATGCATCTGCGCGGCGCCGGCCACACCGTGTCCATCGACGACTTCGGCACCGGCTATTCGAGCCTGCAATACCTGCAGGGGTTGCCGCTGGACGCGTTGAAGATCGACAAATCCTTCGTGGATACCATCGGTACGCACTCGGCCACCAGCGCGGTGACCTCGCACATCATCGAAATGGCCAAGACCCTGCAGTTGCGCACCATTGCCGAAGGCGTGGAGCGGCAGGAGCAACTGGATTATCTGCGCGCCCACGGCGTGGACCTGGCACAGGGCTGGCTGTTCTCGCGCGCCTTGCCGGCGGCGGGATTCATCGCCTATCGCAATGCGCTGCGGCGGACTGGCTGAGCGTCGGATCGCTGATCTGCTAGTTGAGTCGTTGAGTCGTTGAGTCGTTGGGTCGCTGGGTCGCTGGGTCGCTGGGTCGCCAATCAGCAGACAGGCTGCGCGCTGCAAAACTACCTCGTGCGTCTCATTCACTTGCATGCGCTCCGCAAGCATCGGTTCGTGCCTCGCCATACCCATCACGCCGTCGCTTCCAGCCAGTCACCAGATGACGGTGACGGCGCAGGGCTGGCTGTTCGCGCGCGCATTGCCGGCGGCGGATTCATTGCCTACCGCAATGCACTGCAGCGGACTGGCTGATCGCTGTAGCGCTAATCGGCTATTCGGCTAGTTGGATCGTTGGATCGTTAGGTCGCGATCAGCGGGCATGCTGCGCGCTGAAATAGCGACGCGACAGTTGTTACGCATTACCGCATGCACTCCAACGCAACCGCCCCTTCCGTTCCGGCGACATCGCATCACATCGCGGTTCCAGCAACGCCAACAGCGATGGCGTAGGCGCTGTCCATACCCGCTTCCGTTGCACGTGCCAGCGAGCGCAGCTGCTCGTCAATATAGGCAGCCAAGCAGTTACGCACCCCACAAACACAATCGGCCTGCCGCACGCGCGACAGGCCGATCATTTGCATCAGGTCGCAAGCCTCAGGCGCGTTGCAGTGCGCCGTCGTTCTGCCGCACCGGTGCCGGGCGGCTCGGGAAGGCGTGCCGCACGATCCGCCACATCACCTGGCCGAACTGACGCGGCAGCGAGCCGGTGTTGTAGTGCTGGCCGTAGCGCGCGCAGATCTGCTTCACTTCGACCGCGATCTGCGCATAGCGATTGGCCGGCAGGTCGGGATAGAAGTGGTGTTCGATCTGATGGCTCAAGTTGCCCGACAGCACATTCATCAGCTTGCCGCCGGTAAGGTTGGACGAACCACGCAGCTGACGCAGATACCAGTGACCACGCGACTCGTTGCGGATCGATTCCTTCGGGAACACTTCCGCATCGGCGGTGAAGTGGCCGCAGAAGATGATCACGAAGGTCCAGATGCTGCGCAGCATGTTCGCGGCCAGGTTGCCCAGCAGCACGGTCAGGAAGAACGGGCCGGCCAGCAACGGAAACACGATGTAGTCCTTGAGCATCTGGCGGCCCATCTTGCGGCCGACCGGCAGGAACGACGCGCGCAATTCGGCGGCCTTCATCTTGCCGGCGAACCAGCGGCCCAGGCGCAGGTCCTGGATCGCCACGCCCCATTCGAACAGCAGCGCGAACACCACTGCGATGAACGGCTGCAGCAGGTAGAACGGGCGCCAACGCTGCTCGGGGAAGATGCGCAACAGGCCGTAGCCGATGTCGTCATCCATGCCGCGCACGTTGGTATAGGTGTGGTGCTTGAAGTTGTGGGTCTTGCGCCAGTTGTCGCCGGTGGCAACGATGTCCCACTCGTAGGTGTTGCCGTTGAGCTGCGGGTCGCCCATCCAGTCGTACTGGCCGTGCATGACGTTGTGGCCCAACTCCATGTTCTCCAGGATCTTGGACAGGGTCAGCAGCACCACGCCGGCGATCCACGCCGGGATCAGCACGCTGTGCACGAAGGCGCCCAGGAACAGCAGTGCACGGCCGGCCACGCCGGTCCAGCGCACGGCCGCGACGATGCGGCGGATGTAGCGCGCGTCGGCGGCGCCGACCTGGGTCAGCACGCGGGCACGGACGGCATCGAGCTCGTCGCCGAAGGACTGCAATTCGGCGGCGGACAGGGCGCGGTTATGGACTCGGCTCATGAGGGTTCCTTACAGATCCAGGATCAGGTCGGTGCTGGCGGCGCTGATGCACAGGCGTACCTGTGCGGTGGGTTCGCTGCTGCGCTCGCCGGTCAGCAGGTGCCGTGTGGTGCCGGACTGGCGCGCACACGCGCAGCTGTTGCAGATGCCCATGCGGCAGCCGTGTTTGGGACGCAGGCCCTGGGCTTCCAGCCCTTCCAGCAGCGACTGGCCGCGCGGCAGGGTCAGCGTACGGCCGCGGCGTGACAGCTGGACCTGCACCTGGCCGGCTTCGCCGTCGTCCAGTACCGGCACGCTGAAGGCTTCGGCCTGGAACCGGGCAACACGGTCCTGCAAGCGCGCGCGCGCGGCCTGCACGAAACCGCCCGGCCCGCAGGCCATCACATGCCGGTCCTGCAGGGCGGTGACCTGCTCCAGCGGGAAGCTGTCGATGCGCGGCGCAGGCGCGGCGCCTTCGCGGGTGGTGAGCAGTTGCACGCGCAGGCGCGGATGCGCGGCCGCCAGTGCTTCGAATTCGTCCAGAAAGCAGGCTTCGTCGCGCTGGCGCACCCAGTACAGCAGGTCCACGTCCATCGGCATGCCTGCCGCAGCGGCGGCCTGCAGCAGCGCGCGCATCGGCGTGATGCCGCTGCCGGCCGCCAACAGCAACAAAGGTGCGGGCGTTGTGGGCAGCAGCATGTCGCCGAAGGCCGGATCCAGCGAGACCACCGCACCCAGCGGCGCCTCACTGGCCAGATACGTGCTGACCAGCCCGCCAGTGATCGCCTTGACGGTGATCGCCAGGCGGCCGTCGGCCAGCACCGTGGGGCTGTAGCTGCGTAGCAGGCGGCGGCCGTCGATTTCCACGCCGATGCTGACGTGCTGGCCGGCGTGCAGGCCCTGCCAATGCCCATTGGGCTGGAACAGCAAGGTCACTGCATCCCGGCTGGCCGGCGTGCGTGCGACCAGCCGCGCCATCGGGCGCTCCAGGGTCCACAACGGGTTAATCCGAGTCGCCCAGAAGTCGAACAGCTGGGGCGACACCAGCCGGCGCGCCAGGCGCGTGGGCAGCGGGGACTTGGGCATGTGAGCAGGAGCCGAGTTCATGGGGTGCACTATACGCACGCATGCACAGACGTGTATACAGTTGTATATCGACCAGAGGGGCTATGATTCAGGCCCACGCCCGGCTGCCGCCTCATGACCTCCATCGCCCTGCCATCCCACGACGCGCCGCCGTCACGCAAGCCGGCGATTTCACGCGAGGACCTGATCGCCGCGGCACTGTCGTTGATTGGCCCACACCGCAGCCTGTCCACACTGAGCCTGCGCGAAGTGGCCCGTGAGGCCGGCATCGCGCCGAACAGCTTCTACCGCCAGTTCCGCGACATGGACGAGCTCGCCGTGGCGCTGATCGATCTGGCCGGGCGCTCGCTGCGCACCATCATCGGCCAGGCACGGCGGCGGGCCACGTCCACAGACCGCAGCGTGATCCGGGTGTCGGTGGAGACCTTCATGGAACAGCTGCGCGCCGACGACAAGCTGCTGCATGTGCTGCTGCGCGAGGGTGCGGTGGGCTCGGATGCCTTCAAACAGGCGGTGGAACGCGAGCTCAGCTATTTCGAAGACGAGCTGCGCGTGGACCTGATCCGCCTGGCCGCTGCCGACGGCGCCACGCTGCATGCGCCGGCACTGGTCTCCAAGGCGATCACCCGGCTGGTGTTTGCGATGGGCGCCACGGCGATGGACCTGCCGCCGGAGAAAGATCCCGAGCTGGTCGAACAGATCTCGCAGATGCTGCGCATGATCCTCACCGGCGCCCGCACGCTGGGCTCGCACGGCCACTGAGTGTTGCGGGACGGCCGGTGGTTCCTTGTCGGCACCGCTGGATTGCGTGCGCCATTGCCGCTGTGGTGCGCCACCGGTATCCCTGCGCGAATGCGTGCTTAGTCGCCTACAAACCGTTGGATGCGTCCCGGTGCATGCACTCAAGCGGCGCGGCGGTGCGTTGCCCACAGTGCGACCGTCTGTCGCGATTGGGCTGCGTTGAGAGCGCGCCCAGCGCGTCTCCCGCATGCCTGCCAAGGCCGCCGTTGCAGCAATGGCCGAACACGCACGCGCACCGTCACCACCCAGTGAGCATGTCGGCGCGCACCACTGCGTGATTCACGGCGTCTCGGCGGGCCGCGCCCTAGCGTCGGCTACCCGCTTGCCTTGCCGCTGCCCATGCCTGCGCACCGCATCCCTTCTGCGCCCACCACTCCATTGGCCAAGCCGGTGGACACCGTGCCCAGCGGCACCTTGCCCGCGCTGCGAGCGCAGGCACAGCACTGCCGTCGCTGCGATCTCTGGAAGCCGGCCACCCAGGTTGTATTTGGCGCCGGCCCTGCCCGCGCGCCGTTGATGATCATTGGCGAACAGCCCGGGGACCAGGAAGACCAGCAGGGCCGCCCGTTCGTGGGCCCGGCCGGCCAGTTGCTGGGCACGCTGATGGCCGACGCGGGCCTGGATCCGGCGATGGCCTACGTCACCAACACGGTCAAGCATTTCAAGTTCGTCCCGCGCGGCAAAGGCCGGCTGCATCAGTGCGCCACTGCCGGCGAACAGGCCGCGTGCCGGCCGTGGTTGGCCGCCGAACTGTTACGGGTGCGCCCACGCATTGTGCTGGCGCTGGGCGCGATGGCAGCGCAGACCCTGTTCGGCAACGCGTTTCGATTGACCACCGAACGCGGGCAATGGCGCGCGCTGAATGGCCGCACCACTGCGCTGGCAAGCTGGCACCCGTCCGCCATCCTGCGCATGCGTGAGCCCGAGCGCACCGCCACGCACGCGCTGCTTCGTGAGGATCTGGCCCAGGTCGCGGCCGCACTGGATTACCTCCGATGATGCCCGGAGATAATCGGCCCGATTATTTTTTTTGCATAAAGTCCTTGCACAAGAAAAACAACGCGAGTAATGTTCGCGCCCTCGGCAGGTACGCCCTGCACTTTTTGGATTCCCGCGCAGATGACCATTCATCTCCCCAGCAAACAGGACCGACTGCAACGCGCCAACCGCGTTCCGCAGACGCGTGTCGCCGTGCTGGCAGCGCGGATGCACACCTTCGATTGATCTTCAGCCACAGGAGATCGGTCACCCGATCTCCGAGGCTTGCGAACGCCCTCGGATGCTGCATCCGGGGGCGTTTTCGTTATGCGTTCGCTCAACAGGTTGGTGCGGCTGATCGCCGAAGACACCCGGGCAGGGAACGCCCGGCAACACGGAAGTTGCAGTGCTGCGAGGCGCGCAAGTGCTGTGCCCAGGTGTCGGGCACGGGCGGCAGACGATCATGCGTACACATGGATTATCGTTCCTAAAGAACGGTAATCAGAAACGATGCAGAAAGGTTTCCAGCGGTTTTGAGTTTATTCCAGCTGGTGTGCGCGGCGTGCCGTGGCATATACCGGAAACCCCGATGCAGTTTCTGACATCGGATGTCGGCTCCTGGTGGGAGCGGTGGCGTCAGCCACAGGGTCGGTTCGATTCCGGCACATCCACCACTGGATAGCTCAGTTGGGTAGAGCAGCGGAGTCACCTCCGTGAGTCGCGGGTTCGAATCCCGCTCCACCATGACCTTCCACGTCATGCACCACGGGACGCATGTCCCAACTCCAGGAAACGCCCTTGCCTGGTGTAAGCGCACACCCGTGCGCGGCCACCAGACAGCGGCGCTGTCGCCGGGCCTGTGGCCTGACGCTGCCTTCCCTGCAGTGCGCCTGGCCGTGCGGTTCGCCGTGTTGGTCATGTGCGGTGCGGCGGCAGCGCCAACCCACCGTGCTCCGCCACCGCGCTGTGTCGGGCGTTTCCTTCTCTTTCTCGCTTGCGCCGCGTTGCGTCGGCAATGGCTTCGTCCCGGTTCCGATCCGGGGGACGAGGCGTGCGTGTGTGCCCGGATCGGATCACCAGAGCCAACCCAAGGAGACATGCCATGTTCTGGACCAAGAAGGTCGTGATCGGTGACGGCGAACGCGGCCTGGTGTATCGCGACCGGCGCTTTACGCGCCTGCTCATGCCCGGCGTCTATCGCCTGTTCGATCCGTTGCATCGCCTGACCATCACGCTGCATGCGGTGGGCAATGGCGCCCCGGTAGGGGCCGAGGCCGAGCGGCTGATCGAGGCGCTGGGCCCGCAGCTGGAGACGCACTGTGTGCTCGCCGACATCGGTGCGCATCAGGTCGGCCTGCTGCTGCGCAACGGCGTCCTCGACGGCGTACTGCCGCCGGGCTCGCGCACGCTGTACTGGCGTGGGGCCACCCCCCTGTCCGTGCAGGTGCTGCCGCTCAGCGATGGGCTGCAGGTGCCAACGGATGTGCAGCGCCGGCTGCGCCAGCTCGGCACGCTGTCGAAGGTAGCCAGCTGCGTTGAGGTGCCGGCCGATTCGGTCGGCCTGGTCTCGGTGGATGGCACGCTCGCACCACCGCTGCCACCCGGGGCATATGCGTTCTGGAATTTCCAGAACACCGTGGTGACCGAAGTGGTCGACCTGCGCGTGCAATCGGTCGAAGTCTCCGGCCAGGAGCTGCTGACCCGCGACAAGGTGTCGTTGCGGGTCAACCTGGCTGCCAGCATGCGTATCACCGATGCGGTGGCGATGCGCACCCGCGTGGCCAAGGCCGGTGATTTGCTGTATCGCGAACTGCAGTACGGGCTGCGCCGTGCGGTGGCCAGCAAGACGCTGGACGAGTTGCTGGGCGACAAGGCATCGCTGGACGCCGACATCGTGGCGCATGTGCGTAGCAGCGTGCACGGCTTCGGCATCGAGGTGCTGGGCGTCGGCGTCAAGGACGTGATTCTGCCCGGCGAGATGCGCGCCATCCTCAATGCCGTGGTGCAGGCAGAAAAGCAGGCGCAAGCCAATGTGATCCGCCGGCGCGAAGAAGCCAATGCCACGCGTTCACTGCTCAACACTGCAAAGTTGATCGAGGAAAGCAGCGTGCTGATGCGGCTGAAGGAACTGGAGGCCCTGGAAAAGGTCACCGAAAAGATCGACACGCTCACCGTGTTCGGCGGCCTGGATGGCGTGCTGAAGCAGCTGGTGACGCTGCGCTGATGATCGCCGTGTGCGGTGGACGGATCCGCCACGCACGGCCCCAAAGGAATGAGAACAATGAACACACATACCTACGAATTACTGCATGCCGAAGGCACCTCCACGCCGATCAAGGGCTGGGTGCGCGGCGTACCGCTGGAAGAACAGGCGCATGCACAGCTGCGCAACATCGCCGCCGTACCCTTTGTCGGGCCGTGGGTGGCGGTGATGCCCGACGTGCACCTGGGCAAGGGCGCAACCGTGGGCTCGGTGATCCCGACCCGCGGCGCCATCATCCCGGCTGCGGTCGGGGTGGACATCGGCTGTGGCATGGCCGCAGTGCGCACCACGCTGCGTGCCAACGATTTGCCCGACAACCTGGCCCAGCTGCGCTCCAGCATCGAGCGCAGCGTGCCGGTGGGCAATGGCCGTGGTGGCGAACACCGTAAGCTCCCGGACAGCATCGCCACGCGCATTGCACAGTCCGGGCTGGTGCCGCGCCTGGAGGCGATCAAGCAGACCCATCGGCGCATCCGTACCGACAAGCTGGAGTGCCAGATCGGCACGTTGGGCGGCGGCAATCACTTCATCGAGATCTGCCTGGACGAAACCGATGCGGTCTGGGTGATGCTGCACAGCGGCTCGCGCGGCACCGGCAACCTGATCGGCACCTATTTCATCGAGCGGGCGCGTGAGCAGCTGGCGCACCGCGTGCTGGGCTTTCATTTGCCCGACAAGGACCTGGCCTTCTTCATGCAGGGCGAGCCGTTGTTCGATGAGTACGTGGAAGCGGTGTCGTGGGCGCAGGATTACGCCCGCGAAAATCGCGAGGCGATGATGGCGCGGGTATTGGCGGAAATGCGCCACCGCCTGCCGAAGTTCCAGCTGGAAAAGCTGGCGGTGAACTGTCACCACAACTACGTGCAGAAGGAAACGCACGGCGGCGAGGAACTGTTGATCACCCGCAAGGGCGCGGTCAGTGCGCGCACCGGCGAGTTGGGCATCATTCCCGGCAGCATGGGCACGCATAGCTACATCGTGCGCGGGCTCGGCAACGCGGAGAGCTTCCACAGCTGCAGCCATGGTGCGGGCCGGGTCATGAGCCGGACCGCCGCGCGTCAGCAGATCACGCTGGCGCAGCACCCCGAAGCCACTGCGCACGTGGAATGCCGCAAGGATGCGGCGGTCATCGACGAATCGCCGGCGGCGTACAAGTCGATCGACGCCGTGATGGCCGCGCAGCAGGATCTGGTGGAAGTGCTGCACACGCTGCGCCAGGTGGTGTGCATCAAGGGGTGAGCGAGGGCCGCGCAAGCGGCCCTTTTTCATTGCGCGCGCGAATCGACGAACTCATCTGTAGTTGCAGGTGCACAGTTCAGTCATGTCGCGGCCGCACTCACATCCACGCACACACGTTTCACTCCTGCGACGCCATCGTGACGCCACGTTCGCGGACCTGCACTGTCAGGACGCGTCCTTGAAGCACCCCGGAGGCGACATGACCAGCTACGACAAGCACGAACGCAAGACAGAAGCGCAAGACCTCAACCGCGACCCGATCTCCGGTACGCCCGGCTCCCATCCGGTGGGCGTGGGCGTGGGCGGCATTGCCGGTGGTGCGGCCGCAGGCGCGCTAGCGGGCACGGTATTTGGCCCGTTGGGCACGCTGATCGGCGCTGCGGCAGGTGTGGTGGCTGGCGCTGCCGCCGGCAAGGGCGTCGCCGAGCGACTGGACCCCACGGTGGAAACCGAATACTGGCGCCAGGAGCATCGCAACCGCCCGTACTACAAGGAAGGCACCGACTACGATCGCGACTACGCCACCGTTTACGGATTCGGCCTGCAGGCGCGCGAAACCCGCCCCACCAGCACCTGGGAAGAGACCGAAGCCACGCTGGCAGGCGAATGGCCGCGCAACCGTGGTGAATCGCGCCTGGAGTGGGACGAAGCCCGCCTCGCCGCGCGTGATGCCTGGGACCGTGCGGATCGCACTCACACCGTGTATCGCGACAGCGACACCCACTACCAGAGCCGCTTCGACAACGTGGGTTACCGCGAAGCCGATTACTCCTACGATGACTATCGCCCTGCGTACCGCTATGGCATGCAGGCGCGCCAGCAGCATGCCGGCCGCCAATGGGATGACCATCTGGAGCGCGACCTGGGCGACGGCTGGGACCGCTTCAAGGCCGATTCGCGCCTGAGCTGGGAAAAAGCTAAGCATGCCGTGCGCGAGGCCTTTGATTCGGACCGTCACGATGGCTCGGTGCGCCGCACCGATGACACCCGTCTTTAAAGGAGCGCGCTACGTGCAGCGCAATGCGTTGCACGTGGATGTCTAACAACAACGGGCCCCGTGGGCCCGTTGTTGTTTTCAACGTCTTGCGAGACTGTCTTGCTGCACGGCAACGTGCGTGTTTTGAACCGCCTCGGCAAGTGCAACTTAGAGCGGCTAACAAAACGTAGCGAGCAGTCGTCAGGTGGGTGCGGACGGCGCGGAGGAACCGGAATGTACCTGGGTACATGCCGATTCCGAGCACCGGCCGCGCCCGCCTGGCGGCTGCGCAGTCGTTTTGATAGCTGCTCTTATCCCGACGTCTTTTCCACCGCACGGATGTCGCCACGAAATTCGCGCGAACCCTGCCCCGGCAACGACACCGCGTCGCCCTGCTGTTCCTTGAGCAACTGCTTGCGTGCGGCCACCACTTCCTTGGCCAGTGCGATGCGACGCCCCACCACCATCTCGGTCAGCCAATCGATCAATGCACGGGTGTATTCCTGCTGATGCTCTTTCACGCTCAACGCGTGATCGGCACCGGCAATGACACGCGAGGTCAGCGAGCGCGCATTGGTGAAAGCATCTGCATAGTTGCGCATCACAGGATGCGGCACGATCACATCGTTCTCGGCCTCCACCAGCAGCACATCGCCCTTGTACTGCGCGCACGCGGCAAGCGCCAGATTGTCGCTTGGCGCCAGTGCACGCCGGCGATAGTCCATCAAGTCCGGGTCGGCATTCAGGCTCACTTTCGGCTGATCCCAATGCGCATCCTTGTAGAGCGCAGGCGAGCGCAGCGCCAGCCATTCCACCGGGCGCTCGCGCGTCAGCAATGCCGAGAGATAGCCCCCATAGCTCAGGCCCACCACCGCAATCGATTGCGCATCCACATACGGCAGGCTTGCCAGCTGATCGTAGGCGGCCTTGATATCGTCCAGGTTCTGCGCACGTGTCACGCTCTGGCGCATCGAGGCATAGCCTTCGTGGCCGCGCAAATCGAAAGTCATGCAGATGCAGCCCAGGCCCACGGCTTCGCGCGCGCGCACCAGGCTGTGATGCTGGCTGCCACCCCACCCGTGCACGAACAACACGCCAGGCATGCCGGTCGGCGTGAGCAAGGTGCCACTGAGTTCATCCTGGCCAACGGGGATTTCGATGCTGGATAGTTTGGCTTCCATCAGTCCGTAGACACCCTCCGGTATTTGACGCGCGGCCCGGGCCCGGGCCGCTGCGCGCGGTAGTAGATCTGTGCGTCGTCCGGCGCATCGCCCTCATACAGTTCATGCGTGGAGGCGGTCACCCACTGCAGCGCCGGGTCCTGCTGAAAGCTGGCAATGGCAGCGAGCTCTGCCGGCGTGGCACCACCGACGCGCCAGGATTGCTCCAGCACACCACAGACCGGGCCGGCCTGCGCGTCCTGTCCACTCACCACATCGTAATTGCGACGCGAGATCTGCAACGCAGGATACGCGGCAGTGATGAATCGATCGTACATGCAGGCCTGCGCGACCACCTGTTTTTCAAGCGGGGGCAACGCGCTGGCGGCAAGCGCTTCGAGCGAGCCGCGGTAGACGCGCAAGCTGGAACCGCCATACACCTCTGCACCATTGCCATCGCGCACGCTGCATTGAGTGCCGTAGTAGGCGATCTGGATGCCGCCGATGCACAGCTCGCCCACGCTATGGGTGTGCGGCTGCACCACGTTGCGCTCCAGCACCGCGCCATGGGTGGCGAGATACGCAGGCGGCAAGGCGTCCAATGCGGCATCCAGCTGCGCGGCATCGTCGATCCGCCACTGGCCATTGCCACCCACACCGGTGGGAAGTTTCAATCGCACGCCACCGCCTGCACGCAACGCCGCTGCTGCCTGCGTGGCATCTGCACGCGAGAACACCGTGTACCCCGGCAACGTGGCGGGCATCAAGGCCGTGGCCAGGGCTTGATTCCAACCGTCCACACGCTGCGCCGCCTCGGTAATCAACGGATGGCCGATGACCTTGGTGGCCAGAAAGGCGTAAGGCACCACGCCGCCCAACACGTCACGCGTGTCCTGGATGCCCAGCGTGCGTGCTTGTGCAATGGTCAGGGTTTCGTCGGGGATATGCAGCGTGTGCGCTGCCGCGCCGCCATCGTGTTGAACGCGCTCATTGCTGTCGGCGTGCATGGTGCGCACGCCCAGCAGGCGCGCCACTTCTGCGCACACCCAGGCATGGGTGGCACGCTCGTGACCATCGTCAGGTACGTCGCGCAGCGTGTGCCCCAGCACCTGCCGGTAGTGCGTGTGTTGCATGGCGTTCCCCTCATGGCAGGTTGTCACTGGCGTGATGCACGCATCGCATGCCATGCCCGCTGTCTACCGCGCCGTGTCAGCTACTTCAGCAACAGGTAGAACCCGAACAC
Source organism: Xanthomonas sp. fls2-241-TYG-148 (assembly GCF_030208815.1). Classification (NCBI taxonomy): domain Bacteria; kingdom Pseudomonadati; phylum Pseudomonadota; class Gammaproteobacteria; order Lysobacterales; family Lysobacteraceae; genus Xanthomonas; species Xanthomonas sp. fls2-241-TYG-148. The sequence continues at coordinate 54,441 of NZ_JARVTE010000013.1, forward strand.
GATCAGCAGGACAACGACCAGGCTGACCAACATGCGGCCGCCACGTAGCTCCAACAGGGCGTGCCACCAGACGCGTGCTTCGGGGGTGCCGCTTGCGTGATGCGGCTTTGAACTGCGGTTATTGCTGTCCTGCATCCTGACTGCTCTCTCCATCGCTCCAAGCGTCCACCTTAACGATCAGACGTTACACAGGTGTGGAGCGGTTCAGAATCTTCCGTGAAATGACGCAGTGCGCGCGCTATTTCGCGCAATCAATGCAGGCGACGCGACGCTGTTGCTCCACCGCGCGCAGTGCGTAGTTGAGCGATGCGCCGTAACGTGGCTGCAATTGGCACTGAAAGCCGCAGTGCCTGGTGGCTGGTGCGGCACATGTGCACGCAAGGTGTTCGCACATGAGTTGCGTTGGCACGCTGTGCAGGCGCGGCGCAAAAAGCTGACCAATTAAGCAAACCCTGGCAAACGCCGCGCTGAATTGTCGCGTTCGATGATCATTTGTTGACATACCTGCAGCTACTCTGCGCGTCAAGTTTGTTTAACCCGGAACATGCAGGTCATGAGCAGAGATCCCTCCGTCATCGATGTACAAGCCGAAATCGCGCATTGGCAGGCGCGGCATGCCCAAGGCAATCTCGGCGCCGGCAAGTTCAGCGAATTGTCGCCGGTTGTGAAGATGGCCTGCGACATCTATCTGCAGGCACCGCGTTCCAGCGACCAGGAACGTTTGAGGCTGTTTCGCGACCGTCTGGAACATCACTTCATTTCGTCGAGCACGCAGTCGAACTACGAACAGTTGGCCACTGACTGCTGGCAGCGTCTGGGCAATCGCACAAGTTGATCGCAATCGTTGAGCAAGACCTGTAATCCAATGGAGATCGTCATGAAAACCCCGTATCAAGTGCAGCAGGAGCTGGAACGACTGGAGCGGCTGGTGCCGCACATCATCAGCGACCAGGGCGACCGCGCGGAGGAGATCCTTGGCTTCCATGTAGCCAGTTTGTTGGGCAGCGCACCGGCAAGCGAACACGCGCTGATCCGTGAGCGCACCGCGCACATGGCGCGGATGTGCCGGACCGGGCAGGCTGCAGCACGTGCACCTGTACGACCTCTGGGCATGCAACCCGTTGCCCAGCCGCAGTGGGCCTGATCCATGCGACACCGGAGCCGCTCAGCGGCTCCTTTGCATTTACAGGCCCGTTGACGGCCGCCGCCATTCCCCCGTTCCCAGGACTTTCATGAAACTCACGCTTATTGCTGCTTCGTTGTTGGCTATGCTTTCCCTCAGTGCCTGTGATCGCCCCGGTGGCGACGCCTCGCGGACCGCGCCGGCTGTCTCTCCCGAACCCACGGCTGCCCCGGTGAGCGGCACTGGCGCAACCGAGTTGGCCAAGGGCGACGGCGGCGCGCTGGGCGTGCTTGCGGCGATCGACGAGAACGAAATCGCATTGGCCAAGCAGGCCATCGCACAGGATCTGGGCGGCGCCAACGACGAATTCGCCAAGCAGATGCTGCACGACCACGAGGCCAATCTGGAAAAGACCAAGGCCCTGGGCGCAACCGATTCACCGCGCGCCGATGCGATGCGTGCCAAAGGCAAGGCTGCGGTGGACGCACTGGAAAAGACGCTCACCCTGCCGGACGGCAAGGACGCGTACCGCAACGCCTTCATGCGCACGATGGTCACCGACCACGCCGACACCATCAAGATCCTGGATGCGGAGCTGATCCCGGCCGCGGAGACCGACCCGGTCAAGGCGCATCTGGAAGAAACCCGCCGCGTGGTTTCGGCGCATTTCGAGCGGGCACATTCGGTGTCGTCTTCGCGCTGACGCGCCAGGCGGTACCTGCATCACGACGCGCCGGCTTGTCCGGCGCGTTTGCGTTTCAGGCGTGCCGCGTTTCTCGTGCAGCGCGCAGCCGCAGTCACAAACTCGCCCCCCGCACGGCTTCACTCCACTCGCGCCCGCCATCGCCTATGGTGCGGCATCGATACGGCGCACTGGAGCCTGGCAATGCATCTGCTCATCACTGGCGGCACCGGTTTCATCGGCCAGGCACTGTGTCCGGCGCTGCTGGAGGCCGGCCACCAGGTCAGCGTGCTGACCCGCGACCCGCCGCGCGCTGCGCGCACACTCCCCGGCGTGACCACGGTCGCCACGCTCAGCAACAGCTTGCGCGCCGATGCGGTGATCAACCTGGCCGGCGAACCGCTGGCGGCCGGGCGCTGGACCGACGCGCGCAAGCAGCGCTTCCGTGCATCGCGAATCGGCACCACCGAGCAGCTACACACCTGGATCGCCCAGCAGCCGGCCGAACAACGCCCGCGCGTGCTGGTGTCCGGCTCGGCGGTGGGCTATTACGGCGAACGCGGCGATGCCGTGCTGACCGAGGCCGATGGCCCCGGCGATGACTTTTCTGCAGCGCTCTGCCGCGACTGGGAAGCCGCGGCCATGGCGATTGCCGCGCTGGGCCCGCGCGTGAGCTGCGTGCGCACCGGCATTGTCCTGGACCGCGATGGCGGCGCGCTGGCGCGCATGCTGCCGGCATTCCGGCTGGGTGGCGGCGGGCCGTTCGGCAATGGGCGGCACTGGATGAGCTGGATCCATCGCTCCGACATGGTGGGCCTGCTGCAGTGGCTGCTGGAGCACGGCCAGGCCGGCGCCTACAACGCCACGGCACCGACGCCGGTGACCAACGCAGAATTCGCGCGCACGCTAGCGGAAACGCTGCACCGCCCCGCCCTGCTGGCCTTGCCGGCCGGCGTGTTGCGACTAGGCTTTGGCGAAATGGCCGATCTGCTGCTGGTCAGCCAGCGCGTGCTGCCGCAACGCGCGCTCGATGCGGGTTTTCAGCTCCAGTACGTGCGCCTGGACGCAGCCTTGCGCGCCATCCTGCAGCACTGAGCGCACGTACGCGGCCACACGCGGCACCCAGCAGTGCGCGTCGTCGCGTTACTGCGCAGGGGCCAGCGCGCGCCAGGGTCGGCCAGAGCTCGGAGACTGTTGGGTGGATCGGCACCGCCCATTCCAGGGTGTCGATCGGCTGGTCGGCGTTGATCAGGTCGATGATGCCGTGGATGGCTTCGTCGCCGTGCAGACCCAGAATTGCGGCGCCCAGCACGCGCCGGGTCTGCGCATCGGCGACCAGTTTCATCATGCCGATGGTTTCCCCGTTCTCGCGCGCACGCCCCACCTGCTGCATCGGGCGGTGCGCCACCAGCAGGGGCCGCCCGCTGGCACGCGCCTGGGTTTCGCTCATGCCCACCCGGCCCAACGGCGGGTCGGTGAACAGCGCATAGGCCGGCACCCGCTGGCTGAGCCGGCGCTCGGCGCCGTCGAGCAGATTGGCGGCCAGAATCTCGTAATCGTTGTAGGCGGTGTGCGTGAATGCGCCGCGGCCGTTGCAGTCGCCCATCGCCCACACGCCGGGCACGTTGGTGGCCAGTTGCATGTCGACCTGCACATAGCCTTGCGCATCGGTGGCGATGCCGGCGGCCTCCAGCCCCAGGTCGTCGGTGTTGGGCTGCCGCCCGAGGGCCAGCAGCACGTGGCTGGCCACGATCTGCGGCGCGCCCTGCGCGCACTCCAGTTGCACGGCCGCACCGTCGGCATGCGCCGCGAAGGCGATGCAGCGCGCGTCGGTGCGCACCGCGATGCCCTCGTCTTGCAGCATCTGGGCGATGGCCTCGGAGATGTCGGCATCCTCGCGCCCGATCAGGTGCGCGTGCTGCTCCACCACCGTGACCTGCGCCCCCAGGCGGCGAAAGATCTGCGCAAATTCCAGGCCGATGTAGCTGCCGCCGATCACCACCAGATGCTGCGGCAACGTGTGCAGCTGCAGGATCGAGGTGTTGTTCAACGTATTGATCTGATCAAGCCCGGGCAGCTCCGGGGTGCGTGCGCGTCCGCCCACGTTGAGGAAGATGCGCGGTGCGGTGAGTTCTTGCGCGCCGACGCGCAGCCGATCCGGCGCGACAAACCGCGCATGGCCGCGGATCAACTGCACCCCCGGCGTCTGCGCCAGCCACTGCTCCACGCCGGTACGCGCCGCATCGCTGATCGCGTGCGCACGCGCCTTTACCTGCGGCAGGTCGACCTCCACCGGGCCGGCAATGCGCACGCCATAGTCGGCCGCGCGCCGGGCCAGGTGCGCCACGCGCGCGCTCGCCACCAGGGTCTTGGTCGGCATGCAGCCGGTATTGACGCAGGTGCCGCCCACCAGGTGCCGCTCGATCACCGCCACCCGCTGGCCACGTTCGGCCAGGCGCACCGCCAGCGACGGGCCGGCCTGGCCCGCGCCTACCACGATGGCGTCGTAGCGCGTGGCGGTCATGGCAGCAGCACCAGCGCCACACCGCCCAGCAGCAGCGCGATGCCGTCTTCGAGCAGCCCGGCGGGACGGTCGCGCCCCAGCCGCTGTGCCACGGCGGCGCGTGCCGCAGCGCCGCCATAGGTGCCCAGCACCGCACCGACCACGCCGGCCGCTGCGCCGAGCACCCACTGCCCGGCCTGCAGGCCAATCGCCCCGCCGCACAGCGCACCGCTCAGCAGCCGGGTCAGGAACTGCACCGGGACCTTGCGGCTGGGTGTATTGGGCAATTGGTCGGTGATCAGCTCACCCAGCGCCAGCAACGAGACGATCCAGGGGGTGTAGCGCCAGCCCAGCCAGCTCAGCGGCGTCCCGGCCAGCTGCACGTGGCCCAGGGCCGCGGCCCAACTGAGCAGGGCGGGCGCCAGCATCGCGCGCAGCCCGGCCACCACACCCAGCAACAACGCAGCAGGGAGAAGGTCCATGCAACCACTCCTCGTGAAATCAGCGGGATGCCGCGTCGGTGCGAGCCAGGCTCGGACACGGCCGCGATCGCCGCGAGTATAGGCAGCCCAGGCGCTCTCCCTCGCGGCTGAGCCCGTTACTGCGCACGCCGATACCTCTGGCCGGGCCGCCTCTGGTCGGCTGCCCGGGTCGCCCGCGGTGGCGATGCACTAATATTTGCCTAACGACCACAACCGACAGTGCTGCGGAGATCGGACTGGCCCCAGTGCCCGGCGGACCCACCATGCACCTGCTCCTTGTTGAAGACGACACCATGCTTGCCGACGCCATCTGCGACGGCGTCCGCCAGCAGTCCTGGACCATCGACCATGTCGGCACCGCCGCTGCGGCCAGGACCGCGCTGGTGGAACATCACTACACCGCCGTGTTGCTGGACATCGGCCTGCCCGGCGATTCCGGGCTCACGGTGATCCGCTACATGCGGGGCCATTACGACCCTACCCCGGTGATCGCGCTGACGGCGCGCGGCCAGCTCACCGACCGCATCCGCGGCCTGGATGCCGGCGCAGACGACTACCTGGTCAAGCCGTTCCAGTTCGATGAACTGATGGCACGCGTGCGCGCCATCACCCGGCGCAGCCAGGGCCGCGTGGTGCCGTTGCTCACCCAGGGCGAAGTGTCGGTGGACCCGAGCAGCCGCAAGGTCACCCGCAACGGCAAATGGGTGGCGCTAAGCGCGCACGAATACCGCCTGCTGCTGGCCTTGATGGAACGCGCCGGGCGCGTGGTCACCAAGGACCAGCTCGAGGAAGGCGTGTATGGCGGCCCGTCGGAAGGCGGCAGCAACATGATCGCGGTGTACGTGCACCAGCTGCGGCGCAAGCTCGGCGACGAGGCCATCAGCACCATCTATGGCCAGGGCTACATGATCGGCCAGGCGCCCGAATGAGATCCCTGCAGGCGCGCATGCTGGCGACGCTGGGGGCAATCGTGGTGCTGAGCTGGGCAGCCTCGATCTGGATCATCGTGGCGCTGATGTTCCATGGCAAAGACAGCGCACTCGAACACGAACTCACCCATTTCGGTGCGCAGCTGCTGGCGGCACTGCCGGACCCGATCGAACGCCAGATCGCCACTGTCGATGCAGCGCATCTACGCGCCAGGCGCAATGCCCGCGCCCACGACCAAGCTGCCGCCGATGCCGAATCACCCCGCGCCGAACTGGAACGCACGCTCACCGCGATCGTGCTCAATACCAGCCAGCTGGCGATCCTGGGCCTGCTGATGTGGCTGGCGGTGCGCACCTCGCTGCGCCCGCTGCGCGCCATCTCGCACGCCATCGCCCAACGCAAGGGCCTGGACATGGAGCCGCTGCCCTTGCAGCAGGTGCCCGATGAAATCCGCCCACTCGTGACATCGTTCAACACGTTGCTGGCACGCGTGGAAAAGGCCGTGCAAGCCGAACGCGATTTCGTTGCCGACGCCGCACACGAGCTGCGCACACCACTCTCCGCACTGCACGCCTACGCCGAGGTCGCCCTGCGCGCCACCACGCTGGAAAGCAAGGACGCCGCGCTGCAACGCTTGCTGGAAACCGCACGCCGCAGCAATCGCCTGGCCGAACAACTGCTGGATTTGGCCCGGCTGGATGCCGGCATCAGCTCGGCGGCGTATCACCAGGTGGAAATGGCCGAGCTCATCACGCATGTGCTGGACGAATTCAGCGTGCAGGCCGAGGCACGCCACATCAATCTGCAGGTGGAAGCCGCACCGTGCGTGCTGCGCTGCGACGTGGACGCGGTAGGCATCCTGATCCGCAACCTGGTCGACAACGCCATCCGCTACGGGCGCCTGCACGGCACGGTGGAAGTGAGTTGCGGGTATTGCCTGCGCGCAGATCAGCTGCATCCATTCGTGCAGGTCAGCGACGATGGCCCCGGCGTGCCGGAGGACGCCCGCGCCGCGATTTTTGAGCGGTTTTACCGTGTTTCCGGCAACGCGGTGCAAGGCAGTGGCATCGGGCTGTCGCTGGTGGCCGGCATTGCGCGGCTGCACGAGGCACGCATTGAAACTTGCGAAGGCGGCGACGGACGTGGCCTGTGCATCCGCGTGCTGTTCCCGGCCGGCACCACCAGCGGCCCCGCTGCGCGCTGAACACGCAAGCACGCACGGCGCCCTCGGCGCGCGCACCAATACCGTCCCAAACAGTGCTGCCTACAGTGCCTGGAACCGCTCGCATCCAGGATGCACGCCCATGTCCCACTCCATCCGTTCTACCCCGCCCGCTCCCGCTCCGCTGGTGCTGCACGTCCCCGCAATTGCCGCCAACGATAGTGCGCCGATCGCCACCACCGACATGCACGCGGCACCGCCGTATCGCTGCCCCCGCACCGGCATCTGCAATCGCGATATCTGGAGTGCGCTGCCGGACATCCGCAGCGCGCGCGATGCGCGCCGCCTGCAGCACCGCCATTGCGGGCTGCTGTGCCTGGCGGCCACCGGTGTGCTGGTGATGGCTGCGTGCCGGTTGCTGCTGCATTGACTCCGCGTGCCAGCCGCGCTGGTGCTGCTGATCCATTCGTTGTCTCCTTCCAATCAGGTACCCCTGTATGTCGAGCTCTCCTGTTGTTCGCTGGTGCGCAGTGGCATCGGTCGGCCTGCTGCTATGCAGCTGCGCCAGCACCCGGCCACTGCCGTATAGCCAGTTGCCCTCGTCCAGCTATCTGCGTCCGCATGACGGGAGCCGCGGCGACCGCATGCCCTACGCGTATCAAGGCGATGCCGACTGGAGCCGCTACCGCGCAGCGATCGTGGAGCCGGTCAGCATCTATCGCGGACCGGATGCGCAGTTCGAAGACGTCCCCGAGCAGGACAAGCGCATGCTGGCCGAGTACATGCAACAGGAATTCAGCGGCGCCATCACCCAGCGCTGGCAACGCGCCACCACGCCCCTGGCCGACACCGTGCGCATCCGCATCACCCTTACCGGTGCCAAGCCCAATAAACGGGTGATCGGCACCATCATGAAAGTGGATATCGGTGGCGGCTCTTACAACGCGGTGCAGGCCGCACGCGGCAAGGAAGGCGCGTTCTCAGGCTCGGTCAGCTACGCGGTGGAAATCTTCGATGCGCAGAGCAATCGCCTGCTGGCCGCCTACGTCGAGAAGCAATATCCAAGCGCCTTGAACATCAAGGCCAGCCTGGGCGCATACGACGCCGCCAAGGCCGGCATCCGCAGAGGCGCCGACCAGTTTGTGCAAGGCCTGCAGTGAGTGATGCCGTGACTGCGCTGCGCTGCGCGAGGCGGCTTACGCAGACGGCCGCCTGCGCAGACGCAGGTGCGTGCCGCATCCGGGCGTAGTGTTTACGTAGCTCCGCAGCCGATGTGCGTGCAGCGTCTTGCACACCGATCAATTGGTGCGCCGCTGTCACCGCCGCCACTGACAATGAAACAGGCCGGCGCTACTGCACCGCCGGCCTGTGGTTTTCAGCGCGTGCCGCGCGGAAGGGCCTTCTTGACCGCGGCCTTGCGCGCAACGCTGTTCTTGGCCACCACGCGCTTGGCCGGCGATGCGCTGGCGGTGGCGGCTTTCTTCAGTGGCGCCTTTTTCACCGCCACCTGGCGGGTGGCGGTCTGCTTGGCCGCGGGTGCCTTCTTGGCGATCTTCTTGGCAATGGCCTTCTTCACCGCTACCGACTTCACCTGCGCCTTCTTGGCAGCCGAGCGGGTGCCGGCCGTGGCAACCGCCGCCTTGCGCGCAGCCTTGCTGGCAGCGGTCTTGGTGCTCAGTGCCGCCGCTTCGGCCTTGGCATTGGCCTTGGCGGTTTCCAGCTTCAACTTGGTAGTGGCCTTGGTGCTGGCGATCTTCTGCTTGGCCGCGGCCTTGGTAGTGGCAATTTTCTTCTTCGCCGTGGCGGTGGTGCCAGCGATCTTGCGCTTGGCCGTGGCCGCGGTGGTTTCGATCTTGTGCTTGGCTGCCGCCGTGCCGGTCTCGATCGACTGCCGGGTCTTGGCCACGCTGCGCTTCACCGCGCTGGCGGCGGCGCCGGCTTTCTTGACCACGCGTTTTTCGACCTTGACCACGGCCTTGCGCGCCTTGTTGACCCGCTGCTTGACCTGCGTCACCGCGCCATCGGCGGCGTCCTGCACGCTGGCGACCGCGTCACTGGTGGTGCTGGCGATGCTCTGCCCCAGTTCGGTGGCCGTACTTTTCACGCTGTCGACGGCGTCGGACAGGGTTGCCGTCACACCATTGCCATTGCTCATAAGCCCTCCTTCGGGGCGTCAGTGTGGAAACCCGGGGCGGTGCGCACAGGCACGCCGTATTGCTGAATGTGGGGCTGTTCGAGCGGACGCTACGCCGGGCTCAAGCGGCTGTCAACGCAATGCCCACAAGGCCTGTGCGCGACTTTCACCAGCGGTTAAATCGCGCGCTGGCATCTTCGTTCAGCTTGATTTACGCAGTCAGACGCCCTATTCCTCTTCCACCGCGTAACCCGGAATCCGTTGCATGCGACCGCTGCCCACCCTGCTGTCCCTCTCGCTGGCCGCCGCGTTCGGCGGTTTCGCTGCCAGCGGCATCAATGCCTGGCTGGACAATCGCGCCGAAGCCGCGCCCACTGCCGGTGCGGCGTTCACGCTGCCCACCGCCGCCACGTTGCCGGCGGCGGTCGCCGGGCAGCCGGTGCCCTCACTGGCGCCGATGCTGCAGCAGGCCATGCCGGCGGTGGTGAGCGTCAACACCAAGCAGGTGGTGCGCGTACGCAACCCGTTCTTCAATGACCCGATCCTGCGCCGGCTGTTTCCGGAAATTCCGCAGGACCGCATCAACGAGTCGCTGGGCTCGGGGGTGATCATCGATGCGCAAAAAGGCTATGTGCTGACCAACCACCACGTCATCGAAAACGCCGACGACGTACAGGTGACGCTCGGCGACGGGCGCACGGTCAAGGCCGATTTCATTGGCTCCGATGCCGATACCGACATCGCGCTGATCCGCATCAAGGCCGACAACCTCACCGACATCAAACTGGCTGACAGCAACGCCTTGCGCGTCGGCGATTTCGTCGTGGCGATCGGCAACCCATTCGGCTTCACCCAGACGGTCACCTCGGGCATCGTGTCGGCGGTGGGCCGCAGCGGCATCCGTGGGCTGGGCTACCAGAACTTCATCCAGACCGATGCGTCGATCAACCCCGGCAATTCCGGCGGTGCGCTGGTCAATCTGCAGGGCCAGTTGGTCGGCATCAATACCGCCAGCTTCAACCCGCAAGGCAGCATGGCCGGCAACATCGGCCTGGGCCTGGCGATCCCGTCCAACCTGGCGCGCAACGTGGTCGAGCAATTGGTGACCAAGGGCGTAGTAGTGCGCGGCACGCTTGGCCTGGAAACCCAGAACCTCACCCAGCAGATGCTGCAGGGCCTGGGCGTGGATTCGCTGCGCGGTGCGCTGGTGACGCGCGTGCTGCCGGGTTCGGCGGCGGCAGCGGCCGGTGTGCAACCTGGTGATGTGATCGTGGCAGCCAACGATCAACGCGTGGACAGCGCGCAGGCGCTGCACAACTACGAAGGCCTGCAGGCGGTAGGCAGTGCGGTCACGCTGGACATACGCCGCGACGGCAAGCCGCTCAAGCTCAAGGCCACCTTGAAGGAACAGGACCGCGCAGTCACCGGCGACATGCTCGACCCGCGCCTGGGCGGCGCCACCTTCGTGGATCTGCCCGAATCGCTGCGCCAGTCCGGTGTCACCGGGGTCATGGTGAGCGAGGTCAAACGCGGCGGGCGCGCGGCTGCCAACGGGCTGGTGAGCGGCGATGTGATCGTGGCCAGCAGCGTAGGCGAGTTCGCCGACCTGGCCAGCTGGCGGGCCAATTTCCAGCGCAAGCCGCAACAGCTGGTACTACGCATCCTGCGCGGAAACGCCCAGTACGACGCGCTCATGCGTTGACCCGGCGTGCACTGACGAGCGCCTGCCCTAACACCCCCTACACCCTGCCGATGCTATTGCTACCGCACGACCGCACGCTTTCGCGGCTGCCCTCAACGACCGTAGGAGATATCGCATGAGCCCCACCAATACCGAACAGCTGAAGGACAACCTGAGCGAAGCCGGCACCCATCTGAAGTCCGCCGCCAGTGCAGCAGGTGAAGCGGTCAAGGGTGCTACCAGCGCCGCAGGCGATGAGCTCAAGCTGGGCCGTGCCAACGTCAAGGCCGAGCTGTCCGACACCGCGCTTGCGGGCATGGCCGCTGCCGAGTTCGGTGGTGCCGCTGCCAAGGAACAGATGGACGTGCTGGTCAGCAAGGGCAACGACCTGCTCGACAGCGCCACCGATCTGATCCGCGAGCGTCCGCTGGCCGCCTTTGGTGTGGCATTTGCTGCTGGCTGGATCATCGCCAAGCTGGCCCGTAGCAACGACAACTAAGTCGTGAGCGATCAGGCCTCTACTGCTGGCGGCCCGGACGCGCACGACGCACGTCCGGAAACGCCAGGATTGGACGAAAGCGTACGTCAGGTCGGTGCTGCCGGCCGGGCGACGCTGGGATCGGCCAAAGACACCAGCCGTGCCTTGCGCCGCCTGGTGTCGGCCGACCTGCAGCTGGCACGCAGCGCCTTTGGCCGCGGCCTGGCCTGGGCATGTGTGGCGGTGGTGTTTGGCGCCTCGTCCTGGTTGCTGCTGGCCGGTGCCATCATCGCGCTGCTGCAACGTGCAGGGTTGTCGTGGTTCCAGGCGATGTTCTTCACCGCCCTGGCCAGCCTGCTGGTCACCGGCCTCGCCGCATGGCGGGTGTTCTTCTACTTTGATCACACCGGCATGAATGCCACGCGTCGACAACTGGTGCGCCTGGGCATCTTCGATGACGGCAATGACGATGAGACCAGCCCGGCCTCGCCGGCAGCGCCATCGTCCACAACCGGAGGCCGCCCATGAAATTCGGCGCCATGCGTCATCGCGTTGAACGCGCCGAACTGCTGGTCGAAGGCCGCAGTGACGAAACCCGCCAGCATTGGGCGGAGCTGCGTCAGGCATGGACCAGTGGCTGGTCACCGGTGCGGATTCTGGTCGCCGGTTTCGGGCTGGGCTTTGTCGTCGGCCGCAACGAACCGCAGGCTGCACTGGGCAGCATTGCCAGCAAATTGGGCGGCATCCCCAAGATCCTGCAGATGATCAGCACCATCTCGGCGCTGTTTACCGCGCACCGCGCGCAGGAAGCGTCCGAGCAGGCCGAACGCGCTGCCGACAACGCCGAAGAAGTTGCCGCCGACAACAGCGCAGGTGCTGCCATGGGCCCGGTGCCGGTAGACGAACGCACGCTGGCCACGGCCACTGTGGCGCCGGCCCAGGCGACCTACCCGCGTGGCGCACCGCGTGCGGCCGAGGCCGCTACCGAGCTCTCCGAGCATTGAATTCCCGCGCACAGTTCTGTGCGCGGCGTTGACACGTTCTGCTGATAATGGCCCACCGCCGGCACCTCGCCGGCTGCTGCCAGGGCGCGCATGAACTTCCCCGTTGACTCACTGGATGCCGCCGAACCGGCAGACTCGCTTCCGCCACCACCGGCGCCACGCCCGCGTGCACCCGCCTCGTTGGTGGTGTTGGCCACGCTGGCAGTGGGCTACACGCTCTGGGCCGCGCAAACGATCATCCTGCCGGTGATGCTGGCGGCGTTTTTCGCGCTGATCGGCAACCCCATCCTGCGCGGTCTGCGCAAGCTGTACATCCCGCGCTTTCTCGGCGCCTTGATGATCCTGTGCCTGGGCCTGGCCGGCACCGTGGCACTGGCTGCGCAATTGGCGGGCCCGGCGGCCGAGTGGGTGCAGCAGGCACCGCGGCAGATGCGCCAGATCGCCCGCGATGTGCGCGACTTCACCAAGCCGGTGCAGCAGGCCAATCAGGCCGCAGAAAACTTTGCCCGCGCGGCCGGCGGCGAAGGCGCACGCGGCATCCAGATCGTGCGCACGCAGCTGGATGATCCGTACAAATCACTGACCCGCACACCCAAGCTCGCCGCCTCGGTGCTGGCGGTGGTGCTGCTGACGTTCTTCTTCATGGTGTATGGCGAGAGCCTGCAACGGCATGCGATTGCCTTGCTGCCCAATCGTCAGCAGCAACGCTTCACCACCGAAATCATGCTGGATATCGAGCGCGAGGTCTCGCGCTACGTGCTCACCATCAGCGTGATCAATATGCTGGTGGGCCTGGTGTTTGCCGGCATCTTGTACGTACTCAAGATTCCGCTGCCCGAAGCCCTGCTGTGGGGCACCGTGGTGGCGCTGCTGAACTTCGCGCCATACGTGGGCCCGCTGATCGGCGTGATGCTGATGTTGCTGATGGGCTTTGTGGAATTCCGCACCACGTTGTCTTCGCTGCTGCCGGCCATCCTGTATCTGGCGCTGCACACCATCGAAGGCCAGGTGGTTACCCCGATCGTGCTGGGCCGGCGCATGGCGATCTCGCCACTGATGTTGATCCTGGCGTTGATGCTGTTTGGCTGGCTGTGGGGCATGGTCGGCCTGCTGCTGGCGGTGCCGCTGCTGGTGTGCATCAAGATGGTGCTCAGCCGGGTGGAAGGCATGCAGCGCTGGGCGCGGTTGCTTGAGTAGCCGGGAATCGGGAGTTGGGAATCGCAAGAGCAGTGGCTGCGCTCTACCCATTCTCGATTCCCGACTCCCCATTCCCGGGATTACAATCTCGCGATGAGTTTCCAAATCAGCGCCATCACCATCGACCTCGACGACACGTTGTGGCCCTTCGCTCCGATCGGTGCGCGCATCGATCAGGTGTTGTACGACTGGATGTGCGAGCACAGCCCGGTCACCGCAGCGCGGTTCCCGGTGGAGGCAATGCGCGAGTTGCGCGAGCGCAGCTTTGCCGACAACCCGCACCTGCATCATGACCTGAGCGCGCTGCGCAGGCTCACACTGGAGATGGCCTTGCGCGATAGCGGCGGCGATCTGGCGTTGCTGGAGCCGGCCTATGAAGTGTTCTATGCCGCGCGCAATCAGGTGGAATGCTATCCGGATGCGCTCGATGCCTTGGCACGCATCGCCGCGCACGTGCCGGTGGCTGCGCTCAGCAACGGAAATGCCGATCTGGAACGCATCGGCCTGATGCACCATTTCGCCTTCCAGCTTGGCTCGCGCGAACACGGCAGCGCAAAACCCGACCCGAGCATCTTCCTGGCCGCATGCGCGCGCCTGCAGGTGCCGCCCGCGCAGGTGCTGCATGTGGGCGACCATGTGCGCATGGATGTGCTGGGCGCGCTCGATGCCGGCCTGCGCGCGTGCTGGATCAACCGCGAGCAGGCGCAGTGGTCGCACCCCACCCAGCAGCCGGACCTGGAGTTCGACAGCCTGACCGGCCTGGCCGATTGGCTGGACGTGCACCACACACCGGCGGCGCACGCTGGCGTGTGCGTGCCCGGCTAAGCCCGGCGCCTTCTTTCCGCAGCTTTCGCGCGGCATACCGCGCCGCATTCGAGGATTCCCATGTCCCACTTCACCGGTTTCACCGACCCCAGCGCGGCGGCGTTGCCGCTGCATGTCCTCGACCGCGAAGGGTTTGCCAGCTGGTGTGCCGACCAGCCCACCCAGGTGCTTGCATGGGCGCAGGCGCAACGCTTCGACGCCGCACCAGGTAGCGTGCTGCTGCTGCCCGGTGAGCAGGGCCTGGCCGGTGCGGTGCTGGGCATTGGTGACCGCGCCGATGCGTATGCGTATGCGCATGCACCGATGGCGCTGCCGCCGGCCAGCCGCTGGATGCTGGCCACGCCGTTGAACGAAGCCGAACAGGCGCTGCTGCAGCTGGGTTGGGGCCTGGGGGCCTACCGTTTTGCACGCTACCGCAAGGTGCCGCGTGCGCCGGCCGAACTGGCCGCCGCGCCGTCTGCGCATACCCGCGCGCTGATCGAGGCCTGCCTGCAGGTGCGCGACTGGGTCAATACACCCACCGAAGACATGGGCCCGCAGCATCTGGAAGACGCCGCACGCGCGTTGGCGCAGACGCACAGCGCACAGGTCGAGGCGATTGTCGGCGAGCAGTTGCTGACGCAGAACTTCCCCACCATCCATGCAGTGGGCCGTGCCTCGCACCGGGCGCCGCGGTTGATCGTGCTGCGCTGGGGCAAGCCGGAACACCCGCACCTGATGCTGGTCGGCAAGGGCGTGTGCTTCGACACCGGCGGGCTGGACCTGAAACCGGCCGACGGCATGCGCAACATGAAAAAAGACATGGGCGGCGCCGCCCATGCACTGGCGCTGGCCGGGCTGGTGATGGCACAGCAGCTGCCGGTGCAGCTGACGTTGCTGATTCCGGCGGTGGAAAACGCCGTGGGCCCGGATGCATTCCGTCCTGGCGAAGTGATCATCACCCGCGCCGGCGTGAGCGTGGAAGTGGACAACACCGATGCCGAAGGCCGCCTGGTGCTGTGCGATGCGCTCAGCTACGCCAGCGAGCAGCGCCCGGACCTGATCCTGGATTTCGCCACGCTCACCGGCGCGGCGCGCATTGCGCTGGGCCCGGACCTGCCTGCGCTGTTCGCCAACGACGAAGCAGTGGCGCAGGCCTGGTTGGGCGCTGGCGAACGCACCCGCGACCCGGTCTGGCGCATGCCCTTGTGGCGCCCGTACCTGCGGTATCTCAACAGCCATGTCGCCGACATGGCCAATGCCGGCTCGCGCATGGCCGGCGCGGTGACCGCGGCGCTGTATCTGGAACGCTTTATCGCACCGGGCCTGGCGTGGGCGCATCTGGACGTCTACGCCTGGAACGACAGCGACCGCCCCGGCCGCCCCGCTGGTGGCGAAGCACTGGCCTTGCGCTCGGCCTTTGCGATGCTGCAGCAGCGTTACGGCGGCTGAGGCACGCGGCCGGCGCGGCGCGCGCCCGGCATCGTCGGATACCGCGCTGAGACGTGCGGGACGCAGTGCAGGCGCATGCGTTGCAAGCGCCGGTCACACCGGCACTTGTCCGCGCGTTGCCAACATCACACGCTACAAGCAGCGCCCTGCGGATGATGCGGCGCAGGCGTCCTCTGCCGCGGCCATTGCGCGGCCGACCCGGGCGACCGCCACATCACCTCTCGCATCACCCGGAGCCAGCCATGTCGTTGCCACCTCCTTCGCCACACCGCGCACGCAGCCCTGTGGTGCCCTTGCTGGGTATCGCAGCGATCGCCGGCGGCGTTGCGCTTGCGTTCGCCTGGACCGCCGGCTGGATTGGCGGCGACCGGCTCACTGCCGCGCGCATGACCGACACCATCGAATCCAGCGGGCCGCCGCATCCGGGCTTCCGGCGTGCGCATACCAAGGGCGTGTGCGTGAGCGGGCAGTTCCAGTCCAGTGGCAAGGCCACCTGGCTGTCGTCGGCACGCATTTTCAGCCAGCCCAGCACACCGGTGCTGGGGCGCATGTCGATTGGCGGCGGTGACCCGCACGGCGCCGACGGTGCGGCGCGCGTGCGCAGTATGGCATTGCAGTTGCGCAGCGATGACGGGCAGGAATGGCGCACCGCCATGAACAGCTTTCCGTTCTTCGTGGTGGCCACACCGGCCGGGTTTCAGGCGCTCAACGTCGCCTCCAAGCCCGACCCGGCCACCGGCAAACCCGATCCGGCCAAGCTGGCGGCGTTCGGCAAACAGTACCCGGAGGCGGCCAAATTCCAGCAGTGGGCCAAGACCGCGCCGTGGTCGGACAGCTGGGCCAATACCCAATACAACGGCGTCAACGCGTTCCGCGCGGTGGCCGCCGATGGCCGCGAGCGCTACATCCGCTGGTCGATGCGCCCGCACACGCCGTTCAAGGGCTTGAGTGCGGAACAACGCGCGCAGGCCGATGGCGATTTTCTGGCCACCGATCTGGATGCGCGCCTGGCGCAGGGGCCGTTGCGCTGGGACATGGTGGTGACCGTCGCCGAGCCCGGCGACCCGGTGGATGACCCCTCCCAGCCATGGCCGGCGAGTCGCCGCCAGATCGTGGCCGGCACGTTGTCGCTCGACCATGCGCAGCCGCAGGCCAGCGGCCCATGCCGCGATCTCAACTACGACCCGCTGATCCTGCCCAAGGGCATTGCCGCCTCCAACGACCCGATCCTGGCGGCGCGCTCGTCGGTGTATTCGCAATCGTTCAATCGCCGCGAGCGCGAGATCGCCAACGGCAAAGGCAGCGCCGCCACCGGCCAGGGAGCCCACCCATGAGCAGCCGCACCCACTTCAATCTGCCCGCACGCGTGCTGCATTGGCTGATGGCCGCGATGATCCTGACCATGCTGTTCGTCGGCGTGGGCATGGTGGCCTCGGTGACGCAGCGGCCGTGGTTGATCGACCTGCATCGCCCGCTGGGTATCGCCATTTTGATTCTCGCCGTGCTGCGGTTGATCAACCGCCTGCGCAATCGCCCGCCGCCGCTGCCCTCCGATCTGCCGGCCTGGCAGAAGGCAGCAGCCATCGCCTCGCACTGGCTGTTGTACGCGTTGATGCTGGGCATGCCGCTGATCGGTTGGGCAATGCTGTCGGCCGGTGCGTATCCGATCGTGTTGTGGCCGGGCGCGCAGTTACCGCCGATCGCGCCGCATGACCCGGCGCTCTATGCCTGGCTGCGCAGTGCGCATGGCTGGCTGGCGTATCTGTTGTTCGCCACAGTGCTGGGGCATCTGAGCGCGGCGCTGTTCCATGCCTGGGTACGCCGCGATGGCGTGTTTTCCAGCATGGCGCGCGGGGAGCGCTCCGCGCGTTGATGGATGAGGGGGCTCCCTTCTCCCGCCGGGAGAAGATGCTCCGCAGGGGCGGATGCGGGTATGGGCGAAGCATCGGGTTCGCCGCCGTCTAGAGTGGCTTTGCCGCGTACCCTCTCCCCAACCCCTCTCCCGACGGGAGAGGGGCTAGCGCTGGCGTTTTGTCTTGGCCTCTGGCGCAGATGCGTCGATGCCCTTGCCGGTCGCGGCCCAGTAAATCCCGCCGTACAAATGCTCCAGATAGCGTGGGTCGTTGTAGGCCTCGGCCAGATGGCCCAATGCGGTAGCAAAGACGCGGCCACCTTCGAAGTGGTGGTACCACGCCACCGGGTGCTGTTTGCCCATGCCCTTGGCGACCTGGCCGGGCCAGATCAAGGTGGGGTCGTAGCTGGATTCGTCCACCGTCATCAGCGTCACTAACTCATCGCTGTAAGGCGGGTCGTATTCGTACCACTCATCGGTCCACACCCAGCGCGCAGGCAAGCCGGCCGTGGCGGGGAAATTGGCGTCCACCACATCCACCATGGCGGTCTGCATGTAGGGATGGGTGCGGAACGACCGCCCGATCAAATGGTCGTACCACTCCCAGTCGCCGCGCTTGATCGCAAACGCCTTGTGCACTGCAACCACACCGCCGCCGTTACGCACGTACTTCTGAAAGTTGGCGCGCTGGGTGGGATCCAGATCGGTGGCCGGTGTGTTGAGCAAGACGATCGCCGCGTACTGCGACAGATCGCCATCGAAGGCCTTGGCATTCCAGGCCCACACCAGTTCGACGTAATGCTTGCGCGCCATCGCTTCGAACTGCGGCTTGGCGATGGGAATGTAGTCGTGGTGATACTGGTTGGGAATGGCCGCCACCAGAATCTTGAATTGCTCGGCAGATGCGTTGAATGCGCAGGCCAATAGCAGACCCAACAGCCACAGATGTTTCATGCAATGCGCTCGCGTTAATCACCCATCAACGAGTGTACCTGCGCACGCATGGCATGCCTTTCCCCGCATTTTGGAATAGGTGTCCATGCGCGTTCTGCACCACAGACGTCACCACATTACATCGCGCGAGCAACAGCGGAACATCGCGCATGCCTTGCACGCGTATCAGCGCATCACTCGCTCACAACCAGCCTTTTTGCCGCGCCAGGCGATACGCTTCGATGCGATTGGCCACGCCCAGTTTGCCGATGCATTCGGACAAATAATTGCGCACGGTGCCGTGCGACAACTGCAGCTGTTGTGCGATCTCGCTGGCCGAGCGGCCTTCGCCGGCCAGCCGCAACACGGTGCGCTCGCGCTCGCTCAAAGGGTCGGCTTCCACCCAGGCATCCATTGCCAGTTGCGGGTCGATCACCCGCCCGCCGCGCTGCACCGTGCGCAAGGCGCTCACCAGTTGTTCGGCCGGTGCATCCTTGAGCAGGTAGCCGGCCACGCCGGCATCCAGGGCGCGGCGCAAGAATCCGGGGCGCGCAAAGGTGGTCACGATGATCACGCGCACCGGCAACGCCTGCCGCTGGATGCGCTGCGCCAGCTCCAGGCCGGTGAGGGCCGGCATCTCGATGTCGGTGACCAGCACGTCCGGCTGCAGGCGTTGCAGCTCGCGCCAGGCGCTTTCGCCATCGGCAGCGCTGCCGACCACCGTGATGTCGTCTTCCAGGCCGAGCAAGGCCACCAGCGCACCGCGCAGCAAGGCTTGGTCTTCGGCCAACAGGACACGGATCATCGGTCGCGCTCGCATGCATGCAACGGCTGCGCACGATAGCAGCCGCGCGCCTGGCGTGTATGCGACACGCGCACCGACCGATGCGCCGTTAGTGTGACTGTGGCATCAGCGGCACCGGCAGCGGCGGAGTGGCCGGCGCCAGCGTGGGGCGCGGCAGCGGCACGCTGGCTCGCAAGCGCATGCCACGCGGCAGCGCTTCCACATCCAGTGCACCGCCCAGGCCTTGCAGACGCGTACGCATGCCGTCCAGGCCGTTGCCGGGCACGATCACGCCACCGCGCCCGTCGTCGGTGATTTCCAGCACCGCCTGCGCGTCCTGTGCCTGCAGGCGGACCCGCACGCGTTTGGCCTGCGCATGGCGCTGCACATTGGTCGCGGCCTCGCGCACCACCAGCGCGAGCGCGGTCTCGTGTTCGGGTGGCAAGGCCAGCGTTTCCAGGTGCTGCTCCAGCACGATGCCGTCCAGGTCCAGCAACACCCGCGCCGAGGCCAGTTCGGCCACCAGCCCGGCCGCGCGGATGCCGGTGACCGCGCGCCGCACCTGCGCCAGCGCATCGCGCGAGATCTGCGCCACCGCATCGATCTCGCTGCGCGCCGCCTGCGGATCACGCTCGATCAGGCGGGCGGCCAGATCCGCCTTGAGTGCCACCAGCGACAAGGTGTGCCCGAGCAGATCGTGTAGATCGCGGCCAATGCGCTCGCGCTCGGCAGTGGCGGCCAGCCGCCGCACTTCATCCTGCGACAGCCGCAGCAGCATGTCCTTGCGCTCGTTGACGCTGTACACCGCGCCAACCGCCGCCATGCCCAGCACCGAAACCGGCAACCACACCAGCGATTGCCAGCCCAGCCCCAGCCAACGCGCCCAGGCCAGGTAGAGCAGGTTCATCAGCACCAGCATGCCGAAGTGCCGCCACAGTGCGTGCCGCGTGGAGGGGCGCAGGCTCAGGCAGGCAAACACGAAATAACTGATGCCGGAGGAATACACCGGCAGCAAGGCCGCGCTGAGCACGCCCATGGCCCAGGCGTAGCGATACAACTGGCCGCGCGGGGCGAGCAGCATGCGCGCGTACAACAGCAGGAACACCGGATACGACAGCAGCGTGCACAGCAGCCAGGTGGCATCGTATCCACGCGAAGAAAACACCGGCACCACAAAGATCCAGGCCGACCACAGCAGGTGCACGCAATCCATCCAGGGCGACTGCCCTTGCGCAAGGCGTGCGCTGACCTGCGAGTTGGCGGCGGGGCGTAACCAGGCAGGAGGCGGAAAGCGCATCTGGATGAGTCCGGTGAGGAAGCTGGAGTCTGCCACTGCGGTGCGCACAGTGGACTGGAACAGTTGAGCACGCAGCCGGTCTGTAAGGCACGGCCCGCTTGTCGCGTGCGCCAGTGCGTACACCTGCGACGCGACGGGCGCAGCGCTGGCACCGCATGCCTGGCGAACACGACAGCCTGGCACGCGCCCAGCATCGCCCGCTGCCACCGCCGCGCCCAGTTGCCGCTGTCATGTGCGGCGGGTGACAGCTGTCACTGGCGGGCACGATGCGGCAGTTGCATGCTGCGCGGCACCCCACCCCGTTGGTCGCCTTCGTATTGCTGGTGACTTCCGGCAGCTTGCGGCACGGCGCCCGGCCGGTCACATTTCGCGCAGCACCCCGTCACGGTCAACGATGAACACTTCCGCCGATTTGCTCAAGCAACTCCGTATCGATCGCCAGACCCCGCCACCGGCCCCGTCCCGGCGTGGGCTGTGGATCGGCCTGGCCATCGTGCTCGTCGTCATCGTTGCCGCCGCGTTGTGGTGGTTCAACCGGCGCCAGGTCATCGAAGTGCAGACCGCACCGGTGGTGGCGATCAGCGCCGGCAGCAGCAGCGCCTCGGTGCTGGATGCTTCCGGTTACGTGGTGGCACGGCGCATGGCCACCGTGTCGGCGCAGGTCACCGGCAAGGTGCGCGAGGTGATGATCGAAGAAGGTATGCGCGTGGAAGAAGGCCAGGTGATGGCCATGCTCGACCCGCTGGACGCCGACGCGCAACGCACCTTGTCCGCCTCG
Organism: Xanthomonas sp. fls2-241-TYG-148; assembly: GCF_030208815.1. Classification (NCBI taxonomy): domain Bacteria; kingdom Pseudomonadati; phylum Pseudomonadota; class Gammaproteobacteria; order Lysobacterales; family Lysobacteraceae; genus Xanthomonas; species Xanthomonas sp. fls2-241-TYG-148. Next base: position 75,717 of record NZ_JARVTE010000013.1, read on the forward strand.
CAACTGTCGGCCGCACGCAGTCAGGTGGACAACATGCAGGCGCAGCTAGCGGTGGCCAATGCCGATGCCTCGCGTCTGCAATCGCTGGTAGGGGCGCAACTGGTCTCGCGCTCGCAGTACGAACAGGCCACCGCGCAGCGCGATGCCTTGCGTGCGCAGCTGCAGAATGCGCAGCGCAACGTGCAGGTGGCCTCCAATCAACTGGCGATCTCGGCGATCCGCTCGGACTTCAACGTGGTGCGCGCCCCGTTCGCGGGTGTAGTCACCGCCAAGGCCGCGCAGCCGGGCGAAATTGTCTCGCCGCTGTCGGCCGGCGGCGGCTTCACCCGTACCGGTATCGGCACCATCGTCGACATGGAATCGCTGGAAATCGAGGTGGAGGTGGGCGAGTCCTACATCGGCCGGGTGCAGCCGAAGATGCCGGTCGACGCGGTGCTCAATGCCTACCCGGAATGGAAGATTCCCGGCGAGGTGATCGCCATCATCCCCACCGCCGATCGCGGCAAGGCCACGGTGAAGGTGCGCGTGGCATTGAAGGTCAAGGACCCGCGCATCGTGCCGGAAATGGGCGTGCGGGTGAGCTTTCTGGAACCGGCCAAACCGCAGGAAGCGGCCACGCCGCAAGGCGTACGCGTGCCCGCCGCCGCGCTGGTGGAGCGCGATGGCGCCACGGTTGCCTTCGTGGTCGATGCGGAAAACCGCGTGCAGGCGCACACCGTTACCACCGGCATCACCCTGGGCGAGGACAGGCAGGTCAGCAAGGGTCTCACCGCCGGCGACAGCGTGGTGTTGCAGCCGCCGGCGCAGTTGAAGGATGGCGACACGGTGGCCGAGGCGGCCGCCGAGAGCGAGTGACGCACGCGATGGCGCCTTTGCACTAAGAGCGGCTAACAAAACGTAGCGAGCAGCCGTCAGGTGGGTGCGGACGGCGCGGAGGAACCGGAGTGTACGGGGGTCATGCCGATTCCGAGCACCGGCCGCGCCCGCCTGGCGGCTGCGCAGTCGTTTTGATAGCTGCTCTAAGCAGACGCAACCTGGTTGCAGCGCAGCGCTGCGGCGTTTGTCGAAATCAGCAGTTGCCGAACGTCGTGTGCTGTGTGTCTTGCTGTGTCGTGCCCGCTGTTGAATTGCTGGAGCCCGCTGTGTGTGGCCGTGTTTGCCGTTGTCGCGCCGCATCGCGGCCGCCGTGTGTAGCACCAGTTGGCCGCAGCGCGTAGCCGCGGTGTTGCACCGTCGTCCTGCCATGCGTTGCCGCTTTGCCTTGCCGTTCCATTCCCGCCATTGCCCCGTCAGGAACCGTCATGACCGCCCTTGTCACCCTGCGCAACATCACCAAGACCTACCAACGCGGCCCGGAAAAAGTGCAGGTGCTGCACGGCATTGACATGGAAATTGCCCGCGGCGATTTCGTCGCCATGATGGGGCCCTCCGGCTCCGGCAAGACCACCCTGCTCAACCTGATCGGCGGGCTGGACACGCCCAGCGGTGGCGAGATCGAGATCGAAGGCGAGCGCATCGATCGCATGAGTGGCGGCCAGCTCGCCACCTGGCGTAGCCACCATGTCGGCTTCGTGTTCCAGTTCTACAACCTGATGCCGATGCTCACCGCGCAGAAGAACGTGGAGTTGCCGTTGCTGCTCACCTCGCTCAACGCCGCCCAGCGCAAGCGCAATGCGGAAATCGCCCTGACCCTGGTCGGCCTGCAGGAACGTCGCAATCACAAGCCCAGCGAATTGTCCGGCGGCCAACAGCAGCGCGTGGCGATTGCACGCGCAATCGTGTCCGACCCCACCTTCCTGATCTGCGACGAACCCACCGGCGATCTGGACCGTCACAACGCCGAGGAAATCCTGCGCCTGCTGCAGGAACTCAACCGCGAACACGGCAAGACCATCGTCATGGTGACCCACGACCCGAAGGCCGCCGAATACGCAACCCACACCATCCACCTGGACAAGGGTGAGCTGGCCGACGCGCCACTCGCGCTGTAAAGGAGCGCTGCCATGAAGTATCTCTCGCTGGTGTGGGCGCAACTGTTCCGCAGCAAGACGCGCACCTTGCTGACACTGCTGTCGGTGGTGGCGGCGTTCCTGTTGTTCGGCATGCTCGATTCGGTGCGCGTGGCGTTTACCTCCGGCGGCAATGTCAGCGGCGTGGACCGGCTGGTGGTCGCCTCGCGGCTATCGATCACCCAATCGCTGCCGATCCGCCTGGAAAACCAGATTCGCAGCGTGCCGGGCGTGCGCGATGTGACCTCGGCGATGTGGTTCGGCGGCATCTACCAGGACCCGAAGAATTTCTTCCCGAACTTTTCGGTGGCGCCGAACTTCTTCGATGTCTACAGCGAATACCAGCTACCCAAGGACCAGCTCAAGGCCTTCCAGACCACGCGCACCGGCGCGGTGGTCGGCGAGTCGCTGGCCAAGCAATTCGGCTGGAAGATCGGCGACACCATTCCACTGCAGGCCACCATCTTCCCGCGTAGCGGCAGCAACGATTGGCCGCTGCAGCTGGTTGGCATCTTCCGCATGAAGGACCGCACCGTGGCGGCCAACCAGGAACGCCAGTTGATGATGAACTGGAAATATTTCGACGAATCCAACGACTACATCAAGAACCAGGTGAGCTGGTACACGGTGACCTTGCGCAGTGCCGACCAGGCCTCGCGCGTGGCGTTGGCGATCGATGCGTTGTCGGCCAACTCCGATCATGAAACCAAGTCGCAAACCGAATCGGCGTTCCAGCAAGCCTTTCTCAAGCAGTTCGCCGACATCGGTTTGATCGTCACCTCGATCATGGCCGCAGTGTTTTTCACCTTGCTGCTGCTGACCGGCAACACCATGGCGCAGGCGGTGCGCGAGCGCATTCCGGAACTGGCCACGCTCAAGACACTGGGATTCCAGGACCGCACCGTGCTGACGTTGGTGATGGTCGAATCGGTGTTGCTGATCGGCCTGGGCGGGTTGATCGGCATGGGGTTGTCGGCGTTGGTGATTCCGATGGTGGCCGCGCGTAGCGGTGGCCTGATGCCGACACAGACGGTGCCGCTGCAGACCTGGTTGGTCGGCCTGGGCCTGATGGCCGGGATCGGCATCGTGGTGGGTGTGCTGCCGGCGTTACGCGCGCAGCGCTTGAAGATCGTCGATGCCCTCGCCGGCCGCTGACAGGAGCACGCAGATGCAAAGCAAATGGAAGAACCGTCTGGTCAATCTGCTGTCGGTGGTGCTGCTGGCAATCGGCCTGGCTGCGTGGATCGCCTTGCCATGGACGTTGTTGCTGCCGATCGCCGCGCTGTTGGCGGTGTGGTTGGTGGTCACACGCAGCGGCCGGCTGTCGCTAGCGGCGGCACGCATCGGCATTGCGACGTTGCCGCAACGCTGGGGCTCCAGCTCGGTGATCGTGGTCGGCATCGCCGGTGTGGTCGGGGTGCTGGTGGCGATGCTGGCGATGGGCCAAGGCTTCCAGGCCACGCTCAACAACACCGGCGACGACAGCACCGCCATTGTGCTGCGCGGCGGCTCGCAAGCAGAAACCAACTCGGTGATTACCCGCGATCTGGTGCCGTTGATCAGCAACCTGCCCGGCATTGCGACCGATGCCAACGGGCGCGCGCTGCTGTCGCCGGAATTGGCGCAGGTGGTCAACATCGCCTCCAAATCCGATGGCACCGACGTCAACGCGCAATTGCGCGGGGTGGGTGAACAGGCCTGGGCGGTGCACACCAAGGTCAAGTTGGTGCAGGGCCGCCACTTCACGCCCGGCCTGCGCGAGATCGTGGTCGGCAAGGGCGCGTTGAATCAGTTCCGCGGGCTGGAACTGGGCAAGGCGCTCACCCTGGGCAGCCAGCAGTGGACGGTGGTGGGCGTATTCGCGTCCGGCGATGCGCACGACTCGGAGATGTGGACCGACGCGCAGACCCTGGCCACCACCTACAACCGCAGCGCGTATCAGTCGATCACCGCGCGCACCGCCGGCAAACCGGGGTTTGCTCAGTTCAAGGCCGCCATGGCCGCCGATCCACGGCTCAAGCTGGATGTGGACACCACCCGTGCGTACTACGGCAAGCAGGGCGGCGGCTTGAACAAGTTGATCAGCATTCTGGGCACGGTGATCGGCGCGATTATGGCAGTGGGCGCGGTGTTTGGTGCACTCAACACCATGTATGCCGCCGTGGCCACGCGGGCGCGCGAGATCGCCACCATGCGCGCGATCGGCTTCCGCGGGGTGCCGGTGATCATGGCGCTGATGCTGGAAACCATGCTGCTCGCCCTGCTCGGCGGCCTGCTGGGCGGGCTGATCGCCTGGGCAGTGTTCAACGGCTACACCGTCTCCACGCTGGGCAACAACTTCAGCCAGGTGGTGTTCCAGTTCAAGGTGTCGCCGGAGCTGCTGTGGAGCGGGCTGAAATGGGCGCTGGGCATTGGGCTGGTGGGCGGGCTGTTCCCGGCATTGCGCGCGGCGCGCTTGCCGATCACCACGGCATTGCGCGAGGTGTGAGGCGGGCGGCTGTCCGCCGGAATTGGGGAATCGGGATTGGGGATGTGTAACAGCCAGGGCAAACCATCTGGCTGCGGCTGAACGCCGGGCGGGCTGTCATCGTTTTGTCACCGCACTGCGGTAGATGCGCGCGCCAGGCAGGCCGTAGTCTGCTCGGCCGCTTCGCCCTTCGATGCATTGCCATGACGCGCCTGCTCCTGCTGGCCTGCGCCTGCCTTTGGCTGGCCGGCTGTTCCTCGTCCTCCACCTCGCTGAGCGAGCGCCTGGTCGCGCCCGGCGGCACCTCGCCGTTGCTGGACGAAGAACGCATTGCCGCCACCATCGCCAGCGTGCCCAGCCGCAGCGGGCACGTGGTCACCCGCGACCAGGTGCCGATCTTCTGGCGCGCAATCGACCCGGGCCAGTACGCCATGCGCTACCGCTACCGCGGCCAGCGGCATGACCCGGCGCATGCGCTGGACGTGGATTTCAGCTTCACCGCGCCCACCGCGGCCGCGCCGGCCACACCGCGCGGCACCGTAGTGCTGCTGCACGGCTGGATGATGGATGGCGACTCGCTGCTGCCGTGGTCGTTGGAGTTGGCGCAGGCCGGCTACCGCGTGGTCACCATCGACCTGCGCAACCACGGCCATTCCGGCGGTGGCCCGTCCGGCTACGGCACGCGCGAGTCCGACGACGTCATCGATGTGATCAATGCACTGCAGCCGCGCGGCGAGATTCAGGGCCCGCTGTACCTGTTCGGGATTTCCTACGGCGCGGCCACCGCGCTGTTCACCGCCGACAAACTGGGCGACCGCGTGGCCGGCGTGGTGGCCATGGAATCCTTCGCCAATGCCGGGCGCGGCATTCGCGACATGGTGCCGCACCTGCTCGCCAGCCAGCCCAACGGCTGGCGTGGGCAGGCGGTGGCAGCGTATGCGCGCTGGCGCTATGGCGGCCAGGACATCGATGCGGTGATTGCCGCGGCAGACACGCAATTACAGCTGGATCTGGACCATGTCGACGTCACCCAGGCATTGGCCGCCACGCGCAGCTGCGTGCTGCTGTTGCATGGCGATGCCGATCAGCACATTCCGGTGGCGCATGGCCGTGCCCTCGCCCTGGCCAGCCCGCGCGCGCACTACCTCGAGCTGCATGACGAAGACCATCTGAGCCTGCCGTTGCGCCTGGACCTGCTGGCGCAGCCGATCGATGCCTGGCTGGCGCAAACGCAACAGGACCGCGGCACTTGCCCGGCCCCGCAGGCACTGCCGGCCTCCACGCTTGCTGTAGCAGCGGCGGCCGCAACGCCGCCGCGTAGCTGATCGCAGGGCAGGCCGTCGCTTCAGAGCACTGCGCGACGATACGCGCGTAGCGAAACCAGATCGCACATCGAGTCCCGCACGCGCAGGTGCATCAAGCACACGACCACGTCCGCGCGGACTCTCACACCTGCATGCCACACGCTCCGCGCTCAGCGCGACGCCGCAGGCCTGCGCGCACGCCACACGCTGTCGCCGACAAACAACAACAAGCCCAGCCAGATCGCGGCAAATCCAATCGCACGGCCCTGGTCGAACGGCTCATGGAAGAACCACACGCCCAGCAGCAGCTGCAGACTCGGCGCGATGTATTGCAGGATGCCCACCAGCGACAGCGGAATGCGCCGCACACCGTAGGCGAACCCGATCAACGGCAAGGCGGTGACCACGCCGCCGAAGATCAGCATCGCATCGGTGCCCAGGCTCCAGCTGCCGATAAAACCGCCGCCGTGGCCGTACTCGCCCCAGCCCACCAGCAGCAGTGCCGGCACGAACAGATACACGCTTTCCACGCCCAGGCCGGCCACCGGATCCACCGCCACCAGTTTGCGCAGCAAGCCATACAACCCGAACGAACTCGCCAGCCCCAACGCGATCCACGGCGGCGCGCCCGCATCGAGCGTCAGCCACAGCACGCCCAGCGCCGCGCATGCCACCGCCACCCATTGCAGGCGCCGCAGGCGCTCCTTCAACACCACCACGCCCAGCAGCACGCTCAGCAGCGGGTTGATGAAGTAGCCCAGGCTGCTTTCGATCACATGCCCGGCGTTGATCGCCCAGATATACAGGCCCCAGTTGAAGGCAATCGCCACGCTGCTGCCGGCCAGCATCGCCAGCGCGCGCGGCTGCGCGGCGATCGTGCGCCACCAGCGCAAGCCGGAGGTGGCCACCAGCCACGCCACCACTAGCAGCGCACTCCAGACGATGCGATGGCCAATGATCTGCAGCGACGGCACCGCCTTGAGCACATGCCAGTACAGCGGAATCACGCCCCACAACACGAAGGTGGAGGCGGTGATCAACAACCCGCGGCGCGCTTCGACCGGCGACACCGCGCTCATCGGCGCGCCTTGGCAAGCGTCACCACCAGCACGCCGCACAGGATCACCGCCATCGCGCCGATGTCGTGCGCACTGAAACGTTCGTGGCCAAGCCAGGCGCCCAGGCTCACTGCAATCACCGGGTTGACGTACGCATAGCTGCCGGCCAGCGCCGGGCGCACGTGATGCAACAGCCACACGTACGCGGTGAACGCCACGATCGAGCCGAACACGCACAGGTAGGCCACCGCCAGCAGGCCCTGCGTGGTGGGCCAGGCGTGCGGGCGTTCGCCCAGCAACAGGCCGGTGCTCACCAGCAACACGCCGCCGCACAGCATCTGCCCGGCGGCGGTCATGAACGGGGTCGGCAGATCACGCCCACGCGACCACACCGAGCCGAACGCCCAGCCGATCGGCGCGATCAGCAACAACACCAGCCCGCCCGGCGTGGCGGTCAGGCTGCTGCCGGCATTGAGCCAGACCACCCCAAGAAATCCGATCACGATGCCCAGCCATTCGCCGCGGCTGGCGTGCTGGCCGCGCAACGCGCCGAACAAGGCCATCCACAACGGCACCGATGCCACTGCGGTCGCCGCCAGGCCCGACGACACGCTGCGCTCGGCCAGCACCACCATGCCGTTGCCCAACAGCAACAGCGCCGCGCCCATGAAGGCCACATGCGTCCATTGCGCAGGTGTCGGTGCGGCCACGCCACGCCAGCGCAGCACCGCATACAACAGCGTGCCGGCAACGATGAAGCGCGCGCCGGACACCATCGTCAGCGGTTGCGCGCCGCCGGCCAGGGCGAAGCGGATCACCAGGTACGTCGAGCCCCACACCACGTAGACCAGCAGCAGCGCGAGAACGACCAGCCCGTTGCGCGCAGGCGCAGGCGCGGCAGCGTTGTGAGAGGAAGACATCGGACATGCCAAGTGCAGCGGAAGCTTCAATTCTAGAGCACCTGCACACGCTCTCGTGCCGCATGCGCTCGCCTGCCGCGCACGTTATGGTGCCTACCGACTCTCATCACGATGGAATGCTTATGCAGCGTCGCATCACCTTGCTGGCCTTGGCCGCCCTGAGCCTGCTCTCCACCACTGCAGCGGCGCGCACGCCCGAGCCGTGGGAACTCACCGGGCAGGCGCTGATCGATGCCGGACTGGACGGTTCGCTGGCACCGGAAATCGACGCACCCGGGCAGCCCGAACTCAAGGTCATGGTCTCGGCCAGCCGCGCCGGCGCGTACGTACTCGGCGTCGCCAGCACCGGCTATCGCACCAAGTGGTGCATGCCCGCAGGCAAGGCCGGCCCGCCGGACTTGCAGTCGATCATTGCCGATCTTGCGGCGCTGCCGTTGAAGCGTCTGGAAGAGCCCGCTCCCGGCCTGATCCTGCAGGCGCTGGCCAAACGCTACCCGTGCCGCTGAGGGTCAGATTGCTTGGGCACTGCCGCAATCCTTTGGCGGCGTGCGCGATACAGCTGAAGGTGCATCTGCACTCAGCGACGCCCGGGCCTGACCACCGCGCCGGGCACCAGCACCACGCCGCGCTTACTTGCGTGCCGCATCGCTCTTGCTACGGATCGCCTTGAATTCCGAACCGTCCTGCCAGCTCGGCCATTGCCGGTTGTTGGCCAGCGCCACGCCCACGTCATAGACCAGCGTGGTGTCGGCCGCATGGCCGCTGGCATCCCATTGCGGGGTCCAGCGATCGCAGGGCTGGTGATAGCACTGCGCAAAGTAGGTATCGCGCAGCGCCTTGCCGGTAGCCACGCCACCGTCGAGCATGTCCAGGCCCGGGCCTGCGGTGATCGCCGGCACACCCATGCGGGCAAACGCGAAATGATCGGCGCGGTAGAAGAAGCCCGCTTCCAGATTCGGGTCCGGCGAATACGTGCGCCCACGCGCCTTGGCCGCCTGTTCCAGATCGCCCTCCAGCGACACCCGTCCACGGCCCCAGGAGGCGATATCGCGGGTCGGGCCATCCGGGCTGAACATCTCCATGTTGAGCACCGCCACGGTCTTGTCCAACGGCGCCAGCGGATGTGCCGCGTAGTAGTTGGCACCCAGCAGGCCCTTCTCTTCGGCCGTCAACGCAATGAAGTACAGCGTGCGCTGCGGTCTGGGGCCGGCAGCGAACACGCGCGCCAGTTCCAGCACGCTGGCCACGCCGGTGGCGTTGTCCACCGCACCGCGCCGGATCGTGTCGCCGCTTGCATCGGCCTTGCCAACCCCAAACGCATCCCAGTGCGCGGAGAAGATCACCGTCTCATCCGGATGCTGGCTGCCGGTAAGCTTGCCCACCACGTTGTGGGTTACCACCCGCTCGCGCTTGAGCTTGAAGTCCACCGACAGGCGTGCATCGCCCAGCGCGATCGGTGCGAAATCGCGCTGCTGCGCACGCTGTTTGGCTTGCTCGAAATCCAGGCCGGCGCGCTGGAACAACGATTCCGCTAATGCACGCTGCATCCAGCCACGCACCGGCACGTGCTGCGCGCGGGCGTCGGCATCATTGCGTTCGATATCGAACAGCGGCGACAGGCCGGAGCTCTGCACCGTGGCCCAGCCATACGCGGCCGGCGCGGTCTCGTGCACGATCAATACACCGGCCGCGCCGCGGCGCGCGGCTTCTTCGTACTTGTAGGTCCAGCGGCCGTAGTAGGTCACCGCCTTGCCGTCGAATGCGCCCGGCTGCGGCGTAGCGAAGTCGGCATCGTTGATCAGCACCACCGCGATCTTGCCGCGCAGGTCCACGCCCTTGTAGTCGTCCCACTGCCGTTCCGGCGCGCTGATGCCGTAGCCCACGAACACCAGCGGCGCATTCTTCAATGCCACCGAGTCGATCGGCCGCAGGCTCTGCAAGGTCACATCGGTGCCGTTGACCAGAGATTGGTCCTTGCCGCCCACATGCAACGTCGCGCGGACCGGCCCATCCACCTGCGCACGCACCAGCGGCACAGCCTGGGTCCACCCGCCCTGCTCGCCACCGGGCTGCACCCCTGCGGCCTTGAATTGCTCGACCAAATAATCCACGGTGCGCTGCTCGCCGGCGCTGGCCGGTGCACGACCTTCAAAATCTTCGGACGCCAGCAGGCGCACATGCCGCGACAGCGCTTCGGCATCGATCCCGCCGCCGGGCAGATCGTTGGCGGCCTGCGCCACGCCTCCCACAAACAGGCAGGCGGACAACAGCAGGATGCGCATCGGATTCACGGCGTGGCCTTGCAACTCAAAGATGACCGACAGTTTACAAAGCGCGCGCGCAAAACCGTAGCGCTGTGTTGCTGCGTGATACGGGCAAGCGTGCTGCGCAGTGATTCGCACGCGGTTGCCATGACTTGCAGCGCAACCACACGCCATACGCCGCCTCAGCCCGCGCGCACCGGCCGGTCCAGCCAGCAGGCCAATCCCTGCGCATTGAGTTCGATATCGGTGGCCAGCAAGTGCTCCACCGCGGCATCGTCCAATGGGCAGCCATGCTGGCGTGCGCGCTCCAGGTAGAGCGCGGTCAATGCAGCCACCAGGCAGCGGTGGCGGTCGGCACGCTCGGCACAGCCGTGCGCGATCTCGGTCATCGCATGGATCTGCTGCACCAGCGCCTGCGCCAATCGCTGCGGATGGGTCACGCGACCATAGTAGGTGAGATACATCGCCTCTGGCGCCATTGCCATCAGCCGTGCGATGGACTGCAGCATGGCCTCTGGCTCGAACTGCACCGGCGATGAGGTCGGCAGGATGAAGGCGCCCTGCGCGCTATCGAGCTGGCGATACGACAACCCGAAGGTGTCGCCGGTGAACCAGCTGCGGCTGCGCGCATCCCACAGGCACAGGTGATGCCGCGCATGCCCGGGCGTGTCGATGCACTGCAACGCGCGTGTACCCAGCAGTAGCGTATGCCCGTCCGGTGCCTGCACCACGCGTTCGGCCGGCACCGGCAGGATTTCGCCATAACTGCGCGCCAGCGCTTCGGCGCCATAGACGGCGGTGGCGCCGGCAATCAGACGCGCCGGATCGATCAAATGCGGCGCGCCGCGCGGATGCACCAGCACGCGCGCATTGGGCAGGTGCTGCAGCAAGGCACCGGCGCCGCCAGCGTGATCCAGGTGCACGTGGGTCAGGATCAACCACTCCACCTGCGCCGGCGTCAGCCCGGCATGGGGCAACGCCGCCAACATGTGCGGCACCGAAAGACTGGTGCCGCAATCGACAAATGCGCCGCGTTGTTCGTCGACGATCAGGTAGGCGGCATCGAAGTTCGCGCCGCCAAAGCCGGTGTCGATGATCTGGATGCCATGCTCGACGGGTTCTGTCATGCCCACCACACGATTGCCATGCGCAGCCTCAAGTGTAGACGCGTGCGCAGCGCTCCGCTGTGGACCACGTCAAGCGGCGACAATCACGCCTCGCGCAGCGCGCGCAATGCGGCAAGCACCGGCGCCGCATCGGCTGGCAGCTGCACACCCGGCAGTTGCAGCTGGGTGGTGTCTTCGGCCTGTTTCAAGCGCGCAATCAGCTGGCCCGCCTCGCGCGGCGATGCAAAGCCATCGCTCTGTAACAGCAAGGTACCGGCCGCATCGTGCAACTTGAAATAGAACTGGCCATCGCTCTCGCGGTATTGCTTGAATACCGGTAATGCAGCCTTTGCCGTCGTCGCCGGAGCCACCGCACTGGCCTGGCTGGACAGATCGCGCAAGCCCACCGCATCGCGCAGTTGCGCCAGCAGCGGCGTGGCATAACGGGCCCGCAGGCGCGCACCGCCGGCACGCAACGTCGCCTCGATCTTGGCCGGCTCAGCCATCAATGCCTCATAGCGTGCGCGCAGCGGTGCGATCTCCAGATCGATGCGTTCGAACAGTTGCTGCTTTGCATCGGCCCAGCTGATGCCATCGGCGAACGCCTGCGCAAACGCAGCGGTTTCCTGCGGCGTGGCGAAGGCCTGATACAGCTGGAACAGTGCCGAGCCCTGCGTGTCCTTGGCCTCGCCCGGCGCACGCGAGTCGGTCAGGATCGAGAACACCAGCTTGCGCAATTCCTCGCGCGGGGCGAACAGCGGAATGGTGTTGTTGTAGCTCTTGCTCATCTTGCGGCCATCCAGGCCCGGCAAGGTGGCCACCTGCTCATCGATCACCGCATCGGGCAGGGTGAAATAGTCCTGCCCATACACATGGTTGAAGCGCTGCGCGAAATCGCGCGCCATCTCGATGTGCTGGATCTGGTCGCGCCCCACCGGCACCTTGTGCGCATTGAAGATCAGGATATCGGCGGCCATCAGCACCGGATACATGAACAATCCGGCGGTGACTCCGGCGTCTTCGTCCTCGCCCTCGGCGCGGTTCTTGTCCATCGCCGCCTTGTAGGCATGCGCGCGGTTGAGGATGCCCTTGCCGGCCACGCAGGTCAGTAGCCACATCAACTCGGTGGTCTCCGGCACATCGGACTGGCGGTAAAACCACACCTTGTCCGGATCCAGGCCACAGGCCAGCCAGCTGGCTGCGATTTCCAACGTGGAGCGCTGCGTCCGCGCCGGGTCCTGCGCCTTGATCAGGCTGTGCAGGTCGGCCAGGAAGTAGAAGCTCTCGGCATCGGTAGCCGTGCTGGCCTGGATGGCCGGGCGGATCGCACCGACGTAGTTGCCCAGGTGCGGTGTGCCGGAGGGAGTGATGCCGGTAAGAACGCGAGTGGTCATCTGCATAGGCCAGGGAATCAGCCTGCAAGTTTAACGGTTCCGCGCCGGGGCATCCGCCAGCGCCTGGCGCCGGTGCCGCGTAGAACGAAAGACGGGCCGCAGTGCGGCCCGTCCCTTGCTCACGCTGCTCAGCCGATGGGCGCGCGGGCGCGTTGTGCCTTAGCGGTCGTCGCGCAGCGACTTCTCGAAGGCGCGCACCTCGGTCTGAGCGCGGTCACGGTCCCAGCCATAGCGCTCCTGCAGCTTGCCTTGCAGGTACTCGGCATTGCCTTCGGCCACCTTGAAATCGTCGTCGGTGAGGTCGCCCCACTTGGCCTGCATCTGGCCCTTGAGCTGGGTCCACTTGCCGGAAATGATGTCAGTGTTCATTGCGATTCTCCGCTGCTTGCGGCCGCGATTGACCGTGGCGCCAGCTTGATTCTGGCCGCGTTCGGCACAGGTCAAAAGATGTCGAGCGCGCACTCACCGCGATGAACGGTTGCCATCGCATCCGCATGCGAAGGCGATGCCTGCACCCGCACATAGTGCCGCGCGCCATTGCGTCATCCACAAAAAAAAACGGGCCTTTCGGCCCGTTTTTGTTCACCGATGCAGCAAGTGGATCACTTGCGCGCGGCGTCTTCCACCTTCTCGCCAGCGCCCTGCACGTCCTTGCCGGCACCTGCGACGGTGTTGCAACCCGCCAGCATTCCAACCGACAACATCGACAGCACCAACAATGCAATTGCACGCTTCATAAACTCACTCCTTCATAGGCACGCGGCGGTCGCCGCAGATCAATCAAGACCAACCAAACAGATCAAACAAAACCGATCAGCACTTACCGTCGCTGCATTTGTCGGCGGTCTTCTCGACCTTGTCACCCGCACCCTGCATGTCCTTTCCGGCACCAGCCATGGTGTTACAGCCAGTCATCATGCCGGCCGAGAACAGGCCCAGCACCATCAGTGTCAGCAGTCGCTTCATTTGGTCTTCCTCGGTTCCGCGTCCGGTGCCGATGCACCCCGCTTGGCGCCAAATCTGACTGCGCGACCGTGGATTTGATGTGAACGCCGGGCCAAACGTTCAGGCACCGATCAATCTCGCATCAGCGTCGACTTGCCAAACAGGCTTTCCACCAGATCCACCGCCAGCTCGGCGGTGGCGTTGCGGTTGTCCAGTACCGGATTGAGTTCCACGATATCCAGCGACCCCATTCGCCCGGTGTCGGCGATCATCTCCATCACCAGCTGGGCCTCGCGATAGTTCGGCCCACCCGGCACGGTGGTGCCTACGCCCGGCGCAATGCTGGGGTCCAGGAAGTCCACATCGAAGCTCACATGCAGGTGGGTATCGGCGCTCATGCCTTGCAAGGCCGCTTCCATGGTGCGCTTCATGCCGGCTTCGTCGATGTAGCGCATGTCGTAGACGTCAATGCGGTGCTGCTTGATCAGGCGCTTCTCGTCCGGGTCCACCGAGCGGATGCCGATCTGCCGGATCTGCTCGGGCAACACGGCGGGCGCGCTGCCGCCCAGGTGGGTCAGCGCCTGCGGGCCAAGGCCGCACAGGCAGGCCACCGGCATGCCGTGCACGTTGCCGGACGGGGTTACCTCGCTGGTATTGAAGTCCGAATGCGCATCCAGCCACAGCACCCGCAGCGGGCGATGCTGCTCGCGGCAGTACTTGGCCACCGCGGTGATCGAACCGATGCCCAGGCAATGGTCGCCGCCCAGCATGACGGGCATGCGGCCTGCGCACAGCTCTGCGTAGCTGGCGTCCATCAGCGCCTGGTTCCAGGCCACCACCTCGTCCAGATGCCGGTACCCGGCCTGCGGTGCCTGCCAGGGATTGCGCGGGCCATCCAGATTGCCCAGGTCACGCACCTCGACGCCGCGCCCGACCAAGGCCTCCTGCAGCCCGGCGATGCGCAATGCCTCCGGCCCCATCCGGGCACCACGGTGGCCGGCACCGATGTCGGTGGGCACGCCAATCAGGGAAACCGGCACGTACTGCGTTGCCATGCATTGCTCCAGCATCGGGAAAGCCGCGCAGTCTAGTCGTCGCATCGCGCAACTACGCGCGGCAGCGCAGCACGGCACACCGCTTGCATCGTGGTGCGTAGTCGTCATGACTGCCGTGAGCACCGTCATAAGTGACGTTGCGGGGCAGTTTGTGGCACGCGCAGCTTTGCGGACTGTGCTTGTCTGACCGCACAGTTAAGAAGCTGAGGCCGGTATGACTTTGCCCTCATATGCCGATGGTATCGTTCGCCCGCCAGCGCAGGACCGGTGTCACTTATTCGCGCAGGCCGTTCGCAACAGGGGGAAAATTTTCATGCCGCACAACGCCGTCAACCAGGTCGTCAAGGCTGCCGTGGGCGAAGTCGCGCGGGCGTCGCATCAGTACGACCTGCAGCGCATCGGGCGCGAATTTGCGCAGACCATCGAGCGCGAACCGGGGATCCGGCTGCTGATGTTGTCCACCGCCGACGGGCGCGCGATTACCGAGCAATCCAGCCTCGACGCCGATGGCCGCCGGCTTGCCGCCATGGCCAATTCGTTTTTGACGCTGGGCGAGACGCTGGCGCGCGAATCGGGCCTGAGCGAAGCCGATTACGCCACCATCAGCACCCGTGGCGGGCAGTTGGTGCTGATCCGCATCCGTGCCGACAAACCATTGACGCTGACCGCCGTGGGCGCCAACGATCTCAATGCCGCCGCGCTGCTGTTTAACGCACGCGATTGCGCGGGCCGGCTGGCCACGGCGCTGGCAACGCCACCGCCGGCCACCGCGTAGCACTGCTCGCTTGGCACTGTTCGTGCTTGCGTGTGCGCACGGCATCCGCCCACTCATTTCTCAACGCTGGTAAGGACGACTCGTGTCAAAACTCAATCTGGAACAACTGCATTCGCTGGCCGGTTTCGTTGGCGCCGCGCTGGTCGATAGCGACAGCGGCATGGCGCTGGGCATGACCGGCGGTACCGAGCTCAACCTGGAACTGGCTGCGGCCGGCAACACTGAAGTAGTGCGCGCCAAGCGCCGCATTGCCGAACAGCTGGGCTTGAACGACACCATCGAAGACATCCTGATCACCCTGAGCAAGCAGTACCACCTGTTGCGTCCGCTGGAAAGCAACGGCGCGCTGTTTCTGTACGTGGTGCTGGACCGCGCCAAGGCCAACCTGGCCATGGCACGTCACGAACTGAAGGCGTTCGAGAAGACCCTCGACTTCGGTTGATCGGCTGATCGTTAAAGAACGGCGCCACGGCGCCGTTGCTATTGGCCTGCCGGCGCCCGCCGGCAGGCGTTGCTGCCTCGATGCGCCGCCAGGCGCCAGATCATGACCACACCCATCCACACCATGCGGGTCGCCACGGCCGGCCTGGACCTGCTGCACACCACGCGCCTGAAACTGGCCTGCTCGCTGCTGCTCGCCGAACGCATCGACGTGCAGCTGGGCGAGTGGCCCGAGCACGCCGCCGATGTGGTGGTGCTGGGCCTGGAAAGTGCCGATGGCTTGGCCGCGTGGCAGGCCTTGCAAGGCCAGCCGGTGCGGGTACTGGTGGTGTCGCGCACGCCGGTGGCGGGCGCATGGCTCAAGCACGGTGCCACCGTGCGCGAACTCAACGAACAATTACGCCTGCTGCTGTCCTCGCCACAGCACGCGCCGGCCGCCGAGCCGGCGCTGTTGCTGCGGCATTGCCGCGGCGAATTCGGTACCGATGCGGTGGTGCTGCAACAGGCGCAGCTGCGCGTCCGTGTGGACCCGGGCAATGGCTGGCTGGAGTTGCCCGCCACACTGCCGCTGGCCGCCTTGGTGGCTGCGCTGGATCGCCCCGATTGGCAACGCGCAATGGGCGACATCGGCACCGCCGCCACCCAACGCATCTCGCTGGAAGCGCTGTATTTCGCCCTGCCCGAACACCTGCGCCCGGCACTGCCGGCGGTGGAACCGGGCCACGCGCTGCAACTGCGCCAATGGCCGGAACTCAGCGCCGATACCAGCACGCCGTCACAGTTGCTGGCCATCGCGCACCTGCATGCCCGGCCGTGGCGCCCGCAGGCGCTGGCCAATGCTTGCAAGCTGCCGCTGCAAACGGTGGAATGCCTGTTCGCCGCCGCGCTGGCCAGCGGCCTTGCCCAGACAGCGGAGATTGCCGTGCCGTCCACGCCGCGTCGTCAGAACAACAGCAATTCCCGGTTCTTTTCCTGGGTTGCGCGTCGGTTCGGTCTCACTCTCTCCCAGGCGCAGTCATGAGTCTTCCGGCCAACAAATTGGTGTTCGTAGGCGGCATGGGCGCGGGCAAGACCACCGCGGTGCGTGCGATCTCCGACGTGGAGCCGGTCAGCACCGAAATGCCGCTGAGCCAGGATGCCTACGGCGACAAGACCTACACCACCGTGGCGCTGGACTACAGCTCGATCGAGCTCGAAGACGGCGAGCTGCTGCACGTCTACGGCGTACCCGGCCAGAAATACCTGGATTTCATGTGGCCGCTGGTGTGCGACGGCGCCCTGGGCGTGATCGTGCTGACCAGCGCGCGCGATACGCAAATGCGCGACACCACACTGGAGCTGCTGCGCGAATTTTCGCGGATTGCGCCAGAGGCCAGCCTCGCCGTTGGCGTCACCATGACCGACGAGGTGCAGGAATTCCTGCTGCCGCCGTTCCGCGAAGCGCTGGTGGCCGAAGGCTTCCGCATCCCGGTCATGCGCGTGGATGCGCGCTCGGCCACCCAGATCACCTTCCTGGTGAAAACGCTGCTGTCCTATCGCTACACCTCCGCGCCGGTCTGAGCGGAAGGTGGCCGTGCGCAATCAACGCGCACACAAGTGAGTCAAGGAATCCGGTCACGACGGTGCCTGCAGAGGGCGTCACGCGGGGGATGCCGCCTCTAGGGTGGCGGCGACGCGTCCTTCATCCTTGAAGTCAGTAAAGCGTCGCTCAAACGCTACACGATTGAGCACCGTGCCTGACTTGTTCAGTATGACAACCGGGCACGAGCGGCGGCATCGGGACATTCCTGACACATACGGCAGCGAATGCTGCATGCGTTTGTCGGTGCAATGACCAGCGCGCGACTGCACGCAGCAATCGGCGGATTCAGGGGGATCGGCTAAAGTAGCGTGATGACTATCGAACTCACGCCAGGCGGCTTGTTGATCGCGATCGAAGGGATCGACGGAGCCGGCAAGACCACCCTCGCCAGGAGCCTGGCCACGCTGTTGGAGCAGGCCGGCGCGCGCGTCGTGCTGAGCAAGGAGCCAACCAACGGCCCCTGGGGCACACAGCTGCGGCAGTCGGCCGCCACCGGGCGGCTGAGTGCCCAGGACGAGGTCGACCTGCTGCTCCGCGACCGCCGCGAGCATGTGGAGACCCTGATCGCCCCGGCGCTGGCGCGCGGAGAGATCGTGATCCTGGACCGTTATTTCCCGTCCATGGTTGCCTACCAGGGCGCCGCCGGCCTGCCACTGGATGCGCTGCTGGCCGCCAACGATTTCGCGCCGCGCCCGGACCTGCTGCTGCTGCTCGACCTGCCGCCGCCCACCGGCCTGGCGCGCATCCGCGCACGCGGCGATGCCCCCAATCATTTCGAAACCCAGGACAACCTGGAACGCTGCCGCGCAATCTTTGCGGCACTGCAGCTGCCGGGCAAGCACGTCATCGATGCCAGCACCGATGCGGACAGCGTGCTCCGCCAAGCCCACGCCGTCGTCGTTGCAGCACTGGCCGACCGCCTGCGCGTCGGTGCCACCCACACCGACGCCGAAAAGGCCGCGCTGGAACTGCTATCGGCCGGTCGTCCGGCCTGAGTTGCTGCGCGTACTGCGCGCAGACAACAACAAACTGCACAATGCGCTTTGCGCGTACGGCGCAACGTATGTAAAGGCCTCTCCTTGCGGGAGAGGAAGTGGTGCGGCCAGCAAGATTTCCAGAAAACGCGCAATCTCACCGTGCGCCGTGGAAACTCCGACAATCAATGCAGAGGCTATTGCATAGCTTTCAGGGCTCAACCGCACACGATGCTGGCCATCTGTGACGCATCAGCCAGGCGGGCTTGAAGAATACAGCGCAGGCGACAGCGCGCTGCCGTGGCATGCAATCAATCCGCAAGCCGATAACGCCGCCGAAAGTCCGAAGGCGTGCACCCCACTTCACGCCTGAAAAACTTGTTGAAGTTGGTCGCTTCATCGAAGCCCAGCTTCTCTGCGATGGCAGCAACCGGCATCGACGTGTGCACCAGCAGGCGCTTGGCTTCCAAATTGATGCGTGCGGCAATGAAGGTCTTTGCGGTGGTGCCCATTGCCGATCGCACTGCGCGCGCCAGGCTCTTTTCCGTGCACCCAAGGCGATCGGCATAGTCCGCGACCTGATGCCACTGTGCGTGGCGGTCTTCGACCAGCTGCTGAAACCGGTGAAAACGTCGCAGCGCCGCAGACACTGCAACATCCCGCACTTGGGTACGACCGTGCAAAATGCTCAGCCGCGTCAGCAGCGCATGCAGCTGATGACGCAACAGCGCATGGACGTCCTCTTGCGGGGCCAGCATCAGCGTGTCCTCGCGCATTTGCGCGATCACATCGGTCAGCCGCTTCAGATCATCGCCACCGAGCAGCACATGATCCGGCAACGTGCCCAGATCGAAGGCGAGCTTCAAATCGCCCGGCGTTGTCGCTGCCGGCAGCACGAACTCCTGGCGAAAGATCACATTCCAGCCATCCCAGTCGTCCTTGACGCCATAGCTGTGCGCCTGGCCGGGCCGCACGATCAGGAGCGAGCCAGGCGCGCAGGCGATGGCCTTGAAGTCGACCAGCTGGGTGCACTCGCCATGGGTCACACACAACAGGGTATGGAATCCGTAGCGGTGCGTTGCCTGCACTTCCTCCCTGGTCGCACGGGTTCGCAAATCGGCAACCGTGAAGACTTCCAGGTCGAGACGATAGGGATCGGCGGGCTGGTAGGCCAGATGCAGGATCTGGGAGGTCGCCTGCGCCGCCGCAGCGCGTGCGCGTCTGGTCGTCGTCATTAGCGTAGGCTCTTCAAAACATGTCCGTAAATGATCAGCATCTGTCCACTCTGGACCGCTCGGGCTGGCCAATCAAGTCCAATAATTACTCCTACACCACGTCCCGCTTGATTGAGAAGACCGACCATGAGAATCGATATTGCAGAGATCACCCAGGCCATTCTGGCCGTGGACGACGGCATCAACGAACGCTGGAACCGCGGCGACGTCGATGGCGCACTGGAGGTCTACAGCGACGACGTGTCGTATTTCGACCCCCTCACCGAGTTGCGTCTGGACGGCCACGCCGCGGTGGAGGCGTATTTCCGCAAAGTGTTTGAGGGCAAGCTCAAGATCCTGCGCAACGACTACCTCCACCCGGTCGTGATGGTCAGCGATGGCGGCGACATGGCCGTGCTGCACTACAACCTGCGCAACATCGTGAGCGACGGCCAGGGCGGCGAAAAGCCGGGCACTCCGTGGAATTCGACGCAGGTCTTTCGCCACATCGAAGGACGTTGGCGCGTGGTTCACGTCAATTGGTCGATCACCTTGCATCCGGGCGCCCTGCAAAGCCTGATGTCCTGACGGATCGCGGCAGATCGCACCGCTCTCTCCCACCACAGATCGGCCAGCCGGGCAGAAGCGCCGGTAAACCTTACGCTCCGACATTTCAACCAACCAAGGAAAGCACCATGAACACCATCGACATCGCCAAGTCCTACATCACCGCAGTCCAGACCGGTGACCACGCAACGCTGGGCAGCATCATTTCGCCCGACGTGATCTGGCACCAGCCGGGTAACCATCAGTTCTCCGGCACCCACCGCGGCATGGCTGTCGTCGGGCCGATGCTGGGCAAGATGATGGAGGTCTCCAACGGCACCTTCGCCATCAGCCGTGCAGACGACTACATGGCCAGTGGCGACTGGGTGGCCATCACCCTGGAATTTTCCGGCCAGGCCAACGGCGTCACGCTCAAGCAAGCGGGCGTGGACCTGCTGCGCATCGAAGACGGCAAGATCGTCGAAGTACGGCTGTTCTCGGCCGATCAAACCCAGGAAGATGCCTTCTGGGGACGCTGAACCACAGCGCGGCCAATGCCTGGAGACATGGACGTTTCCGGGATGCAGCGAAAGACCTTATGGTGCCGACACCCGGATTCGAACTGGGGACCTACCGCTTACAAGGCGGTTGCTCTACCAACTGAGCTATGCCGGCAAAGGCCAAGCGCGTTGCGCGCCGGTGCGCATTCTAGCGCAGCGCGGTGCAGTCTAGCGATCGTTGCCGGCTCGCGCCCGCACTGCGCTGCAGGCTGGACACCGACGCACTGCTGCGCACGTCGATCCACCAGCGCGACTGGCCGGTGCCGCTGGGCACCAGTTGCGCGGGAAAGCCGGCGCTGACCAGGCTGGCCTGGCGCCGCTCTGCACGCTCACGGCTCTGGTACTGCCCCAGCGCGATGCTGTTGTCCTCCCCCTGGGCGATGACGTAGTAGTCGCCGATTCCGGCCGCAGCAATGCGCTTGACCAGCGCCTGCGCCGCGGCGCGGTCGCCGACATTCGGCAGCATCACCCGAAAGGTACTCACTCCCGCATCCTTGTCCTCGCGCACGCTGGTACGGCTGGCCTGCCCACGCAGTGCGGGCAAGGCCGCATCGGCCTCGGCACGCGCCGCGTACGGCCCCAGGCTGGCACAGCGCTCGGCGGGTGCGGCAACGGCGGGCGGCGGGCTTGCGGCCGGCACCGCTGGGGTGACAGCGGCGGCTGCCGCCGGCGTGGGCGGTGGCGTGTTCTCCACCGCTGCGACAGCCGGCTGCGCTGCAGGGGCCGCCGGGGGCGGCACGAGCGCTGCTGCTGGCGCCACCGTGGCAACGGCGGGCGCGGCAGCAGTGGGCGGCGTGGGCAGCAGCTCCAGCCGCGCCACACCTGCCGGTTGCGACGGCGCCGCCGGCGGGACAGACGCCGGTTGCAGTGCCCACCACAGCGCCACGCCGGCGTTGAGGATGATCAGGACAACGATGAGTGCGCGTACGTACATGCGGCCGATTCTACGGCGCGGCCGAATGCGTCGCCCAGGTCGCCAGGCCGTCCAGCACCAAAGCAGCGCGAAATTCAGCCGTGGGCAGCAACGGCAGCAACGGCGGCGCGCCACCGCCGTGCACCAGCAAGCGCACCGGCATGCCAAGGGTGCACGCGGCGTGTTGCAGGCTGCGCTCGATCAAGGCCACCGCCGCGCCATCGCAGCCGGAGGTCAGCGCATCGTCGGTGTCGTTGGCCAGTTCGGCATAGGCACCCCCGGTAGGCGGCAACTGCACAGCACGCGCATGCAGCGCCTCGCGCATGGTGGTCGGCGAGGCAGCGATCCGCCCGCCGTGATGCTGGCCGTCTGCGCCCAGCACGTCGATGGTCAGCGCGGTGCCGACCCCGGCCACCAGCACCGGCGCATCACCGCGCGCGCCGAGCAGGGCCAGGAAGCGGTCCACCCCGAACCGGCTCGGGTCGGCATAGGCAATCCGCACGCCGGCACAGGCAGCGGCGGTACGCACCACCCGCACCTGCTCAAAGCGCGTGCGCAGGCTGGCCAGCACGCGCTCGGTCAGGCCCGCTGCGGCCACGCTGGCCACGTGCGCAATCCTGCCCGAGGGCAGCGCCGACAACGCGGCGGTATCCATCGCCTCGGCGCCGTGCGCCCAGGCCTGCACATCGCCGGCGCGAGTGCCGTCCAGCGGCGCGTACTTGAAACGCGAATTACCCAGGTCGAACAGCCACTCACTCATGCAGGTCTCACGCTCACTTCTCCGGAGTGGAACAGGCGCACATCGGTGCCGATCTGCACACGCAACGCGCCATCGGCCGCCAGGCCAAGTGCGGTGCCGCGGTGCAGGCTGCCGGCCTCCTCCACCTGCACCGCGCGCCCGCTCAGCAGGTCCAGCGCGGCATAGCGGCTCAGGAACGGTGCCAGCCCCTGCGCCTCGAACAACGCCAGCGCGGGGATCAGCCCGGACAGCACGACCGCCACCACCTGGTCGCGCGACACCGGCCGGCCAGCCAGGGTATCCAGGTCTACCCAGGGCTGGTCGATGCTGGCAGCCGCAGCCGGCGGCATGTGTACGTTCAAGCCCAGCCCGATCACCGCGCGCGCATTGCCGGCCATCTCACCGCCGCCTTCGATCAACAAGCCGCCCAGCTTGCGCCCGCGGGCCAGCAGGTCGTTGGGCCACTTCAGCCCGACTTCGTCGAACCCACACCCGCGCAAAGCCTCGGCCACTGCCACTCCGACCGCCAGGCTCAAGCCGGCCAGCTGCCCGAGCCCACCGCTGAAGCGACGCGATGCCGACAGGTACAGGTGCGCGCCCAACGGCGAGGCCCATTGCCGGCCCCGGCGACCGCGCCCGCCGGTCTGCCGCTCGGCCAGCAACACAGACACGCCGTGTTCCGGCGCCGGGCGCGCCAGCAGGCTGGTGTTGGTGGATTCCAGCGTCCAGGCCACCTCCAGCGCCGCCAGCCCGGCGGCGGCATCGGCTTGCAGGGCAGCGCGGACGCGCTGGGCGTCGAGCAGGTCCAGCGGCGCCGCAAGCTGGTAGCCCTCGCCGGCCTGGCCGTCGATCGCAACCCCGGCCGCGCGCAGATTCTGAATGCGCTTCCACACCGCGGCGCGGGTCAGCCCGGCCTCGCGCGCCAGCGTGTCGCCGGAGAGCCGGCCAGTCGCAAGTTTGGCCAGCAACGCGCGGTCGTCCACGGCAAGGTCCCCAAATCGATCCGTGAAATTATGCGCCAAGCTCCCCCAGGCGCCCAGCGCGGCTTGCGTGATGGGGTGAAAACCACGTTATGATCGGGGACTTACGCCGCTTGCCCTGGATGTGGACGATGCGCCGACTCACGCTCTGCCTGCTCTTGTTGTTGGCTCCGCTCGCCGCTCTGGCAACGGACCAGCTGGCCGACGGCGATCATGAGAGCTGCGTCAGCAGCAACTCGGCAGCACGCGGCAGAACGCCAAATGGCGAGGCACCCGCCGCGTCGCGCGCACCGGCCCACAAGCCTGCACCCGCCTCCAATGGCGGTGGTGGCGAAGGCGATGCGTTGTTCCCGCGCATGCGCATGATGCCGCGCTGGCACAGCTTCCTGCCGGGCATGTTCCGCTGATCCAGTGGGTGTTGCGCTGGCTACGCCGGCCACCTGCTGCCCTTGACGATGCACTGTGGCAGGCGGTCTGCACCGAGTGCGCCTGGGTTGCCGCGCTCGATCCGCCGCGGCAACACCGCCTGCGTGCACTGACCACGCAATTCCTGCAGCAAAAGACCATTTCGCCGGTGCATGGGCTGACCTTGACCCCGCACGATGCCGTGCTGCTGGCGGCCACCTGTTGCCTGCCGCTGTTGAACATCGGCGCCGCCGGCTGGCGCGGCTGGTCGCAATTGATCGTGTATCCGGATGCCTTCCGCGTGCAGCGCACCCACATGGATGCGGCCGGCGTCATGCATGCCTGGGACGACACCCTGATCGGCGAGGCCTGGGAGCATGGCCCGCTGATCGTCAGTTGGGCCGATGTGCAGGCCGATCTGGCCGATCCCACCGCTGGCTTCAACGTGGTGGTGCACGAGATGGCGCACAAGCTCGATGCACTGGATGGCGCGCTCGACGGCACGCCGCCGCTGCCGGCAGCGCAGTACCGCGACTGGGCACGCGATTTCCAGCAGGCCTATACCGCGTTCTGCCGCCAGGTTGACGCCGGCACGCAGACCGACATCGACCCGTATGCCACCGAAGCGCCCGAAGAATTCTTCGCCGTGCTCAGTGAGTATCACTTCTCCGCACCGCAGGTGATCGCACGCGAGATGCCGCGCGTGGCCGCACACTTAGCCCGTTTCTACGGCGCCTCGCCGTTCGCGCACACGCCGCCAAACTGAAGTAACACGACGGCCACGGCATCGCTTGCGATTACCGCCGCAGTGCCGGCAACGCACGCGCACCTGATACGCCGTGCCGCAGGTCTTGCATCATCTTGACCCGCATTGGTTTGCTGCCTTAGACCAGCCCAAGATTGCGCGGCCTGGCACCAGGGAATACCCGCTCCAGCTGCGATGGCGACAAGCCCCACAGCCGGCCCAATAGGCCACCAAACAGGTCACGGTAATTGTTGAGTACCGGGTAATCGCGGTTCTGCAGCAGTTGCGCCTGCGCCACCGCGACCTGCTCGCCGGCGATGCGCCCACCCTGCACGGCGCCGCCCAGCACCCAGTACGCAGTGCCGTGACCATGATCGGTGCCCTTGCTGCCGTTTTCGCGGAAGGTGCGCCCGAACTCGGAAATCACCACCACCACGGTGTCCTGCCATGCCGGCCCCAGCGCGTCCGCATAGGCGGCCAGGCCCTGCCCGAGGTTGCGCAGGTTATTGGCCAGCCCACCTTCGACGCTGCCCTGGTTGGCATGCGTATCCCATCCACCGACATCCACAAATCCCAGCCGGTAGCGGTCGCGCATCAAGGTCGCCATGCGTCGGGTCTCGTCGGCAAAGGTGCGTGCGCTGGCCGCACCGCGGCCGGCCTGTTCCATTTCCTCGCGCAGTTGGGTGGTCACCTGCTGCCGCAACGCCAGCCCATCGCGCGCGGCCGCGGCCAACGGCGTGGCGCCATACATCTGCGCCAGGATCTGCGCCTGGCGGTCATCAAGGCCGCGCTTGCCGATGCCCTTGAGCGAGACGTTCGGCAGATCGCCGGCGCCCTGGAACGTCAGCGGCAGGGAGTCGGTAAAAGCGATCGCCGGCACGCCGCTGAGCACACCCGACAATCGCGCCATGAAGCCGGAGCGGTAATCGCGGCGCTGCGTGGCCACCTGGCCCGATTCGATATCGTCCTGGGTTTCGAAATGGCTGCGCGACAGATCATCGGTACCGGCGAACGGCACGAACGCCAGTTGCTTGCGTTGCCACAGTGGCCGCAACGACTCGCCCACCACCGGGTTGAGGCCCCACTGGGCATCCAGTGCCAGCGCGCTGCGCGGATTGCTTGTGTCTGGCCGGGCGATCGCCAGCGTCGGACGCGCCTGGTAATAGAAATCGCTGCCATGCGGCACCAACAGATTGTTGCTGTCGTAGCCGCCGCGCAGAAACACCACCAGCATGCGTGCGCTGTCGCATGGGGCAGCAAACAGGCGGCCGCTCCACGGCAGACTCGCGGCGGCAGCGGAGGCCAGCAAAAATTGACGTCGTTGCATCGGTGCACTCCCGCTCAGCGATAGTTGAAATCCGGCGAAGACAGCAAGAACCCATTCCACTCCTGCGGCGTGCGCGCCTGCTCCAGCGCCTGGCGCGTCTGCACCGACAGCGATGGTTGCAGCCAGCGGTACGCGGGGCGCGCATCGATGCGCGTCAGTGGTGGTTTGCGCGCGTTGCTCAGCTCTTGCGGCACATCGTCACCTTGAAACAATTGCACCGGTGCGCTGCCCAGCGTGCGTGCCACTTCGAACCGACGTGCCAGCTGCCCGGAGCTGGTCCAGGCCTGCGATTGCAGCGACCATCCATCCGGCGTGATCCGTCCGAACAACGGCTCACCGAGTTGCTGCACCCAGCTCACCATCGGCGCACCATTGGTGATGACTTCCCCGTCGTAGGCAAGCCGCATCGCCGATACCACCAGACGATTCGGGTCCTTGAATTTGCGCGGTTGCGCAGTGGCAAATTCCGGTGCGGCGAGCATGGTCTGCATCACTTGGGCGATGTCGCCGTCGCTGCGCTGGAACGTGGCGGCCATGCGCTTCACCAGCGCCGCAGGCGGCTTGTCGCTGACGAAGTATTCGGCGAGCTTGTGCGAGATGAACTGTGCGCACGCCGGCTGCCGCACCAGCAGTTGCACGGCGCGTTCGATCTCATCCAGGCCGCCACCGGCAATGCGCTGACCCAGCAAGGTCTTGTCGCCGGGCTGATGACGGGCCGGGTTGAATTCGAACAGCCCCTTGCGCACGACCTGTGCCTGATCCTTGGCGGGCGGCGCCACCAAGCCTTCGCGTTTGACCTGCACCAGGCCGGCGCCAGTGAGTATCAAGGCCAGCTGCTGCACATCCTGCTGGGTGTAGCCGCCATCCACGCCGAGCGTATGCAGCTCCATCAGCTCACGCGCGTAATTCTCGTTGACCTTGCCCTTGGCATTCTTGGCGTTGTCCAGATACTCCAGCATCGCCGGGCTCTGCAGCGTGGCCATCACCAGATCGGCGAACTTGCCGGTGGCATTGGGGCGAATGGCGGTTTCCATGTAATCGGCGGCCATCCACTTCACACGGCCCTTGTCGGCATACACGCTGAAATGATTGAGCCAGAACCACACCAGTTGCTCGCGCATCTGATCCGGCGCGTACACCGCGCGCAATAATTGCGCCTGGCGCGCCTGCGTAAGCATCTGCCCACCGCGTGCGCGCCACTGTTTGCTCGCGGCCACCTTGTCATCGCCCTCGGGCATCGCCTGCAAACGCGCCTTGTCGGCCTCGTATTGCACCAGCAAGGTGTCGAGCGGGGTATGCAATGCATCGAACTGCTGCAGCTGCGCGCGCACCGGTGCAGGCAACGCTGCATCGTCGCTGGGTTGCAGCAGGGCCGCGCTGTAACGCGCCTGGCCCAGCCGCAGCAACTGCGCCACGTTCTCCGCACTGGCACCGTAGGTGGCGCGCTGCAGCCATTGCAGTTGCTGCGGTGTCGGCGCCGGCGCGGCGGTGGCCACCGCGCTGCAGACAAGCAGGCAGCCCGCGGCAAGCACGCTAACCCAATTGCGGCCGCGTATCACCCGCGTGGACGTGGCAGCTTCACTCTGCATGGCGTCGCTCTCCATCGTGGCGGCCGAATACCGGCCCAGTATGGTCAAGGCAACGCGCGAGGCGTTAAACGGTTGTCGGTGCGCCGCGCGGCAGTCGCAACGGGTTCATGCAACCGTGGGCCAGTTACAAGCCTGGCGGCAGGGTGACTTCGAAGCGTGCGCCGCCCAACTCCTGCGAGCGCAGCACCTGCAGCTCGCCGCGGTAGGCCTTGATCAGGTCCTGCACGATCGACATGCCGATGCCATGGCCCTGCACGCGCTCATCGCCACGCACACCGCGCTGCAGGATCTTGGCCACATCTTCCGGCGCAATGCCGGGACCATCGTCTTCCACCGACAGAATCATGCCGGCGCGGCGGCTGCCGGTGGTCGGGCCCGGCTGCGCGGTCAGCAGCACGCGGCTGCGCGCCCACTTGAAGCCGTTCTCCAGCAGGTTGCCCAACAGCTCCTGCAAGTCACCCGGCTCGCCGTGGAAACGCGCATCGGGCGAAATATCGAATTCGCACAACACGCCCTTGGCCGCGTAGACCTTTTCCAGGCCACGCACGATTTCCTCGGCGGTCGGCTCGATCGGCAATGGCGCGGCAAACAGCTTGTGGCCGCTGGAAGCAGCGCGCGCCAACTGGTAAGAGACGAGGTCGTTCATGCGGCGCAGCTGCACGTCCATTTCTTCGTGCAGATCGCGCTCGGAGGCGCCGCTGTCCAATTGGGTGCGCAGCACCGCCAGCGGCGTTTTCAGGCTATGCGCCAGATCGGCCAGCGTGTTGCGCTGGCGATCCAGGTTGTCGCGCTCACTTTCAATGAAGGCGTTGATGCTTTCGGTCAGCGGTTCGAGCTCGCGTGGATGCTGTTCGCTCATGCGCTGGATCTCGCCGCGCTGCACCTTGGTCAGCTCGTTGATCACTCGCCTCAGCGGGCGCAGGCTCCACTGCAGGATGAAGGCCTGCAGCACCAGCAGCACCACACCGGCACTGCCCAGGTAGAACCACACCGCGCCGCGGAACACGCGCAACTGCGCGCCCATCGAGCGCGCATCTTCCATCACATAAATGGTGTACGGGATCTCGCCGCCGTTCTCGCGCTCGACATAGCTCACGCCCAGGCCGTAGCGATAGACCTGCCCAAGGCTGCCGTCGATCTGGGTCATTTCCAACGGGCCGATGAATTCTTCCTGCCGCGGCTCCAGCATGCGCCCATGCGGAATGCTCGGTCCCTCGGCCGATACGGACGTATAGCTTTCATCGGGGCGCACCACTTCTACATACAGCCCGCCGCCCGGCACGTCGAAGCGCGGGTCCGGCGGCTGGCCGCCGAGATACAGCGAGCCATCGCGGACGAAGTCGATGTTGTAGGTGTAGGCGTTGGCGTAGTTCTTCAGCCGCTCACGCAGATTTTTTTCTGCGGTGTCGGCGAACGCCACGTCGAGGGCGTAGCCAGCCAAGGCCAGAAAGGCCACCAGACTGAGGCTGGCGGCCAGCAGCTGGCGGGCCTGCAACGAGCGCGGCCGCCAGCGCCGATACCACTTGGAACGTCCCGACACTGGCCGATCGCCGCTGCGCTGACTCAGCCTTCGGTACGCGGGATGGCGAAGCGGTAGCCGCGACCACGTACGGTCTCGATCGGCTTCAACTCACCATCCGGGTCAAGCTTCTTGCGCAGGCGACCGATGAACACTTCCAGCACGTTGGAATCGCGGTCGAAATCCTGCTGATAGATATGCTCGGTGAGGTCGGCCTTGGAGACCAGTTCGCCGGCATGCATCATCAGGTATTCCAGCACCTTGTACTCGTAGCTGGTCAGATCCACGTTGGCGCCGTTGACGCTCACCGTCTGCGCAGCAAGATCCAGGGCCACCGGGCCGCATTCCAGCGTCGGCTTGCTCCAGCCGGCCGCACGACGCAGCAGCGCATTGACGCGCGCCAGCAACTCTTCGACGTGGAACGGCTTGACCAGGTAATCGTCGGCACCCTGCTTGAGGCCTTCCACCTTGTCCTGCCAGCTCGAACGCGCGGTCAGGATCAGTACGGGGAATTTCTTGCCCTCGTCGCGCAGCGCCTTGATCAATTCCATGCCCGACATCTTGGGCAGCCCGAGGTCGATGATGCCGACATCGAACGGCACTTCACGGCCCATGTAGAGACCTTCTTCGCCGTCCTGTGCAGCGTCAACAGCAAAGCCTTCGCGCTTCAGGCGCGCGGCAAGGGTCTCGCGCAGCGGAGCTTCGTCTTCGACCAAAAGGATACGCATGCACTCTCCCTACTTACGTTGTGTGGCCACAGGCCAGGGGATTTATGTCACTGAACGCAGAAGTATCTGCGCTTACTGGTGATCGGCGCGTGGTGGTGGCGGCGCGTCGGACGGAGATGGTGCCGGGCTGCGTGCATTGGCCGGCGGTGGTCCGCCTTGCCCGCCTTCGGGGTGGTAGACGATATGCACGCGGCCGCGTTCGTCCATGTACTTGACGCGCGTCAGCCGGCTATCGCCAAACGGAACACTCTCCGCACCAAGAATCTGTCCACCGGTAGACCGCTGCACGCGGCGAATGGTGTCCGAAAAAGAACGGCTGTCGCGCGGGCCAACGCCTTCGCGACCGGCCTGCGCCATCGGATATCCCTGCCCCCACGCGGACGGCGCGACCGCAGCAACCCAGAGGGCCACCAGGGCGAGACGACGGGACGTGTGGAAGGGCTGGGTCACGGATGAATCCTAGCGGGTTGTTCAGGAACATTCAAAATTCGTGAAACCAGCACCGCGTCACACCGATGCCAGCCGCAGAAATCGAGCCAAATTCTTGATTTTTCGGGGTGAATCCGATCTGAACTTTTTAGCTCGGTGTTAACGCCATTCAGTGAAATGAACATCTAGGCGGCAATTCCGGGTAAGGACGGGAGTGGATCTGGCGCAATCGCGATAGCGCATACCGCTGGCAGCCTCAACCGTACAGCGGCCGCCCATGTCCGAAGATTGCAAAAACCGGGCCGAACTTTCGTCCTGGAGGTGCCGACTGTTCAGGCAGCAATACGCCGCGCCTGATCGTCGGTGCGCTGCAATGCCTGCTCCACCAGCTCCCAACCCGCGCCGGGGCGGTGGGCGCCCTCGCTCAGCACCTGGCGGAACACCCGGCCGCCGGGCTGCCCGTGGAACAAGCCGAGGATGTGCCGGGTCATGTGCTTCAGGGCCAGCCCCTGATCCAGTTGCGCCTGCACGTAGGGCTGGTAGGCCTGCAGCAGGTCTGCGCGCGCGCGCTCGGGGCGCCCGGACAAGGCCGCCTCCAGCTGATGCAGCACGTACGGGTCGTGATAGGCGGCCCGGCCCAGCATCACTCCGTCGGTGTGCTGCAGATGCGTTAGGGAGGCCTCGACGCTCGCGATGCCGCCATTGAGCACCACCGGCAAGGCCGGCCGCTCCTGCTTGAGGCGGTAGGCCCAGTCATACCGTAACGGCGGGACTTCGCGGTTCTCTTTCGGCGACAGGCCCTTGAGCCAGGCGTTGCGCGCGTGCACCACCACCATGGCGGCGCCGGCGCCGACCACCTGGTCGATGAAGCCGGCAAACACGGCGTAGTCCTCATCGTCGTCCACACCCAGCCGGCACTTGACCGTGATCGGGAGAGTGGTGGCCGCGCACATCGCCGCGACGCAGTCCGCCACCAGCGCCGGCTCGCGCATCAGGCAGGCGCCAAAGCGCCCGGCCTGCACCCGGTCGGACGGGCAGCCGCAATTGAGATTGATCTCGTCATAATCCCACGCCTGGGCGATCTGCGCCGCCTGCGCGAGCAACGCAGGATCGCTGCCGCCCAGTTGCAGGGCCAGCGGGTGCTCGACCGCATCGAAGCCGATCAGGCGCTGGCGATCGCCATGGATCACCGCATTGGCGTGCACCATTTCCGTGTACAGCCGCGCCGACGGCGCCAGCAGCCGGTGGAAGACCCGGCAATGGCGGTCGGTCCAGTCCATCATCGGGGCGACGGACAGGCGCAGGGAATCGGCGTACGCAGTGGCTGGGGGCAGAGTCATCGACGTGGGCCGCGCAACCGGCGGCCTGGAATGCGGAGCAGGATCAACAGCTTACACGGCAGGCGCTGAATCTGCGGCAGCGCGGCGTGGCATGCTGGCGCCTCTTGCTGCCCGGCCCTGCTCGATGATCACTGTTCGCTGCGCTATGTGATCGACCCTACCTGCTGGCCGAGTTCGAACAGTACGCGTGCTTGTGGATCCCGCTGGTGACGCGCTGTGGCGGCCAGCATCATGGCGACTTCCTGCCGTTCGAAGGGGGGAACCACAGCGCGCTGGCGTTGTTTTCGTCCCGTCGCTTGCCGCGTACGAGCGCTATCGGAGCGCTTCGCTAGAGGAAGCCGAGTGCTGGCGGCGTTTGCGTATGCCGAGCGCACGCGGTGCATCATCAGTGACGAGCGGAGCTTCTTTCGTCCGCTACTGGGGGGTGAGCGCTGCGGCGCTCCCCATCACCATCCGCCTCAGCTGCGGATGCTGGCACGTTCTTCAACGCTCAGCGGCTTGCCGAGTGCGTGGTACGAGGCGACCAGCGTGATCAGGGCGGTGCCCATCACGGTGTAGAAGCTCCACGACTTGGCCAGCAGATGCACCTGACCGAACACCAGGGCCACGACAGCTGTCGCGGTGCACAGCACCATGGCCAGCAGGGACATCAGAAACGGGATGGAGGGATCGAGCTTCATGGTCCGGGGGTTCCAGGGTGCGATAGCTCCAGCATCGGCGTTCGCCGACCTTTCTTGAAGGATTTTTTGAGGTTTTTCTCGCTGCTTTTTTTGCAAGTCAGCGGGCGCTCAGATAAATGTCAAACCCTTGGCGTGCAAGGGTTTGCGCGTCAGAAATTCCCTGACAGCAGCGCAGAAAAACGACCACGCGTGTCGGCATTCCAACGCACGCGCGGCGGAAAACCGACGGCGTTGTTGGTGAGGTTTGGTCGGCGGAAATCGGGGTGGTCGACGGGCTGCGCGCCACCGTGGATGTCTATGCCGGAGCGCCAGATCATTGCGACGGTGCAAAGAGGAGCCAGCAGCAGGGACCCTCATCCCTGGCTGTCGCCTGGCGTGTTGCAGGGGCGGGGCGACATCACCAACCCCGAAGGCCGCCTGCGGGATCGTTCGGCACGCACACGAACGATCGCCCTCTCGCACGCTGAAGCGCTGCTGCGCTGCTGCGCTGCTGCGCCTTCAGCGTGCCGGCGCGGTGGCGAATTCGCCGCGTTGCAGCTTGGTCACTTCATTGCCCTGCGCATCCTTGATGCTCAGGTCTGCTCCCTTGGCGGCGAGATCCTTGAGCACATCGGTGCGCTGGAACAGCGCGGCGTACATCGCTGCGGTCTGGCCGGCATTGTTGCGCTGGTCCGGGGCGCAGTCGGCCTGCATCAGCCGCTTGGCGATGGCCAGCTCGCCCTTGAAGATCGCGCCCATCAGCGCGGTGTTGCCACGCTTGTCCTGCGCACACGGGTCCGCGCCGGCCTGCAGCAACTGCTCCACTGCCGGGCCCTGGCCGTGATACGCGGCCAGGATCAACGCGGTGTAGCCCTTTTCGTCGCGCGTATTGAGGTCGTAATGCGAGCGGATGAATTCGCCCAGCATGTCCTGACGCCCCTCACGCGCGGCGTCGAAGAAGTAGGTCTGCAGCTGTGTCTTGATCTGTGCAGGCGTTGCCGCCGCGGTCGGCGCCTTGGTGACGACCGGTGCCGGCGAGGCAGCGTTGGCGGTCACGGCCAACGCCGACCACGCTAAAAACAACAGAGTGCGCATCTCGCTCTCCCGAAACGAAGGACGGCACCGCGGCATGGCGCCGCGATGCCGTCGGGTGGATCAGTCCTGCAGGGTCGACGCGAGCTGCTTCACGCGCGCCAGATCGCCCTTGGCCACGCGGGTGACACCGGCGCCGTACTCGGGGTCGGCCTTGTACAGGAACGACAGCACCAGGTGCTTGCTCTCGGTGTCGGTAGTGGCCAGAGACTCGCCAAAACTCTGCACCAGATCGGCGCGATCCTTCTTGCTATAGGATCGATACAACTCACCGGCCTGCTTGAAGTTCTGCTCGCGGGTGATCTTGGCCTGCTGGGTGGTGCCCGACAACGGCAGCTCGCTGTAACGCGCGGCGGTGTCCTGCGGACGCGATTCCAGACGGCTTGGCTCGTAGTTCACGCCGCTGGTGGTGTGCCCGGTGTTGGCTTCGCCGTCCTGGTTGCCATTGTTGACGGCCACGCGCGGACGGTTGACCGGCAGGCTCAGGCCGTTGGTGCCGATGCGGTACAGCTGCGTGTCGGCGTACGAAAAGATACGGCCCTGCAGCAGGCGGTCTTCTGACGGTTCGATACCCGGCACCAGATTGGCCGGCGCCATCGCGACCTGTTCGGTCTCCTGGAAGAAGTTATCGACGTTCTTGTTCAACACCATCTGGCCAACCTTCTGCTCCGGCACATCCGGCCAGATCTTGGTGGCATCGAGCGGGTCGAAATCAAACTTGGCCAGGTCGTCCGGCTTGAGCACCTGCACGTACAGATCCCACTTCGGGTAATCGCCCTTCTTGATCGCACCGACCAGATCGTTGGTCAGATGGCTGTAGTCCTTGGCCTGCACTGCGGCGACCTGCTTGGGGTCGAGATTCTTGATGCCCTGCAGCGTCTTCCAGTGGAACTTGACGTAATGCACTTCACCCTGCGCATTGACCAGCTTGTAGGCGTGCACGCC
This sequence comes from Xanthomonas sp. fls2-241-TYG-148, assembly GCF_030208815.1. Classification (NCBI taxonomy): domain Bacteria; kingdom Pseudomonadati; phylum Pseudomonadota; class Gammaproteobacteria; order Lysobacterales; family Lysobacteraceae; genus Xanthomonas; species Xanthomonas sp. fls2-241-TYG-148. The sequence continues at coordinate 109,741 of NZ_JARVTE010000013.1, forward strand.
GTTGCCATCCATGAAGCGATAGCCGGCCGGGGTGCCTTCATTGGAATACAGCAGGGTCAGCGTGCGGGTGGATTCGGGCACGTGCGAGAAGAAATCGAAACGACGCGAATCATCGTCCAGGTTGGTGCGCGGATCCGGCTTGAACGCGTGGACCATGTCGGGGAACTTGATCGCGTCGCGGATGAAGAAGGTGGGGAAGTTGTTGCCGACCAGATCCCAGTTGCCTTCGCTGGTGTAGAACTTGGTGGCGAAACCATGCGGGTCGCGCAGCGTTTCCGGCGAATGGTTGCCGTGCACCACCGAGGAGAACCGCACGAACACCGGGGTCTTTTCGCCGGCGCTGAACACCTTGGCCTTGGTCAGGTTGGACAGATCGGCAGTGGCAGTGAACTCGCCTTTGACGCCGGTACCGCGCGCATGCACCACGCGCTCGGGAATGCGCTCACGATCGAAGCGCTGCAGCTTCTGGATAAGCTGCACGTCCTGCAGCAACGTCGGGCCGGTGGCACCGGCGGTCTGCGAATTCTGGTTGTCACCGACCTTGGCGCCGTTGTCGCGGGTCAGGACGGATTGGGCGAAGACCGGCGGGGCGATCAGCGTGGGGGCTAGCAGGGCTAGCACCATGAGGGATCCAGGGCGCATGGCGTCAGCTCAAGTTGAAGGTGCTGAATCATGGCTAGCCAGCTGATGCGTGAGAAGTCGTTAGTTCTGATCGCTGCGATAGGGGAACATGATGATGACTGCGTAGCGTGATATGCATCGCCATATGCATCGGCAGCGTGTTGCAGATCCTCGCTGCATGCTTCGTCTTTGCGTTGAGCATCTCGCGGCGATGGTCAGCGGCCGCCGTGCGTTGCGTGCGCTGCGCGCTATAAATGCTGCGCTGCACGCGTGCGGCTTGGTCAAGACGGTGGCTTACTTGGCAGGCCTGATCAAGGCAGCGATACGCGGGTGTGCGTTCGAATAACGAAGCAGGCACCGCATTTCTCAAACGCGCGACAGCGACATGCGGTGCGTTTGCGAGACGCACACTCCAGCGTGCTGCTCGCCTCTTGCATGGAAGCAGGCTGTCTCGCTGCAACGCCTCACGACCTGCCTACTTAGCTGCCACTGATGCCGCAATGATCAACATGGCTGCACGCGAGACTAGCTCACGCCCACCTCGCCAAGCAGCAGTGTGGGTGCGTGGATCTGCACCGTGCCTGCCATCGCGCATCCATCCGCTGCACTGCGCGCCGCGCGCATCCGTCAAGCGTGCAGGCCGATGCACGCACACCAGCTCAGCGCCCGATCACCCGCTTGAACGGCGGCAGCGCATCGAGGATGCGTTTGCCATAGCGGCGCGTGAGCAGGCGCGAATCGAGGATGATGACGCGGCCGTGGTCGTTGGAACTGCGGATCAGGCGGCCGGCAAATTGCGTGAGCGTGCGCAGTGCATGCGGGATGGCGATCAGGTTGAACGCGTTGTGGCCGCGGCTTTCCAGCCACTCGCTCAAGGTGGAGGTCTGCGGGTCGGTGGGCACGGCGAACGGCACCTGGGTGATCACCACCGTGGTGCAGGCTTCGCCGGGCAGATCCAGACCTTCGCCGAAGGAGTTCAAGCCGAACAGCACCGAGCCCTCGCCTGCCGCGATCCGGCGCAGATGTTCGGTGATCAGTTGCGACTTGTTGCCTTCGCCCTGCACCAGCACGCGGTTGCGCTGGGCCAGCGGCAGCAGGTCGGCAACCTTTTCCATCTTCCAGCGCGAGGTGAACAGCACGATGCTGCCCTTGGCGGCCCAGTCCAGTTCGCGCACCAGATACTTGGCGACTTCCTTGGGATGGCCTTCGCGATCGTCGGGAGTGACTGGGAAATTGGGCACGATCAATTCGGCCTGATTGGGCAGATCGAACGGCGAGGCCAGCGAGGCCATTTCGGCATGGTCGGGCAAACCGTTGTCAATGGCGAAGGATTGGAAATCGCCGCCGCCGGTCAGCGTGGCCGAGGTCATCACCACCGAATCGACTTCGTTCCACAGCAGCGTGCGCAGCACCTGGGCGGCGGAGACCGGCGAGCAATGGCAGATCAGATCGCCATCGCGCGAGAGCGTGATCCAGCGCGCCATCGGCGGCTGGCCGTCCTTGTCTTCGCGGCGCCAACCGCTCCACAGATTGTGCTGCTGCTCGGCCATTTCCAGCGCCATGCCCAGGCTGCGCTGCAGGCGCTCGCGCGCGGCATCGTCCTGCTTGCCCTTGGCCACGGTGCCGTGTGCGGCGTGTACCCAGTTGAACAGCGCGCGGGTCTCCTCGCCCAGTTCTTCGATCGCCGGGCCCCATTGCGGCGGCAGCTTGCCGTTGGGCGCACGCCACAACGGATCGCGCTCGCCAGGTTCGGGCTTCCAGACGCGTTCGACTTCGGTATGGAACGCCTTAAGCAACTTGGACACGCGCGCGGCCACTTCGATGGCTTCGCTGGGCAGCAGGTTGCCGATCTTGTCCTTGTCCACCGCGCGATACGCGGCGGCGATCAGGATCTGCATGCGGCCGGTTCGCTTGGCCATGTCGTCCAGCGGCAGATTGGCCGCGCCCTGGTCAATCGCCACGCCGGCAATGTGATGGCCTTCGTCGAGCACCAGCAACATGTCAGACGGCGGCGCAATCAGCGGCTGGCCGTTCTCGGCATCGCCCAGCGACAGCGACGACAGCAACAAGGCGTGATTGGTGACCACGATCTGCGCCTCGCGCACATCGGTGCGCGCCTTGAGCACCGGGCACTGCGCCGCATAGCTGCAGCGACGTCCGGCGCAGCCGGAAGCCGGCGTGGTGACGCGCATGCGCAGCGGCACCGACACCGGCTCCGGGGCGTCGTCCAGGTCACCGTTCCAGGTGCGTGCGGCGTAGGCCTTGGCCAGCCGCTTGGCCAGGTCGGCATCGGCCGGGCTGAGCGGGCGGTCGTACAGCACCTGCTCGTCTTCAAACATGCCGTTCTGGCTGGTTTCGCCTTCCAGCTCGGCGGCATTGCGCGTGCACAGGTACCGGGTGCGGCCCTTGGCCAGCGCGACAGTCGCCTCCAGGCCGGTGGCCTTGAGGAAGGCGGGGATGTCGCGTTCCACCAACTGCGATTGCAGTGCGACCGTGCCGGTGCTGATCACCAGCTTCTTCTTGGTGGCCAGCGCGATCGGCACGCCAGCGGTCAAGTACCCCAGGCTCTTGCCCACGCCGGTCGGTGCCTCGGCCACGCCAATGCCGCCGGAGGTGGCGAGCGCGCGCGACACCAGGCCGATCATCTGGCTCTGCGCGCGGCGGGTGGCGAAGCCGGGTGTATTGGCCTGCAGCTTGGCGTAGGCCTCGCGGATGCCGGCCTTGACCGGCTCGGTCAGGGTGCGCTGGGTAGGAACGGGCGCCGACGGGGCGGCCGGTGTGGCAATGTCACTCATCGCGCTATTTTCGCACGGACCGACGCAGCGCCTGCGACCGCGCCGCGCACCGGCTGAACCGCTGGGCAAAGTGCAGGGGTAGCGCGATCAGGCACGCGCTGCGGCGGGCCTGAGCACCATGCGCCACCGTGCCGGCGTGCCGCCAGTTCGGGCGCGATCACCTCCTGTGACTGCCGCTCGCCTGACTGCCGCTCGCCCGTTTCAGACGCGGCGCGGCCAGGCGTAGCGGGCCCAGACCAGGCCGATCACCAGCATCGCCAGGCCCATCACCAGCATGCCCACGCCCACGCCGTTTGGCCCGAAGCGTTCGTACAGCAGCCCGCCGCGGTTGACCGTGGCCAGCCGCTCCGGGTGCAGCAGGGTCCAACCGCCCTGCCCGGCACAGACCAGCCCGATCAGGGTCAACGCGATCGCCTTGAGCGGAATCACTGCAACGCTTCCGGCGTAGGCCGCGCCCGTTGCAGGCTACTGGCCAGGGTCCAGACCAGCACGCCCAGCGCCACGCCCTGCACGCTGACCAGCACCAGCCGCGACACGCTCATCACCATCGAGATGCGCGCCACGCTGCCCTGCTGCATCAACCACAACGCCACTGCCTGGATCGCGACTTCGGCCACCGAGCAGGCCAGCAGCAACGAGAGCGCCGCCAGCGCAGCCCGGCGTGCCGCCACCGGCGGCGTGCGCCAGACCAGCACCAGGCCCAGCACCAGGGCAATCAGCACCGGCACCCGCGACAGCAGGCTGGTGACGATGGACAACAGCAGATCGGTGGTGGTCATCGCAACGCGCTCAGTCGGCGCTGACCAGGACGGCGTCGCGCGCACGCAGCGCGTCGTACACCGGGTCGGTCTGCGGGCGCACGCCGTGCCACAGCGCAAAGCTTTCCGCGGCCTGTTCCACCAGCATGCCCAGGCCGTCGATGGCGTAGCGGCACTGCGCCGCACGTGCCCAGGCCAGGAACGCGATGGCGGTGGCGCCGTAATTGAGGTCCACCGCCGCAGTGAGGCTGTTGACCAGGCCCAGCGGCAGCGCGAACGCACCGGCGTCGCGATCGCGGCCGGCAGCGGTGGCATTGACGATCAGCTCGAAGTCGCCCAGCTCGCGCAGGTCTTCCAGATAGCGCGACACCACGCGCCCGGGTTCGCCCAACGCATCGCACAGCGCATCGGCGCGCTCGGGCGAGCGGTTCACCACCACCATCTCGGTGATGCCGGCCTCCAGCAACGCCGGCGCGACGCCGCGTGCGGCACCGCCGGCGCCCAGCAGCAGCACGCGGCGGCCGCGCAGATCCAGGCCGTGACGCTCGGTGAGGTCACGCACCAGGCCGGCGCCATCGGTGTTGTCGCCCTGCCACTGGCCGTCGTTGCGCACCAGCGTGTTCACCGCACCGGCCACGCGCGCGCGGTCGCTCAGGCTCGCCGACAGCGCGAAGGCGGCTTCCTTCAGCGGCAGGGTCACGTTCGCGCCCTTGCCGCCGTCGGCCGCAAAGCGCTCCAGCGCGGCGGTGAATTCCTCCGGCGCGGCGTCGATGGCGGTGTAGTCCAGCGCGATGCCGGTCTGCTTCCCGAAGTCGGCATGGATGGCCGGCGACAGCGAATGGGCGACAGGGTGTCCGAACACGGCATAACGGGATACGGGCATGAAACGCTCTCTGGGTTGACTAGACTGTGCGCGACTCAGGCAGGAACACCCCATGCAACTTCGAGTGACGCTGCTCGCGCTGGCGGCAAGTTTACTCTTCGTCCCGTCTGCTTCGGGACTTGCCGAATTCGGCATCGAGGGCATGGGCGTGGTCTCCACGCCCGCCAACGAGGCACGCGCCACGCTCAGCCCCGACGGCCAGCGCATCGTCTGGGCCAGCGATCGGGCAGGCGGCGCCGGTGGCTGGGACCTGTGGCAGGCGCAGCTGGTCGGCGGACGCTGGCAGCAGGCCACGCCGCTGCCGTTGAACACGGCGCAGGACGAGACCACGCCGGTGTTCAGTGCCGACGGGCGCTGGTTGCTGTTCGCCTCCACGCGCGCCGGCGGTGCCGGTGGGAGCGATCTGTATCGCGTGCCGGTGGACGCGCAAGGGCAACTGGGTGCGGTGCAATCGCTGGGCCCGGCGATCAACAGCCGCGGCAACGAGACCGCACCGACGCTGTCGCTGGACGGCACCGCCCTGCTGTTCGCCAGCGACGGCCATGGCGGTGCCGGCGGCCTGGATCTGTTCGTCGCCCATTGGGATGGAGCGGCCTTCATCGCCCCGGCAGCGCTGGGCGAGGTCAACAGCGCCGAGGACGAACGCGACGCGGCTTGGCTGGGCGATGGCCGCGCACTGGTATGGGCGCGCGGCACGTCCGCAGGCCCGAGTCAGCTGTTGCTGGCTGCCTGCAAGGGCGGCCACTACGGCCAGGGCCAGCCGCTGCCGCTGTCGTTCAACGGCCCGCAGGAACGCACCTTCGGCGCAGTGGTGGACGCAGCAAAGCCCGGCGAACTGCTGGTGACCGGCAGCGCCCGCGCACCGCGCGCCGGCCAGCTGGATATCTACCGGATGAAGGCGCCGGTGGTAGATGGCGAGACGGGGTGTCGGTGAGTTGAATTGGTGCGGTGGTGCGCTGCGTCAGGTGATGCTGCGTTGACCGTGTTGCGGGCGAGCTCGATCGGGTAGTTGGCCGTCGGAATGGCACGGTTTTAGCCACCGGCAAGTCTAGTTGCGCGGCCGCGGCGTCTCGCCACGAGGGCAGGCAGGTTGACACTCCCAACCCTATGCTGATCGAGAACATCAGGTCGCCTGTTTCGCAGGCGTTGGCTTAGTGCGCGCTGCGTGGGACGCCATCCTCTCAATGCACGTGGGAATGGCGGTGTTGGCTTTTCCGATATCGATGGCGATGGCGATGTCATCGCCATGCTGCCAGCGCAGGTAAGGTTTGCCTGAAGCACGTTCGATCCATCGACGCTGCTCGTCACTTCAGATAACAATGCGCTTGGCGTCCTGTGTCGGCGCACAAGGTACGCCTGCGGACTGCACTCAATACACGTCGCGTCGATACCGGCCGGCGGCGGTGAGCAACTCCAGCCGCGTCTCGCCCAGGATCTCGCGCAGGGCCGCATCCACCTCACGCGCCATGCTGTCCAGGCTGCCGCACACATAAAGGACAGCGCCGCGGTCGATCCAGTGCCGCAGCGTCTCGCCGCGCTCGCGCAGGCGGTGCTGCACATAGCGCTTGTCGGCCTGGTCGCGCGAGAACACCCAATCCAGTTCCTGCAGATGTCCGGCGGCTTGCCAGGCCTGCAATTCATCGCCGAACAAGCGGTCGTGCGCGCGATGGCGTTCGCCGAACAGCAGCCAGTGGCCGTGCACGCCCGCCAGCTCGGCGTCACGCAACAACGCGCGTAATCCGGCAATGCCGGTGCCGTTACCGATCAACACCAGCGGTGCACCGTCCACACGGTGGAAGCCGGGATTGGTGCGCAGGCGTGCGCGCACCGGTGCGCCCAGCGGCGCATGGCAGACCAGCCAGCCAGAGCCCAGGCCCGGGCTGCCATCGGCACGCGTGGTCAGCCGCACCACCACCTGCGCGCTGCCATCGGCGGGCACGCTGGCGATGGAATAGTCGCGCGTCGGCAGCCACGCGCAGCCATCGAGCCAGGCCTGCGCCACCGTGCCGGGCACCGGCGGCTGCGCAGGCGGCTCGGGCAGCACGCGTTCGGCGGCGGCCTGGTGCAGCGGCAGCAATTGCGCGTCCACATGCACCAGCGCATCGGCCGCCAAGCCCCAGGCCTGCAGGCAGGCGCGCACGGCGGCGCCGGCATGCGCAGGCTGCACTTCCAGGATGTCGCCGGCCAACCACTGCGCCCCTGCCGGCGGTTGCAGGTCCACCTGCCAGATCGGTGCGCCCACGCTGCCTGGATTGAGCTGGGTCCGCGACAGCACCGGCCAGTCCATCAGCGCCGGGCGTGCCAGCGGCACTGCTGCCACCGGCGCGCCGCTGACCTGCGCCAGCTGCGCGTGCCACTGCGCCAGTGCCTGCGGATCGGTCTGGTCCATTTCCACCGCCGGGAACAGCGCACGTGCGCCCTGCGCCTCTAGCCACTGCTCGATACGCCGCGAAAACCCGCAAAACCGCGCGTACTGCCGGTCGCCCAACGCCAGCACTGCGTAGGCCAACTGCGGCAATGCCAGTGTCTGCCGCAGCATTTCGCGCTCGAATCCGCGCGCCGCATCCGGCGGCTCGCCGTCACCGAAGGTGCTGATGACAAACAACGCATGCCGCGACTGCTGCAGTTGCGCCGCATCCAGTTGTGCCAGCGAGCGCACCTGCACCGGTACCCCGGCCGATTGCAGATGGCCGGCCGCCTGCCAGGCCAGCCGCTCGGCAAATCCGCTTTGACTGGCAAACCCGATCAGCCACGGCGCGGCCTGCGAGGCGGGCGGCGCGCTCTGCAGCACCTCGCGCGCTGCGCGCAGCTCGCGCTTCTTGCGCCGGCGATCCAGATACAGCATCCAGCCGGTCACAAAGAACACCGACATGCCCGCACTGGCCAGCAGCACCACGATGCGCCCGGGCAGGCCGAAGAAACTGCCCGAATGCAGCGGGAACATGCTCACCAACAGTTGCTGGCCAAGCGGCAGCCGGGCGTAGTCCTGGCGCCGCAACAGCACGCCGCTGTGCGCATCCAGCTCCAGGTTGTCGTAGGCGCGATCATGGGCGGGCGCATCCGGCAGGAAACGCACGCTCAGCGGCTGGCCGGCGCGGGTGGGAATGCGCAGATCCATCGCCGCGCTGCGGGTTCCCGCGATCCCGTCGAGGGTGCGCTGCACACGGGTGAAATCCACCGCGGGCGGCCGGTGCCCGCGCCCATCGCCGCGCATCGCCGGCTCAGTACCCAGCAGTGCCACCATGCCGTCGCGGTACCAGGTGTAAGACCAGGTCAGCCCGGTCAAGGCAATCAACAGATACACCAGCAGGCACCAGGTGCCGAACACCGCGTGCAGGCTCCACAGAAAACTGCGCCCCTGCCGCCGCCATTCCACCGCCCACCAGGTCCGCAGGCTCCACCAGCGACGCGGCCAGCGCAGATACAGGCCCGAGGCGCAGAAGAACAGCAGGATCAGCGTACTGGCGCCGGTGATGGCCTGGCCGCGCTCGCCGGCGGTGAGATGCCGGTGCAGGTCTTCGATAAAGGCGAATGCCCCGCTCAGCCGTGGCGCGCCCACGCGCGCGCCGGTGTACGGATCGAAGTACACACGGCCGCCGGGCTTGCCGGCCAGACGCACCGTGGACGGGCGCCCACCGGTCGGGTCGATCAGCATGCGGGTGATGCCCTGCCCCGGCGCCAGGTCGAGCCGGCGCACCAGCACATCCACGGGCAGTGGCGCCTGCCCGGCGGCATGCCGCTCGGCCAGCTGCGCGATGGCCGGGTTGGCCAGGCGCACGATCTCGTTCTCGAAGGACATCAATGCGCCGGTCAGTCCCATGACGGACAGCACCAGCCCGGCAGTGATGCCCAGCAACCAGTGCAGTTGGAACACAACCGTCTTGAACACGCGCGAGCAGCCTGAAGCAGATGGCTTGCCATTGTAGATGAGAATCGTTATCGCAATCGCGCAGGCGCGGGAGCGCCGCGCACCGCATTCAATCGCTCACCACATGAAAGAGGCGCCCGCAGGCGCCTGTTCGTGGGCTTGCTGCTGCGCTTAGCCCTCGCGCAGCCAGCGCGCCACTTGCGGCGCGAAGTAGGTCAGCACGCCATCGGCACCGGCGCGCTTGAACGCCATCAGCGCTTCCAGCACGCACTTGCGTTCGTCCAGCCAGCCATTGGCGCTGGCGGCCTTCAACATCGCGTACTCGCCGCTGACCTGGTAGGCGAAGGTCGGCACGCGGAACTCTTCCTTGACCCGCCGCACCACATCCAGATACGGCATGCCTGGCTTGACCATCACCATGTCCGCGCCCTCTTCCAGGTCCAGCGCGATCTCGCGCATGGCCTCGTCGCTGTTGGCCGGGTCCATCTGATAGGTGGTCTTGTCGGCCTTGCCGAGATTGCCGGCGCTGCCCACCGCATCGCGGAACGGGCCGTAGAACGCGGAGGCGTACTTGGCCGAATACGCCATGATGCGCACGTTGAGATGGTCGTCGGCATCCAGCGCGCGGCGGATCGCGCCGATGCGCCCGTCCATCATGTCCGAGGGCGAAATGATGTCCACGCCGGCCTGCGCATGCGACAGCGATTGCCTCACCAACGCTTCGACGGTGATCTCATTGAGCACATAACCCTTGGCGTCGATCAAACCGTCCTGGCCGTGGGTGGTGTACGGGTCCAGCGCCACGTCGGTCATGATGCCCAGCTCGGGAAAGCGCGCCTTGAGGGCGCGCACCGCGCGCTGCGCCAGCCCGTCCGGATTCCAGGCTTCGGCCGCGTCCAGGCTCTTGCCGGCGGGGTCGATCACCGGGAACAGATCGATCACCGGGATGCCCAGTTCCAGCGCGTTTTCAGCCTCGCGCAGCAACTCGTCCAGCGACAGACGTTCGACGCCAGGCATCGAGGCAATCGGCGCGCGCCCTGGCAACTCATGCACGAACACCGGCCAGATCAGATCGTCGGTGGTCAACGTGTTCTCGCGCATCAACCGGCGCGAAAACGCATCGTGGCGCATACGACGGGGACGGTAGTGGGGGTGGGCCATCACGGGCTCCTGAAGTCAAAGAAAAGAATGGGGCGGGCCATCGGCACGGCACTGTCGTGCGTCGCTCCAGCCTGCCGGCACGGACGCCCCGCGCACGCAACCGCTGGCAATGCGGCGCCTGGAAACCGCGCATTGGTCCCGCTGCCCAACCGCAACAGTCGCCACGAAAGACGCGAACGTACTGACAGACAGACTGGTGCATGAAACGAACGAGCGAAGAGCATCGAAGTCGCCTGCAACACGGTGGCAGGCCAGCGGTGGCAGGCGATGGACAGCGCACAAGTCTACGCCCGCCAGCAGCGGCGGAATGCGCTGCGACGCTGTGTCGCAGCGCTGCAACGCTTAGATCACCCCACCGCCCAGGCTCAGGCGGATGACGCCCACTACGATCACCAGGCCATTGAGCAACAGGCCGGTCTTGGCCCGGCCACGGTTGCCGGCCGAGGTGAACAACAAAGCGATGGCCGCGATCAGCGCACCAAAGGCCGCGAACGGGATCAGGAACCAGTTGCCCCAGCCCAGCAGCGGAATGAAGGCCAGGACCATCCACAGCAACGCCACAATGCCCCACAGCAGGCTGATCAATCCCACACATCACCTCGCACGTGTCTCAGGAGGCGCCCAGCTTAGCGGCGCCGGTGCCGGCGCGCCGTGGGCGGGTGGTCACCGTGACCAATGGCGGCTTGGCGGCGGGCTCACATCGGCCGGCCTAGGGTGTGCGCAAAGTCCGGCGCGATTCAGTCCAGGCGCCGGATGATCACTGCCATTACCCACGGGGGCCAGGTATGAACATGCAGTCACGCATCAGGCAGGTGGCCATCGGTGCCGCCGCAGCGGCCTTGCTGGCCGGCTGTGCAAGTAGTTCAAAGGTGATGCTGGGCCAGCCACGCGCGCCGATCGACCCGGCGCAGGTGCAGGTTTATTCGAACGCGCCAGTGGGCTCGGTCGAGATCGCCCAGCTCGAATCCACCAGCGCCGCCGGCTTCGGCACCCAAGGTCAGACCGACGCCGCGGTGCTACGCCTCAAGCGCGAAGCCGCCAAGCTCGGCGCCAACGGCGTGGTGATCGTCGGCGTGGGCTCCGAGCGTTCCGGCGGTGGGCTGTCGGTGGGTGGCGGCAGCTACGGCGGTCGCGTCGGCGGTGGCCTGGGCATCGGCATTCCGACCACGCAAAAGCGCGCGGCGGGCATGGCGATCTGGGTGCCGGCCGGGGCCGAGCAACGTGAGGCACCGCAGTCAGCGCCGCCCGTGCGCTGACATTCGGCAACTGTCGAAGCGCATCAGCCGCCTGCAGTGATGCGCGGGAACGATGGACGGTGCAGCCAATGCGGTGCTTGCGCGTGGTTCGTAGCGTTGCTGGCGGCTCGCTACGTTTGTAGCAGCCGCTCTTAGTCTCTACGTGATACGCCAGACCAGGGCGCAGCGCCTCGCTCAGCTGGACGAAGGCCTGCGGTGCAGACGTGATGCCTGCAGGCTGCAGGCATCACGTCCCTCCTGACGACCGGCTACACGCTGATCAACGCTTGGACTGCTGCGCTGGAATGAACTGCTTCTCCACCGCCTGGGCCAGCTGGTCCGGCGGCAGCAGGCCCTGGTCGAGCAGGAAGTTGTTGAAGGCCAGGCGGTCGAACTTCTTGCCCAGGGCCAGTTCGGTGCGCATGCGCAGTTCCAGGATGCGGGTGTAGCCGTAGAAGTAGCTGCCGGCCTGTCCGGGGGCGCGCACGGTGTAGCGGTCCAGTTCCTGGCGGGTCATGGCGGCCGACAGGCCGACGTCGTCTTCGAGCACCTGGCGGGCGCGTTCGCGGTCGATCAGGCCCAGGTTGAGCATTGGGTCGAGCATGGCGCGGGCGGCGCGCAGCAGGCGGAACTGCAGGGCGATCAGCTGCCCGTCGAGCGGTTCGTACGGCACCATTTCGGCTTCGGCGTACAGCGCCCAGCCTTCGACGTTGACCGAGTTGAAGGCGAACATGCTGCGCGCCAGCGACACGCCGCGCTCCACCATCGCGGTGAACTGCAGTTCGTGCCCCGGGCGGCCTTCGTGGGCGCTGAGCGTCCAGGCGGCCGAGCCGAAGTTGAAGTCGTCGTACTGCTCTTTCTTGCCACCCTCCGCGCTGGGGTTGCCCAGCGGCAGCACGAACTGGCCCTGCTGGCCGGTGTTGCCGATCAGCGGTGCGGGCAGGAAGTGCGGTGCGGGCTGCGCGGCGCTTTCCGCAGCACTGCCCAGGCGCATTTGCATCGGCCGCTTGGGCACATCGACGATGCGCTGCTGGCGGATGATCGGGTCGATCTGGTCGATCACGCCGCGGTAGTGGGTTTCCAGCTGGTCATCGGCAATGGTGTTGCGCTTGAGCGCGCGGATCACCTGCACGTAGTCCTCGCCCTGCACGCCTTTGGCCTTGGCCACCAGCGGCGCAAGCTGGCGCATCGCCGAGCGGGTTTCCATGAACTCCAGCTGCGCGCGCTGGATCAGCTGCTGCGGCGCGATATCGATACCCACCTGCTTGAGCTGGTAGGCATACAGCGGCTCGGGCAGGCGGGTGTCCTTGCGCGCCTTTGGCAACACAGTGCTGCGGGTCCAGCTGGCGTAGTCCTTGAGCTGGGTGGACATGGCCTTGAGCGCCTCGTCGGCACCGGCGATCTTGTACTTGGCGAATAGCTCGCCGATGCCGGCCACGTAGGTGTCCACGTTCGCCAAAGCCTGCTCAACCTCGCGCTCGGTCGGCTGCAGCAAGGTCTTGTTGCCCAGCTGTTCCTCGTAGCGCTGGCGCGCCAGCGTGGTGGTGGGGGTGGTGCCCGGGACCAGGCCCACGTAGCGCTTGAGACGGTCGAGCGCCTTGGCGCGGCGATCCGGCGCGGTCTGGTCGGACAACAATCCGTTGAGACCACTGAAGACCAGCTGCGGCGCATCGTTCCATGGCAGCAGGTAGCGCTCGTTGAGCTCGCTGCCTTCGATGTTGTCGGTCGCCGCACCGATCATGATCTGCAGGTCCTGGCGCACGTTGGGATCGCGCTCGCTGGCCAGCTTGGCCTGCAGCGCGGTGCGCGCGGTGGCCATCGCCTCGCGGTAGCGCTTTGCGTTGTTCGGGCCCAGATCGACCACTTGATCGTCGTAGCCGGGCACGCCGAAGAAACTGGCGTATTCCGGCTGGAACGGTGCCTGGGCGCTCAGCAGGAGTTGCGCGTAGCCGTTGCTGGTCTTGACCCAGGCCGGAGTGGCGGGTGCGCTGGTGGTCCCGGTGGTGGCAGGACTGTTTTGCGCGTGCAGTGGCAGGGAGGCGCCGAGCGCCAGGGCGACAGCAATCACGAGAGGCTTCATCGGGCGGATTTCCAACAGGAGATGCGCGACCGTACGCGGCACACGCGGCGCCGGCAACCTGCCGGAGGTCATGGCCGGCGTACTCGGATCAGGCGGCAGCCGCGCCCGTGGGGTGAGACGCAGTGCGCCGCCACAGCGCGCAGCGCCGCATACCCTGGTGTGCAGCGTCGCTACCAAAAGGTAAACCGCCACGGCTAGGTGCGCCGCTGAGCGCCCGGCGCGCGTTACCGATCCTGCTCCTTCCCTGGCGCGACAGTGTTGGTCGTTTCAATATCCGGATCAGTCCCGGCATCGGTCGCGCGTGGCCGGCCGGCGGCAGCCGTGGCGTCGTCCAGCAATGCGATCGCGTCGCCGACGTCCGGAACCACCTGCACGCTGGTGTAGTGCCATTGCCCGGCATGGCGCTCGGCTTCGATATAGAGGGTGCCGTTGCTACGTGTTCCGTGCAGCGAAACGCTGAGGGTGGCGTGTCCCCCGCCACCGCTGGTCGCGATGTTGCCGCTGGGGAGGAAGCCGTCTTTGATTGGCGCGCCGAGTGCGGTGGCAACGCGGGGATCGTGTTGCGCCGTCAACACGCCGACACGGTAGGGTTCGGTCGATTTCATGACGCGCGCGATGCCTGCCACGAGCGCACCGATGGAGGCGGCCAGGACCACGATCAACAGCAGCGCCAGCAGCGGCACCGCCCATTTCCAATGCCGTGACCACCAGCCGCGCCTTGCCGGGGGCGGCGGTGTTGCGGAATGCGGCAACGGTGGGGGCGTGGGCATGCGCAGAGCTCCTTATCGACGGCAAGCGTGGGGCGGGTGCTCAGGGCTGCAGGCAACGCGCCAGGAACGCTTCTGCCGTCTTGTAGCGATGCAATGCGGTCTTGCCCGACAACCCATGTTTGGCGCCGGGATAGGTCATCAGTTCGAATGGCGTGCCGCGTTGTTGCAACCCGCTCATCAGCGCCGTGGAGTTGGTGAACAGCACATTGTCGTCGGCCATGCCGTGGATCAGCAGCAGCTTGGCGCGCAGGCCATCCAGGTGGGTGGCGATGCGTGCCTCGCGATAACCGGCCGCGTTGCCGGCAGGCAGGTCCATGTAGCGCTCGGTGTAATGGGTGTCGTACAGGCCCCAATCGGTGACCGGTGCGCCCGCCACCCCGCAGGCATACGCCTCGCTGTGCTTGGCCAGCAGCATCAAGGTCATGTAACCGCCGTTGGACCAGCCCTGCACGCCGATGCGTGCCGCATCCACCCAGCGTTGCGCTTTCAACCACGCCACGCCCTGCAACTGGTCGTCCACTTCCACCGTGCCCTGCTTGCCGTACAGCGCGCCACCAAACGCGCGGCCACGCCGCGGGGTGCCGCGGTTGTCGAGTGAAAACACCACGTAGCCACGCTGCGCCAGGTATTGATCGAACAGTGCATCGCTACGACCGGGCCAGGCATCGACCACGGTCTGCGCGGCCGGGCCGCCGTAGACATACACCACGACCGGATAGCGTTTTGACGGGTCGAAATCGGCCGGCTTGATCAGCCGGTAGTGCAGCGGCGTGCTGCCATCGGCGGCAGTGAGCGTGCCGAATTCCACCGGGCGCTGCGCCTGGCGGTATTTGGCATAGGGATGCTGCGGGTCGGCCAAATCGTTCTGCAACAAGGTGGCGATCTTTTCGCCATTGGCGCGAAACAGTTCGATCTGCGGCGGCGTGGTGGTGTTGGACCGCGTATCCACATACACGCTGGCGTTGTTGGCGAAGCTGGCCGCATGCGTGCCGTTGGATGCCGAGCGTTTTTCGATGGCGCCGCCAGCCAGTGGTACCGCGTAGATATGGGTTTGCGTCGGCGAGTCCTTGCTGCCGGAGAAGTACACCAGGCCAGCCTGCTCATCGACCGCCAGCAGTGCATCCACCACCCAGGCGCCGGAGGTCAGCGGCGTGAGCGTGGTGCCGTCCTCGGAGGCAACGTACAGATGCTCGTAGCCGCTGCGTTCGGAGTTCCAGAGAAAGCGGCCGTCCTTGAGAAAGCGCAGATCGTTGGTGAGCGGCACCCAGGTCGGCGAGGTTTCGGTGATCAGCACGCGTTGCTGACCGCTGGCCAGCGTGGCTTCGATCAGTTGCAGGGTTTTCTGGTCGCGTGACTGGCGCTGGAAGGTCAGCCGATGCGCATCGCGCCAGTCCACCCGCGCCAGGTAGATGTCCGCTTGCTTGCCGAGGTCGATCCACTGTGGTTTCGCTGACGCGCGCGGGGCGATCACGCCCAGCTGCACGGCGACATTCGGTTGGCCGGCCTGCGGGTAGCGCTGGTCGATCACCTCGGTGTGGTCGGCGTAGACCTCCGGGCGCTTCTGGATGGGCACGGCGGATTCGTCGATGCGCGCGAAGGCGACCGCCGAATCGTCCGGTGCCCACCAATACCCGGTGTGGCGATCCATTTCTTCGTCGGCGACGAATTCGGCCACGCCATTGCCGATGGTGTCGCTGCCATCGCGGGTCAGCTGTAGCTGTTTGCCGCTGGCGAGATCGATCACCCACAGATTGCGCGCCCGCACGAAACTGACAAAGCCGCCCTTGGGCGAGAGCTTGGCATCGGTGGCGAAGCCTTCGCCATGGGTGAGTTGGCGCACCGCGGCGCTGCCGGTCTTGCGCAGGTCGTACAGATACAGCTCGCCGCCCAGCGGGAACAGCAGCGCGTGCGCATCCGGCGCCCACTGGTAATCGACAATGCCGGCGAAGGCCGCGATGCGTTGGCGCTCGCGGCGGGCTTTTTCGGCATCGCTCAGGGTCTCGGTGCCGGGCAGCACCACCTTGGAATCCACCAGCAGCCGGGTCTGGCCACTGGCGATGTCGTATTCCCACAGGTCCAGCTGGTTGCGGTCGCTGTCCTTGCCGCGCAGGAAGGTCACCCGCGAACCATCGGGCGCGACCTTGGGCTTCATCAGCGTCGGGCCAGACAACGGCAATGGGCCGATGATGGCCTCCAGAGTGAGTTTTTCGGCGTGGGCCATGGGGACGGCGCTGAGCATGAGGGTAAGGGCGGCGAACAGGGCGCGCATTGAAGATCCTGTCTGGAGACAGCACACAGGATGCGGGCGCGTGGAGTGTTTGAGAAGCGCGGTGGTGGTGCGTGTGTGCGATGAGGGGCGGTGTCTGCGGCGGCGCGCGCGTGCTGCGGCGTGGTGCTGGGGTGTTGTGGTTGCGCTGTTTTCCGGCGAGCAGGGGTGCCTGGGGGCTGGTGGTTGCAGTTGGCGCGCTGCGGATGCGGGGCGCGCTTTTTTCATGCGGCGCACGTTGCGGGTGCGGTGGGTCTGGCGCCACTTGCGTACCCTCACCCCAACCCCTCTCCCGGGGGGGAGAGGGGCTCGAGCTGCCGGGTTTGTGTCGTGCGCGGTTGATGTATGCGCGTGCCGCTGCCAACCCCTGATGCTGCTTGCTGCTTGCTGTTGCTACTTGCTGTTGCTACTTGCTGTTGCTGCTTGTCCTTGTTGCTTGCTGATGCGGTTTTGCGGTGGTTCTTGCTGTGCAGTTGCAACAGTCGCCGCTCTCACCGTGTGGCCTCTTGCGCGACGGCTGCTACCGCTTTGCCTCAGCGCTTGCCAAACAGGTGCTTGCGCTCTTCCTCGCTCAGCGGTTTGCCGGCATCCGGGTTGACCTTGTCCTTCAACGCGTACGCGCGCTGGGTGGCCGGGCGGGCGGCAATGGCGTCGTGCCAGCGCTTCACATGAGGGAACGCGGCGTAGTCCGGCTTGAGGTCGCCATACACTTCGATCCACGGGTAGCTGGCCATGTCGGCGATGCCGTATTCCGGGCCGGCCAGGAAAGCGTGCTCGGCCAGGCGCTTGTCGAGCACGCCATGCAGCCGGCGCACCTCGGCGTTGTAGCGCTCGATCGCGTAGGGAATCTTTTCCGGCGCATAGACAGTGAAGTGGCCCATCTGGCCGCTCATCGGGCCCAGCCCGCCCATCTGCCAGAACAGCCATTCCAGCGCCGCGATGCGGCCGCGTGCATCGCGCGGCAGAAAGCGCCCGGTCTTCTCGGCCAGGTACAGCAGGATTGCGCCGGACTCGAACACGCTCAGCGGCGCGCCACCGCCGGCCGGTGCGTGGTCCACGATGGTCGGCATCTTGTTGTTGGGCGAAATCTGCAGGAAGGCGGGCTCGAACTGGGCGCCCTTGCCGATATTCACCGGCTTGAGGGTGTACTCCAGCCCGGCCTCTTCCAGAAACAAGGTGACCTTGTGGCCATTGGGGGTGGGCCAGTAGTAAAGGTCGATCATTAGATGCTCCAGTTCGGAAGGAAGATGCACGCGGCGGCGCGCCAGCAGCTTCCGATGGTACGGCCAAGCGCAGCGAGGCAACGGTGCCCAATGCCGCGCCGGCTGGAACGATGTGTGACGCGATTGGCTCGCGGCCGATGCTGCAGTGCAAGTTGACTTGTTAAGAGCCGCGCTAACAAATGCACGACTGCTTAATTAACCTTGCCTGTCCAGCTCGGACCGGCGTTTTGTTCATTTGGGGAAGAAACACCGTGAGAGAGCCACGCACCTTGCCGCGTACGCGACGCCTGACGTCTGCCTTGCTGTTTGCACTGTCCGCACCGCTGGCCGCGCAAACCGCGCCGGCGCCGCAGTCGGCCTCGACCGTCCCCGGCTCCAGCCAGGCCGACCCCGCCACGCTCGATACCGTGCAGGTCAGCGGTATCCGCGGCAGTCTCACCTCGTCGATGAACGTCAAGCGCGATGCGCAGGGCATCGTCGATGGCATCGTGGCCGAGGACATCGGCAAGTTCCCCGACACCAACCTGGCCGAGTCGCTGCAGCGCATCAGTGGTGTGTCGATCGACCGCTCGCTGGGCGAAGGCTCGCGCGTCACCGTGCGTGGCGTCGGCCCGGACTTCAACCTGGTGCTGTTGAACGGCCGGCAGATGCCCGGCGCCAGCATCGAAGAATCCAATGCCTCCAACTCGCGTGCGTTCGACTTCGCCAACCTGGCGTCCGAGTCGATCTCCGGCATCGAAGTGTTCAAGACCAGCCGCGCCAGCACGCCCACCGGCGGCATCGGCGCCACCATCAACATCAAGACCGCCCGGCCGCTGGACAACCCGGGCATGCATGCCAATGTGGGGCTGAAGGGCGTGCACGATGCGTCCAACGAGAACCTGCCCGGCCGCCTGCAGGGCGATGCGCTGACGCCGGAAATCTCCGGCATCTTCAGCACTACCTCGGCCGATGGACGCTTCGGCGTGTCGCTGAGCGGCAGCTACCAGGAACGCGACTTCGGCTACAGCCAGGTCGGCGTGCCCAACGGCTGGCGCTCGTTCCGCGGCGATTCCACCGCCTACGGCACCATCCCGCAGCCAGGTGCGCCGGGCTCGGAGAACATCACCAACCGTCCCGGCCCGAACGACATCTACTCGGTGCCGCAGAACCTCAACTACCGCGTGGTCGGCGTCGAACGCCAACGCACCAACGGTCAGCTGGTGCTGCAGTACAAGCCACTGGACAACATCACCACCACGCTGGATTACACGTACTCGGAAAACAAGATCCAGCAGCAGCGTAATGAAATGTCGGTGTGGTTCAACTATGGGCCTTCAGCCAGCGCCTGGACCAATGGTCCGGTCGCCGGCCCGGTGACCTATTCGGAAATCGTCAATCCGGCCACCAGCGATCTGGCCACCGCCGGCTCCAACGCGGCCACGCGCAACCAGAACAAGTCGCTGGGCTTCAATGTGGATTGGGCGGTGAACGACCAGTTCAAGCTCAACTTCGACATCCACCGCTCCACCGCCGAAGCCGGCGCGGACAGCCCGTACGGGTCGAGCAATTCGCTGGGCGTGTCGGGTTTCTACCGCGGCACCTCGGTGGTGGATTTCAGCAAGGATTTCCCGGTATTGCAGCAGCAGCTCGGCTTCGGCCTGAACGGGCTGGACCCCTCGCGCACGCTGGTCACCGGCTCGGCGTTCCGCAACAGCTATATGAAATCGGAGATCGACCAGGCGCAGGTCAACGGCGACTTCACTTTCGAAAACTATTCGCAATTGAAGTTCGGCATCGGCAGCACCGAGGTCAAGAACCGCTCGGCGTTCTCCAACGTGCAGCGCGATACCTGGGGCGGCAACGGCACCGCGGCCGATTATCCGGACGATCTGTGGATTCCCAGTTCGTTTGCGCAGTATTTCGATGCGATCGACGGCAGCGGCAACCCGGCGCAATTCAACCAGCTGTTCCTGTTCGACTTCGAGCGCGCACGTCAGGCGGCCGCGCAAGCCGCGGGCGATGACGCGCTGTACCGCATCTCGCCGGTGTTCACCACCGACCGCCGCGTGACCGAAAAATCCAAGAACGCCTACCTGCAGTGGAACAACAGCTGGGACGATCTGCGCGTGCCGATCAGCCTGGCCGCCGGCGTGCGTTACGAAGAAACCAAGGTGGACGCGCAGGCGCTGGTGCCGGTGGCGGTCGGCATCGATTGGGTCGCCAACAACGAGTTGCCGATCCGCCTGGCCGACTCGGCATTCGCCGGCGGCAGCGGCAAGTACGAATACTGGCTGCCCAGCCTGGACCTGAGCTTCAAGCTCACCGACGACCTGGTGCTGCGCGGCAGCTACGGCGAAACCATCGGCCGTCCCGGCTGGGGCGACATCCAGGGCGGGCAGACGCTCAACCAGATCGCGCGCCTGGAAGGCGGCACCGGCCAGGAGGGCAACCCCGGCCTGAAGCCGCTGCTCTCGCACAACATCGATTTCTCGCTGGAGTGGTACTACAGCGATGCCAGCTACGCCTCGGTGGGCTTCTTTCGCAAGAACATCGACAACTACATCGGGGTGACCACGCGCAACGACACCTCGCTGGGATTGAACACCCCGGTGGGCGGTGCGTACTGGAACGAAGCGCTGGGCAACGGCTGCGCCTCGGCCGACCTGACCTGTATCCGCAACTACATCTTCCGCAACCGCGGCGGCGCGCCCGGCGTGGTGCGCGGAGCCGACGATGCCAACGGCAACGCCACCGGCGTGATCAGCGGGCAGCCCGGCGACCCGGTGGCAAACTTCGCCATCACCGCGCCGGCCAACCAGCGCTCGGCGTCGCTGGACGGTTGGGAATTCAACCTGCAGCACATGTTCGGCGACAGCGGGTTCGGCGTCTCGGCCAACTACACCATGGTCGACTCGGGCCTGACCTACGACAACTATGTGATCGGCGAGCAGTTCGCGCTGGAAGGGCTGAGCGATTCGGCCAACGTGGTCGGCTTCTACGACAGGGACAAGTGGCAGGTGCGTGCGGCCTACAACTGGCGCGACGAGTTCCTGGCCGCGCGCTTCGATGGTAGCGGCCAGCCCAACCCGGTCTATACCGAAGCCTATGGCCAGCTGGATCTGAGCATCGGCTACCAGTGGACCGAGAACCTGTCGCTGAGCCTGGAGGCGATCAACCTCACCGACGAGGTGCAGCGCCAGCACGGCAGGCAGTCGAACCAGATCGTCTATGCCACCCAGACCGGCCCGCGCTACATGCTGGGCGTGCGCTACAAGTTCTGGTGATGCGGTTCTGATGCAATTGCTGTGTTGATCCAATGCGTTTCCCGGCAGCCTGGCTGCCGGGTGGCGTGCATGGCCGTTGCGGCCGGCCCTGCGGCGTTGCGCCATGGGGCTTGCCGTCGCACGGCGATTCGTTGAAGCATGGGCCACGCGCCCCGCGTGCTGTGCCATTCCCCATGACCGATCCCGTGCTGTTGAACAATCTCGATCACCGCGACCTGCGCGTGATCACCACACACGGTGCCGCCTATGGCGACAACGTGATGTCGGCCGCCACTTTTCCGCTGGAATTTCGCCAACTTCAGGCGCAATACCCAATCGTGTTCCATCGCGATGCCGACGGGCAGTTCCAGCCGCTGGCCCTGCTGGGCCTGCGCATGGGCGAAAACCTGTTCCTGGACGGCGCGCGCTGGGATGCGCCGTATGTGCCACTGGCGATCCAGCGCCAGCCGTTTTTGATCGGCCAGCAGCCCGACGGGCCGATGGTGCATGTGGATCTGGACAGCCCGCGCATCAGCACCGCCGAAGGCGAGCCGCTGTTCCGCGAGCACGGTGGCACCACCGAGTTTCTGGAGCGCATCAGCCAGGTGCTACGCACGCTGCATGACGGGCTGCATGCCACGCGGGATTTCATGAGCCGCGTGCTGGCGCACGACCTGCTGGAACCGTTCGTGTTCGAGGCCACGCTGGACAACGGCGTGGAATGCCGGCTCGCCGGCCTGTATGCGGTGCACGAAGAGCGCCTACGCGCGCTGGGTGACGAAGCACTGCTCAGCCTGCACAAGCATGGCGATCTGGAACCGCTGTACATGGCGGTGGCCTCGATCGCGCAGTTCCGCCACCTGCTGGACCGCATGAACCGCCGCCATGCCGGCTGAGCCGCGCCCCATCGCCGAAGTGCACGGGCTGGATCCACAGCAGCTGGATCCGGCACTGCTGCGCGCGACCACGCCGCTCGTGTTGCGCGGGTTGGTGCGCGACTGGCCGCTGGCCCGCGCCGGCGCGCAGTCTGCGCAGGCCGCCGCCCAGTACCTGCGCAGGTTCGACCGCGGCGAGGCGGTGGTGGCGCAGGTGGGGCCACCGGAGATCGCGGGGCGGTTCTTCTACAACGCCGACATGAGCGGCTTCAACTTCCGGCCCGAACGCGTGCCGCTGGCGGTGGTGCTGGAGACCCTGCTTCGCGATCTGGAGGTTGCGCAGCCGCCGGCGATCTACGTCGGCTCCACCACGCTGGACACCTACCTGCCCGGCCTGCGCGCGGACAACCCCATCGCGCTGCCGCAGGCCGAGCCGCTGGCCAGCATCTGGATCGGCAACCGCACCCGCATTGCCGCCCACCAGGACCTGCCCGACAACCTCGCCTGCGTGGTGGCCGGGCGCCGCCGCTTCACGCTGTTTCCGCCGGAGCAGCTGGCCAATCTCTACATCGGCCCGCTGGATCTCACCCCGGCCGGCCAGCCGGTCAGCCTGGTCGATATCACCGCGCCGGACCTGGAGCGCTTCCCGCGCTATGCGCAGGCGCTGGAACACGCATTGGTGGCCGACCTGGAACCGGGCGACGCGGTGTTCATGCCCAGCATGTGGTGGCACCACATCCAGGCACTGGACGGCTTCAACGTGCTGGTCAATTTCTGGTGGCGGCAAAGTCCGGCCTACATGGATTCGCCAATGAACGCGCTGATGCTGGCGCTGCTCACCATCCGCGACCTGCCGGCCGAACAACGCGCCACCTGGCAGGAAGTGTTCCGCCACTATGTATTCGACGCCGATGCCGACACCGCCGCACATCTGCCCGAGGCCGCGCGCGGTGTGCTCGCCCCGATGGACGACGCCCGCGCCCGCGCCCTGCGCGCACGCCTGCTGCAACGCTTGAATCGCTGAGGATCCCCCATGCACGCCCCCGTCCCCTCCGAGTCGCAACGCCTGGTCCGCCGCGTGGTCATCGCCGGTGGCGGTACTGCCGGCTGGATGGCCGCCGCCGCGCTGTCCAAGCTGCTCGGCCGGCAGTTGCAAATCACCCTGGTGGAATCGGACGAGATCGGCACGGTGGGCGTGGGCGAGGCCACCATCCCCAGCCTGGTGACCTTCCACCGGTTGCTGGAGATCGACGAAGCGCAGTTCATGGCCGCCACCCAGGCCACCTTCAAGGTCGGCATCGCCTTCGAACATTGGCGCAATGTGGACCGCCACTACATCCATTCCTTTGGCCACACCGGCACCGATCACTGGAGCGCGGGCTTTCAGCACTTCTGGCTGAAGGCGCGCGCACGCGGCGTGGCGCGCGACTTCGGCGACTACTGCCTGGAGCTGCGGGCCGCGCAGGAAGGCCGCTTTGCGCATCTGCCCAACGGCGGCATGAACTACGCCTATCACCTGGACGCCGGGCTGTACGCGCGCTTCCTGCGCCGCTTCAGCGAAGGCTTCGGCGTGCAGCGCATCGAAGGCCGCATCGGCAGCGTGCAGACCGACGCGCACAGCGGCGACATCGCCGCCCTGGTGCTGGACGACGGCACCCGCATCGAGGGCGACCTGTTCCTGGATTGCACCGGCTTCCGCGCGCTGCTGATCGGCCAGACACTGGGCGTGGGCAGCGAGGACTGGTCGCGCTGGTTGTTCGCCGACAGCGCGCTGGCCGTGCAGACCGAATCGGTGGGCGCGCCAGTGACCTTCACCCGCGCGCGCGCCGATCGCGCCGGCTGGATGTGGCGCATTCCACTGCAGCACCGGGTGGGCAACGGCATCGTGTATTCCAGCCGCTACATGGACCAGGACAGCGCCGCGCAGGTGCTGGAACACAACCTGCAGGGCCGCGCACTCACCACCGCGCGGGCATTGCGCTTCACCCCCAACCAGCGCCACCGCGTGTGGGAAAAGAACTGCGTGGCGCTGGGCCTGGCCAGCGGCTTTCTGGAGCCGATCGAGTCCACCAACATCCATCTGATCCAGCGCGGCATCGTCCGCCTGCTGCAGACGTTTCCGCAGGTCATCGACCCGGTGGACATCGCCGAATACAACCGGCAGGCGGCTGAGGAGATCGCGCATATCCGCGATTTCGTGATCCTGCATTACCACGCCACCGACCGCCGCGACACGGCGTTCTGGCGCGATTGCGCCGGTATGGAGATCCCCGACAGCCTGCGCCATCGCATGGAGCTGTTCCGCCAGAGCGGGCGCGTGTTCCATCAGGGCAATGAGTTGTTCGCGGAGAATTCCTGGATCCAGGTGATGCTGGGCCAGGGCATCGTGCCGCGGCACCACCACCCGGTGGCCGACCTGATGGGCGATGCCGAGCTGAGCCAGTTCCTGGAGGGCATCCGCCAGCGCGTGGAGGCCACGCTGGCCCGCCTGCCGCCGCATGCCGAGTTCCTGCGCCGCTATTGCCCGGCCCCGGCACTGCCCGCGCCCATGCCACAGCCGGCACCGGGCACGCCGCTGGCCGCACCGGCTGCATGAATATCGCGGGCATCTCGGCAACCCTTGGCTTAGACCGCCCCAGCAATGCTAGATTGCGGCATTGCCGACCCTTGCGGGAACAAGGGCCGGCGCTCACCGCAGCAACGTTATCTTTCGCACTCGGGGTAAGGGGGACGCATGTTGGATCTGACACAGGGCCGTATGGCACGCCGGATCGCGCCGGTCATTTTGCTGGTTGGCCTGGCCGCCTGCTCCAAGCAGGAAGAAAAACCTGCCGCCACCGCGGGCACCACGCCAGCGGCACCGGCCACCGCGCCGGCACCTACGGCGGCCACCGCGGTCTCCCCGCAGGTGCAGTCGATGGCAGCCGATCAGCTGCGCGAATCGGCCACCAAGGCGCTGCAGGACAACCGCATGTACGCCCCGGCCGGCGACAACGCGGTGGAGTACTACCTGGCGCTGCGCGAGAAGCAGCCGCAGGACGCCACCGTCAACAGCGCGCTGACCGACCTGATGCCGTACACGCTGATCGCCGCCGAACAGGGCATCAGCCGTGAGGAGTTCCCCGAAGCGCAGCGCCTGATCGCGCTGATCGAAAAGGTCGACCCCAAGGCACCGGCGCTGCCGCGTCTGAAGAGCGGCCTGGAAACCGGCATGAAGACCGCTGCCAACCGCACCGAGCAGGACGCCGAGCAGGCCAAGAAGCTGGTCGAAGACAAGGCCAAGCAGGCAGCCGAGCAGAAGCGCCTGGCCGAGCAGCAATCGCGCGAGGCCGCTGCGGCCCAGCAGATTGCCGCCCAACAGGAAACAGCGCGCCAGCA
>NZ_JARVTE010000023.1:0-125252 GCF_030208815.1 Xanthomonas sp. fls2-241-TYG-148
GGTGGCGGCATCCATGCCGCCACACGGTCCCGCAAGCGGCGAGGGCACCGCACCAGAACGTCTGCTGGTTGCTTCGTTGAAAGCCATGCACACCGACCATCGCGACTGGTCTTTGCCCGCCCACCGTCGCGGGACCTGACGCGGCATGGATGCCGTGTAGCGCTGACATGGACGTACGGACAGCATGTCCCGCGATGGTGGGCGGGTGAGCCCCTGCACCTAGTGCGCGGATCAGCTGGCCTGTCGTCGCCTGGCGTGACGTGGTGTTGTCAGCCGTGCTTACTCGGCAGCAGGCTTGGCGTCGCTCTTGGTGTCCAGGTAATAGGCCACCACCTCGCCCTTGACCTTCATGGTCATCGGATTACCGCGACGATCGCGCGCCTTGCCGGCCTGGACCTTGATCCAGCCTTCGCTGATCGAATACTCCTCGACGTTGTCACGCTCGATGCCGTTGAAGCGCACGCCAACACCGCGGCTCAGGGCGTCGGCATCGTGAAACGGGCTGCGTGCATCGATGGCCAGATGATCGGGAGGGGTATCGCTCATGGGAAAGGGCGTCATGACGACCGGGATGACCGTCTTCGGCCGCACAGGATACGGGCCTGCGCGGCGATGACCAGCCCCCTGCAGGCGGCCGCGGGCGGCGTAACGGTTTGCATGGCGCGCGTCAGGCGGCACACTTCACGCTGAATCTTTCTGTGAGACCCCCGCCATGCCCGACAACAGCGCCGATTACGAAGACGACGACGGCCTGCCCTCCGATCTGGAGGAGGCCGATGACGTCGACGATCATCCTGGGCGGGTCTGGAACCTGCTGGTGCTGATCAATCCCGGCGACGAAGAAACCGCGCTGGGCCAGTTCGACGCCTGGCGTGAGGCGCAGGCCGAGGCGGACGAGGACGACGAAGACGATGCCTGGCTGTGGGCGCTGAAGGACGCCATCGATTGGCGCTCGGGGTTTTACGTCGACTGGAAGGACACCGATTCGTTCATCGCTGCCATCGACGAGCTTAGTTCGCGCTGGAACTTGCGCATCGACTGGGGCGGCGACCTGGATGACGAAGACTTCGCCAACGGCCTGGGCGTGCCCGACCTGATGGCGGTGGCCTTCGACCGCCTGCGCGAGCACGGGTATTCGCTGTGGAACTGGAACACCGGCGGCGACGCCTACGCCGGCTGGATCGCGCTCAGCCGCGACGACGACGCGATGCTGGCACTGACCTCGTTGATGGACGTGGAAGTGCGGCTGGGGAATGAGGCGTTCTGAGGCCGGGATTGGGGAATCGGGAGTGGGGATTCGCAGGAGCGGTCCCCGGGGCTGTTGCAGTGTGGGGCGCTTAGGGACGCGCGCTGTGGCGGGGAGTGGAAGCGTGGCCGGGCACTGGCCATGCAGGCTGTGCAGCGGCGCGAAGCGTTGGGGTGTCGCTAGTTGGGTGATGTGGCAAGCATGCCGAGCATCCACGAAGACCGCTACAAACGCCGCGTAGGAGCGCGCTCGCGCGCGACGAAGCTCTCCCGTTAACGCCCCATCGCGCGCAAGCGCGCTCCTACACAAGCGTGATGTCACTGCGGTCTGGATGGTTGCTGCTCCGACGTGCGTGTGTGGGCAAGCCCGGCAGTCGAAGGCATCAGGCCGGGAGACCTGCCACGTAGGAGCGCGCTTGCGCGCGATGAAGCTCTCCCGGTAACGCCCATCGCGCGCAAGCGCGCTCCTACACAAGCGTGACTTCATTGCGGTTTGGTGCGCAGGCATCCAACTAGTGACACCCACCGATCAGGCGCGGTTACCAATCAGGCCACAGCCACCGCTTTTACGATTCCCGATTCCCGATTCCCAACTCCCCAATCCCCGCCTCCTCAAGGCACCTCTCCCCGCGCCTGCGCGCGCGCATTGGCGATCAGCGCCTTGAGCAGGGCGCGGTCGGTATGGCGGGAGATGGCGATGGCGCCGAGGGCGATCGCCTCGGTGCGTAGCGGGGCGGGCACGTCGTAGTGCGCGCCGCTGAGTTTGTTCTGGAAGGCGCGGCGGGGAATGCCCAGCCGCGCCGCCATTGCATGCAGCTCGTCCAAGGTATCGCCGAGCAGGTGCGCCCAGCGCTGGTCGCGCCACAGGTGCACGGCATCGTCGACGTAGACGGCCACCGGCTGGCCTCAGGCCTTCTTGCTCTTCTTCTTCTTCTTGGCGCCGTCGGTGGCGTCGGCGTCGTCCTGCGCGGTTTCGGCCGCGCTGTCGTCAGCGTCGGCGTCCGTGGCATCGGCGTCCGCATCGGCCGCATCAGCGGCGTCATCCGCATCGGCTGCCACTGCATCGCTGTCGCTGTCGTCTTCGCCTTCTTCGCCTTCGCCGGCGTCATCGCCGTCGGCGTTTTCGAACTCGGACACCAGCGTGGTCAGGTATTCCTCGGCGGTCTTGCCTTCTTCGGCGGCCAGGTCGTCGATCATCTGCTGCAGCTGGGTCGAATATTCCAGCGAGATGGTCTTGCCTTCCTTCTCCTGCAGGTTGGCCAGGTGCTTGAGCATGGCCAGCATCGGAACCGGGTTGTCGGCGCTGCCCATGGTCTGGCCGCCGATCGACAGCATCCACTCGCTGCCGCCCTGCAAACCGATCGCGGCGACGACGCGGCCGTCGGCATCCTGCAGCACGGCGTGGTTGGTGACCTGGGGCGCCTGGCCCAGACGGACGATCGGGCGCTTGGGTTGCTGCTTCTTGCGCTTGTCGCGCTTGGCCTTGGAATTGCGGGACATGGTGTTCTCGACGCTGGAAATGGCCGGCCATTCTAGGCGCTTGTGCGCGCCACGGCTCGGACGGGCCATGTGGTATGCGCGGGGACGCTCCCGATCAGCTTGCCAGGCGGTGCCAAAGCCCACCCGCCAGCGATGTCTGGCGCGTCAGTTCGGCTGTGCCGACTCGCTGGTGGCCACCCGTGGCGCGGCGATGGCCGCTTCGGCGGCCTTGGCGAGCGCGGCCGCCGAGGCCACCTGCGCGCCGGACGACACCCGCGGCGCCGCCGGCTTGGTGCCGGCCGCGGCAGGCGCAGGCACCGGCGTTGCGGTGCCGGCAGCGGCCGGTGCGGTTGTGCTGCTTCCGGTCGCTGCAGGTGTGCCCACCGTGGCGGTGCCGGTGGCGGCAGCGCCGCTCAGGTCCGGCACATGGGTGTCGGCATCGGGAATGGGCTTGCCCAGTGCCACGCCCTGGTCACTGCCGGCCAGGGCCGCCTGCTCGGCGTCCTGGGTCATCACCACGATGCTGATGCGGCGGTTGATCGGGTTCTGCGGGTTGGTCTTGTCGAACAGCACCGACGAGGACAGCCCCACCACGCGGGTCACCTTGGCATCGGCCATGCCACCGCCCACCAGCGCGCGGCGGGCGGCGTTGGCGCGATCGGCGCTGAGTTCCCAGTTGGTGTAACCGGCATCGCTGCTGTAAGCGGTGGTGTCGGTGTGGCCGGTGATGCTGATGTGGTTGGGCACCTGATTGATGAAGTTGGAGAGCTCGCGCAGGATGTCCACGGTGTAGGGCTTGAGCTGGTCGCGGCCGATGTCGAACATCGGGCGGTTCTGCTTGTCGACGATCTGGATACGCAGGCCATCGGGTGTGAGATCCAGCAGCAACTGGTCCTTGAACGGCTCCAGCGCCTGGCTCTTGTCGATGGCTTCCTTCAGGTCCTGCATCAGCGCTTCCAGGCGCTTCTTGTCCTTGGCGCGGCTGTCCACGTCGGTATCGGCGGCGTTGTCGCGCTTGCGGCCCATCTCGTCCTTCTGCCCCTTGGCCATGTCGGCGGTGCCGCCGAGCTTGATCATCGAGGTGCTGGCGCCGCCGGGCCCGTTCATGCCGGGCGAGGGCGCCGGCGATTTGCCGGACAGCGGGCTGGGATTGCGGAAATATTCGGAGATCGCCGCGCGCTGTTCCTTGGTGGTGGCCGCCATCAGCCACAGCACCAGGAAGAAGGCCATCATCGCGGTCACGAAGTCGGCGAACGCCACCTTCCAGGCGCCGCCATGGTGGCCGCCGCCCTGGACCTTCTTGACCCGTCGGATAATGACGGTGGATTTGCCCTCGGCCATGACCGCGGTCCTACTTGATCGTCTTCAGGTGCGTTTCGAAATCACCGAAGCTCGGGCGCACGTTGGAGGGCAGAGTCTTGCGCGCGAATTCCAGCGCAATCTTCGGGTTGTAGCCGCGCAGGCAGGCCAGCAGCGCGGTCTTGACCGCTTCGTAGATGCGCCCGTCCTGCTCGGCACGCGCTTCCATCGCCGCCGACAACGGCGACACGAAGCCATACGCCAGCAGGATGCCGAGGAAGGTGCCGACCAGCGCGGCGCCGACGTGGTGGCCGATCTCTTCGATCGGCCCGCCAATCGAGCCCATGGTGATCACGATACCGAGCACGGCCGCCACGATGCCGAAGCCGGGCAGGCCGTCGGACACCTTGCTCAGCGCATGCGCCGGTGCCAGGGCTTCGTGGTGATGCTTTTCCAGTTCCAGCTCGAGTAGCGGCTCCAGCTCGTGCGGCTCGATGTTGCTGCCGATCATCAGGCGCAGGCAGTCGGTGATGAAGTCCAGCAAATGGTGATCGGCCAGCACCTTGGGATAGGTGCCGAAGATGGTGCTGTCCTGCGGTTTTTCGACATGGTCTTCCAGCGCCATGAAGCCGTCGCGGCGGGCCTTGTTCAACAACTCGTAGATCAGGCTCAGGGTGTCCTTGTAGTCGTCGGACTTGTACTGCGGGCCCTTGAACACGCCCATGACGCCGGTCAGCGTTTCCTTGACGATCTTGCCTGGCGTGCTCACTAGGAAGGCGCCCAGCGCCGCGCCGCCGATGATCATCAGCTCGTACGGTTGCCACAACGCGCCCAGCTTTCCGTGCGACAGCACATAGCCGCCGAGGACACTGACGATGACGACGATGAAGCCGATGATGATGAGCATGGCGCAGCCGGGAGCAAGCTAGGGTTGCTGTTTGTTTCGGCCCGGGCGGCGGATTCTTGAAGCGCGTGACGTGAAGATGTGCGCTGCGACTGAACGCATCAGCCCCTGCATCAGCCCACGCCGCTCGCGTCCGCCTGCGTGCATTTGACGGCCTCGCCGCCCGCCAACGTTAGCGTTGCCTCGCCCGCGTGCGCCCAGAATGCGTTGCCGTGGATGTCCGCGTAGCGGGCGCCAGTCCGGGCGTTGGCATGCGTGAGCAGCAGGGTGCGGCCGTTCACGTTCAGCTGCACGGCCTGGGTCGCCGCATCCGTATGCACGCTCACCAATTGCTCGCCGCAGCGCCACTGCGCAGTGGCCGATGGAGCGGGAGTTGGCGCGGTTGGGGATACGCCCGCCGGGCGGGGCGGCGGGCCGCCGACGCTGGCGTCGGTGATGGCCGGCGTGCTGCCGGCCGCTGGTGAGTCGGCTGCGGCAGGCGGGCGATCGTTGCCGTTGCAGCTTGTCAGGGCCAGGGCCAGGGCGAGCAGGCTGGCCAGGTGTAGCGGGGAGACCGGGTGCATGTGACGCCTCCTGTCGGATCAGGGTGCCGCAGCGCCGGTTGACGCTGCGGGACTGTCAGGACCGGTGCGCCGCCGCGCGCATCAGGCCGGTTGGGTCTCGGCGCCTGCGCGCTGCAGCGGATTGGGCAGCGGCTGGCCGTCTTCGGTGAACGCCAGCGAGACCGAATTGAGGCAGTGGCGCTCGCCGGTGGGCGGCGGACCGTCGGGAAACACGTGGCCCAGGTGGCTGTCGCAGCGCGCGCAGACGATTTCAGTGCGGATCATGCCGTAGCTGGTATCGCGGATCTCGCGCACGTGCGCCGGGTCGTAGGGCGCAAAGAAGCTGGGCCAACCGGTGCCGGAATCGAACTTGGCATTGGAGCGGAACAACGGAAGTCCGCACAGGCGGCAGGTGTAGACCCCGTCGAGCTTGTTGTCCAGGAACACACCGCAGAACGGGGCCTCGGTGCCGTGGTGCAACAGCATGCGCTGCTCCTCGTCGCTGAGCCCGGCAATCAGGGCATCGCGCTGGGCGGGGGAGGGCGGGGTGAGGTCGAACTGGCTCATGGGGCTCTCGCATGCGCTCGCTGGCGGGGTGCCGGCGCCTGCCCCTGTGATGTGGGCAGTGCGCGCAGGGTTCAACCGCTGGCGCGAAGCGGACCGGCGCGCTGGTCGAAACGTTGAGAGTGCAACAGAGACTCAGCGCCCGCGTCGGTACCGATGCCCGGAGATCCTGCGTTGAGGAGCGCTGCGTTTTCGCATGGTGCCGACGTCGCCGAAGCGTTCAGGGCCCGGCGGGGTCCGTGCATTGCCGCCGCGTGCTGGCGGCCCCATTGATTGCCTATCTATCATGCAACGTGGTGCCCGACATGACGATCTCATCCTCAGCGCGCGGCCTGGTGCTGTGTGGCCTGCTGGCTGCCGCCGGCACGGTACTGGCGCAGTCGGCCACCACCACGCGCTCGTCCAACACCCTGCAGCCCATCACCACGCCCACGCCGGTGCAGCCCACGGTCGCGCCGCCGCGCCCGGTACAGCCAACCCCCACGATGACGCCGGTGCCGTCGCAGCTGGGCCAGCGCCCCAACGCCCCGACCATCCCGACCCGCGGACCGGCACAGACACCGGTGGCCCCGGCCGGCAGCCAGGTGCCGGCCAGCACGCCGATGGTCTACGACCGCAACGGGCGCTTGCTGCAAGGCATGCAGCCGGCCGGCCCCAACCGCGTGCTGGACACCAAGACCGGCCGCTACTACGACGCAGTACCAGCCGGCGATGGCATGCGCGTGGTGCGCTGAGGGCGCGGTGCGGGCCGCCGCGTTCTGAAGCACGCGGCAGTGGTGTGGCCATGCACCAGCAGCTCGCAATGCTTTTAGCGGCGAACTTGCGCGAAGCCGCGCAAAACTCGATGGAGGTTCGGCAGGTGGAATGCAGTCTCGGCAGGTTCGCGGTACGTCCACCAGCTTCGACTGCGCCGGCAGTTCCATCTCGCCATCAGTCGGCCAGAAGCCCTTAGTCACACCATCCCGTCAAACATTCCCGACAAGCATTGCGACCCCGCGGGGCATCTGCGCAACTCGGCCGCCAACCCGCCAACCCGCCAACCCGCCAACCCGCCAACCCGCCAACCAGACCGGTCACGGCCAACCGCGAATCCCGATTCCCCAATCCCGATTCCCGACTCCTACCCCTCAATCGGTAACGCCAGCGTCTCCTTCACCTCTTCCATCACGATGTAGCTCTTGGATTCGCGCACGTGCGGCAGGGTCAGCAAGGTGCTGCCGAGCAACTTGCGGTACGAGGCCATCTCGCTGATGCGGGCCTTGAGCAAATAATCGAAATCCCCCGAGACCAGATGGCACTCCAGCACGTTGGGCAGCTTGAGCGCGGCGCGGCGGAATTCTTCGAAGATGTCGCCGGATTTGTAGGCCAGGCTGATCTCCACAAACACCAGCAGGCTGGCCTTGAGGTAGTGCGGATCCAGTCGCGCGTAATAGCCGGTGATGGCGCCATCGCGCTCCAGCCGGCGCACGCGCTCGGTGCAGGGCGTGGTGGACAAGCCCACCCGTTCGCCCAGTTCGGTAAAGGAAATCCGGCCCTCCTGCTGCAGGATGCGCAGGATCTTGCGGTCGATCTTGTCCAGCTCACGCGCGCGGGTGGCCATGGGGTCTGTGTCCAGGCGGATTTGACAGGAAGTTTCGCTGCAAGGCCGTGCCGATTCCAGAAATAGCACTGCCTGGCTCGCAATATACTGCGTCTAAACGTCTCCCTCGGCACCTGGTTCTGGGGGAATGCTCTCTTTGAGGAGAACGACATGCGGGTGCTCATTCTCGGTAGCGGCGTCATCGGCACCACCACCGCCTGGTATCTGGCGCAGTCCGGCTGCGAGGTC
Source organism: Xanthomonas sp. fls2-241-TYG-148 (assembly GCF_030208815.1). NCBI lineage: Bacteria > Pseudomonadati > Pseudomonadota > Gammaproteobacteria > Lysobacterales > Lysobacteraceae > Xanthomonas > Xanthomonas sp. fls2-241-TYG-148. Next base: position 7,862 of record NZ_JARVTE010000023.1, read on the forward strand.
ACCGTGGTGGACCGGCAACCGGCTTCCGGGCTGGAAACCAGCTACGCCAACGCCGGCCAGCTCTCCTTCGGCTACACCTCGCCGTGGGCCGCGCCGGGCGTGCCGGGCAAGGCGGTGAAGTGGCTGTTCGAACAGCACGCACCGCTGTCGATCCGCCCCACCCGCGACCTGCGCCAGCTGGCCTGGCTCAGCCAGATGCTGCGCAACTGCACCGCCGAACGCTACGCGGTGAACAAGGCGCGCATGGTGCGGTTGTCCGATTACAGCCGTGACTGTCTCAATGCGCTGCGTGCCAGCACCGGGCTGGAATTCGAAGGCCGGCAACTCGGCACCACCCAGCTGTTCCGTACCCAGCAGCAGCTGGACGCGGCCGCGCAGGACATCGAGGTGTTGGCGCAGTACGGCGTGCCCTACGAGCTGCTGTCCCCGGCGCAGATTGCCCAGTACGAGCCCGGCCTGGCCGGCGGTGGCGCGCAGATGGCCGGCGCGCTGCACCTGCCCGAAGACCAGACCGGCGACTGCCGGCTGTTCACCCAGCGCCTGGCCGACCTGGCCACGCAGGCCGGCGTGCAATTCCGCTATGGGCAGCAGATCGAGCGCCTGGAGCATGCCGGCGGCGAAATCACCGGCGTGCAGATCGATGGCCGCCTGGTCACCGCCGACCGCTATGTGCTGGCACTGGGCAGCTACTCGGCCGATCTGCTGCTGTCGCTGGGCCTGCATCTGCCGGTGTACCCGCTCAAGGGCTATTCGCTGACCATCCCGATCGTGGACGCGCAACGCGCGCCAACTTCCACGGTGCTGGACGAGAGCTACAAGATCGCGCTGACCCGCTTCGATGAGCGCATCCGCGTCGGGGGCATGGCCGAGGTGGCCGGCTTCGACCTGTCGTTGAATCCGCGCCGCCGCGCCACCCTGGAAATGGTGGTCAACGACCTGTTCCCCGGTGCCGGCGATCTGGCCCAGGCCGAGTTTTGGACCGGCCTGCGTCCGGCCACGCCGGACGGCACCCCGGTGGTGGGCGCCACGCCGTACGCCAACCTGTTCCTCAACACCGGCCACGGCACGCTGGGCTGGACCATGGCCTGCGGCTCCGGCCGCTACCTGGCCGACCTGATGCAGGGCCGCACGCCCGAGATCGATACCGAAGGCCTGGACGTGTTCCGTTATCTGTCCACGCGCAGCACGCGCCCGCACCGGGAGGCCGCGTAGTGCGTCCTGCGCAAGCGTTGATCGACCTGGACGCGTTGCGTCACAACTACCGCCTGGCCCGGCAACTGGGCGGCGGCAAGGCATTGGCGGTGGTCAAGGCCGACGCCTACGGCCACGGCGCTGTGCGCTGTGCGCAGGCGCTGGAACCGGAAGCCGACGGCTTTGCCGTGGCCTGCATCGAAGAAGCGCTGGAATTGCGCCAGGCCGGCGTGCGCGCGCCGATCCTGCTGCTGGAAGGTTTTTTCGAGCATGACGAGCTGGCGCTGATTGCCGAACACGATCTATGGACGGTGGTCGCCACGCCCTGGCAGGTGCGCGCGCTGGCCGAGTTCCGCAGCCCGCGCCCATTGCGGGTGTGGTTGAAGCTGGACAGCGGCATGCATCGGCTCGGCCTGTCCCCGGAGAATTTCCGCGCCGCATGGCTGCATTTGCGCGGCTTACCGCAGATCGACTCGCTGGTGCTGATGACGCATCTGGCACAGGCCGACGAGCTGGAGTGCAGCCGCACCGACGAACAGGCCGTGGCGTTTGCGCTGACCTGCGGCGGCATGCGTGCGGAAACCAGCCTGCGCAATTCGCCCGGCCTGCTCGGCTGGCCGGCGCTGCGCAACGATTGGTCACGCCCGGGGCTGATGCTGTACGGCGCCAACCCGTTCCCGCAGCCGACCGAGCTCACCGCGCAACTGCGCCCGGTGATGACGGTGCGCTCGCGCATCATCAGCGTGCGCGACCTGCCGGCCGGCGAGCCGGTTGGCTATGGCGCGCGCTTCGTTGCCGAACGGCCCACGCGCGTGGGCGTGGTGGCGATGGGCTACGCCGACGGCTACCCGCAGTTCGCGCCGAACGGCACGCCGGTGCTGGTGGATGGCAAGGTGTGCCCGCTGATCGGCCGTGTGTCGATGGACATGCTCACTGTGGATCTCACCGAGCACCCGCAAGCCGATGTGGGAACGCCCGTGCAGCTGTGGGGCGACGCGCCGCAGGTGAGCACGTTGGCCGCGCAGTGCAATGTCAGTGCATACCAGCTGCTGTGTGGACTCAAGCGCGTTCCGCGTCACTACAGCACCCCTGCACACGCGTAACGCCGCTGCGCGCTAACAACACTGCTTCGCAGGCTCGAGCTGTAGGACGTGGCAGTGAATGCTCAGATCAACACGACCACACAACAACGGCGCCCTGAGGCGCCGTTGTCTGTTCCAGCATGGCGTGCGTGTCGCGCTTTGCGCGCGCTGCATCAGCGCTGCGCGGTGTCCCGGTCACGATCGCCGCGGAACTGCTTGCGCACCCAGTCGTCGATCATCGCCTTCTCGAAGCGCAGCGGGTCGGTGTCGTTCATGCGCGGGCCGCTCATCAGGAACGCCGAATCCACCAGCTTGCGTTCGCCCTGGTCGATCACCGCGCCACTGGCATCGGTCAACGTGTATTCGAAGCTCATGCGCGGCGGGTAGATGTCCTTGACCACGCGCACGTCCTGCATGCGTGGGCCATGCCATGGCTCGTACTGGCCGGCGCGGCGGATATCGGTGATGGTCACGCTGAGGCGTTGGCCGTCCGGCAGCTGCCGCTCGGCGCTGCGCTGGAAATAGGTGGCCAGCTGGGTCACCCAATCGCCGCGCTGCGCTTCCCAGCGGTTGCCGCTGTAGCGGATATCGGAAAACTGCGCCGGGTCGGTCCAGCGCACCTGCACCGGGCCATCGCTGGACAGGGCGCGCGGGGCGTCCGGATCGGTCACGTTGCGCACCCCGGCGGTGGCCCCGGTGCTGGCAAGCAGGCCGGCGAGCAGCAGGCTCGCGCTGGACACAAGCAAACGTTTCATGGAAAGCCTCCAGAAGAGATGGCCGGCAACGCCGGGCACAGGATCAGTGTGGGGCCGCCCTGCACACCCCGCAACGCGCGCAGCGCCTGGGGCTGGCATCGCGTTGCCGCCCGGTTAATGCAGGTGGCCGCGGTGCTGACGGAGGGTTCACCAGGCCTGCGCTTCCGCTTCACGGCCCAGCCCGGAAGATCGCTGCCATGGACACCTACCCCCGCACAAAATCAGCCTCCTCGGCGCCGGCACACATGCCGTCGGACGTGCGACTGCAGTTCATCGATTGGGCAAAGCAGCACGGCCACAATCCGGCCACCGGCGCTGCCGCCTTCGTGGCCCTGCAGAGCGATCTCGACCTGGACATGGCCACCCGCAGCATGCCGCTGGAACCGGGCGCCGACGCCCGCGAAGCATTGCGCGAGCATCTGGCCGCGCTGGCGCGCCAGGTCGATGTGGCCGTGCAGTTTCCACCGGTGTACGCCTACACCTCGGCTACCGGCGCGGAGTACCGCTACTCGCTGATGCTGGTCATCGCCGAGGATTGTGTGGAGTGGACCGGGCGCGTCTGGCAGGGCCTGGACTACCAGGGAATGCTGACCGGCCGCGGCCAGGGCCCGCGTGCCAATTACACTCAGCTCGCACGCATGGCGCTGGAGCGCGAACTCGACCAGGAGCGGCCGCGTTATGTCCAGTCCTGATCTGGAACTCATCCTGCCGCAAGGGGCGCATGTCGCCGATGCGGATGACAGCTTTAGCCAGCAGTGCCGCGATGAATGCGCCCGGCTCGGTCTGTCGCGGGTGCGCCTGCTGCTGCTGGACGCCGACTACGCGCGTTCGGGCCTGTGGCGCGAAGAGGCGCAGCGCTGGGTGGACGAGCAACTGCGGCGCGAAGGTGAATGGGCATTTCGCGGCTTGGTGGCCGGCATCATGCTGCTGAGCGCAGGTATCGTGGTGGTGGCTGCTCTGCTCTGGTAGCAGGGCGGCAGGCTGGGCGATCCTGCGGCGCGCGAGCGCGGTGTGCACCCGCCGACGACATCGGACATGGTTTCATCCGCTCGTCATCCGCCCTGGCATCACCCGTGGACCCTGATTTGAGCACTTCAGCCCTCAGCCCCGAATCGATCGTCGCCGCATCGGCGCCCGTCGCAGAGCCGACGCTGGATTCGGGCATGTACCGCGAAATCTTCGACAACGTGGACGCCGGCTTCTGCATCATCGACATGGTGTTTGAAGGCGACCGGCCCACCGATTACATCTTCCGCGTCACCAACGAAGCGTTCCAGCGCTACACCGGCCTGTCCGAGGTCGCCAATGTCTCGATGCGCAGCCTGCGCGCCGATCATGAGCAGGAATGGTTCGACCGCTACGGGCACGTGGCACTGACCGGCAATCGCATCCATTTCGAAATGCAGGCCAAGGCGCTGAACCGCTGGTATTCGGTGGACGCGTTTCGGGTGGGGCCGCCGGAGCTCAAGCGGGTGGCCGTGCTGTTCATGGACATCACCGAGCGCAAGCGCGTGGAGCGCGAGCTGGCCGAGAGCGAGGCGCGCTTCAGCGCGCTGGCGGACGGGCTGCCGATGCCGGTCTGGGTGCTCGATGCGCAAGGCGTGGTGCGTTTCGTCAATAGCGCCTATGGCGAATTTTTCGGCGTGGATATTTCCAGCGGCACCGTGTCGGCCTGGAGCGAACTGCTGCATCCGGAAGACGTGCCGGTGTTCCAGTTTGAATTGGCGGCCTCGCTGGAAGAACAGCGTGGCCTGCACGCGCTGGTGCGTGCGCGCCGCCACGACGGGCAGTGGCGCTGGATCGAGATGACCGCCACGCCGCGTTATTCGGCCGACGGCCGTTTCATTGGCCTGGCGGGCAGCAGCCCGGACGTGACCGAACAGCGCGAAATCGCCCTGGCGCGTGAGCAACTGCTCGAATCCGAGCGCAGCGCGCGCAACGAGGCAGAGAGCATGGCGCGGCTCAAGGACGAGTTCCTGGCCACCTTGTCGCACGAGTTGCGCACGCCGCTCACCACCATCCTGGGCTGGAGCGAGCTGCTGTTGCAGCGGGTCGAAGAGGGCCACCCGAACTACAAGGGCCTGTCGGTCATCGCCAGCAGCGCCCGTGCGCAAAAGCGCCTGATCTCCGACATGCTCGACCTCAGCAGCATGCTGCTGGGCAAGGTGCAGCTGGAAGTGGAATCGCTGGATCTGGCCGAGCAGGTGCGCGAAGCCCTGGGCGCGCAGGAGCCGGTGGCCGAGGGCAAGGATCAGGTCCTGCAGCTGCATGTGCCGCCCACGCCGTGTCTGGTGCTGGGCGATGCCACGCGGCTGCAGCAGGTGTTCTGGAATCTGCTGTCCAACGCGATCAAGTTCACGCCCGCGCACGGCCGCATCGATGTGACCGTGGAGCACGACGACGGCCACTTCATCGTTTCGGTGCGCGATTCCGGCGACGGCATCGCTTCGGAATTCCTGCCGCATCTGTTCGGCCGGTTCCGCCAGGCCGACGCCACCACCACCCGTCAGCACGGCGGCCTGGGCCTGGGCCTGGCCATCGTGCAGCAGCTGGTGGAAATGCATGGCGGCCAGGTCGGTGCCACCAGCGGCGGGCGCGGCAAGGGAGCCACCTTCACCGTGCGCCTGCCCGAGCATCAGCCCGACCAGGCCAAGCGGCCGCGGCGTGAACTGCGTCGGCGGCTGATGTCCGAACAGATCGTGGAAGCGCGTGCGCTCAACGGCCTGCGCTTGCTGGCGGTGGAAGACCAGCCGGACATGCTCGACTATCTGCGCCGCCTGCTGGAAGAGCAGGGCGCCGAAGTGGTGACCGCCGGCAGCGCCACCGATGCGTTGGCCCTGATCGACCACCGCGGCTATGCACGCTTCGATCTGATGCTCACCGACATCGGCATGCCGGGCATGGACGGCTACGGGCTGATCCGCACCGTGCGCGAAAACATGGGCCTGGATGCGACCGCATTGCCGGCGGTGGCGGTCACTGCGTTGGCACGCGACGACGATCGCCAGCGCGCGCTGGCCTCCGGCTTTCAGGAACATCTGGCCAAGCCGTACAGCGTGGCACAGTTGGTGACCGCGGTACGCGCCGCGCGCGAACCGGCCGAATGATGCAGTGCGCTTGATGCGATGCGATGCGGCCGGGTTGCCGCATCGCATCGCATTTCGGCGACCAGGCAACTTGGTGTGTTTGCTGCATCGTTCACGGCCGATGGCCTAGCGTGCGGGCTCCCCTTTCGGAGATCGCGCGATGCCCAAATACGCCCCCCATGTCTATACCGATCAGGCGCAGATCGCCACGCTGGAGCATTGGGTGAAGCTGCTTGACGGGCAGGAACGCGTGCGCATCGAGCTGGACGACGGCAGCATGATTGCCGGCACCGTGGCGGTGCGTCCCACCATCCAGACCTATCGCGACGAACAGGAACGCGAAGGCAGCAATGGCCAGCTGCGCATCGACCATCTGGATGCCTCGCAGGAGCCGCAATGGATCTGGATGGATCGCATCGTGGCGGTGCATCCGATGCCGCTGGGCGCCGACCCGCAAGTCATGCCCTGACAGGCGGCCTTTACAGGGTGTTTACTTCTCGCAGGCGCGTCACCGGCATCATGCCCGACTGTCGCAACTGTTCAGGATTCCGCCCGCAATGAATGCTCCCGTCTTGAAGCTCGCCCGTTGGCCGCTGCCGCTGCTGACCGCCGCCGTACTCGCCGCCTGCGGCGATACCGCCACGCTTGAGATCGCACAGGGCACCGGGCCGAATCCGCAATTGCCCGAACCGGTGAAACGGCTGATCCCCACCGTCAAGGTGGCGCCGGTCAAGCGCTGGGCCGCCAACGCCAAACCGATTGCCGCCGATGATTTGCAGGTCAATGCATTCGCGCGTGATCTGGATCACCCGCGCTGGGTGTATGTGCTGCCCAATGGCGACGTGCTGGTGGCCGAAACCGCCGAACCGCCTAAGCCCGACGATGCCGGCGGCGGTGGCCTGCGCAAGAAAGTGCAGGGCGCGATGATGAAGAAAGCCGGCGCGGTGGTGCCCAGCGCCAACCGCATCACCTTGCTGCGCGATGCCGATGGCGACGGTGTGGCGGAAGTGCGCACGCAGTTCATCAGCGGCCTGTTTTCGCCGTTCGGCATGGCGCTGGTGGGCGATCGTTTTTACGTGGCCAATGCCGATGCGCTGGTGAGTTTTCCGTACGCGCCCGGCGACACCCACATCACCGCCAAGCCGACCTTCGTGGCCAATTTGCCGGGCGGCCTCAACCATCACTGGACCAAGTCGCTGCTGGCCAGCGCCGATGGCAGCAAGCTGTATGTGGGCGTGGGTTCCAACAGCAACGTGGCAGAGAACGGCATGGAGGCCGAGCTCAATCGCGCCGCCATCCTGGAGATCGACCCGGCCACCGGCAGCAGCCGCGTGTTCGCCAGCGGCCTGCGTAACCCGGTCGGCACCGCCTGGGAGCCGCAGAGCCAATCCTTATGGGTGGTGGTCAACGAGCGCGATGAAATCGGCAGCGATTTGGTGCCCGATTACCTCACCTCGGTGCGCGACGGCGGTTTCTACGGCTGGCCGTACAGCTACTACGGGCAGCACGTGGACGAACGCGTGGAGCCGCAGAATGCTGAGCTGGTGGCCAAGGCGATCAAGCCGGATTACGCGCTGGGCCCGCACACCGCCTCGCTGGGGCTGAGTTTTGCCAGCGGTAGTTTGTTGCCACAGCGTTTCCGGCAGGGCGCCTTCATCGGCCAGCATGGCTCGTGGAATCGCGACCCGCCCAGTGGCTACAAGGTCATCTTCGTGCCGTTTGCCAATGGCAAACCCGCCGGCAACCCGATTACGGTGCTGGATGGCTTTCTGGATGCCGAAGGCAATGCCCAGGGCCGGCCGGTTGGTGTGACGCCGGACAATAGCGGGGCTTTGCTGGTGGCGGATGATGTGGGCAACGTGATCTGGCGGGTGACGCCGAAAACGCGCTGAGGCTGGCGCGGCACAAAAAAAACCGGGCAGTGCCCGGTTTTTTGCTGCGCGTGCGGTGGGCCGCTAGCGCGGTGCTTCCGGAGAGGCATTGAAGCGGCGGGCATAGTCGCGTTCTTCGCTGATCCGGGCAACTTCCTCATCGGCCATTTCCGGCGCGCCATACACGGCGTAGGCCACGCTGCCGTCGTCGCGTTCACCGACCTGATGCAGCCGGTAGCGGGGCCGCCCGGCGCCGGTGTTTTCCGGGTAATGCATCGGTGGCGGGGTGTCGTCCAGGTCCATCTCGCTGTTGTCTACAACTCCACCTACGAACAGGGCTCGCATTGCGTATCTCCGGTGTGGGCGTAGCTGCAGCCTAGGTCGGTGGATGTTGCGTGCGCATCAATGCTCCGTATAGGCGCCGCAACGAGCGCGGCAGGCAGCCGGCACCGGTCCCTTACAATGGGGACCTGTTCCTGACCCGATGATCCGATGGCTGGCCCGCACGATGCTCCGCTTCAAGCCCTGTTCCTGCCGTTCGCGCAAGGGGTGCTGTCCTGGCCACAAGGCCCGGTGCTGTTCCTGCGCGCGCGCGATGGCTGGCCGCTGCGCGAGCATGCCGTGGCCGAGGCACTGACCTGCGAACAAAGCTTCCGCCCGTTCGCCGAGGCGCTGGAGCGCAGCGGCTGGCAGGTGCGCGAGGAAACCGAGATCGAGGCCGACACCACCCGCTATGCGATGGTGCTGGTGCTGCCGCCCCGCCAGCGCGAAGAGGCCCGCGCCCTGTTTGCGCGTGCGGTGGCGCTGACTGCCCCCGGCGGCTGCGTGGTGGCCTGCCAATCCAACAACGAGGGTGCGCGCTCGGGCGAGGCCGATCTGCGCCAGCTCACCGGCCTGGCCGGCAGCCTCACCAAGCATCACTGCCGCACGTATTGGAGCGGCCCGCTGCCGGGCAGTACCGATGCGGCCTTGCAGGCGCGCTGGGCGGCACTGGATGCGCCGCGCAAGATCCTGGACGGGCGCTTCGTCAGCCGCCCCGGCGTGTTCGCCTGGGACCGCATCGACCCGGCGTCGGCGTTGCTGGTCGAGCATCTGCCAACCACCCTGGCCGGCCATGGCGCCGATCTGGGTGCTGGCTTCGGCTATCTCTCCGCCGAGGTGCTGGCGCGGTGTCCCAAGGTCACCGCACTGGATGTCTACGAAGCCGAAGCGCGTGCGCTGAACCTGGCGCGGCGCAACCTGCAAGGCAGCGCGCATCCGGCGCAGCTGCAGTACCACTGGCGCGATGTCACCGCCGGGCTGGCCGCGCAGTACGACTTCATTGTCAGCAACCCGCCGTTCCACACCCCCTCGCGCGCCGACCGGCCGGACATCGGGCAACGCTTCATCGCGGTGGCCGCGCAGGCGCTGCGCCCGGGCGGGCAATTGCTGCTGGTGGCCAACCGGCATCTGCCCTATGAGCAGGTGCTCAACGACAGCTTCGGCCAGGTCCGCGTGGCCGCCGAGCGCGATGGCTTCAAGCTGATTGCCGCCGTGCGCGGGCGTGGAGCGCGCGCATGAAGCTGGTCAAGCACATTGCCAATCTAGGCTATGGCAGCCGCAAGCAGGTGACGCAGCTGTTCCGGCAGGGCGCCATCACCGATGCGGCCGGCGAGGTGTTGTACGCCGATGATCAGGTGGACCACGCCGCGATCCGCATCGATGGCGAGCCACTGGATCCGCCGCCCGGCTTCAGCGTGCTGCTGCACAAACCCAGCGGCTACACCTGCTCGACCAAGGACACCGGCCGGCTCATCTATGAGTTGCTGCCACCGCGCTTTCGCCTGCGTGCGCCGGTGCTGGCGCCGGTGGGGCGGCTGGACCGCGAGACCAGCGGCATGTTGCTGATGACCGACGACGGCGCGCTGCTGCACCGGATCATTTCGCCCAAATCCGCGTTGGACAAGGTCTACGACGTTACCTTGGCCGAGGACCTGCGCGGCGATGAGGCAGCCTTGTTCGCCAGCGGGACGCTGCTGCTGGAAGGCGAAACCAAGCCGCTGCTGCCGGCCGAGCTGGAGGTGCTGGGCGCACGTCAGGCGCGGCTGACCCTGCATGAAGGCCGCTACCACCAGGTGCGCCGCATGTTCGCCGCGGCCGGCAACCACGTGGTGGCGTTGCACCGCAGCCGCATCGGCGGGCTGTCGCTGGATGGGCTGGACGCCGGGCATTGGCGCCCGTTGGGGCCGGAGGATCTGGACGTGTTGTTCGGGCGCGGTGACGCCGCATGAGCGCCGCCACGCCGCTGCCGTTCTGGCCGCAGGCGGTGATCTTCGACATGGATGGCCTGATGCTCGACAGCGAGCGCGCCATTACCGCCTGCCTGGCACAGGCCGCCGACGAGCATGGGCTGCAGATCGAGCCCGCATTCTGGTTGCGCATGGTCGGCACCGGTGATGCCGCGTGCCGACGCCTGCTTGGCGAGCGCATCGGCACTGCTGCCATGGAGCACGTGCTGGCGCGCTGCCAAGGCTTGTACGACGCCGCGGTCAGCGCGGGCATTGCGCACCGGCCCGGCATCATCGCGCTGCTGGAGTTCCTCAACGCGCACGGCATGCCGCGTGCGGTGGCCACCTCCACCCAGCGCCCGCTCGCGTTGCGCAAGCTGGCTGCCTCCGATCTGTTGTGGCGTTTCGATGCGGTGTGCACCGCCAGCGATGTGGCGCACCCAAAGCCGGCGCCGGATATCTACCTGCTGGCCGCGCGCACGCTGGGCGTGGACCCTGCGCAGTGCCTGGTGCTGGAAGATTCACCCACCGGGGTGCGTGCTGCACTCGCTGCGGGCATGACCCCGATCCAGGTGCCGGACCTGCTCGCACCCGATGCCGAGGTACGTGCGCTTGGCCATCGCATCGTTGCCTCGTTGATGGATGCGCAGACGTTGCTGGAAGCGCGGCTGGCCTGAGATGGTGCGTGTGGTGGCAATCGCGCCATGGCCTCAACGCTCGTCATCGCTGCGCAGTTGCGCGTGCGATGTTTGCTGTACGGCACGTGGTGATGTGTCGCAGCGATTGGCTGATTGGCAATGCCTAGTCACCGCTGCGTGCGCTGCAGCGGATACGCAACCAACCTGCGTCTAGATAAAACGCACCGCATCAGACGGTGCCGCGTCAGACGTACTGCATCTTGCGCGACATGCCGCCGTCGACAATGAAGTCCTGCCCGGTCACAAAGCCCGACAGCTGCGGCGCCAGCAGATATACCGCCAATTGCGCGATGTCTTCCGGCGTGCCGACGCGGCCAACCGGATGCTGGGCATGATCGCGCCGCGAGAGCTTGGGTGCGCGCCGCCGCGCCGGTGCACGCCAGGCATCGGTACTGATCCAGCCAGGGCTGATGCTGTTGACGCGCACCTGCGGGCCTTCGCTCAGCGCCAGCGCATGCGTCATCGCCACCAGGCCACCTTTGGCGGCGGCATACGCTTCACTATGGGGTTCGGATTGCCAGGCGCGTGTGGAGGCGATGTTGACGATGGCGCCGCCATCGGCGGCCTTTGCGAGCGCGGGCAGGGCATGCTTGCTGCACAGAAACGCGCCATGCAGGCTCGAGAGCCGGCGCTGCCATTCGTGCCATTCCAGTTGTGCCAGCGCGGCGATATGCGGGTCGGGAACGCCGGCGTTATTGACCAGGCCGTCGAGCCGCCCGAAACGTTTGAGCGCGGTGGCGACCAGGCGCGCAGCATGTGGTTCGCGCGCGGCGTCGGCACGCACGAAGGCGCTGCGGCGCGGCAGTGCCCAGTCCTGCAGGCAGGCCTTGCCCGCATCGGCATCCAGATCGCCAATCACCACGCTGCCGCCGGCACCGAGCACAGCCTGCGCAATGCCGCGGCCAATCCCTTGCGCACCACCGGTGATGATCACCACGCGGTCTTGCAACGGTGCGGGATTCCAGTCGGAAATAGCGGGAACCAGAGCCATGGCGTGCGATTGCGTCAGCGAACGGGAATTCCACTGTAACCGTTGCGATGTCAGCGCCACAGCAAGATGCGGTGCGCTTGTGGCCGCTTTGCACACCTCGCGCATGTCATCAGCATTTCATACGAATTTCTTTTCATGGCGCGCGCCGACATGGCCGCCAGGGAGCGGCCCGGCTCCTCACCCCATCGGAAAACCTCATGACCTTTGCTCCCGTGCATCCTGCGCGTCGTCCTCGCCATGCCGTGCTGATGCTCGCCGTCACTGCCGCGCTCACCTCCGTCACCGTGCAGGCACAACAGGCCGGCGCTGCGTCCACGCAGACCACCGAGCTGGATCGTGTGCAGGTGCTGGGCAGCTATGCGTCCAGCCTGGAGCGCGCGCTCAACGACAAACGCTATGCGCCCAGCGTGATCGATTCGATCGAAGCCGAAGACATCGGCAAGTTGCCTGCGCAGAACGTGGCCGAAGCACTGCAACGCCTGCCGGGTGTGACCATCGAGCGTGATCGCGGCGAAGGCGTGTATGTGCGCGTGCGCGGCCTGGGGCCGAATTTTCAGGTCACCACGCTCAATGGGCAGACCATGGCGGTGAACGAGAACGTGCGCAATTCCGGGCAGACCGGCCGCCAGTTCCGCTTCGACACCTTGCCGGCCGAACTGGTGTCGGGCCTGGAAGTGATCAAGAGCCCGACCGCCGCACTGGATGAAGGCGCTATCGGCGGCGTGGTCAACGTCAAGACCTTTCGTCCGCTGCAATTGGGCAATGCAGAGACGCATCTGTCGGCCGAACTCAGCCACCCGCAGCTGGCCGATGAGAACGACCCGCGCGTGTCCGGCCTGTACAACTGGGTCAATGCCGACAAGACCCTGGGCGTGCTGTTCGCCGCTGCCTACGCCGAGCGCAGCCTGCGCCAGGATCGTGTCAACGAAACCTACTGGGAGCACTACGCCGATGGCATCGACGGCAACGGCGATGGCGTTGCCGATACCGGCGCCATCTACGCGCCCTCGGCGATCCGCCCGACACTGGAACTGGAGCAGCGCAAGCGGATCGGCGTGGCCAGCTCGATCCAGTTCGCGCCCAGCGAGGCGCTGGAATTCAACCTTGACCTGTTCTACGCGCGCCAGCAGGTGGACTACGACGAGTTCGCGATCGGCACCGGCTGGGAGCCGCGCAACATGCGCAATCTCAGCATCGTCGGCAATGCGGTCACCGCGTTCGATTACCAGAACGGCCAGGTGCAGCTCTCGCGCGAAACCTCCGGCATGACCGACGAAAACCGCAGCGTGCGTTTCAGCGGTGCCTGGCAGGGCGATGCGTGGAAGCTGCAGGGCACCGGCTTTGTGTCGCGTGCGCACAGCTGGAACGATGCACCGATCCGCCGCACCCGTCTGCGCACCGGCACCACCGTCGATCAGCGCGTGGTGTTCCCCACTGCCTCGGGCAACAATCTGCCGCAGTGGTCCTTCACCGATGGCTATGACCCGACCGATCCGGCGCAGACGCCAGGCCGCCGGCTGGAGTGGCGCATCATCGATGCGGTGGACCACGAGCGCGCGCTGCAGTTCGATGCCGACCGCATGCTGGAAGGCGGCGTGTTCAGTGCGCTCAAGCTGGGCGCCAAATACCGCACCCGCGAGCGCCGCTATGACCGCACCGACCTGGTCAACAACAGCATCGCCGGCCGGCGCTTTGATACCAGCTATTTCTATCCTGCATTGCCGGTGAGCGACATGCTGGACGGTGGCAACGGGCAGCTGCCGCGGCAGTGGCTGGCACCGCGCGAAGCACCGTTCTGGGGTGACTGGCCGACTGCGGCGGATCTGGCCAACAGCCCCACCAGCGAAGACCTGCAAAATTCCTACCGCGTGCTCGAAGACATCAGCTCGGCGTATGCGATGCTGGAATTCTCCACGCCGCTGGGCGGGCGCGACGTGCGCGGCAATGTCGGTGTCCGCGGCGTGCATACCCAACAACGCACCGAAGGCCATGCCAATCTCGACGGCGCCGCACAACCGGTGGTGTTCGAGCGCAGCTACAACGATGTGCTGCCGTCCTTGAACGTGGCCTACGACCTTCGCCCGACCATGGTGCTGCGCGGCGCCGCGGCCAAGGTGATCACCCGCCCGGATCTCACCGATCTCTCTTCCAAGCTCACCTTCAACTCCAGCGGTGAAGTGCTCACCGCCAGCGGCGGCAACCCGAACCTGGAGCCGTTCGAGGCACTGCAGTACGACCTCACCTTCGAGTGGTACACCTCGCCGTCGTCGGCGCTGGTGGCCGGCGTGTTCTACAAGGACATCAGCCGGTTCGTGCAGACCCAATTCTCCAACCTGGACTACCAGGGCCGCCGCTATCTGCTCTCGTCCAAGGTCAACGGTGGCAAAGCCAAGGTGCAGGGCGTGGAGCTGGCCTGGCAGCAGGTCTTCACCGGCTTGCCGGCGCCGTTCGATGGCCTGGGCATGCAGGCCAACTACACCTGGACCGACAGCGAAGCCAACTACGTAGACGGAGACACCACCTTCCAGGATGCGTTGGAAGGTGTAGCCAAGAACAGCTACAACCTGGTCGGTTTCTACGAGAAGGGGCCGCTGTCGGTGCGGCTGAGTTACAGCTGGCGCGACGACATCGTCAACTCGGTGGGCACCGCCGATATCGCCACCAACAACACCCGCGCCTACGGCACGCTGGACGGCAATATTTCCTGGCAGATCACCCCGGCGCTGGCCGTGTTCGCCAATGCCATCAACCTGACCGGTGAGGTGCAGCACATGTATGTCGGCGACCACCTGTTCTCCGGCTATACCGACTACGGGCGCACCTACTCGCTCGGCCTGCGGGCGAACTTCTGATGCGCACGCTGCAGACCCTCGCGGCGGCCGTGTGCCTGGTGCTGAGCAGCGCGGCGCCGGCGGCGCAGGTGGAGGTTGATACCGCGCCGCCGGCTGCCACCGACCAGGACGCCGCGCCACGCCAGTGGCTGGCCGGCGACCATCATGTGCATAGCGAATGGAGCGTGACCTGGGACCGGTCCACGACGCCGCCCACGCCGATACGCGGTGGCGATTCGCCCTACACGCGCAGCCGCAATGCGCAGCAGGCCGCCGCCAACGGGCTTGCGTGGATGGTGCATACCGATCATGGCGGCCCGGGCCATTCGCGGGTGACCCGCACCCAGGCCTGGCCAGCGCTGCAGCAGGCCAGGCGCGCGGTGCCGGCGCTGATCCAGTTCCATGGGATGGAATTCGATGTGCCGGCGGCCGAGCATGCGTCGCTGATCATCGCACCGGGTGCCGACGAGCAAGCGCAGCTGGAGCGGCTGGAGCGCGACTACAACCGCGCCGAACTGCTGGATGGCAGCCTCCGCGATACCGAGCCGGCGATGCTGGCGGCGCTGCACGCCATGCAGGCGATGCAGCCGCAGCCGCTGCTGATCGTCAACCATCCTTCGCGCACAGCAACAGCGCCCGGGGTCTGGGGCAAAGTCACTCCGGCGGAGTTGCGTGCATGGCAGGACGCCGCGCCGCAGGTGGTGATCGGCATGGAAGGCGCACCCGGGCACCAGGCCGACACCGCGCATCGTGGGCTGTATCGCAATGCCGGCGCGCCGACGTTGGGGGGCTTCGACCAGATGACCGCACAGGTGGGCGGCGTGTGGGACAGCCTGCTGGCCGAAGGCCGTCATTTCTGGATCACCGCCACCTCCGATTCGCACCGCAACAGGCGTGATGGCGGTGCGGAATTCGACCCGGGCGAATACAGCAAGACCTATGTGTGGGCGCATCACGATGCGGCCGACATTTTGCGCGCGTTGCGGGCCGGGCAGAGTTTTGCGGTGACCGGCGATCTGATCGATGCACTGGAGCTGCGTGTGGAGTCGGTTGCGGCCGATGGCCGTGTCCGCGCGCACGCCGGGATGGGCGGCACGCTGCAAGCACTGGCAGGCACGACGCTGCAAGTGCGCGTGCGCATGCACGAACCGCAGCAGCCCAACCGCCACGGCCAGCGCGCGCAGGTGGCGCAGCTGGAGGTCATCACCGGTGGCGCGCAGCGTGGCGGCGGTGCGCGCACGCAGGTGCATCGCATTGCGCGTGCGGCGTTGCTGTCGCAGGACGGCTGGCTGAGCGCGCAGGTAGACCTGCCGGAGTTGGCCGGTGGTGGCTTCGTGCGCGTGCGCGGCAGCAACACGGACGAACCCACCCCGCAGCCAGATGGCGCCGGCGAAGATCCCTGGCAGGACCTGTGGTTCTACTCCAACCCGGTGTTCGTCACGCCGGCGCGGTGAGCTGCGGCGCGTGGCGATCTGGCCCTGCGAGCGCGCAGCTGTGACCAGGCGTGATCGGCGCGTGTCAGCACGCGGACGTGAGGCCCACGCCGCCTGCATGCAGGCGACGTGGCCATGCGAGGTGCCTCAGTGCGCGGCGCCGTGCAACACCCGCTCCCAGCCATCGCGGCCAAGGCGTTCGAGCGTTTCGATATTGCGCTCCACGATCACATCCGGGTCCGGGAAGGCGGCCACCGCGCGTTCCACGCTGTCTTCGCGCAACAGGTGCAGGGTGGGGAAGGGCGAGCGGTTGGTGAAGTTGGCCACGTCATCGGCTGCGGCGCCGGCAAACTGATAGTCCGGATGAAAACTGGCCACCTGCAGCACGCCCTGCAGATCCAGCGCCTCCACTGCCGCGTCGGCGTTGTCGAGGAAGTCGTTGTAGTCCAGGAAATCGGTGAGCACGTCCGGGTGCACGATCAGCGTGGTGTCGATCTGCTCGGCCGGCGTGTCGCGCAGCAGCACCAGTTCCTCGGCCAGCTGTTCCAGCAGCGCCTCGGGCGTGCTCGCATCGCTGAGTACCAGCCGCACCTGTTCCTTGACGTAGACCGCCTTGGCGAACGGGCACAGGTTCAGGCCAATCACCGCGCGCTCGATCCACTGGCGGGTGGCGATCAGGGGATCGGTGGGGTCGGGTGTGGAGGTCATCGTGGCAGCAGCAGCGTGATGGCGCGCCAGTGTATGCGATCGGGCTTTGGGCACGCGCTGCGGGCGCGCGAGTGAAGGTTCGCTCTGCTGCTGCTGAAGGCGGAGCGGGGCGACGGCCATGGCGCGCCAGCCGCCCACTCACCATCGATGCGTCAGTCAGGCACTCAACGCCGCATCAATCGCGGAAGTTGTCGAACTGCAGCGGCAGCTCGAAGTCGGCCTTCTTCAACACTGCGATCGCGTCCTGCAGGTCGTCGCGCTTCTTGCCGGTGACGCGCAGCTTGTCGCCGTTGATCTGCGCTTCGACCTTGAGCTTGGCTTCCTTCAACTTGGCCACCAGCTGCTTGGCCTGCTTCTGCTCGATGCCCTGCTTGACGGTGACCTTTTGCCGCGCACCGGCCAGGTTGGTCTCCACATCGCCAAACTCCAGGCAGCGCACATCGATGCCGCGGGCCAGCAGGCGCGCGCGCAGGATGTCGGTCATCTGCTTGACCTGGAAATCGCTGGGTGCGGACTGGTTGATCACCTTGCCGTCTTCCAGTTCGAACTTGGCTTCCACGCCCTTGAAGTCGAAGCGGGTGTCCAGCTCGCGGTTGGCCTGATCCACCGCATTGGTCAGTTCGTGCTTGTCGACTTCGGAAATCACGTCGAAGGACGGCATGGCAATTCCTCTTCAAAAGATCGGCAGCCAGTTTAAGACCCACCCGCATGCGATGACAGGGGCAGCGTTGGCGCCTGCGCCGGTTGCGGCTGGCAGGGATGGGCATGTGCCCGAATGCCAAGCACGCACATCGACGATGCAGCCCGCGCGCAGCTGCACGCGATTACGCCCGCCCAGACCTGCGCGACGCCGGGCAGCGCAGGCGCTGCATGCACCGCAGCGGTCGCGAACCACCGTCTGCCCCGGCGATAATGCCGCATGTCTTTGACCGCGCCCGCCCCCCGTTCCCCGTTGCCTGCCATCGCCTGGATGGTGGCGGCAGTGGCGTGCTTTTCGCTGATGGATGCCGGCATGAAGCTGTTGTCGGCCAGCTACCCGCCCTTGCAGGTGACCTTGTTGCGTGGCGCGGCGTCGTTGCCGTTCGTGCTGGTGTGGGTGTTCGCCACCGCCGGGCCGCGCGCCATCATCCCGGTGCGCTGGGGCCTGCATCTGCTGCGCGGGGTGCTGGGCATGGTGATGATCGGCTGCTTCGTCTACGGGCTGAAGCGCATGCCGCTGTCCACCGCCTACACGCTGTATTTCGTCGCGCCGTTGCTGGTGGCCGCGCTATCGGTGCCGCTGCTGGGCGAACACGTCGGGCCGCGGCGCTGGACGGCCATTGCCATCGGCCTGGTGGGGGTGATCGTGGTGCTGCGGCCGGGCGTGAACGGGCTGATCTCCCTGCCCGGCCTGATGGTGCTGCTGGCGGCCACCGCCTATGCCATCGCCGCGATCACCGTGAGCCTGTTGACCCGCACCGACACCCCGCAGGCGATGGTGGTGTGGTTCCTGCTGTTCATGGCGATCGGCGCCGGCCTGCTGGCCATCCGGGACTGGGTGCCGTTGCGCGCCGAGCACGCCTGGCTGATCGCCGGCATGGGCCTGGCCGGGGCGTTGGGTCAGGTGGCGCTGACCCAGGCCTTCATGCGGGGCGAGGCCTCGATGATCGCCCCGCTCGAATACACCGGGCTGGTCTGGGTGATCGGCTGGGACTGGCTGCTGTGGCAGACCCTGCCCGACGCGTGGACCTGGACCGGCGCCGGCATCATCGTCGCCAGCGGCCTGTATTTGTTGCGCCGGGAGCGGATCCGGCAGGCCGACAGGCCGCCGCCGTTGGATAGGCCGTAAATGGGGAATGGGGATTGGGGAATCGCAGAGGCCAGCGCAGTTGCCCTTGGCTCTTGCGATTCCCGATTCCCGATTCCCAACTTAGAACCGAATGGAATGACGCCCGTAAACATTGACTGGTAGGCTTCACGCCCCCCCCCAATCGGTCCCGCGCGGTGATCCAGTTCCAGCGCCTGCACAAGTCCTACACCGTCGACGGTCGCCAGATCGTGGCGCTGCATCCGCTCGACCTGCGGATCGGCCCCGGTGAGGTGTTCGGCATCATCGGCCACTCCGGCGCCGGCAAGTCCACGCTGATCCGGCTGATCAACCGGCTGGAAGAGCCCACCGGCGGACGCCTGTTGATTGGCGACGAAGACGTCACCGCGCTGGACAGCACCGGCCTGCGCGCGCTGCGGCGCCGGGTCGGGATGATCTTCCAGCACTTCAACCTGCTGTCTTCGCGCACGGTAGCTGGCAACGTGGCGTTCCCGCTGGAGCTGGCCGGCACGCCGCGCGCAGAGATCGATGCGCGCGTGGCCGAACTGCTGGCGCGGGTCGGCCTGGAGCAGCACGCCACCAAGTACCCGGCGCAGCTGTCGGGTGGGCAGAAGCAGCGCGTGGGTATTGCGCGGGCGCTGGCCACCCGGCCGCAGATCCTGTTGTGCGACGAAGCCACCAGCGCGCTGGACCCGCAGACCACGTCCTCGGTGCTGCAGCTGCTGGCGCAGATCAACCGCGAGCTGGGCCTGACCATCGTGCTGATCACCCACGAGATGGAGGTGATCCGCCGCGTCTGCGACCGGGTTGCGGTGCTGGACGCCGGCAAGCTGGTCGAAACCGGCCCGGTGACGGAGGTGTTCCTGCATCCGCAGCACCCCACCACCCGCCGCTTCGTGTCCGAAGCCGAGCATGTGGACGAAGCCGAGCTGCACCGCGATTTCGAAGCGGTGGGCGGGCGCATCGTGCGGCTGACCTTCCTGGGCAACGGCACCTACGAGCCGGTCCTGGGCCGCATCGCCCGCGAAACCGGTGTGGACTACAACATCCTGTCCGGGCGCGTGGACCGCATCAAGGACACGCCCTACGGGCAGCTCACCGTTGCCCTGACCGGTGGTGACCAGAACGCGGCGCGTGCCGGGTTCGTGGCCGCCGGTGTGCATGTCGAGGACCTGCGCGTATGAACCTGCTGCCCATCGCCGCCGCGCCCGGCTTCTTCCGGAATCTCGATGCCGCCAAGTGGGGTGACATCGGCCAGGCCACGCTGGACACCTTGCTGATGCTGGCCGGCGCGCTGCCGTTGACCTTGCTGATCGGGCTGCCGCTGGGCGTGGCGCTGTTCCTGTGCGGGGCGCCGCAACTGCGCCGCCGGCCGGTGCTGTACGGCGCGCTGGCCGCGGTGATCAACCTGCTGCGCTCGGTGCCCTTCATCATCCTGATGATCGCGATGATCCCGCTCACGCTGATGCTGATGGGCACCTCGCTGGGCGTGCGCGGCGCGATCCTGCCGTTGGTGGTGGGCGCCGCGCCGTTCTATGCGCGGCTGGTGGAAACCGCCCTGCGCGAAGTGGACCGCGGCATCATCGAGGCCAGCCAAGCAATGGGCGCGACCACCCGCCAACTGGTCTGGCGCGTGCTGCTGCCCGAAGCGCGGCCCGGCCTGATCGCTGGCGCCACCGTCACCACCATCGCGCTGATCGGCTTCACCGCCATGGGCGGCGCAATCGGCTCCGGCGGCCTGGGTGATGTGGCCTACCGCGAAGGCTATCTGCGCTCGCATTCGGATGTCGCGCTGATCACCGTCATCGCGCTGCTGGTGCTGGTGCAGTTGCTGCAGATGCTCGGCGACCGCCTGGTGGCGCGTTACAGCCGCCGTTGAAGTACACGGCCTGCGGGCGCGGCGGCCGATGCCGTCGGCGGCCATCACTGGCCCACACGGGGCAGCGTGCGCCACCGCAGCCAGTGGGCGCGTGCGCTGCCGCAGTCCGGCAGGCCCGCGCCTGCATCGCCCCGGCGCGGGCGGTCTGCTAGGTTTGTCGTCTGCGGCGCCGCCGCGGTCCTCCTCCTCCCACGGATCCCTACATGAGCACATTTGCGTTTCGTTCCCTTCTGGCTGCCGCCACGCTGGCGCTGGCGTCCTGCGGCGGCGGTGGCAGCAGTGGCGGTGACACCCTCACCGTGGCCGCCACCGCGGTCCCGCATGCCGAAATCCTGGAAGTGGTCGAACCGCTGCTGGCCAAGGACGGCGTGAAGCTGGACGTGCGCGTGTTCAACGACTACGTGCAGCCCAATGACCAGGTCGTGCAGAAGCAGATCGACGTCAACTACTTCCAGACCGAGCCCTACCTGGACGCCTACAACCGCGACCGCAAGAGCCAGCTGGTGACCGTGGTGGGCGTGCATATCGAACCGTTCGGCGCGTACTCGCGGCGCTTCAAGTCGCTGGCCGACCTGCCCAGCGGCGCGGACGTGGTCATTCCCAACGACCCGAGCAACAACAGCCGCGCGCTGATCCTGCTCGACAAGGCCGGCGTGATCAAACTCAAGGATCCGAGCAATGCCTTGTCGTCGCAGCGCGACATCGTGGACAACCCCAAGCAGCTGAAATTCCGCGAGCTCGATTCGGCCATGCTGCCGCGCGTGCTGGACCAGGTGGATCTGGCCCTGATCAACACCAATTACGCGCTCGACGCCGGGCTCAATCCCACCCGCGATGCTCTGGCGATCGAAAGCAAGGACTCGCCGTACGTGAACTTCCTGGTCGCACGTGCCGACAACAAGGACGATCCGCGCGTGCAGAAGCTCGCCAAGGCACTGACCAGCCCGGAAGTGAAGGCCTTCATCGAGCAAAAGTACAAGGGCGCGGTGCTGCCGGCGTTCTGAAGTCAGGTGATGCGCGTGCCGTAACCGCACGTGCGGGCAGGGCGCGCGATGGCGATTGCCAGCGTCGCGTCCGCAGCCTTGCGCGGCAGTGCCGCAGATAGCAGCCATCGCCTGCCAACCGGTTGCTGAGCGCCAAACGCAGTGCGTTCGTTGCTTGAAGGTGTGCGCACGACCATTGCGACTGGCTTTGCCCCACCATCGCGTCACCTTTGGCGGCATGGATGCCGTCAAGGAGCCTGCAGGGATGTACGTGCGGCGTGCGCTGCGGTGGTGGGCGGGCAAAGGCTCTGCAACAGCGTCACTGTCCAGATGCTCCGCAAAACCACTGCCAGAACTTTCTGCAATGGATGCATCGATCGGCACGCTGATCGGCGCAGCCCCGCAGTGGCTGCGCCATCTGTGACTGAGCTGCCGCACGCGCATGTCGACACGCACCACACTCCGCATCGGTTTCCATTGCACCTGCCGGTTCGCAAACCAACCGACGACCATCCTCACACTGCGCTACCGATACTCTCCTGATGCCCCTCCTGCTTGCCATTCCCTTAGCCGTGATCATCGCCCTGGCGGTGTTCGCGGTGCTGTTCCCGCTGTCGTTGCTGCAGCGTTTCCGCGTCGGCACCGCCCGCCGGCAGGCACGCGGCTGGCTGTTGCTGATCAACCTGGTGTCAGCGGCGGTCTCCAGCGTGCTGTTCGTGGTGTTTACGCTGATTGCCGCGGCGTTCTGGCCGGGGGCGATCAGCCATGCCGCGTTTGGCTGGGCCTGCGGGCTGGTGTTGGGAGTGGTGGCGCTGCGCCTGACCCGCTTCGAACGCACCACGCAGGGCCTGTTCTACCGGCCCAACCTGTGGCTGGTGCTCGCGTTGACCGGCTTGGTCCTGGTGCGAATCGTCGCTGGCCTGGTGCAGGGCTGGCGCAGTACCTGGCACGGCGTGCCATGGCCGGTGGAAGGCTGGCTCAGCCACGCCAGCCTGCTTGGCGCGGCCGGTGTGTTGCTGGGTTATGCGTTGGCGTATGCCACCTTGCTGTGGTGGCGCTGGCGCAGCGCCCGCCTGCGTGGCAGCGTCTATTGGCGCTGAATCGCACGGCGCGATCGCAGCATCCGTGAGCGCAAAAAAAAAACGGGCCCGAAGGCCCGTTTTTTCGTACACACGCATGTTGCTTGCGCGTGTTGCCTGGACGTTGCGCTTAGAAACGCGCGCCGACGCCGAAGCCGACGGTCCACGGATCCAGTTCCAGCTCGCTGCCGGTACCGGCACCACCCACACGCAGTTCCGGACGCGAACGCATGTAACGGGCGTCGGCGCGTGCGAACCAGGTGGAGTTGATGTTCATGTCCACGCCCACGGTGCCGATCACGCCCTTGGCGGTATCCAGGCCCACGTGCTGACCGGTGGTGGAGGCTGCGTCGATCTTCTCGTTGCTGAAGTTCGA
Source organism: Xanthomonas sp. fls2-241-TYG-148 (assembly GCF_030208815.1). NCBI lineage: Bacteria > Pseudomonadati > Pseudomonadota > Gammaproteobacteria > Lysobacterales > Lysobacteraceae > Xanthomonas > Xanthomonas sp. fls2-241-TYG-148. The sequence continues at coordinate 30,899 of NZ_JARVTE010000023.1, forward strand.
CTCGTAGTAGCCCACGCCCACGAACGGACGGAACACGTTGTCGGCCTGGCCGAAGTGGTACTGGCCGCTGATGGCGATCGGCTGCTGCTCGACGGTGCCCACCTTGCCCACGCCATCGGCGTTGACGCGGTGGTTGAACTTGTCGGCTGCGCCCCACAGTTCAACGGCCCAGTTGTCATTGATGTAGTAGCTGGCGCTCAGGGTCGGCGCCGGGCCGCCGTCGACGTCCAGGCCAGGAGCCGGGTCGTTCTTCGGCTTGATCAGCGCAACGCCGCCGACCACGGCCCAATGCTTGCCGGATGCGGTGTCGCTGCTGCTGGACATGGCGGTCGAAGAGGTGTCACCGGTGTAGGTGGCCTCCTGCGCGAACGCGGACGGTGCAATCGCAAGTGCGGATACAGCAGCCAGGCTCAGGATGGAAATGGAACGCATGAGGGTCTCCTCGTCTTATTGTTAGGCCCTTGGAGTGGGCCGCGCCAAAGCTATTCCTGAAAATCTGAATCCACGCCCACCTGCGGCTCGCTAAAATTTCGTTTGTTCAGGAACTTTCCCGAGAAGACCGTGATTGCTCGATTCAACGCTGAAAGTGCATTCACGCAGATGCGTTCGCCGTGACGATGCAAACACCGCTGTTGCGTGGATTGCCCGCAGAAATTGCGGCGGATTGCCGTGTACTGGTGCTGGGATCGATGCCGGGCAGCGCCTCATTGCATGCGCATGCCTACTATGCACATCCACGCAATCGCTTCTGGCCGGTGATGCAGCAATTGCTCGGCATTGATGCAGACGCGCCGTATGACGCACGTCTGCGGCAACTGGCCGAGCGCGGCGTCGGGCTCTGGGATGTGATCGGCGAATGCGCACGCCGCGGCAGCCTGGATGCGGCGATCGTACCGGGCAGCATCGTGGTCAATCTGCTGCCCGAGCGGTTGGCCACGCTGCCGCAGCTGCGCCTTGTGGTGTGCAACGGCAGTGCCGCCGCGCAGGCGTGGCGCCGCCACGTGCAACCGGCGTTGTCGCCGCCGCTGACGCGCCTACCGGTGCAGGCCTTGCCATCGACCAGCCCGGCCAATGCCGCCTGGTCGCTGCCGCGGTTGTGCGCGGCGTGGCAGCCCGTGCGCGATGCGCTGCGCTAGCTGCCAGGCATGACAGATCGCGCACGCGGACGTTCTCAGCGCGTTTGCACCGCGCATGCAACACCATGCGTCGCCAGAAGTCATGCCTGCCTTAGGCACACGCGCGGCGGTGACGCGCTGCGCATCATCGGCCACAGCACATAAGGGAGAAGCTGGATGGCAATCACGTACCGGACCACGTTCGCCATTGCACTGGGTGCCTGCCTGGCCGCAGCTGGTGGCGTGGCCAGCGCCGATGAGCTGCACTGCGAGGTCAACACGGACTACGACCTCACGCTCAATCCGCGCAGCCTGATCCTCATCCGCGACAGCGGCACGCCGCAGCGGCTGGTCATGCGCCAGGGCGCGCTGTTCGTCGACGACCGCTGGGTGACGTTGAGCGACGGCGATCGCAACCGTCTGGTCCAGTTCGAGCAGCAGACCCGCGCCGTGGTGCCGCTGGCGCAGGAGGTCGGGCGCGAGGCGGCCGATATCGCCATCACCGCGCTCGGCGAAGTGGCGGCCGGTTTCAGCCGGGATCCGTCGGCCACCCGGACGCAGCTGGCCAGCGTGCGCGACAAGGTCGACCTGCGCCTGAAGCAGAGCTTCGGCAAAAGCCAGCTGACGCCGGTGGATATCGACGATGAAATCGGCACGCTGGTGGCGGAGATGCTGCCGCAACTGATCGGCGATGTAGTGGCCAGCACCGTGCAGGCGGCGATGACCGGCAACGGTACGCAGCTGCGCTCGCTCGACGGCCTGGAGCAGCGCATCGAGCGGCTGGTCGAGCCGCAGGCGCGCGCGCTGCGACCGCGTGCGCAGCAGTTGTGCACGCGGATGGAGGCGCTGGACGCATTGGACAATGCGCTGGCGTATCGTCTGCCGTCAGGCGCGCCGTTGCAGCTGTTGCAGGTGGATCGACGCCCTGCCAAGTAAGCGTGCAGCCCCTGCGCGGACGCTGCATCCCGCCACGTGTGCGATTTTTTCCGCGGCAATGGTTGGCGCTGCGGCTCCCGGCCGGCCACAATAGGGGTTTCCCCATTCTGTTGCCGGAGTTCCCGTATGGCCGAAATCAAGGAAGCACTTGTCCCCGATATCGGTGACTACAGCGATGTCCCGGTGATCGAAGTGCTGGTGTCGGTCGGCGATACGGTCAGCAAGGACCAGAGCCTGGTCACGCTGGAATCGGACAAGGCCACGATGGAAGTCCCCTCGTCGGTGGCCGGCGTGGTCAAGGAGATCAAGGTCAAGGTCGGTGACAGCCTGTCGCAGGGCGCGCTGGTCGCGCTGATCGAAGTGGCCGATGCCGGTGCCGAGACGGCTGCTGCGCCAGCGCCTGCCGCTGCGTCCGCCAAGGCCGCACCTGCTGCCGCTCCTGCGCCGGCTGCCAAGGCCGAGCCGGCCGCGACTGCTGCAGCGTCCGACGGCGGTCAGGTCGAGGCCCGTGTGCCGGACATCGGCGACTACAGCGGCGTGCCGGTGATCGAAGTATTGGTGGCGGTGGGCGACACCGTCGCCAAGGACCAGAGCCTGGTCACGCTGGAATCGGACAAGGCCACGATGGAAGTGCCCTCGTCTGTGGCCGGCGTGATCAAGGAGCTCAAGGTCAAGGTCGGCGACAGCCTGTCGCAGGGCGATCTGGTGGCGATCATCGCTGCCAGTGATGGCGGCGCCGGTGCGGCGCAGTCCCCGGCCAAGCCCACCACCGACACCGCTGAAACCGCCGGCAAGGTCGAGCCGGTGGCCGTCCCGGCCGAGCCGGACAAGCTGGCCCAGCGCGAGATCGCGCAGGTGCAGTCCGCCCGTTCCACCGCGGCATCGCAGCCGGCCCAGGCAGCGTCCGGCACGCCGAGCAGCCCGCCGGTGACCTTCGATGCCGACAGCGTGCTGCCGTCCAAGGTGCCGTATGCCAGCCCGGTGGTGCGCGTGTTCGCGCGCGAGCTCGGCGTGGATCTGAACCAGATCAAGGGCAGCGAGAAGGGCGGCCGGATCACCCGTGAAGACGTACAGCGCTTCGTCAAGGCCGCACTCAGCGGCGGCGCGCCGGCCGCAGCCGGTGCCGCACCGGCCGGTGGTGGCAACGGCCTGAACCTGCTGGCCTGGCCGAAGGTGGACTTCAGCAAGTTCGGCGAAACCGAAACCCAGCCGCTGTCGCGCATCAAGAAGATTTCCGGTGCGAACCTGGCGCGCAACTGGGCCATGATCCCGCACGTCACCCAGTTCGAATCGGCCGACATCACCGACCTGGAAGCCCTGCGCGTAGCGCTGAACAAGGAAAACGAAAAGGCCGGCATCAAGCTGACCATGCTCGCCTTCCTGGTCAAGGCCAGCGCTGCGGCATTGAAGAAGTTCCCCGAGTTCAACGCCTCGCTCGATGCGGCCGGCGAAAACCTCACGCTGAAGAAGTACATCAACATCGGCTTTGCCGCTGACACCCCGAACGGCCTGGTCGTGCCGGTGATCCGCGATGTCGACAAGAAGGGCGTGCTGCAGATCGCGCAGGAAAGTGGCGAACTGGCCAAGAAGGCGCGCGACGGCAAGCTGGGCCCGGCCGACATGAGCGGCGGCTGCTTCTCGATCAGCTCGCTCGGCGGCATTGGCGGTACCGCGTTCACGCCGATCATCAATGCACCGGAAGTGGCGATCCTGGGCGTGTCCAAGTCGGCGATGCAGCCGGTGTGGAACGGCAAGGACTTCGCACCGAAGCTGATGCTGCCGTTGTCGTTGAGCTACGACCACCGCGTCATCGACGGCGCGCTGGCCGCGCGCTTCACCACCTATCTCAGCCAGGTGCTCGCCGACATGCGACGCGTCCTGCTGTGAAAGCAGCGCTGTTGACGCTCGCCTTGCTGGGTGTGCTGCCGTGGTCGTCTGCGGCCGCACGTGAGTGCGCCAGCACGCTGGGCCGCGGCTGGCCGCCGGCGGTGGGCAACTACGGCACCGCGGTGACCACGCTGCTGGATGGCGGCGCCAAGCCGATGCTGTCGTTGCTGACCCTGCCCACGCGTGGTGTCGAAAGCGGCATCGCGCTGGTGCCGGGCAAGTCCGGCGGCGACTGGACGGTGCGCTTCAGCCGTGCCGACGAGCGGGTCTACAGCTGGGTCAGCCAGACCGACCGCGGCGCGGTGCAGTTCCGCACCGAACAGACCCCTGAAACCGTCGAGATCCCGATCCCGGCGGCGCTGGCGCAACGCCTGGTCGGCAGCTGGACCACGGCACTGACCCAGCTCGCACCGAGCGGCCAGACCGCGCCGGTCACCGAAGGCGAAGTGCTGTCGTTCCTGGTCGATGGCGTGCGCTACAGCGGCACGCGCCCGAGCTGCGGTGTTGGCGAGTTGCTGTTGCAGCAGGCCGCGCTGCTGATCGAAGCCAGCGAAGGCAAGGAAAAGAAGCGCGACAAGCGCTGGACCCAAATCGAATCGTCGCTGGATGAACTCCAGCAGACGCTTGCCGGCACCGCCGGTTAAGCCACAGGAGAAGCAAATGGCGGTCATTGAAATCAAGGTTCCGGACATCGGCGATTACAGCGATGTCCCCGTCATCGAAGTGCTGGTCGCCGTTGGCGATAGCGTGGTCAAGGACCAGGGCCTGGTGACGCTGGAGTCGGACAAGGCCACGCTGGAAGTGCCGTCCTCGGCCGCCGGTGTGGTGAAGGAACTCAAGGTCAAGATTGGCGACAACCTGTCCGAAGGGGCAGTGGTGTTGCTGCTGGAGACCGAAGGCGAGGCCGCTGCCGCACCCGCCGCGCCGAAGGCCGAGACCAAGGCCGCTGCGCCTGCTGCGGCCCCCGCAGCCGGCAGCAAGCCGCCGGTGACCCCGTCGCACCGCGCCCCGGCCGAGCCGGCCGCGCCCAAGCCGGCGCTGGCCAGCGGCAAGGCTGCCGATATCGAATGCAAGATGGTGGTGCTCGGCGCGGGCCCTGGCGGCTACACCGCCGCATTCCGCGCTGCCGACCTGGGCCTGGACACGGTGCTGATCGAGCGCTACGCCAGCCTCGGTGGCGTCTGCCTCAACGTTGGCTGCATCCCGTCGAAGGCGCTGCTGCACGCCGCTGCGGTGATCGATGAAGTGGCCCACGCCGGCGACTTCGGCGTGGACTTCGGCCAGCCCAAGATCACCCTGGACAAGCTGCGCGAGTACAAGGAAAAGGTGGTCGGCAAGCTCACCGGCGGGCTGGCCAGCATGGCCAAGCAGCGCAAGGTGCGCACCGTCACCGGCGTGGCCAGCTTTGTCTCGCCCAACGAGCTGGAGATCGTCGGCGACGACGGCAAGACCCAACTGCTGCGCTTCGAGCACTGCATCATCGCCGCCGGTTCGCAGGCGGTGAAGCTGCCGAACTTCCCGTGGGACGACAAGCGCGTGATGGACTCCACCGACGCGCTGGAACTGCACGACATCCCCAAGACCCTGCTGGTGGTCGGCGGTGGCATCATCGGCCTGGAAATGGCCACGGTGTACAGCGCGCTGGGCAGCAAGGTCACCGTGGTCGAGTTCATGGACCAGCTGATGCCGGGCGCCGACAAGGACCTGGTCAAGCCGTTGGCCGATCGCCTGAAGAAGCAGGGCGTCGAGGTCCATCTCAAGACCAAGGCCACCGACGTCAGCGCCGATGCAAAGGGCATCACGGTGTCGTTCGAAGCGGCCACCGAAGGCGAAAAGCCTGGCCTGCAGGCCACCGCCTTCGATCGTGTGCTGGTCGCGGTCGGTCGCTCGCCCAACGGCAAGAAGATCGGCGCTGAAAAGGCCGGCGTCACTGTCACCGAACGCGGCTTTATCCCGGTGGACCGGCAGATGCGCACCAACGTGCCGCACATCTTCGCCATTGGCGACATCGTCGGTAACCCGATGCTGGCGCACAAGGCCACCCACGAGGGCAAGCTGGCCGCCGAAGTGGCTGCTGGCGAGAAGAAGGAATGGGTGGCGCGGGTGATTCCGTCGGTTGCCTATACCAATCCGGAAATCGCCTGGGTGGGCGTCACCGAAACCGAGGCCAAGGCCAAGGGCTTGAAGGTGGGCGTGGCCAAGTTCCCGTGGGCCGCCAGCGGCCGTGCGATCGGCATCGGCCGCACCGAAGGCTTCACCAAGCTGATCTTCGACGAAGAGACTCACCGCATCATTGGTGGTGCGATCGTTGGCGTGCATGCCGGTGATCTGCTGGCCGAAATCGGCCTGGCCATCGAGATGGGCGCCGAAGCCGAAGACATCGGCCACACCATCCATGCGCACCCGACCCTGAGCGAGTCGGTCGGCATGGCGGCCGAGGTGTACGACGGCACCATCACCGATCTGTATATCCCCAAGAAGAAGTAAGCCGCACAGCGTCTTGTGTGCTGACAGCGCCCCGCATTGCGGGGCGTTTGTCGTTACGTGGGCATGCCTGCGCGTAACCGATTCGAAGGTCGACTCGACGGCGATGCCAGGGCATGCGTGATGTGCGTCGGTGTCGGCAAGGGCAGCGTTGGGCGCGTCCTTCCCATCCTGCGCGAGCAGTGGCGCGTGCTGCCACGCGCTGGCGCCACTGCGTGCGCGAACGTGTTCCATCCCCGCAGCATCGTGCGACGCTACTGCAACCGCGACGCTGTAACCACGAACATGACCCCGCAGCGCAGCTTGCACGCCAGGCAGCGCGCTTGCACCATCGAGACGCGGACACCGGGTTCGCGCCTGGGAGACAACGGATGGTCAAGTTATCGATGTCGGCGTTGCTGGTCGCCGCAGGTTGCGCGTGCACATTGCTGAGCGCGCACGCCCAGACCACCGTCATCACTGCCGCCCGCCTGCTGGATGTGCAGACAGGCCGCTATGTGGAACGCCCGCAGATCGACGTCGTCGCCGGCCGTATCACGCGTGTCGGTCGCCAGGGCGACCCGCTGTCACCACAGGCGCAGCGCATCGACCTGGGCGAGCGTACGCTGTTGCCGGGGCTGATCGACATGCATGTGCATCTCACCGTGGACCCCACGCTGGGCGGCTACAAGGGCCTGGAATACACCGACAATTTCTGGACCGTGGTGGGCGTGGCCAATGCCGCCAAGACGCTCCGCGCAGGGTTCACCACGGTGCGCAATGTTGGTTCGCTCAACTATGACGATGTCGCGCTCAAGCAGGCGATCGAGCGCGGCACCGTGCCGGGCCCGCGCATCGTGCCGGCGACCTACGGCATCGGCGCGACCGGGGGGCACTGCGACGCCACCGAGTTCCCGCCCTCGGTGCGCGTCACCGGCCCCGGTGTGGCCGATGGCCCGGATGCGATCCGCGCGGCGGTACGCACGCTGCGCAAATACGGCGCCGAAGTGATCAAGTTCTGCGGCACCGGCGGCGTGCTGTCCAAGACCGACAGCGTTGGCGGGCAGCAATACAGCCTGGAGGAAATGCGCGCGCTGGTGGACGAGGCGCATCGCCTGGGTTTGAAGGTCGCGGTGCATGCGCACGGCACCGCCGGCATCAACGATGCGATCCGCGCCGGTGCCGACACCATCGAGCACGCCAGCCTGGCCGATGCCGAATCCTTCAAGCTGGCCAAGGCGCGCGGCACCTGGTTTTCGATGGACATCTACAACGACGACTACATCCTGGCCGAGGGCGAAAAGAACGGTTTGTTTGCCGAGTCGCTGGAGAAGGAGCGCCAGATCGGGCGCAAGCAACGCGAGACCTTTCGCGCGGCACATGCGGCCGGCGTGCGGCTGGTGTTCGGTAGTGATGCCGGCGTGTATCCCAACGGCGACAACGCGCGCCAGTTCGCCAAGATGGTCGAGTGGGGCATGACCCCGCTGGAGGCGATTCGCGCCGCCACCGTAGACGCCGCCGATGCATTGGGGCGCAGTGCCGACGTCGGTGCCATCGCGCCGGGGCGCTATGCCGATCTGATCGCGGTGAGCGGCGATCCGCTGCAGGACGTGAGCGTGTTGATGCAAGTGGAGAGCGTGATCAAGGGCGGCGAACGCGTCGCCGATTGAAGCGTCGCAACTGACGCCACGCTGCGGTGTTACGGGGCAGTGCAGTGCGGCAGCGCGGCGCATTGAATGAGCGCTTGATGCTCTGCCAGCGAGCATCGATCTATCGCGCAGCATGCGCAGTGTGTGACACGTGCAGTGGTGCGGGCTTTCATCAGCCGGGATACCAGGTAGCAGCTGGCGGTAGCGCTGCGATCACGTCAGCAAGCGCGCGGCGGGCAAGCATGGGTGTATTCGGTGAGGGACGCATATGCGCATCCCAGGTTTACGCAGCAGTCGCGCATTGCGCACGCTGCACGCAGTGCATGGAGTAACGCGCAGATGCAGACGCAGACGCAGATGCAGACACCAAAAACGACAACGCCCCGCACAAGGCGGGGCGTTGCGTCACACGGGTGCAGCGCAGATCAGAACGCGAACGTCACGCCTGCAACCGGGCCCTTGAACTCCTGCTTCAGGCCGATCAGGCCATCGCTGCCGCGCTGGTCGACGTCGAGCTTGAACCAGTCGTAGCCGGCGAAGATGCCGAAGTTCTTGGTGAAGCGGTATTCGGCCATCGCATTGGCACGGCTCAGGTCGCCCGAATAATCGCCAAAATCGCCCCAGCTGGTGTTGAGGTACTGGCCCTGCACATTGAACAGCCAATGCTCGCTCGGACGTGCGGTGAAGCGGATACCCACCACCGGTGCCACGCCGTCTTCGCTCTCGTCGAGCACGTCGCCGGTGAATACGTCACCCAGGTCGGCGTAGGCGTTGGCCTCGACCTTGGCGTATTCGGCACCGATCTGCAGGCCCAGGCTGAATTCCGGAGTGTCGACGACCGAGTAGTCGTACACCAGGCTGGCCACCTGGTACTTGAGCTCGCCCTTGATGAAGCTGCCGCTCGGCACGGTGAAGCCACCGGCGCTGACGTCTTCGCCCAGGGTCTCGCGGCGATCCTTGTCGTACTTGAAGTAGTCAAAGATCAAGCGCTGGCGGGTGCTCATGCGGAACACGCCATCGATGCGCGGCTCCCATTCCTTGCCACCGAAATCGAAATCCTGGTCCAGGGCGATCTCGTTGCCAGCCACCACGGTGTTGCCACGCAGGGTGTTGTCGTTATCGATGTTCATCGCGCCAAGACGGATCTGGAAGCGATCATCGGTATCTTCGGCGTGGGCAGGCGCGGCATAGGCAGCGGCCAAAACGCACGGGATGGCCAGTGCGAGCAGGTGTTTCATGGGGAGCTCCGTATTCTTGGAAGGCAGGCGATCGGGCCTGTGGCGCGCACTATCGGTAAAAGCGCGTCCACCAAAAGTGAAAGCGTTGTGGTACCGAAGTGAAGAACTTCCTAGCAATCGGACAAAACGGTCCGCTTTGCCTGTCCCGCGACATCCGGGTCAATACGCACCATTGTGGTGTCTGAGCGCTGTCACACCACCGCGGAGGTCGGCGGATTGGACCGGAGGTGGGAAGGTGGGGTGCGACAAAATGCGTCATAAAAGCAGGAGCCCCGGTCTCCCAGGGCTCCTAGACGCAGCCTGCAGTGGAACCTTTCGACGAGGATGTGCAGGCCTCGCAGGTTCTGACAGCCGGTTTGTGGCAAAGTTCCTCCCGTCGCGTGGCACCGGCATGGTGCGTCGCAACAAGTTCATGACTTCTCCCGGTTGTCTCGCAATTTGTCCAATTGCTATACTTTCGCGGCTCGACGAGGCGCATCTGCGCTTCCCACCCATCCACACGCAAGGTACCCGTAGTGCTGAACTCCGTTGACGCGGGTCGGCGGTTGATGCTGCGCGCTGCGGTATATCCGCTTGCCGCTGTAGCTATAACCAGTCTGGGGTTGCTGCTGATGGGACCCCGTTACTCTGCCGGTCTGGCATTGACCGGGTTTGCGACGGTGTTGGGCGGCTGGGTGGCGGCGCGGACGGCGCTGGGGGGCGGCATCCAGGCGGCGGGCATTGCCATGGTCCGTCTGATTCTGGCGATGGTGCTGAAGTGGGTGTTGGTTTTCGTGGCGCTGGCGCTGGGCTTTGCCCTGTGGCGGCTGCCTCCTCTGGCCTTGTTGGCGGGTATCGCCATCGGGCTGATTTTTCAAGTTCTGGCTCTGGCCAGGCGTTGATTCGAACTTAAAGGGCTCCGGACACATGGCGGGCGAGGCAGCAACACCTACCTCCTATATCCAGCACCACCTGCAGAACCTGGTTTATCCGGTGCGGGATGGCGGCGGCACGTTCTGGACCATCCACGTCGACACCCTGGTCATGGCCGTGTTGATGGGCCTGGTGATGGTCTTCGCATTCTGGATGGCCACGCGCAATGCCACTGCCGGCGTGCCGGGCAAGTGGCAGGCGTTTGTCGAGATCTGCCTGGAATTTGTCGATCGCCAGGCCAAGGACACCTATCACGGCACCAGCAAGCTGGTGACCCCGATCGCGATCACGATCTTCTTCTGGATCCTGTTGATGAATCTCATCAAGATGATCCCGGCCGACTTCATCGCCATCCCGCTGGGCTGGGCTGGCATCCACGCCTGGAAGCCGGTCCCCACCGCCGACGTCAATGCCACCTTGGGCATGTCGATCAGCGTGTTTTTCCTGATGATCGTCTTCTCGCTGCGCTCCAAGGGCGTGGGCGGCATGACCAAGGAATTCCTCACGGCGCCGTTCGGCAAGTGGATGATGCCGTTCAACCTGCTCCTGAACATCGTCGAGTGGCTGAGCAAGCCGATTTCGCTGGCGATGCGACTGTTCGGCAACATGTTCGGCGGCGAGATCGTCTTCCTGCTGATCTGGGTGCTGGGCGGTGCGGGCATCGCCGGCATGGTTGCCGGCGGCGTATTCGGCCTCGGCTGGATGCTGTTCCACCTGTTGGTGATTCCGCTACAGGCCTTCATTTTCATGATGCTGTCGATCGTGTACCTGAGCCTTGCGGAAGACAGTCACTGAGTTTCGTTTCACCCTTCATCCGCTTTATCCCGATTTATCCATCACCCTTAGAAACTTTCGTTCGGAGATCACCATGTACCTCGCCGTCCTGACCAACCTCGCCCAAGTCCAGAGCTCCACCGTCCTCGCCGTCGGCATCATGATCGGCCTGGCCGCGCTGGGTGCCGGCCTCGGTCTGGCCATCATGGCTGGCAAGTTCCTGGAATCTGCCGCTCGCCAGCCGGAACTGATCCCGGTGCTGCAGGTCCGCATGTTCATCACCGCCGGCCTGATCGACGCCGCGTTCATCATCAGCGTCGCTGTCGGCCTGCTGTTCGCCTTCGCCAACCCGCTGGCCCAGGTGTTCATCGAGCGTCTGTCGCAGGCTGCCGGCTGATCCAGCGGTAGCAGGATGTGGACGCAGCCATGGTGGTTGCGTCCGCGGATGAAGGTCGGAAAGCGTCGCCGTGCGGTGGCGCTTTCACCCCTAAAGAGCGATTGAGCGACCCATGGACATCACCCTTACCATCTTTGCCCAGGCGCTGGCCTTCGCCGGTCTGATCTGGATCGTCGCGACCAAAATCTGGCCGCCGCTGTTGAAGGCGATCGAAGAGCGTCAGCAAAAGATTGCTGAAGGTCTGGCTGCGGCCGACCGGAGCCAGAAGGATTTGGCGCAGGCGCAGGAGAAGGTCAACGAGGCGCTGAAGGACGCACGCACCAAGGCCAACGAGATCATCGACCAGGCCCACGCGCGCGCCAATCAGATCATCGAAGCGGCCAAGCTCGAAGCGATTGCCGAAGCCAATCGTCAGAAGGATCTGGCCCAGGCCGAAATCGACGCGTCGGCCACCCGTGCCCGCGAAGAATTGCGCCGTCAGGTGTCGTCGCTGGCTGTCAGCGGTGCCGAAAAGCTGCTCAAGCGTGAAATCGATGCCACTGCCCACAAGGCACTGCTCGACGAACTGGCAGCGGAGATCTGATCGATGAGCCAGGCCCTCACACTTGCCCGTCCCTACGCCCGTGCCGCATTCGCGATTGCGCGTGAGGGCGGCAAGTTCGCGCCCTGGTCCGATGCACTTGCGTTCTCGGCGCAGGTCGCCGGCGATCCGCGCGTGGCTGCGCTGTTGCTGAATCCGGCGCTGCACCAGGATCAGGCGGTGACGCTGCTGGCGCCGCCGGCTGCCGAAGCGGACTATCAGCGTTTTCTCGGCCTGTTGGCCGATGCACAACGGCTGGCCCTGCTGCCGGAAATTGCAGGGTTGTACGAGCAGTTGCGTGCCGAAGCCGAGCACGTCGTGAAAGCGACGGTGACCTCGGCCACCGACATGAGCCCGGCCGAGCTGGCCACGATCACTGCCGCGCTGAAGAAGCGCTTCGGCCGCGAGGTGGATGTCACCACCGCGGTGGACGCTTCGCTGATCGGCGGCGCGGTGATCGACACCGGCGAGATGGTCATCGACGGCTCGCTGAAGGGCAAGCTTGCGCGCCTGCAGAACTCGCTCGCCCACTGAATTCACATAAACGCATGGCCCTCGCGGCCGGCACCTAGGACTGAACGATGGCAACCACGCTCAACCCCTCCGAAATCAGCGACCTGATCAAGACCCGCATCGAGGCGGTCAAGCTGTCCGCCGAGTCGCGCAACGAAGGCTCCGTGACCAGCGTGTCCGACGGCATCGTGCGCATCTTCGGCCTGGCCGACGTGATGCAGGGCGAAATGATCGAACTGCCGAACAACACCTTCGCCCTGGCGCTGAACCTGGAGCGCGATTCGGTCGGCGCGGTGGTGCTGGGCGATTACGAGAACCTGCGCGAAGGCGACGTGGCCAAGACCACCGGCCGCATCCTGGAAGTGCCGGTCGGCCCGGAGCTGCTTGGTCGCGTGGTCAACGCGCTGGGCGAGCCGATCGACGGCAAGGGCCCGCTGGGCGCCACCCAGACCGCACCGGTGGAGCGTGTGGCCCCGGGCGTGATCTGGCGCAAGTCGGTCGACCAGCCGGTGCAGACCGGTTATAAGTCGGTCGATGCGATGATCCCGATCGGCCGTGGCCAGCGCGAGCTGGTGATCGGCGACCGCCAGACCGGCAAGACCGCGCTGGCGATCGATGCGGTGATCAACCAGAAGGGCACCGGCATCAAATGCGTGTACGTGGCGATCGGCCAGAAGGCCTCGACCGTTGCCAACATCGTGCGCAAGCTCGAAGAAAACGGCGCGCTGGCGCACACCGTGGTGGTGGCGGCGACCGCGTCCGAATCGGCCGCGATGCAGTACATCAGCCCCTACGCCGGCTGCACGATGGGCGAGTACTTCATGGACCGCGGCGAAGACGCGCTGATCGTATACGACGATCTATCCAAGCAGGCCGTGGCCTACCGCCAGATCTCGCTGCTGCTCAAGCGCCCGCCGGGCCGCGAAGCCTACCCGGGCGACGTGTTCTATCTGCATAGCCGTCTGCTCGAGCGCGCTGCGCGCGTGTCCGAGGAGTACGTTGAGAAGTTCACCAACGGTGCGGTGACCGGCAAGACCGGTTCGCTGACGGCGCTGCCGATCATCGAAACGCAGGCCGGCGACGTCTCCGCGTTCGTGCCGACCAACGTGATCTCGATCACCGACGGCCAGATCTTCCTGGAAACCGACCTGTTCAACGCCGGTATCCGTCCGGCCGTGAACGCCGGTATCTCGGTGTCGCGCGTCGGTGGTGCAGCCCAGACCAAGATCATCAAGAAGCTGTCCGGCGGCATCCGTATCTCGCTGGCGCAGTACCGTGAGCTGGCTGCGTTCGCGCAGTTCGCCTCGGATCTGGACGAAGCCACCCGCAAGCAGCTCGAGCGCGGTCAGCGCGTCACCGAGCTGATGAAGCAGAAGCAGTACGCGCCGATGTCCATCGCCAATCAGGCGCTGTCGATCTATGCCGTCAACGAGGGTTACCTCGATGAAGTGCCGGTCAACAAGCTGCTGGCGTTCGAAGAAGGCCTGCACGCGCACTTCGCCAACACCCAGGGTGAGCTGGTCTCCAAGATCAACACCACCGGCGGTTGGGACAACGATATCGAAGCCGCGTTCAAGAAGGGCATCGAAGAGTTCAAGACCACGGGCAGCTGGTAAGTCCAGCTGCGGGAATCGGGAATAGAGAATCGGGAATCGTCAAAGCGGGTTGGCTGTGCCAATTCCCCACTCACGATTCCCCATTCCCACTAAGTGAGCGAAGCGAGCGAGTATGGCAGGCGGACGCGAAATCAAAACCAAGATCAAGAGCGTGCAGAACACCCGCAAGGTGACGCGCGCGCTCGAAATGGTCTCGGCCTCCAAGATCCGCAAGGCGCAGGAACGCATGAAGACCTCGCGTCCCTACGCGCAGGCCATGAAGCAGGTGATCGGGCATCTGGCGCAGGCCAGCACCGACTACCAGCATCCGTTCCTGGTGGAGCGTGAGCAGGTCAAGCGGGTCGGCTACATCGTGATCTCTTCCGACCGCGGCCTGGCCGGCGGTCTGAACAACAACCTGTTCCGCAAGATGCTGGGCGAAGTGCGCCCGTGGCAGGACAAGGGTGCCGAGATCGACGTGGTCACCATCGGTCAGAAGGCCTCGGCGTTCTTCCGCCGGATCAAGGTCAACATGGTCGGCAGCGTCACGCATCTTGGCGACAGCCCGCACATTGAGCAGCTGGTGGGCGTGATCAAGGTGATGCTGGATGCCTTTACCGAGGGCAAGGTGGACCGTGTGTATCTGGTCTACAACCGCTTCGTGAACACCATGACGCAGAAGGCCAGCTTCGAGCAGTTGCTGCCGCTTCCGGCCGCCGAGCACAAGGTGGCACACCACGACTGGGACTACCTGTACGAACCCGATGCCGCCACCGTGCTGGAGCACGTGATGACGCGTTACATCGAGTCGCTGGTGTACCAGGCCGTGCTGGAAAACGTGGCCTCCGAGCACGCCGCGCGCATGGTGGCCATGAAGGCCGCCAGCGACAACGCCAACAAGATGATCGGCACCTTGCAACTGGTCTACAACAAGGCGCGCCAGGCGGCGATCACCCAGGAAATTTCGGAAATCGTCAGCGGCGCGGCCGCCGTATAGCCGGGAATAGGGAATGGTGAATCGGGAATGGTCGAGGCAGTGGCACTTGATCTTCCCAATCCCGAATCCCGTTTCCCCAATCCCGACACCAGAATCGAACAGACATTAGTGGAGTTATCCAAATGAGTCAGGGCAAGATCGTTCAGATCATCGGCGCGGTCGTCGACGTCGAATTCCAGCGCAATGAAGTGCCGAAGGTCTATCACGCGCTGAAGGTCGAAGGCACCGCCATCACCCTGGAAGTGCAGCAGCAGCTCGGCGACGGCGTCGTGCGCACGATTGCGCTCGGCTCCACCGACGGATTGAAGCGCAACCTGCTGGCCACCAACACCGAGCGTGCGATTTCGGTGCCGGTTGGCGCCGGGACGCTGGGCCGCATCATGGATGTGCTGGGTCGCCCGATCGACGAAGCCGGCGACGTGCAGGCCTCGGACCATTGGGAAATCCACCGCGCTGCGCCGTCGTACGAAGACCAGTCGTCCAGCACCGAACTGCTGGAAACCGGCATCAAGGTGATCGACCTGATGTGCCCGTTCGCCAAGGGCGGCAAGGTCGGCCTGTTCGGCGGCGCCGGCGTCGGCAAGACCGTCAACATGATGGAACTGATCAACAACATCGCCAAGGCGCACTCGGGTCTGTCCGTGTTCGCCGGCGTGGGTGAGCGTACCCGTGAGGGTAACGACTTCTACCACGAGATGAAGGACTCCAACGTCCTGGACAAGGTCGCGATGGTGTACGGCCAGATGAACGAGCCGCCGGGCAACCGTCTGCGCGTTGCACTGACCGGCCTGACCATGGCCGAGTACTTCCGCGACGAGAAGGACGAGAACGGCAAGGGCAAGGACGTGCTGTTGTTCGTGGACAACATCTACCGCTACACGCTGGCCGGTACCGAAGTGTCCGCGCTGCTCGGCCGTATGCCGTCGGCCGTGGGTTACCAGCCGACCCTGGCCGAGGAAATGGGCGTGTTGCAGGAGCGCATCACCTCGACCAAGAGCGGTTCGATCACCTCGATCCAGGCCGTGTACGTGCCCGCGGACGACCTGACCGACCCGTCGCCGGCGACCACCTTCGCCCACTTGGACTCGACCGTCACGCTGAGCCGTAACATCGCCTCGCTGGGTATCTACCCGGCCGTGGATCCGCTGGACTCCACCAGCCGCCAGATGGACCCGCTGGTGATCGGCCACGAGCATTACGACACCGCCCAGCGCGTCCAGCAGACCTTGCAGAAGTACAAGGAACTGAAGGACATCATCGCGATCCTGGGCATGGACGAGCTGAGCGAAGAAGACAAGCAGTCGGTGTCGCGCGCCCGCAAGATCGAACGCTTCTTCAGCCAGCCGTTCCACGTGGCCGAAGTGTTCACCGGCTCGCCGGGCAAGTACGTCTCGCTGAAAGACACGATCCGCGGCTTCAAGGCGATCTGCGACGGCGAATACGACCACCTGCCGGAGCAGGCGTTCTACATGGTCGGCAGCATCGAAGAAGCGGTCGAGAAGGCCAACAAGATGAGCGCCAAGGCCTGATGCGATCCCAGCCGCTGTGCGGCTGGAATCGAGAATCGGGAATCGGGAATCGGGAATCGTAAAGGCGGGTCATCGGTGAATCGGAATTGAGAGGAATGGAAAAGCGCGCAGCATGCCGCTCTTCCGATTCCCCACTCCCGATTCCCGATTCCCGCCTCACACAGTGAGGCACCATGAGCACTATCCGTTGCGACATCGTCAGCGCCGAGCAGGAGATCTTCCGCGGTGAGGCGACCCTGGTCGTGGCGACCGGGGAACTGGGCGAGCTGGGCATCGCGCCCAAGCACGCGCCGCTGATCACCCGTCTCAAGCCAGGCAAGGTGGTGGTGACTACCGCCAGCGGCGAGCAGCTGGACTTTGCGATCTCCGGTGGCATCCTCGAGGTGCAGCCGCAGGTGGTGACCGTGCTGGTCGACACTGCCATTCGTGCGCAGGACATCGACGAAGCGGCTGTGCGCAAGGCCAAGGAAGAAGCCGAGCGTCTGCTCGCCAACCGTGGCGACACGGTGGACGTGGAACAGGCGCAGCGCCAGCTGGCCGAAGCCACGGTGCAGTTGCAGGCACTGGAGCGGCTGCGTCGCACGCTCAAGCATTGAGTTGCGAGACACAGCGTCAGACGGCAAACGCCGGCCTTGTGCCGGCGTTTTCGTTTTTGGCGATGTGCCTGCGTTGGTCGGCATCGTTGGACATCACCAGGCGGCACACTGCCCGCCCGGGTCGCACTGCTACCGGCGATGCTGCGATAGCGCGATGCCCTTCACCTTCAACGAGGAACCCCCCATGACCCGCCTGACCGATGGCCTACGTGGTTGCGCGCTGACCGGCGTGCTTGCCGTGGTGTTGCTGGGCTGTGCGTTGCCGGCGCGCAGCCAGCCACCAATCGCACCGTTGCTGGACAAGATCGTTGAGCGCAACGCGATTGGCGACGCGGTGGCGTTGAGTAAATGGGACAGCGGCAAGCCGGTGCTGGATCAGGCACGCGAAGCGGCAGTGCTGCAGAACGTGCGCGACCAGGCGCCGGCGCATGGGCTGGACCCCGACGATGCAGCGCGGTTCTTCGGCGCGCAGATCGAGGCCAACAAATCGGTGCAGTACGCGCTGCTGAACCGCTGGCATGAGCGCGGCCGTGCGCCGGACCCCGCGCGGCCAGACCTGTCGACCTTGCGTGTGCGGCTGGATGCGTTGCAAGGCGAACTGCTCGATGCCCTGGCCGAAGCCGCCGCTGCACGCTCAGCACCCAACTGCCCGGCCAGTACGGCGCGGGCGGCGGCGCAGTATTCCGCGCAATGGCAACTGGATGCGGTACACCGCGCCGCGCTGGTTCGCGGTCTGGGCGATTTTTGCCGCTGATCTGGCTGAGGCGTGTGGTGTGCGATTGTTTGTGCGATCTCACGCCCATGACTGATGCGGTGAACGAGCCGTGCTGCGTGCCGCTTGACGTGCATCAGATCGGCTAAACGCAACGATTAATCGTCAGGTGGTTGCGGACGGCGCAGAGCAACCGGCGTGTGCGGGGTACATGAGGATTTCGAGCACCGGCCGCGCCCGCATGGCAGCTGCAGAGTCGTTTTGTTGGCTGTTCTTAATCGGCCGGGTCATTAAACCGCGTGCAAGCGAGACGTCACTAAGGCGCCGTTCCCTCAAGTGAGCCGTCATTACGGCGCCGTCCCCTTAGGAGGGGGACGCTCCAATCAAGCGACGTACGCTGCCAGTCACGCCGCTCGATCTGTTTGCATGCCAGCCGTGCCGGCGCTTCTGCCTGGCGTCGCGGAGTAGCACCATGATCGCGCAGTCTGCGCTTACAACGATCAGCGATACACCACGTGCCGGCCAACGAAGAACGACACGATCGCAAGTCCGCCTTCCACCAGCGGCTTGGCCAGCCAGGCCTGGCGCAGGCCGACCAGATCCACGGTGGCCGAGAGTAGCCAGGTGCTGATCACCGTCAACGCCAGCCACATCACCGCAAAGCGCGCGAAGCGCTGCCAGCCCAGCCGTGCATCGCCCTGCTGGGCGAAGGTGAAGCGTCCGTTGAGCCAGAACCCCAGCGTTGCGCCACTGATGCGCCCGAGCAGATTGGCGGGCACTGCCGGCATGCCGGCGGCCGTGCACGCAATGAAAATGCCGCAGTCCACGGCCAATTGCAGGGCGCCGATCATCGCGAACTGGCCGCCTTGGCGGAACAGGCTCATGTGCTGGGGGAGGTCGAGAGGGGCGCTCATCCTAACGGCAGCGGCGCTTAAAAATCTGTCATCGGTGCCTGTTGCACCCGCGATGGTCACGACGCACGCGGCAGCCAGCGACTAGAATTCAAGCCATCTTTTGCGATGGAACCCTGCAATGACCCTGCCTCTGCACGTCGTGATCCTGGCCGCTGGCGAGGGCAAGCGCATGCGCTCGGCGCTGCCCAAGGTGCTGCAGCCGCTGGCCGGCCAGCCGATGCTGGCGCATGTGATCGCCACCGCGCGGGAACTGCAGCCGGCGGCCATCCATGTGGTGCATGGCCATGGTGGCGCGCAGGTGCAGGCCGCATTCGCCGACCAGCCCGATCTGCAGTGGGCCGAACAGCGCCAGCAGCTGGGCACCGGGCATGCGGTGCAGCAGGCGCTGCATGCAGTGCCGGACGCAGCGACCGTGCTGGTGCTGTACGGCGATGTGCCGCTGATCCGCAGCGAGAGCCTGCGTGAGCTGCTGCACGCGCCGGGCCGCATCGCGGTGCTGGTGGCGGACCTTGCCAACCCCACCGGCTACGGGCGCATCGTGCGTAACCCGGAAGGCAAGGTTGCGGCAATCGTCGAGCAGAAGGATGCCGATGACGAGCAGCGCCGCATCCGCACCATCAACACCGGCATTCTCACCGCCGAATCCACCGCCTTGCGGCGTTGGCTGGGTGGGCTGTCCAACGACAACGCGCAGGGCGAGTTCTATCTCACCGACGTGTTCGCCAGCGCCGCGGCCGATTACACGCCTGCCGACATGGTGCAGGTGTCCGACCCGCAGGACGTGGAGGGCGCAAACGACCCGTGGCAGCTTGCCCAGCTGGAGCGGGCCTGGCAGCTACGCGCCGCCCGTGCGCTGTGCCTGCAGGGCGTGCGCATGGCCGACCCGGCGCGCGTGGAGCAGCGCGGCCGCGTGCAGGTGGGACACGATGTGCAGCTTGATATCGACGTGATCCTCGAAGGCGAGGTGACCCTGGGCGATGGCGTGGTGATCGGCCCGTTCGTGCGTCTGCGCGATGTGCAGTTGGCCGCCGGCACGCAGGTGCGTGCGCACTGCGACCTTGAGGGCGTGGTGACCGAAGGCGCGGTGCAGATCGGGCCATTTGCGCGGTTGCGCCCGGGCACCGTGCTCGCCGATGGCGTGCATATCGGCAACTTCGTCGAAACCAAGAAGGTGGTGATGGGCGCCGGCAGCAAGGCCAATCATCTGACCTACCTGGGGGATGCGGTGATCGGCAGCAAGGTCAACATCGGCGCCGGCACCATCACCTGCAACTACGATGGGGTGAACAAGTCGCAGACGACCATTGGCGACGGCGCGTTTGTCGGTTCCAACAGTGCGCTGGTGGCACCGATCGAGATCGGCACCGGGGCCACGATTGGCGCCGGCTCGGTGATCACCCGCGATGCACCACCCCACCAGCTCAGTGTGGCGCGGCCACGTCAGACCGTGATTGAAGGCTGGGAGCGGCCGAAGAAGAAGTAAGTGCCTGTGTTCCAGCGAAAGTGGGCTGCGCGTTTCTGGTACGACACAGGTGCTGCGGACGCGATACATCACGCCGACAAACCGAGGAGCTGCTGCATGCGCATGCGACCCTCCATTGCGTGGTTGATGGTGTGGCTGGCACTTGCGGCTGTCGCGCCACATGCGGCGGCCACATCGGTCTACCGGCTGTATCTCGCCCCTGACGGCGATGACACGGCAGCCGGCACCAGCGCTGCCACCGCGCTGCGCAGTCTCGCTGCCGTACAACAGCGGTTGATCGCGCAGCGGCCGGCTACGGCGGTAGATGTGATCATTGCCGCGGGAACCTATGAGCGGCAGACGGTGCAATGGCACGTCATCACCGGCGCGCCGCTGCGCTTCATCGCCGCACCCGACAGCGCGACGTCACCGGTGTTCGACGGGCGCGGTGCGGCGACCTGGTTCACCTTGCGAGGCGGCAAGGACGCGCCGACCCGTGTGACGTTCGCCGGCCTGACGATCCGCAATTACTGGATGGCGCTGGATCTGGGCAGCAGCAAGCGCAGCGCCGATGGCAACAGCGACAACGTGATCCGCGACATGCGCTTCGAGCGGATTGGCGGCGTGTACGGCAGCAGTCCTGAAGCGGCCTACGCGTTTGCGGCGATCCGGCTGCAGAACTCGCGCAACAACCGGATCGAGCACAATCACTTCAGTGCCGTGGAGAACGCTGCCCAGACGGCGAGCTATGTCCATGCGTTGTATCTGGCGCGCAGCTCTTCGGGCAATCGCATCGAGGACAACAGCTTTACCGACATCAGCGGAGATGCGATTCGCACCCGCGATCGCTCGGATGCCACGCTGGTGCAGGGCAACCGCTTCATCAGGGCCGGCAAGTACGCGGCATTCTCCGACTGGTTCAAAACCGATGGCGAATGCCCATCGCAGGGCGGGCAGTTCATTGGCAATACCGTCGGGCAGGGATATCAGGTGCCGGTTGCCCCGACGCGCACCACTGGCGCCGATGATGCCTGCGGCCCCTTGCAGCGGCCGCGCATCGAAGCGCGGGCAACGCTGCGCGATGATTGAACGCGCTGCGACGTTGATTGCAGGGGATGATCCAGCGGTGCGCGAGTGCACAACGTGCAACTGCCGGCTGGTCGCGCAGCACCTCAACACGGCGTGCAGTGGCCTTGGCGCTTAGAGCAGCTATCAAAACTACTGCGCAGCCGCCAGGCGGGCGCGGCCGGTGCTCGGAATCGGCATGTACCCACGTACACTCCGGTTCCTCCGCGCCGTCCGCATCCACCTGACGACTGCTCGCTACGTTTTGTTAGCCGCTCTTAGCTGCCCGGATCCAGCGGCAACAACAAGGTCACGCACAGGCCGCCGTGCTCGCGGTTGTGCAATGAAATACGGCCACCATGCGCTTCGGCAATTTCGCGCGTCAGCGCCAGGCCCAGGCCGGTGCCGTTGCGCTTGGTCGAATAGAATGGCATCAGTGCGTTGTGCAACACCGCCTCGTTCATGCCATTGCCGCGGTCCAGCACTTCGATGCGCAGCCACTGCGGCAAGCGGGTCACGCGCACCGCCACCTCGCTGTTGGGCGGCTGCGCCTCACTGCAGGCCTCGTGTGCGTTCTTCAGCAGGTTGAGCAGCGCCTGTTCGATCTGTGCAGCATCGATGCGGCTGGAGACATCGACAGGCGTGCCCTCCAGTTGGAACGGAATCTGCTGCCGCAGGCGCTCCAGAAACGGCGCCCATTCGATGGTCTGCAACTGCGGCTGCGGCAGCTTGGCAAAGCGCGCATAGCCGCGAATGAAGCCCTCCAGGTGGCGCGCACGTTCTTCGATGGTCTCGAACACCGTGCCCAGCCGATCGGTGCGCTCACGGCGTAGCAGCTCGGCACCGGAATGGGCTAGCGAGGCGATCGGCGCGAGCGAGTTGTTCAACTCATGGCTGATCACCCGGATCACCTTCTTCCAGGTCTGCACTTCCTGGCGCCGCAGTTCGGTGGTGAGGGTGCGGATCAGCAGCAGTTCGTGGCCGCGGCCGTTCAAATGGAAGGCGCGGCGCGACAGGTGATAGATCTGCTCGTCGTCTTCATCGTCGCCGTCTTCGCGCACGGCGAACAGACAGTCGCCACCACGTGCCAGCGCGTCGCGCAGTTCGTTGGGCATGCGTTCCAGGACGTCGTCCAGATGCTGCCCCTCGAGCTTGCGGCCACCATGCAGCAACTTGCGCGCCGCGTTGTTGGAAAACCCGATGCGGCGCAGGCCATCGCCGCCGGGCACCACCAGCAACATGGCCACCGGCGTGTTCTGCAACATGGTGTCCAGCATCAGTTCGCGCTGCACCAGATCGCGCCGCTGCGCACGCAAGACCTCGCCCAGTTCGGCATGCGCCTGTACCAACTGCGCCAGCTCGTCGTTGCCGCGCCAGTACACACCGAAGTTGTATTCGCCATCGCGGTAGCTGCTGGTGGTGCCGGCCAGGGCGCGGAACAGCGAGCGCATCGGCGCGGTGGCGCGCTGCAGGCTCCACCACATCGTCAGCAGCACCACCACGGCCGACACGGCAGCCACTTGCCAGCCACGGTCCAGCCAGTAGGCAATGGCCCACGGCAAGGCGGCAGCCAGCACCAGCACCGGGAGCAGGCGCAGAAACAGCGAGAAGGTGAAGGAGCGCGACAGCATCGGCCTAGTCCTGGCTGATGCCGTAACGGTCCATGCGCCGGTACAGCGCCTGCCGGCTCAGGCCCAGATCGGCCGCAGCCTGCGCGATCACGCCTTGTGCCCGCGCCAAGGCCTGTTCGATGCGTGCGCGATCCGGCTCGCCGCCGGGCAGCGGGGCTGGACGTGCAGCGGTACTGCGCGGCAGGTTGAGATCGGTGGCTTCGATGCGCACGCCCTGGGCCAACAACGTCGCGCGTTGCAGCACATTACGCAATTCGCGCACGTTGCCCGGCCAGCTGTGGCGTTGCAGAGCATCGCGCGCTTGCGGCGAGAGCAGGGTCTCGCCCGCCAGGAAGTGCTCGGCCAGCGGCGCGATATCGCCTGGCCGTTCGGCCAGTGCGGGCACGGCGATTTCGACGGTGTTGAGGCGGTAGTACAGGTCTTCGCGAAAGCTGCCATCACGGATCATCGCCGGCAGGTCGGCGTTGGTCGCGCTGATAACGCGCACCTTGGCATGCCGCTCGCGATTGGAACCCAGGCGCTCGTAGCGGCCGGTTTCCAGCACGCGTAGTAACTTCATCTGCCCGGCCAGCGGTAGGTTGCCGATTTCGTCCAGGAACAGCGTGCCGCCGTCGGCAGCTTCGAACTTGCCCTCGCGTGCCTTGTTGGCACCGGTGTAGGCACCGGCCTCGGCGCCGAACAGTTCGGCTTCGATCAACTCGCCCGGCAGCGCGCCGCAGTTCAGCGCGACGAATGGCCCGCGCTTGACCGCGGAATTGGCCTGGATGATCTCGGCGATCTTTTCCTTGCCGCTGCCGTTGGGCCCGGTGATCAGCACCGGCAGATCCGAGCGCGCGACCTGGCAGGCCAGCGCGATTGCGCGTTCGCTGGCGGGGTCGGCAAACACCGCGCCGCGCAGATCGTAGCGCTCGGCCAGCTGTTCGCGGCCACGGCGTTCGCGGTTGCGACGGCGTTCCAGCTCGCGGCGGGTTTCGGACAATTCCAGCAGGTTGTTGACCGTGGTCAGCAGCTTGGTGTCGTCCCACGGCTTGGCGACGTAGTCGGCCGCGCCGGCCTTGACCAGGCCGACCGCACTGCCCAGGTGCGTCCAGGCGGTGAGCAGGATCACCGGCAGGTCGGGGTGGCGCTGGCGGATCTGTGCAAACAGCGCCTCGCCCTCCTCGCCGGAGGTGGTGTCGGCGGTGAAGTTCATGTCCTGGATGACCAGGTCGAATTGCTGCTCTTCCAGCAAGTCCAGCCCTGCCTGCGGCGCATGCGCATGCCGCGACTCGATGTCATGCAGCGAGAACAGGACCTCCAGCGCCATGGCGACCGCGCTGTTGTCATCGATGATCAGGATCTGCGGCATCGCGGTCTCTTGGAGGGAAGTGGTGCGCGTCAATGATCGCAGCATACGGCGCCAGCCGGCGTTGCCGCATGCCGCGCGCGGGATGTCGACTGCGGGCCGCAGGGCAGAGCATCCTGCGTGATGCGTGCGCCGCCAGAGAATCGGTGGAATGTCTCGCGTGCGACCAAGACGGGCGACTGAACTACCTTACGGGTCGTGGTGGCGATGGGGGCGGCGGTGGCGCGGGCGGCAGCAACGGGGCATACAGTGACGCGGCCCAGTGCAGCGTCAGCGGTGCCTGCGCACGTACCACCTCCACGGTCACCGGTGTGCCTGCTGCGGCGCGCAAGGCGCGCAGTAGATCCGCCACGCTAGCGATGCCCTGGCCATTGGCCGAACGCAGACGGTCGCCCTTGCGCAGTTGCAGCGGCAGCGTGTTGCTGGCATCGGCGACCAGCAGGCCAGCGGCGGCGCTGGTCAGGACCAGCGTCTGTGCGTTGTGTTGCCAGCGCAGTTGGTGGTTATCGACGCGCAACACCTGATGATCGTGTTGGTCGCCAGCAGTCTGCGTGGCGGCGCGCATCGGCGTGCCGCTGCCGGCATGCAGCGCACCTGCCGCGGTCCCTATTGCGAGCGCGCTGACTGCGAGAACGGAACAGGCGAGAGGGCGCATAGGGATCCTATCCATCGAATTGAGAAATGCAGTCGCAGGGATCTGTGGCTGGAACGCCTGCAGCGAGGGGTTCCGGCCACACCTGCGGATCTGCTTGAGGCAACGGCCCATGGAATGCCTCAGGCGCTGCGCGTGGCGACGGCCGGGGGTACCGCAGCCGCGCGGCGTGCCGGCCAGAACACCGCGATCTGGCCAAGTGCCCACAGGGTCGCTGCCCCGATCGGCAAATAGATCAACGGCAGGCGTGGCAGCTCGTAGCGGGCCATCAGCCACAGATTGATCGAGTACGCCATGAGCATGCCAAGCACGATGCCGATCGAGGCGAGCAGGAAATTCTCGACCTGGAAATAGCGCAGGATCTGCCCGCGCGTGGCACCCAGCGCACGGCGGATGCCGATCTGCTTGGTCCGTTGCTGCACCCAGAAGCTGGCCAGGCCGACGATGCCGAGCGCGGTGACGATCAGTAGCGCGATGCAGACTGCTCCAAGCAGCCAGATCATTGCGCGGTCATTCCGGAAGTAATCGTCGCGGATCTGCGAGTAGGTTTCCTGCTTCAGCACCAGGCGACTATTGTCCACCTTCATCAGCGCTGCCACCGCGGCTTGCAGAATTTCCTGCCGCCTCGATGCATCGGTCACACGGATGATGTACTGGCCGTCGGTGTAAGGAATGCGCAGTGGAAGCAGCATCGAGTACTCGATCTGATCCATCCCGTTGGCGGGATTGGGGCGTGCCAATGTCTGCACGATGCCGACGATCCTGAGCGGTGTCTCACCTGCATAGACGGTTTTTCCCAACGCACTGTGATCGGGGAAAAGTTTGTCGGCTGTGTCTTGCGTGGCAATCATCGCGATGCCTCTCGTCCCTGCCACTTCCTGTGCGGTTTCTTCGGGCATGTACTCGTTCGACGTGAAGTCGCGTCCGGAGGTGAGCTGGAGTCCTAGCGTGCTGACAGCACCTTCACTGACCATGTATTGCGCCGCGTTGAGCGTTGAGCGTTCCTGGTCGGGCGTCAGCGCCAGGCTGCTGTTCCAGGAGTAGTTAACGAATGGGATCTGATTGGTCATGATGACGCTGCGCACCCCCGGGATCGCCCGTAGTGCCGCTAGGTCCTCGCGTGTACGCACCTCGGCATTGACCTGCGTGCCGATCCCACCTAGATGGATGCTGATCAGTTCCGATTCGGCAATACCGCTGGGACGGTCTAATTTTTCAACGCGGTTGCCGATCAGGAACAAGGCATTGCAGATAATGGCGCAGGCCAGCGCAATCTCTAGCACGATGAGTGCCGAGGCGGTCTTGTGGCGGCGCAATGTGGAAATGATGGGGCGGATGTCCATGGACGGTAACCTTCAATGAGATGCCGTGCCCGTCGCGTGCGACAGGCGTGGTGGTCAGGACGATTTGAGCTGCAGCGCCGGTGCGACCTGGATGGCGCGCCAGGACGGCAAGAGCCCCGCCAGCAGGCTGGCAATCAGCGCCAGCATGAAGGTCATCAGCAACATCTTCAGGTCCAGATGTGCCAGTGCGGCGTATTCGACAGGTTGCTGACGTACTGCCCACAAGC
The DNA here is from genome assembly GCF_030208815.1 of Xanthomonas sp. fls2-241-TYG-148. Taxonomy (NCBI): domain Bacteria; kingdom Pseudomonadati; phylum Pseudomonadota; class Gammaproteobacteria; order Lysobacterales; family Lysobacteraceae; genus Xanthomonas; species Xanthomonas sp. fls2-241-TYG-148. The sequence continues at coordinate 57,431 of NZ_JARVTE010000023.1, forward strand.
CTAGCCATGCCAGCCCCAGCCCAGCGATGCCCCCGGTCAGGCCGATTGTCCCTGCCTCTACCAAGCACTGCGCGAAGATGGCGCCGCGTGACGCACCCAGGGCGCGACGCACGCCAATCTCTCCGCTACGACGCAGGAATTTAGCCAGCAGCAGGCCCACGGTATTGAGCAGGCAGACCAGCAGGAAACCCAGCGCCAGCCACAGCTGCAGGCGCACATCGCTGGGGACCACCTGCTTATAGTCGAGCCACGCCATCACATTGCGAAGGCGGACGTTGTTTGGACGCTCGAAACGCCCGGCAGCACGTTGCTGGTCGGAATAATTGTTGAGATACGCCTTGTAATCGTCAGCCTGTGCCGGGCTGTCCAGTTCCACCCAGTACTGGATCCAGGTGCAGGACGCATTCAGTGCTGTCTGGTCCTTGTTGTCACTCTTGCCGAAGCAGTTCATACCGCCATAGCGACTCATCTTCAGGTCGATGGCGGTGGAGAATGGCACATAGACCTGTTCGTCAGCGCCGTAGCTTTCCGTGAGGTCGTAGAAGCGCGGATTCGGTGTCCATGTGGCAAGCACACCGGCGATGCGGAAGGTGTTCTTATCCACGCGCAATTCGCGGCCGACGCTGTTGCCCCCATCGAACAGCTTGTCGTTGAGTTTCTTGCTGATCACCGCGACACGTTCGTGTCCCTGGTCGCTGCCGGCGGACCAGCCCTGGCCATACAGGAACGGCGTGGCAAACATGGGGAAAAAATCGGCCGATGTGTAGCGTGCCTCTGTCTTGAATGCCGTCATTCCGTTCTTGGGCGGTTCGATCGCCACACGTCCACCGGTCATCATGGCCTGGTGCTTTGCGCGCTTCTCGCGTAGCAGGGTTTCCGCATCGAAGCGTGTCACCTGGTCATCGGGTTCGTCACCTGGTTGAAAGCTCGCCTTGGGCATCGGATCGACCAAGACATTGAACAAACGATTGCTCTTCTGCGGGATCGGATCGCCCGAGAGTACGTAGAACACCGTCAACGTGGTCATGCTGGCGCCGATGCCCAGCGCGATTGCGAGCACCATCAGTGCGGTGAGCACCTTGTTGCGGCGGAAGCTGCGCACTGCAAGATTGAAGTAATAGCCGAACATGCTCTGCTCCTCAGTCGGCCAGGGTGGATGCGGCGGCGGGCGCACGCATCAGGCTGGGATTGCGTTCCAGATCCGTGGCCTGGCCATCGACGATGTGTACGTTGCGCTGCGCGCGTGCAGCCAGTTCCGGGTCGTGGGTGACCATCACGATGGTGGTGCCCTGGCTGTTGATTTCCTCCAGTAGCTCCATCACCCCGCGTGCCATCTGCGAGTCGAGGTTGCCGGTGGGTTCGTCGGCGAGCAGCAGGCGCGGGCTGCCGGCCAGTGCGCGCGCGATCGCCGCGCGCTGCTGCTGGCCGCCGGAGAGTTCGGTGGGGTAGTGGCGCAGGCGCGAGCCCAGGCCGACCTTGGTCAGCGCTTCTTCGATGCGCTGCTTGCGCTCGGCGGCGGCCATGCCGCGATAGCGCAGCGGCACATCGACGTTATCGAACAGGTTGAGGTCGGGAATCAGGTTGAAGCCCTGAAAGATGAAGCCGATCTTCTGGTTGCGCAGACGCGAGCGCGCGTCGTCGGAGAGATGGCTCACATCCTCGCCGTCGAGCAGGTACTGCCCGCTGGTGAAGGTTTCCAGCAGCCCGGCCAGGTTGAGGAAGGTGGTCTTGCCCGAACCCGATGGCCCGGTAACGGCGACGAATTCGCCTTCGCGCACATGCAGGTCGAGCGAGCGCAGCGCATGTGTTTCCACCTGTTCGGTGCGGAAGACCTTGGAGACCGATTGCATCTTGAGCATTGCCGAAATCCTTGTGCGAAGAGAAAGAGGAGAGTGCGAGTCAATGCACGGTGACGCGCGGGGCGTCGCCGAAGTTGTCGGCGCCGGAAACCACCACGCGGTCGCCTGCCTGCAGGCCGGAGAGCACCTGCACTTCGCCCAGGCTGCTGACGCCCAGCTTCACCGGGCGGCGCGCGGCAGTGTTGCCTTCCATCACATAGGCGTAGCTGCCACCGGATTGTTCGACGAAGGGGCCGCGCTCGACCTTGAGCACATTGCGGCGCGTGTCGATCACCACCCGCGCGCTCATGCGCTGGCTCTGACGCAGGCCGGGCGGTTGCTTGTCGGTAAAACGGATGCGCGCGGTGACTTCACCATTGACCACTTCCGGCGAGACCGCCGAAATGGCGCCGGCGAAGGGTTCGCCGCTGCCGCTGGTGAGCTGGGCCGGCATGCCGATCGCCAACTCACGCGCGAAGCTTTCCGGCACCTTGATCTCGACTTCGAACTTGGACAGATCCACCACGCCCAGGATGGGCGCATTGGCGGCCACCTGGGTGTGCTGCACCGCCTGCACCTGGCCAACCTGGCCATCGAACGGCGACAGCAGGGTGAGCGCATCGACCTGGCGTTGTACTTCGGCCACCACCGCGCGCTGGCGGTCGGCCAGCAGCCGCTTGTTGCGCGAATCCAGGTCCGCGCCCTGGCCCTTCAAGGCGGCATCGCGCTGCGCGTGTTGCAGGTCGATGTCGGTCTTCTTCAAGGTGTCCTGTGCCTTGGCCAGTTCCACCTGCGGCACCGCGCCGCCATCGTAGCCGCGCTGGTAACGCTCCAGGTCGCGCACAGCGGCCTGTTTGTCGATCTTGGCCTGGTCGGTGAGCTTGCTGGCGCTGGCCCGGGCGAGCGTGGCATCCAGGGCGGCGCGGCTGGACTCGGCCTCCAGGCCGGCCAGGGTGGCCTGTTCCTGCGCCAGCTTGCTGCGCAGCTCGGGGCTGTCGATGCGCGCGAGTTCCTGGCCCTGCTTGACCACATCGCCAGCCACCACGCTCAGCGTCACCGTGCCGGCGGAGATGGCGTACAGCACCGGGCTGTTGGCGGCGATCACGCGGCCGTCGGCGGCGATGTCGCGCACCAGATCGCCCTGGCTCACGGTGGCGATGCGCACGCGGGCGGAGTCGAACGAGCGGCTGCCGGCGCTCCAGGCGTTCACCGCCCAGCCAATGCCGGCGAGGACTGCCAGCGCGGCAATGCCCGGCCACAGCCAACGGCGCCATGGCGCGGTCTGGGAGGAGGTGCGGAGTACCTGGTCCTGTGCGGAGGTGTCGCGGATCATGATCGGCTTGCTCGGTGGCGTGGGTGTCCTGAAGCAGGACACGTGCCAATCCGTAAGCTATTGATGTGTATTGATTTGTTCGGAGGGAGCGCAGTGTCCGCAGTGTCCGCGGACACTGGCGCGGACAGCCTGTCCGGTCGAGGTCATGCAGCGGACATCGGCGGACACGCTAAAATGCGCGGCTTCACTCCAGAGGTTGTCCTATGTGCGGCATTGTCGGCGCCATCGCCGGGCGCGACGTGGTTCCGGTCCTCATCGAAGGGCTCAAGCGTCTGGAGTACCGGGGCTATGATTCCTCCGGCATCGCGGTGCTGGACGGCACGCAGGTACGCCGCGTGCGCCGCACCGGCCGGGTGGCAGAAATGGCCCAGGCGGCACAGGCCGAGCAGTTTGGCGCGACCCTGGGCATCGGCCATACCCGCTGGGCCACCCATGGCGGCGTCACCGAAGCCAATGCGCATCCGCACATCAGTGCCGGCGTGGCGCTGGTGCACAACGGCATCATCGAAAACCACGAGGAGCAGCGCGAAAAGTTGCGCGCGCTCGGCTACACCTTCGAGTCGCAGACCGACACCGAAGTCATTGCGCATCTGATCCATCACCATCTTGCCGATGCGGGCGATCTGCTCAGCGCGCTGCAGCGCACGGTGAAGGAACTCACCGGCGCCTACGCGCTGGCGGTGATGAGCCAGGCCGAGCCGGAGCGCTTTGTCTGCGCGCGCATGGGCTGCCCATTGCTGATCGGCGTGGGCGAGGGCGAAAACTTCGTTGCCTCCGATGTCTCGGCGATTGTGCAGGCCACCCGGCAGGTGATTTTTCTCGAAGAGGGCGACACAGCCGAACTCCGCCGCGATAGCGTGCGCGTGTTCGATGCGAGCGACGCGGCGGTGGAGCGCCCGCTGCACCTGTCCGATGTCTCGTTGGCCTCGCTGGAGCTGGGCCCGTTCCGCCACTTCATGCAGAAGGAAATCCACGAGCAGCCGCGTGCGCTGGCCGACACCATCGAAGCGGCGATCGATGCCAAAGGCTTCCCCGCATCGTTGTTCGGGCCCACTGCCGATGCGGTACTGCGCGACATCGAAGGCGTGCAGATCCTGGCCTGCGGCACCAGCTACTACGCTGGCCTGACGGCGCGCTACTGGATCGAAGCGATCGCCGGCTTGCCGTGCAGCGTAGAGATTGCCAGCGAATACCGCTACCGCACTGCCTATGCCAACCCGAAGCATCTGATCGTCACCATCTCGCAGTCCGGCGAAACGTTGGACACGATGGAAGCGCTCAAATACGCCAAGTCGCTCGGGCATCTGCACACCTTGTCGATCTGTAACGTGCCGGAGAGCGCCATCCCGCGCGCCAGCGAGCTGGTCTGCTACACGCGCGCCGGTGCCGAGATCGGCGTCGCTTCGACCAAGGCATTCACCACCCAGCTGGCAGTGTTGTTCCAGCTGACCATGGTGCTGGGCAAGCTGCAGGGCCGTATCAGCGACAGCGAAGAAGCCGATTACCTGGAGCAGCTGCGCTTCTTGCCCGGTAGCGTGCAGCACGCCTTGAACCTGGAGCCGCAGATCATGGCCTGGGCCGAGCGCTTTTCGCCGAAGGAGAATGCGCTGTTCCTCGGCCGCGGCCTGCATTACCCGATCGCCCTGGAAGGCGCGCTCAAGCTCAAGGAAATCTCCTATATCCACGCCGAAGCGTATCCGGCTGGCGAGTTGAAGCACGGCCCGCTGGCGTTGGTGGATGCCACCATGCCGGTGGTGGTGATTGCACCGAATGACCGCCTGCTGGAAAAGGTCAAATCCAACATGCAGGAAGTGCGCGCGCGGGGGGGCGAACTGTTCGTGTTCGCCGATCAGGACAGCCATTTCAGCGAGTCCGACGGTGTGCACGTGATCCGCACACCGCGCCACGCCGGCGTGTTGTCGCCGGTGATCCACACCATCCCGGTGCAGTTGCTGGCCTATCACACCGCCCTGGCACGCGGCACCGATGTGGACAAGCCACGGAATCTGGCCAAATCGGTGACGGTAGAGTAAGCGCGCTTGGCCGAATCGCAGTGCTGGCTGCGAGAAGTTGGAGCCAGCACTGGGAATCCAGCCGGCGACTGTTGGCCGGAGGGTGTTAACCCCATCGGCGATGTCAGCGCAACGCGCCTCTTGCGATGGCTGTGCAGTAAAGCCGAGACGCTGCGACCCGGTGGGTACAGCGTTTCGGTCGCGGCGTTGGCTACGGCAGGACCAGATTGCCGTTTTCCGGGCGAGGTTCATTCATGATCACCGGCGCCGGTTGCCCTCTCGCGGTGCGATTTCCGCGGACCAACGCATCCTTCACGTTTCCGTTCTGGATGCGGACTTCCGGCGTGGTGTTGTTCTCGATCAGCGAGTTCTTCAATCGATCCCATAAGCCCACGCTTCCGGTCGCGCCGGCAGCGAAGTGATTATTGCGAATGATGCCGGTGCTGATGACTGCATCGGTGTACCAGGCATTTTCCCGATTGCCTTCGCTGATCATGAGGTTCATTCCCTGCAGGTTGAATGTCGCCGTCTGGCCAACGATAGAGGACGGATTGGCAACCGCATCTGCAGTGACTTCATTATTGAGCATCTGCGAGTGCCAGCCTGTCAGCAGTGAGCTGGCATCGGTGTAGAACCCACTGGGTTGCACGATGCTGGCACCAAAGCGATGCAGTCGGTTGTGTGCGTGGATGACATCGGCGGACGGGAAGAAGTTGGTGATCGGGCCGGCGCCACCATGGTCGTTATTGACGAACAACATCCGCCCGTTCGTGGTCACGATGGTGACGATGGAGCTCTGATCGGGTGGGATGTCCCATGCGCGGTCCAGGTTCACGCGGTTGCCCAGCGGCGATGCATTGCCCATCAGGTAACGCATCTGACCAGCCCCCTTGCCTGAGACGATCATCACCGAGTTGCCATCGGGATCGCATAGATACGGGACGTCTTTTGGGTTGCTGGCCAACGTCAGTGTTGTCCCCGAACTGGCTGCGACCTTGCCAAGATAGTTGCCAATGCCTTCGTCCATCGTCAGCTGCCAGCTTTGCTGTGCATCCTGCGGATACTGGCTGGCATTGTCTGCGTAGTACACGTCACGACCAGGCGCGGCGAAGCCGAGCTCGGACGGCGTCTTGTGGTAAGGCGCACCGGCGGAGATGTGCTGGTTGTGCGTAATGAGTGCGTTCTGCACATCGTGATTGAAGGTCAGTGCCAGCTCGTGCCATCGCAGGGTGTTGTTTTGCACGGTGGCGCCGTACACGTGCTTATCCATGGTGATCGGCTTGCTGGCCGTGATGTCGTTTCCGCTGATCTGCAGGTTGGAGACATTACTTGCCTGGATGCCGGTCGTCAGTGGCCCGTTGGCCGTGCGATCGGCTTGCCTGCCGAGTGTGAGCCGGATATCGCGGACGAATGGCACCGAGCGTAGGTCCGTCAGCGGCATATGCTCGAACACGATGCCGTAACCTTCGGTCATCGTCGGTGCTTCGATGGCCAGGTCACGTACGCCAAACAGGTTCGTGGCCCAGTTGATCTGCTGACCACATTTGGGTTGGCGTGGCGGCGTGTAAAAGATGCCATTGCCCCTGAATAACGTGGTGTTATTGGCCGTTGGGAAGGACAGCACGGTGGCGTCTTTGCCTGCGCCAGCGATGATCACGTGGTTTGGGATCTTTTGATTGAATCCCTGCGCATATTGCTGTGACAAGGTGTATCTGCCGGCGGGAATGGATACCACACCTCCGTTGGCCGCACAGGCGAATGCGGTGGCAAAGCTGGCATCATCCGATGCTCCATTGCCGGCTGGCGGCATCACCCTGCATTGCGTGTTCGGCCAGTTGGTCGGATAGGCAATGCTGACCGTTGTGATGGTGCGCCGTGGGGCGGTTCGATCTGCGCCAACGCCGAAATTTTCATAGCGGCTCCATGCACTTGGGCCACCGGAGCCGTTGTGCAAATACAGCTCATAGTCGCCTTCAGGCATGTCGGCGGGAATGGCAAAACTTTGCGCGTACATGCCTTCTTTTGGATTCGATGCGTCGGCGGTCAGTATCCGCTGCACGGCGCCGTTTCTGACCAGTGCAAGCCTGACCGGCTGGCTCGATTCCGACATCCTGCCCAACGCGGTACCGAACACAGTGAGCCTGCCGCGCGGCGATGCACCGCCGCCAACGTTGCCTTGCACAAACCAGATATCCGGTGCATTCACCAGCGTCGTCGCTCCTGCGCCATTGCCGGTGACAATCTGATACGCGTAGACACCGCGTGTGCGATCGGGCAGCTGAAACTTGAGCGATTGTTCGGTGGCTTGCGTCGGTGTCACGCTGCTCCAGCCGTTATTGGCGCTGTCTGCCTTCTCCAATGGACTGCCTGCCGCACCATCCTCGAGCCGGGTGAGGCGCACCGTGGCGGTAGGGCGAATGTTGCCGCCGCTGACCACCACCGTCTCATTGCGATCGACCGGTTGCGATGCCCAGAACGTCACCGCAGTGCCGGCAGGCACTTCTGCTTGACCGGGATACGCCGCAGACGCAAGAGTGATTGCGGCAGCTCTGATTTGACCTGCCGGTGTGCTGCCAGACTGCGCAGCAGCGTGACCATCGCTGCTAGGCACACACAGCGTCGAGGCCAGGACGACCGAAAATACAGCTATTTTTACACCCATGTTGGAGGATTCCTGATAGGGAAGCGCAGTGGTTCCGGTAAGTGCGGGAGCGCTTCAGACCCGTGCGCAGTGATCTCGCTTCGGCAGTTCGGCGGCCGACGATAGAGGACGGCAAGCGCAGAGCGTCATGTACGCACATATCGCTTCTGCAAGCGCAGAACCATGATGTCCAGTGGCGTGGGGGTCGCCGGGCAGCGGCCATCCTAGCGATGCGCACGCGTTTGAATGCGAACAGGTATCACACAGTCGGGCTCGCTTGGCGGCAACGTCTCGCTGCGGGAACCAGGTCACTCTTTGTCGGCGCGTGTGCCTTGGTGTGTGCTTCGGTGCGGACAGCGGGCATCCCACTGCAGGGCGCAGCCGCATGCAGTGGTGCGATGCGGTCACCGTGATGCGGTTGATGCACTTCGATGCGGTCGACCTGGAACGTATGGTGATCGCGCGCATGTACTGCAAGCCAACACATGCACGCGCATGTGCATGCCTGGGATACAGCGGCGCTCTCGCCTGTCAACCACGCTGCCGGTGCGCGGGGATATTGCTGCGTCTGCACCTGGAGCAGCAAGGCGCGCAGCGACTCTCTGTTCACTGCTTAGCGCTCGACCACAGGCATTGCCAGCGCAGTGGCCCAGGTTATGCATAAGCTCCTTGCGAGGGTGACACCACGCAGGAGGACACATGCACGAGTCTTTCAAGCAGGGCGCGCCGGCCGAACTGTGGCAGGCGCTGGTACGTGAGGCAGGGCAGCGCATCGCACAGCCGCTGGACGAATGGCGCGAGCACTATCTGGTGTTTGTCTTGCTGCGCTTCCAGCGTGATGCGCACCTGGTGTCGCGCACTCAGGCGCTGGCTTGGCTGCATGCGCAGTCGCAATCGGGCAGCGTGCGTGCGGACGCATTACGCGATGTCGGCGACGGCTGTCTGCTGATTGCCGGCCTGTTTCCCGGCGTGGCGCAGCGGCGGCGCTTGAACGTGGACTACTTCATCGAGCTGGGGCGTGGCGCCTATGCGGAGGTGGCCGACACGCGCTGCAGCGATGCCAGTCTGTTCGCGCAACTGGCCGACAGCTATCGCGAGCTGGTACGCACACTGGCCGCGTTGCGGTCGCCACGTGCCTGGCAGGAAGGTGCACACGGCATTCTGCACGCCTGATCCATCACGCCCGCCAGGGGACGTCCCGACAGCGGCGTGGGGACGGCCCTGACTGCCAAACGCCCCGCGCCGGCCCACACTATCCCTGCAGACTTGATCCGCCGGGCGACGTCACGTTGTCTTCAACGGATCAATCCTGTGCCATCGACCGCCGCACAGATGTGCGGTGCTGTCTTGCCGCACTGCGTGGGGGCGCGCAGTGCGGCCCTCATTCCCGTGGAAAGGACTCTCATGAAGGTGTTGATTGCCGCACTGCTGTGTGCGCTTGCTGGTACCGCCGTGGCGCAGGACATTCCGCCAGGCTATGCCGGTCAGGGTGGGATGACGCTGCAGGAGATCGACCCGGCCATCTACGCGTATCACTACGACCATGGGTTCACCGGCGAAGATGCCATGGGTTGGGATCCGGCGTTGCAGTTCGCCTGGTCGCGTCTGGCCGCCGCCAAGGTGTGTGCGCAGCAACCGGTCACCGATGCGGTGATCGCCAAGCTGGTCGAGCAGTATGGGCAGTCGGCCGACGTGCATCAGATCAACGGCATCACCTTCCATGAAGCGCAGATGCGCGCCGCCGGCACGTTCTGTACGCCTGCGCGCAATGCAGATGCCACCGCAGTGGTGCCCGCGTTTGCGGCGGGCGATTTTTCGCAGGCAACCGCCTACGCCGCGGCGGCCACCGCCGGTACGTTGGTGGTGGCTGCGGCAGAAGGCCAGACGGCTGGCGCCGCGCTGTCCGATACCGAGATGGCCTTGGCGCCCTCGGCAGACTGGGCCCTGCAACTGCCGTTGCATGCGCAGCTGAGCGTAGGTTCCAACGGCCAACCCAACGGCGACGAAATGTTGCGCGTGGTGCGGCGTGGGCATACCGGCGCACTGGTGGGTTTACAGATTGCCACCAGCCTGTTCGCGCGCGGCGTTGCGGCGTCAACCTTCAGCAAGGATCAGCTCAAGGGCGAAAAGATCAAGGACATCGGCAACCCGGGCTATATTCTGCAGCGCGATGCCGTCAACACGCATCTGAAGAGTTATTTCACCGGGCATCCGGCGGCCGTTCCGGTCGAACCATTCCCGCTGCGGGTCGTGATGTCCGATTGGCTGCTGGTCTATCAGAGCCTGGGCGACGAAAAGTCGCCTTATGAACTGCGTTATGCCGTGAGCATCGGTGGCGAACGCAGCGGCTTGCTCAAGCGCAAGGCCAGCCCGGTGAACCTGAGCTGCCAACCGACCCCACGCACCGCCTCATTGGAGGAGTGGGAGGCCGACAACTACGCCTTGGTCAAACAGACCGCGCAAGCCTACGCCGACGAGTGCGCGGCCAAGTTCGCCGAACGCCTGCCGCAATGGTTTCCGGACACCGCGACGGTTGCGGCGTCGAACTAGCCAACGTAGTAATCGGAATCGTGCGTATCCACCGCAGAACACGCCATAGGCAGGCTACAGGGCGTGGCTGGCTCGGCGAGCGGTCGCGCGGTTCATCTAGGCGCTTCCACACCACCGACTAGAGCGCAGGGCTTTGTAGTTGCGCCACTTAGAGCAGCTATCAAAACGACTGCGCAGCCGTCAGGCGGGCGCGGCCGGTGCTCGGAATCCTCATGTAGCCACGTACACTCCGGTTCCTCCGCGCCGTCCGCACCCACCTGACGACTGCTCGCTACGTTTTGTTAGCCGCTCTTAGCAAAATGGGCGTAAGCCTATTCGGCCCACGCCCATTCTGTTTTGCACAATCAAGAACAGAGCTATTAAACACCCGCGCGTGACTGAGTACGCTGTTGTTCTTGCTGGTCCTGTACCTGCAGAGTTTGCAGGGATTGTGCTTCCTGGCGAACCGCGTTGCTGCTTTGTTCTAATGGGCGCTCTGCAGCGGCTGCCTTATCCGTGTAGATCCGCTGGTGCGCCGGGTCGCTTGGCTGACCCTGTACCGCGAACAGTCCACTGCCGTCCTTGCTCTGCATCACCGCGTCGATGCGCTGCAGGCCGCTGACCTTGGCTTCGAACGCCAATGAGCCCGCCGCATTTTCCAATGCGCGACGGTCGGTGAATGCGGTCGGACCCAACTGTTCCAGCTTGCTCACGGCCTGGTTGTACAACGGATTATCGGGGTTGGTTTTTTCCGACAGCAATGGCGTTTTCTCGGCCTGCTTCAGCGCCTTGAGCGTATCGCCGCCAACGACGCCATCTTCCTGCAGTGCGTGTGCACGCTGAAACGCCTTGACCGCCTCACCTGTTCGCTGGCCGTAGGCGCCGTCGGCGTTGAGCTCATTGCCCTTTGCGTCCTTGTATCCCAACTGCTGCAAGGTCTGTTGCAACTTCAGAACCTCAGCGCCATGCGCCCTCTCGCGCAGCAAGCCGGATGTTTCTGCAGCCGTTTGCGCATGCGCCGGTTTATGCGTGTTGCCGTCGTGAGACTGCTGCTTGCTCTGACTGCGGTCCTGCAGCAACTCGCGCGCCTCGAATAGCGGGTCGCTGGCATAGAGCTTGACGCCCTTGGCGTGCTTGCGTTCGAGATAGGTATCCAGCGAGCTGAGCTCGACGCCTTCACTACCACGCGACTGGCTGATCTTGAGTTCGCCATCCTTGGGGTCGCGCACCACCATGGTGATGTGGTCGATGCCCTTGTAGCGCCCCTTGTCCCAACTCTGGGGGCCATTGTCCTCGCCAATGATCATGCCGTCTTTGAGGTTATGGGCAGTGACGTCTTTGCCTTGGATCAGGACCCCAGAGCGTTGTTCGGCCTTGCGCAGCAGTTCTGATGCACTATCGAAACCAGGGCTGAACTTTTCGTCTTTGGTGAAGATGACCTTGCCGGCGCCCTCGTTGATTTCACCCATGGTCGCGTTCTGCATCTCGACCACCCAGCCAGAACAATCGACCTTGCCTTTGTCCGGATCCTTTGCTCCCAGGCCGTACTTGACGTGGTCGTATTTGTTGGTGAGGTCATAGGCGGCATGGAGCGCGATGCCTTGCGCTGCAGCTTTCTCCGGCTGTGCAGGTGCGGGCTGCGATGGCGCAGCTTGCGACGGCGCCTGCTGCGTGGCCGAAACGGGCTCAATACCTTTTTCAGGGATGCGGATACGGTCCATCTTCGTATCCCAGTACTGCACGAACGTCTGTGCCATGTCCTTGTCGGACATGCGCTGGAACGTCGCCGCATCGACGCCCGTCAAAGACTTCAGTTCTTTTTCGCCGACATTGTTGAGGATGTTGGCGCGAGTGCTTTCAAGCCCGAAAGATCCTGTGGCGATCGCAGTCTGAAGAGAGCGGTAACCTGCAGCGCCTTGCTGATGGGCCATGTACATGTCCAGGCCATCAGGCGCCGGTTTGCCTGATAGGTAAGGCCGGCCATCGCGTTCATGCCGGTCAACCAGGCTCGTCCGGTTATCCAGATATAGCCGCGCTGCTGCATCTGTATTGACCACTGCGTCCAACTCACGTCCAGCGATGCCGTATTGCTCGGCGGTCCGAGGAGTGAACTGAAAGAGCCCCTTCGCACCAGCGGCTCCGCGACTGGCCAACTCGTCGAAGTTGCCGCCAGTCTCTACGTGGGCAAAGCGCATGAAGTCGTCAAGCGGAATATTCCGCTCGGTTGCTTCGCGTTCGATGATGTCGAGCACTTGGGCTCGTGAGTAGTTCGTCGGCATCGCTCAAGGTCCTTGATTGAGTGCTGCAGCCACGTGGCTGCAGCGGTACGCCGCCCGAACCAATTCCTTTGGTTCTGTATTAAGGGGCCGGCAAATACGATTTCTGGGCCGCATCGTAGCGGTATTCAACCGTTTCGTCACCCCCGCTCGTCGGCGGGTCAGCCGAAACAGTTACCCGTAGTGCTGGCAGGCCTTGTTGCTGGACAAACGCAAGCGTGCTGCTGTTCTTGACGCAAGGAATCTTCCCAGGCGCATCCTCGCCGCAATTTGCACTGTTGTCCTCCCCGGCCGGGATATTGCCGATATACGTCCAATGCTTGTCGTTGACGTCATCGGTTTCCTTCGGGTTGAACACGAGTGCCTCGTAGGAAAGGATCCGTACGCCCGACTGCAGGCTCCACGTCGGCACGGTCAGGACTAGTCGGCCGTCGTCGGTGACAAGTGTCTGTGGCTTACGTGTCGTGTCGACGGTGTTGCCCTGTTCCATTCCACCGAATTCGCCGATATAGGGCTCTGCGCCAAGAAGCTTCCATGGCGACTTGCTACCCGGTTCGCTGGTGACGAAGGTGGCGTGTGCCAAGGTCACCTTGGTGCCCGGCGCGGGATAGTGGTTCTCGCGCTCTGCACCGAAGAGCTCGGGCGTTTCCCATGCGAAGCCGGTGTAATAACGTGTACCGCCAAGTTCGAACTGAAAGCCGTACCAGTAATTAATCCAGCTGCCGTTGGCCACCTCGTAGGAAAGGGCGCCGTCGCCATCCACGTTGCTGATGAAGTACAGCACGCTGTCCGGACGGGGCGGCTGTAGTTGCTGGGTGGATCCCTGGGTTGCGTCCTGCATGGGAGAAGCATCCTTATCTGAAGGCTTTGTGGCGGTACTGGCTGCGGGGGGAGTCGCCTTTGAAGCCGCGGCATCCGGTGGCGCCGGCTTGCATGCGGCGATCGTTGCTAGCGCGAGGATCAGCGGGATCTTCCTGACGAGCATTGGGGTGCATCCATTGCGGAGGGCGCGGAAAGTCTACTCCAGCCCGGCTGCCTGTCCAGCCACCGAACCATGCCCGGCGCGGCGGCTGGACAGGGCTTTTCCTGCCCCTTGTTTCAACGTCTGCAACCGTGCGGTGTGGCATGTCTGCAACCGATCACTGCCAGCGACAGGACAACCGCCGGCAAAACGCCTGCGCGCTTACGCCAGCGGCGTGTTCGAGATGATCTCCACCCAATAGCCGTCCGGGTCCTTGATGAAGGCCAGGTGCTTCATGCGGCCGTCTTCCAGGCGTTTTTGATACGGCACGCCGAGGCTGTCGAAGCGTGCGCAGGCGGCGTGGATATCCGGCACCGAGATGCAGATGTGGCCGAAGCCGCGTGGGTCGCTGTTGCCGTCGTGGTAGACCGCACCGTCCTGGGTTTCGGTGCCGTGGTTGTGGGTGAGCTCGAGCACGCCGGGGATGCCGGCCATCCACAGACGGCGTGCGGCGTCATCGTCGGGCACTGCCGTGCCTTCGGCCAGCAGCGCGAGGAAATACAGGCTGAATTTTGCTTCGGGGAAGTCGCGGGCATCGAGCAGGCGGAAGCCGAGTACGCGGGTGTAGAAGTCCAGCGAACGCGGGGCGTCCTTGACGCGCAGCATGGTGTGGTTGAACACGAATCCCTGGGTGTCCGCTGGTGCGGCCGTGGCGCCGGGGACGTGTTGCAGGTCGGTCAAGGGCATGGGGCTCTCCTGAGAAGGATGGGGGGAGGGCAGCGGTGCTGCAGTGACTGGCATGGTACCGGGCAGGCAGTGGCGGGGATGTCTGTTTTCATTGCCAGCAGCGCGCTGGATTTTCGGCAGAAGCTAAGGGCATCGGCAGGTAGCGGCCTATGCCACAGTCACGTGCGGCCCAAAGCCGGATCCGAAGTCGAAGCTACACACCCACACTCATACCTACGGGCACCGCCACCGCCAAAACCACAGCGAGCGCAGGGCAAAGGCCAGAGCCAAAGCCCAAGCCAAAGCCAAAGCCAAAGCCAAAGCCAAAGCCAAAGCCAAAGCCAAAGCCAAAGCAGAGGCTGGGCACAAGGGCGACCGACTGAAGCGGCCGCCCATGACTGCCCTGCCAATGTTTTGGGGGCCAGACATGCCGGCCCCTCCGCAGCGCCGGCTAGAACCACACCCGCACGCCGGCGACGAAGTGCGATTCCCGGGCGGGAGTGTCATCACCGTCGGCACGTTGTGCGCTATCGCCGAAACGGCGGCTGTGCACCCAGCCGATATACGGCGCGAATTTGCGGGTGATCTCGTAGCGCAGCCGCAGGCCCGCTTCGACCTCTTCCAGCCCGCTGCCGATGCCGCGCCGGTCATCGTCGGTAAGTGCGACGTCGGCTTCCACGCGCGGCTGCAGGATCAAGCGATTGGTGAGCAGCACGTCGTACTCGGCTTCCAGCCGAAACGCCGCGCGGCCGCCGCTGCCCAGATAGAGCGTGGCTTCGGTTTCGAACTTGTACGGGGCCAGCCCCTGCACACCGATGGCGGCCCAGCTCTGCCGCTGGCCGGGCGCGAGATCCTGGCGCGCGCCCAGCAGGACATCCCACCACGGCGAGATGGCATGGCCGTAGAAGGCTTCCAACGAAGCGTCGTGGGTCTGGCCGCGCCGGCGCTCGCCTTCGCTGCGCAACCACAGCCGGTCGATGTCACCGCCGAGCCAGGCGCGCGCTTCCCAGTCCTGGCCGCTGCCGTTGTGGTTGTCGGAGGCTTCCAGTCGGTCGAGCAACACGTAGTGATTGATGCCTGCTCCATGCATGGCATGACTGCGCAGTGGTGCGAACGCCACGGCAATGTCGTCTGCGGTGGGAGTAGGGATCGGCTCGCGTGGCGAGGTAGTTACGGCCGGCGCGGTGTGTTGATGTGCTGCTTGCTGTGCAGTGGATGCTGGATCAGCGTGCAACATGTCGTGCATGTCGTGATGCTGCACGCTGGCGTGGTCCATCGCCTGCGTCGCTGGCGCGGCGTGTGGCGGCGTGCCGCCGGCACTGTGGGCGTGCTCTTGCATTGTGTGTGCCGAGTCGGCTGGATCGGCGTGCGGCATGTCGTGCATGGCGTGGTGCTGCCTGCCGGCGTTGTCCATTGTCTGCGTCTGCGTAGCTGGCGTGGCGTGTGGCTGTGTGCCGCCGGCACCGTGCACGTGCGGTTGCGTTTGATGTGCCGAGTCCACTGTCGAAGCGGCATCGGTTGCAGGCGCTGCGGCGTGTGCATGCACTGCCGCCGCGTCATCGGAATGCTGCATGTCGTGCACATGCGCGGCCTGCTCTGTGTGCTGCATGTGCGCGTGATCCATTTCCACTGGTGGCGCGGCCTGCGTGGCCGCCTGCAGAGAAGACGCTGATGCCGACGTCGAAGCAGACGCCGAAGCAGCACCAGAGACTGAAGTGGGCGCGGATGCAGCAGCTCCCACCGCAGCTTCATCCACATCATCCACACGCGTGGGCGCAGGCATCTCCACCGCCTGCGCACTGTCCACCTGCACCGCTGTCGCAGCATGCATCTGGTGATGCGCATGGTCTTGCGCAGTTGCGGTCGCGCTGGCGATGACGGCGACCAATAACAAATGACGGGTCTGCATGGCGTTCATGCCTCCACCCGCACTTCGCGCATCATGCCCGCTTCCATGTGGTAGAGCAGATGGCAGTGGTAGGCCCAGCGGCCCAGCGCATCGGCGCGTACGCGGTAGCTGCGGCGTGTGCCGGGCGGCATGTCGATGGTGTGCTTGCGCACCTGGAAGTTGCCATCGGCATCTTCCAGATCGCTCCACATGCCGTGCAGGTGGATGGGGTGCTGCATCATGGTGTCGTTGACCAGCACGATACGCAGCCGCTCGCCGTACTGCAGCCGCAAAGGCTCGGCCGAGGCGAAGGCGACGCCGTCGAAGGACCAGGCGAACTTTTCCATGTGGCCGGTCAGGTGTAACTCGATTTCGCGGCCCGGTGCGCGGCCGTCCGGGTCGTCGAACAGGCTGTGTAGATCGCCGTAACAGAGCACGCGGCGGCCGTTGTTGCGCAGGCCAACGCCAGGGTCGTCCAGCCGCGATGCACTGGCATTGCTGCGCATGTCGATCAGCGGGTTGTGGTCTTCGCTGGCGGGGTGGTGTGGCGCGCGCGAGGGCGCGCTGGCGTGGCCGTGCGGTTGCATGGCGTGCGCAGATGGATCGTGCTGCACGGTGTGGCCCGCATGTACATCCGCCGGCGATGCGCCGTGCTGTGCCGGCATGTCATGCATTGCGCCATGCGCCATCCCATCGCCGTGCCCCATGTCCTGCATGGTGAGGATGGCGCGCGGATCCTGTGCCGGAACCGGCGCCTGCAAGCCGTGGCGCACCGCCAGCGTGCCGCATGCGAAGCCAGTGCGGCCCATGTCCTGCGCGAACAGCGTAAAGGCATCCTGGCCGATGGGTTCGACGAGGACATCGAAGGTTTCGGCAGCGGCAATGCGCAACTCGTCCACGCTGACCGGATGCACATATTGGCCGTCGGCGGCGACCACGGTCATGCGCAGCCCGGGGATGCGGAGATCGAAATACGTCATCGACGAACCATTGATGAAACGCAGCAGCACCTTTTCGCCAGGCTTGAATAGTCCGGTCCAGTTACCGGCCGGCGCCACGCCGTTGAGCAGGTAGGTATAGGTGTTGGCGTTGACGTCGGACAGGTCGGTCGGGGTCATGCGCATGCGCCCCCATATGCCGCGGTCGGCCAACGTGGCGCGCAGCCCGTCTTCGCGCGCATCACGCACGAAGTCGCCCACGGTGCGCTGGGCGTAGTTGTCGTGGCTGGGCATCTGCTTGAGCCGGCGGAACAGCGCGGCCGGGTCCAGATCGGTCCAGTCCGACAGCAGCACCACGTGCTCGCGATCAAACCGATAGGGCGGCGGTGCCAGCGGGTCGATCACGATCGCCCCGTACAGCCCGGCCTGCTCCTGGAACATCGAATGGCTGTGATACCAGTAGGTGCCGGACTGGCGCAGCGCGAAGCGGTAGTGATACTCCTGGCCCGGCGCGATGCCGTCAAAGCTCATGCCCGGCACGCCATCCATATTGGCCGGCAGCAACAGGCCGTGCCAATGCACCGACGTAGGCTGGTCGGCCAGCGCGTTGCGTACGCGCACGCTCACCATGTCGCCCTCGCGCCAGCGCAGCGTGGGGGCCGGCAGCGACTGGTTGACGGTGATGGCGCTGCGCGCGCGGCCGGTGAGGTTGACCGGCATGCGGCCGATCTGCAGCGCCGCGGCGCTGCCACGCAGGACGGCGGGCGTGGCGTAAGTAGGGGTGGCGCGTGCCTCGCTGCGCCACAGGCCGGTGGCCGCGGCAACGCCGCCCAGCGCCAGGCCGTGCACGAAGCGGCGGCGGGCCAGCCCGCCGTTGGACAAGGGATCGAATGACATGAAGCCTCCAGGCGCGGCCCACAGGGTGCAGGCCACGCGCATCGCAATGGGCCCTGCGCACGCGCGCAGGGGCGACGACGGCTGCTGCCGTCGAGGCTCAGGCGATGGGAGGTCGGACCGGTTGCTCGGGCACCGGGTTGGCGCGCCCCTCGGCCAAGGCGCCCGGCATTGCGGGGCGGCCGGCCAGCGCCGCAGGCACCGCCGGCAGTGTCAGCAGGGCCAGGCTGCAGTGCTGCAGGCAGTCGCAGCTGCCCAATTTGCAGCAGTCGCCTTTGCCCGCATGCGCCGCGTGATCCGGGTCAGGCTGCGGCATCGCAGCGGGCGAGGCCATGTCTTCATGACACGGCAGTGCGTCCGGCGCGGCCGCGTGCATGCCACGCGCTGTCGCGGCCATCGCCGCCGGCCCCATCGCGGCCGAGCCCATGGCCGGCATCGCCATGCCCACCGACGCCCACGCGCCGGTGGCCGTATTGGCAACCAGGCACAGGCACAGCAGCAGGCGAAGCAGGCAATGCGGCACGGGTAAATCGAGCGAGCGGGCAGGTGCGTCGAGCATACCATCGGCGCCGTGGCCGCCCGGATGACCCGCCGCCCATGGCACATGCGCGGCGGCGGTAGAATCAACGCTTCTCTCGCAGCACAGCCTTGCCATGTCGCAGCGCCAGTGGGTGGCCGCCGCCATCCAGAAGATCGAAGCCGATTTCAACCGCTCGGCCGATACCCACCTGATTCCGATGGACCTGCCGGGGTATCCGGGCATCGACCTGTACTTCAAGGACGAGTCCAGCCACCCCACCGGCAGCCTCAAGCACCGGCTGGCGCGCTCGCTGTTCCTTTACGCGCTGGCCAACGGCTGGTTGCGCGAAGGCCGGCCGGTGATCGAGGCCTCCAGCGGCTCCACCGCAGTGTCCGAGGCTTATTTCGCGCGCCTGCTGGGGGTGCCCTTCATCGCGGTGATGCCGGCCTCGACCTCGCCGGAGAAGATCGCCGCCATCGCATTCCAGGGCGGGCGCTGCCATCTGGTCGAACGTGCCTGCGACCTGGACAGCGCCTCGCACCAGCTGGCGCGCGAGACCGGCGGGCACTTCATGGACCAGTTCACCTACGCCGAGCGCGCTACCGACTGGCGCGCCAACAACAACATCGCCGAGTCGATCTTCAAGCAGCTTTCCGAAGAACCGCATCCCATTCCGGAGTGGATTGTCTGCAGCCCCGGCACCGGCGGCACCAGCGCCACGCTGGGCCGCTATGTGCGCTACCGGCGCCACGACACCCGCATTCTGTGCGCGGACCCGGAAGTGTCGGTGTTCTTCGACGGCTATTGCCGCGCCGTGGCCGGGCAGTGCCCCAAGGAACTGGCCATCACCGGCGGCTCGCGCATCGAAGGCATCGGCCGCCCGCGGGTGGAGTCCAGCTTCATCGCCAGCTGCGTGGATGTGATGATCAAGGTGCCCGACGCCCTGAGCCTGGCGGCCATGCGGCATGTAAGCGCCACGCTGGGCAAGCGCGTCGGCGGCTCCACCGGCACCAACTTCGTCGGCGTGCTGCAGGCGGCCCAGCGCATGCGTGACGAGGGCCGGCAGGGCTCCATCGTCACCATCCTGTGCGATGCCGGCGAGCGCTATGCGCACAGCTATTACGACCCGGTCTGGTATGTGGCGCGCGAGATCGACGTGGACGCCAGCGACGCGGCCATTGCCGCGGCCGTGGCCGGCGCCGCATTGCCCGCCCTGCCTTGTGCTGCGCTGGAATGATCGCCATCTGCTAGGTGCGGCTCTCGCACGCGCTGCGCGCCACCAGGCGTGCGCCGCTCGGTGTCGGGATCGGCGGTGCTTCACGCACACATAGTGACCGACCCAACAGCCGCATCCTGACGAGGCCACGCGCGGTCCTGTGCGCCCTCCGATGCCCCCTGATTCACCCAATTGCCGGAGCTCCCATGACTAACCCGCTGCTCGACTTTTCCGGACTGCCGTCCTTCGATGCGATCCGCCCCGACCATGTGGGCCCGGCGATCGATCAGCTGCTGGCCGATGCCGAGGCAGCGGTGAAGGCGGCCGAACAGGTCAGCCCGGTCAGCTGGGACAGCTTCGTGGTGCCGCTGGATGACGCCACCGAGCGCCTGTGGCGCGCCTGGGGCCAGGTTGGCCACCTGCAGGCGGTGATGAATACCGCCGAGCTGCGCGAGGCCTACAACAGCAATCTGCCCAAGGTCAGCCGCTTCGGCAGTGCACTGGCGCAGAACCTGGCCCTGTACGCGCAATACAAGGCGCTGGCCGCCTCCCCGGAAGCTGCGCACTACGACGAGGCCCGGCGCAAGGTACTCGACAACGCGCTGCGCGATTTCCGCCTGGGTGGCGCCGAACTGGATGACGCCTCCAAGGCGCGCTTTGCACAGATCCAGGAAGAGCTGTCCGGCCTGGCCGCCAGGTTTTCGCAGAACGTGCTCGA
This sequence comes from Xanthomonas sp. fls2-241-TYG-148, assembly GCF_030208815.1. Lineage (NCBI taxonomy): Bacteria > Pseudomonadati > Pseudomonadota > Gammaproteobacteria > Lysobacterales > Lysobacteraceae > Xanthomonas > Xanthomonas sp. fls2-241-TYG-148. Next base: position 77,921 of record NZ_JARVTE010000023.1, read on the forward strand.
CGCCACCGACGCGTGGGCACACGTGACGCAGGACGAGACCCAGTTGTCGGGCCTGCCGTCCGAAGTGGTTGCCGCCGCGCGCGCGGCGGCGGAAAAGGACGGAGTTGCCGGCTGGAAGTTCACCTTGCAGATGCCGTGCTACCTGCCGGTGCAGAGCGATGCCGACAGCCGCGAACTGCGCGCGCTGTTGTACCGCGCCAATGCCGAGCGCGCCTCCGAATTCGGCGATGCCGCGCTGGACAACAGCGCCACCATCCAGCGCATCCTGGCCCTGCGCGCCGAGCTGGCACAGCTGCTGGGCTTTGCCAGCTACGCCGACTATTCCATCGCCACCAAGATGGCGCAAAGCCCGGACGAGGTGATGGGATTTCTGCGCGATCTGGCCGTGCGCGCCAAGCCGTATGCACAACAGGATCGTGCCGAGCTGGAAGCCTTTGCGCGCGACGAACTCGGCCTGGAACAGCTGGAAGCCTGGGACCTGGCGTATGCCGGCGAAAAGCTCAAGCAGGCGCGCTACAGCTTCTCCGAGCAGGAAGTGAAGCAGTACTTCACCGAGCCCAAGGTGCTGGCTGGCCTGTTCGATGTGATCCATAGCCTGTACGGCCTGACTGTCAAACCCGATAGCGCGCCGGTCTGGCACCCGGACGTGCGCTTCTATCGGCTGGAAGATGCACAGGGCGCACTGGTGGGGCAGTTCTATCTGGATCTGTACGCGCGCGAGGGCAAGCGCGGTGGTGCATGGATGGACGACTGCCGCAATCGCCGCGAGACCAGTCAGGGTGTGCAGACGCCGCTGGTGTATCTGGTGTGCAATTTCGGCCGTGGCAGCGGCGATGCGCCGGCCACGTTCCGGCATGGCGAAGTCACCACGCTGTTCCATGAAATGGGCCACGGCCTACATCAGTTGCTCACCCGTATCGGCGAGCTCGGCGTGGCCGGCATCAATGGCGTGGAATGGGATGCGGTGGAGCTGCCCAGCCAGTTCATGGAGAACTTCTGCTGGGAATGGAAGCGTGTGCAGGCGATGACCGCGCACGTGCAAACCGGCGAGCCGCTGCCGCGCAATCTGTTCGACCGGCTGCTGGCCGCGCGCAATTTCCAGAGCGGCATGTTCACCGTGCGTCAGCTGGAATTCGCGTTGTTCGACATGCAATTGCACAGCAGTTTCGATCCGGCCCAGGACAGTGTGCTGGAGTTGATCGAGCGCGTGCGCGACGAAGTGGCGGTGAATCGCCCGCCGACGTGGAATCGCTTCCCGCATCAGTTCAGCCACATTTTCGCGGGCGGCTACGCGGCCGGGTATTACAGCTACAAGTGGGCCGAGGTGCTCAGCGCCGATGCCTACGCGGCGTTCGAAGAAGCGCCCGAGCAGGTGGCCGACACCGGCGCGCGGTTCCGGCATGAAGTGCTGGCGCGTGGTGGCAGCCGCAGCGCAGCGGATAACTTCCGCGCGTTCCGTGGACGCGCACCCAAGATCGACGCGCTGCTGCGGCACAACGGCATGGCGGGCTAAACCTGCTGCCGTTGTCGGTCGGCGCTGCGTTCGCACCGCAATGTGGCGGTCTGGGCGATAAGCGCAGTCGTGTGGTCACTAACAGCAGCCGACAAAGCGGCTGCGCACGCTGGCGGGCGCAGCCAATGCTCGGTGCGGCATTTACCACGCGCACGCTTCGGTTCTGAGCGCGCCGTTCACACCCGTCTGACGACTGCGCGCTAGGTTGTGTTGGACGTTCCAAAGTGATCGATTGCTTCGTGGTTGGGCACATCAAGGAGAGTGCAATGCGGCCACCTTTGTCATGGAGCTTGATGGTGCTGATCGCGGTCGCCACACCGGTGGTGGCGCAGCACGCAGGACATGTCGAGAAGCTGGTCCGTTTGCGCGCCGGCCCGGGCGATGAATACCGACTGGTGGGTGAGGCCCATGCCGGCAACCCGGTCACTGTGTATGGCTGCCTGCAGAATGGCAGGTGGTGCGACGTGCGCGGACCCGATGCGCGCGGCTGGATGCCGGCGCAGGCAATCGTGTCCGGTCGGGGCCCCGTGGCAAAGGCGGTACCGAAGGTCACGTTCGCGCTTGATGCGTATTGGGACGCGCATTATCAAGGCCGAGAATGGACCGTCGAAAGCGAACGGGCGCTCTGGCGCGACCATGCGCCCGGCGATTTCCCGAGCCTGGACATGATGGCGCCCAGTAACAATCCGCAGGTTGGCCCGCCCACCATCGCCAAGCGCCTCAAGGAATACACGCGTTCAGAGAACGAGCGCGTCCAGCGGGACAGGGCCGAAATCGATCGCGCCGCGCTGAATCGGATAAATGCCGACAGACGGGACGACCAGATAAAAAGGTGCGAGCGCTCGGGAAGCCAGGACAGTGCCGTGCAGAGTTGTGTTTCCCAAGCACGCAGCGACTACGACCAATCGGTCAGGAGCCGATGTGAAAGCTCGCCCAGCCAGGATGGTGGCCTGCAGCGTTGTATCTCGCAGTCGAGCATCGACTAGGATCAAGCGGTTCGGGAACGCAATCGTCGCGACCAGAACGAGCGCTAGCCGCTCGCTCGTCGAAGGAGGTCTGGCGTGCCTCTTCCCGATGTGTGCGGTCGGCGCGTGGGAGCGCCCAATTACGCACGCCTGCGTTTGCGGCGCCTGGCCCACGGCATCGGCCAATTGCAGGCAGGGCCATGCCCGCCACTGCGTCATTGGCGCGCCACCGTCTTCCTCATCACCGCATTCAGGCCACCGCAGCATGATCGCGGCGGTGGCCGCGAGCCATTACACCCGGCCGAACACCAGCGCGCCGTTGGTGCCGCCGAAACCGAAGCTGTTGGACATCACTATGTTCAACGTCGCCTCGCGTGTAGCGCGCAGGATCGGGAAGCCTTCCGCACGCGGATCGAGTTCGTCGATATGCGCCGAGCCGGCCATGAAGCCATCGCGCAGCATCAGCAGGCTGTAGATCGCCTCGTGCACGCTTGCCGCACCCAGCGAATGACCGGACAACGCCTTGGTCGACGACAGTGGTGGCACGTTGTCGCCGAACACCTCGCGCACCGCGCCCAGCTCGGTGACATCGCCCAGCGGGGTGGAGGTGCCGTGCGTGTTGAGATAATCGATGGGGCGATCCAGCCCCTGCATCGCCATGTGCATGCAACGCACCGCGCCCTCGCCGCTGGGCGCGACCATGTCCGCGCCATCGGAGGTCACGCCGTAGCCCAGCAGTTCGGCATGGATGCGGGCGCCGCGCGCGATGGCGTGGTCGTAGTCTTCCAGCACCAGCATGCCGCCACCGCTGCCGATGACGAACCCATCGCGTTGCGCATCGTAGGGACGCGAGGCCACCGCCGGGCGATCGTTGAAGCCGGTGGACAACGCGCCCATCGCATCGAACATCACGCTCATGGTCCAGTGCAGTTCTTCGCCGCCGCCGGCAAACATCACATCCTGCGCACCATGCCGGATCAGATCCGCGGCCGCGCCGATGCAATGCGCCGAGGTCGCGCAGGCGGCAGACAACGAATAGCTCAGGCCGCGGATCTTGAAGGCGGTGGCCAGCGAGGCCGAGACCGCCGAGCACATCGTGCGCGGCACCATGTACGGGCCTACCTTGCGCACGCCGCGTGCGCGCAGCAGATCGGCTGTTTCCACCTGCCACTGGCTGGAGCCGCCGCCGGAGCCGGCAATCACGCCGGTGCGCAGGTCGCTGACCTGCTCGGGCGACAGGCCGGCATCGGCAATGGCATCGCGCATCGCCAGGTAGGCGTAGGCCGAGGCATCGCCCATGAAGCGCTTGAGCTTGCGGTCGATCAACCCGTCCAGGTCGATGTCCACTGCGCCGCCCACCTGGCTGCGCAGACCGGCTTCGGCATGGTCAGGTAATGCGGTGATGCCCGAGCGGCTTTCGCGCAGCGCGCTGGAGACCGTGTCCAGGTCATTGCCCAGGCACGAATTGATGCCCATTCCGGTGACGACGACACGGCGCATCAGAAATTCTCCGTCGAAGTGAACATGCCCACGCGCAGATCCTTGGCGGCGTAGATTTCGCGCCCATCCACCAACATGCGCGCATCGCTCTGTGCCATCACCAGCTTGCGGTTGATGACCCGGCTGATCTCGATTTCGTAGGTCACCAGCGTTGCGGTGGGCAGCACCTGGCCGGTGAATTTCACCTCGCCACAGCCCAGCGCGCGGCCGCGGCCCGGCGCACCGATCCAGGTGAGAAAGAAGCCGGTCAGTTGCCACATCGCATCCAGGCCGAGGCAGCCAGGCATCACCGGGTCGCCGATGAAGTGGCAATTGAAGAACCACAGGTCCGGACGGATATCGAGCTCGGCGCGGATCAGGCCCTTGCCGTGGCTGCCGCCGTTGTCGTTGATCTCGGTGATGCGGTCGAACATCAGCATCGGGTCGTTCGGCAGACGGCCGCTGTTGGGGCCGAACAATTCCCCGCGCGCGCTGGCCAGCAATTGGTCACGCGAGTACGCATTTTGACGAGTCATCACGAACGGTTTCCTGCAAGAGCAAAAGGCGAGGGCGGCAAGCGTGCATGAGCCCGTACGGTTCAATCAAACGTTTTATCCGTACGCATGCGTAGTGTTTTCAAGCAGTTGCGCACTGCAGCAACTGCAGGCCAACGACTGGCGCAAGGCATGAGACGCGGCTGATTTATCATGCGCAGCAAGACTGTGCTGGGGAATCTGGCTTGATGCGCAAGATCGTTCACGTGGACATGGATGCGTTCTACGCGTCCGTGGAACAACGTGATGATCCGTCGCTGCGCGGCAAGCCGGTGGTGGTGGCCTGGCGCGGCGCGCGCTCGGTGGTGTGCGCTGCCTCGTATGAAGCACGCACCTTCGGCATCCGCTCGGCGATGCCAGCCGTGCGCGCCGAGCGCTTGTGCCCGGATGCGGTCTTCGTGCCGCCGGATTTCGCACGCTACAAGGCGGTGTCGCGGCAGGTGCGCGAGATTTTTCACCGGCACACCGACCTGGTCGAGCCGCTGTCGCTGGACGAAGCGTATCTGGACGTCACCGAAGCCAAGACCGGCATGCAGTTGGCCACGGAAATCGCGCAGCTCATCCGGACCCAGATCCGCGAAGAAACCCAGCTCACCGCGTCGGCAGGCATTGCGCCCAACAAGTTCCTGGCCAAGATCGCCTCGGACTGGCGCAAGCCCGATGGCCAGTTCGTGATCGCGCCCAGTCGCGTGGATGCCTTCCTGCTGCCGCTGCCGGTCAACCGCATTCCCGGGGTGGGCAAGGTCATGGACGGCAAGCTGGCGGCGTTGGGCATCGTCACCGTGAGTGATTTGCGCTTGCGGCCACTGGAAGAACTGCAGGCGCATTTCGGCAGTTTCGGGCAAAGCCTGTACCGGCGTGCGCGCGGCATCGATGAGCGGCCGGTGGAGCCGGACCAGGAAGTGCAATCGGTGTCGTCCGAGGACACCTTCAGTGAAGATCTGGCACTGGATGCGCTGGACCCGCACATCCAGCGCCTGGCCGAGAAAACCTGGCATGCGACGCGGCGCACCGAGCGGATCGGCCGCACGGTGGTGCTCAAGCTGAAGACCTCCAACTTTCGCATCCTCACCCGCTCGTATACGCCTGAGCAGCCGCCGGCGTCGTTGCAGGGGCTGGTCGATATCGCGCTGGGGCTGACTCGGCGCGTGGAGTTGCCGCCGGAGACACGTTACCGCCTGGTCGGCGTGGGCCTGAGCGGTTTTGCCGACCCCGAGCTGCAGGCCGCGGTGCAGGGCGAATTGTTCGGCGAGGTGCCGCAGCAGTAACGCGCTTACGCGGCCTGCGGCAACGACCGATGCCGCGGACGCACCCGCACGCATCGCGTTGATTGCAGCAGTGCACTGACACGTCCTGAATCAGCCGCTTCGTACACTGCGCGCACCCCCACGCAAAGGCGACGCGATGTTTCCGTATCCGCTCGTGATCTTCGACCTGGATGGCACGCTGGTGGACAGCGCATCGGATATTGCCGAGGCCCTCAATGGCACATTGCAGGAACTCGGCCTGCAGCAGTTTCCCGAAGCCACCGTGCGCAGCTGGATCGGCGAGGGCGTGCACACACTGCTGGCCACCGCGTTGCGCGAAGCAGGCAGCGACCGCGATGTGGACACCGAAATGCCGGTGATGATGCGCCACTACGAAGCCAGCCTGCTGCATCATCCGCGCTTGTATCCAGGCGTTGCCGAGGCCTTGCCTGCGTTGCGCAGCGCAGGCGCCGCGCTGGCGTTATGCACCAACAAGCCGGCGCGTTTCATCCAGCCCTTGCTCGAACACCTGGGCATTGCGGCGCAGTTTGCGACGGTGCTCGGCGGCGATTCGTTGCCGCAACGCAAGCCTAGTGCAGCGCCCTTGCTGCATCTGGCGCAGCAGTTCCAGCACGCGCCCGCGCAGTGCCTGATGGTGGGCGACTCGGCCACCGATGCCGCCGCTGCGCAGGCCGCCGGCATGCCGTTGGTGATGGTGCGGTATGGCTATCTGCGTGGCTTCGATGTGGAGCACGCCGGCGCGCTTGCGGTGATCGACGACATGCGCGCGCTGCTCATGCTGCACTGAGCACGCGCGTTGGTGAGTGATGGGTAACGCGGCAAATCAGCGGTAATGGATGCGTCCTTTGCCGAGGTGCATGACCCATGCAGCGCACTGACGCAGTTTGCAATGAATCGCAGATGTGTAGATGCGCGGATCGCGAGAGTGTCCGCGCGCGAGGGTTGAGGCCCACGCCCGGCGTGCGGCTGGACCAGTGCCGACGGTTTCGGCAACACCCTCAGTCCCAGCCTCATAGCGGCGCTTCGAGGACTGAGCCACGGGCAGACGTTAAGCGCCTCGCTCGCGCCGACCTTGTAGGCCGCAGCGGGGCGCTAGTGGCCGGTCACACAGGCTTATGCGCTGCGTGCGGCCGCGTTACTCGTCGTGCGTGGCGGGTTGCGCGTCGTCGCCGGCCACGTCGGTGGCATCGTCTGCCAACGCATCGCTGTCGGCGCGCGCGTAATGCACGGTTTCCACCGGGCCACCGACCGGGCGGCCACGTGCGGCCGGCAGCAGTGCGCTGGCGGCTTCGTATTCGGCCAGCAAGGCATGCCGGCGCGCTTCCGGCACTTCCTGCCAATGGCAATCGGCAAGCGCACCTTCCAGCGAATACAGCAGATTGAGGCTGGGCTTGAATCCGGCACGACGCACTTTTACAAACGCGCCAACCGCGCCCACGGCCTGCAGGTCCTGCTGGGTGCGCAGGCCCACCTGGCGTAGCCAGGCCGCGCTCTTGGGGCCGATGTTGCGCAGCCGTTCGGTGGTCACGTCAACGCGCCGACGAAAACCTGCGCGATGGCTTCCAGTCCGCGCTGGTCGTCCGCGTCGAAGCGGTCCAGTTCCGGGCTGTCCAGGTCGAGCACGCCGATCAGCGTATCGCCTTGTACCAGCGGAATCACCAGCTCCGAGCGCGACGCCGAATCACAGGCGATATGCCCGGGAAACGCGTCCACATCGGCGATGCGCTGGGTCTGCCGGGTACTGGCGGCGGCACCGCACACACCCTTGTCCAACGGGATGCGCACGCAGGCGGGCAGCCCCTGGAAGGGCCCGACCACCAGCTCGCGGCCGTCGTAGAAATAGAATCCCGCCCAGTTGAGCGACGGCAATGAATTGAAGATCAGCGCGGCCAGGTTGGCGGCATTGGCGATCCGGTCCGGCTCGCCGTGCACCAGAGCCTGGGCCTGGGCGGTGAGCTGGGCATATTGTTCCGGCTTGCTGCCGGTCAGCGAAGAGGTGGCGAACATGCGCAAAGTCTAGCAGCGGCCATCCGCAGCGTCGTTGCGACGCCACGGAGCAGGTGTGCGGGCTGCAGGGCCGGCAGGACTCCAAGGGGCGCGCCGCGCACACCACCATCCCGGGCTGCGTGCCGCATGTGCCGCCCAGCCAAGCGGCCCGCGATGCATTGGTTCGTTTCAGAAGGCATGGCAGATGCTACGCAAGCGCGTGCAGCCAACGCCCGCACGGTATGCTGCGCGGCCTCACCGGCAATGGCGGCGCGGCCGCAGGAACAGGTGCATGCAGTTTCCCGCCTTCTACGTCACTGGCACCGATACCGGCATCGGCAAGACCGTTGCCAGCACGGCCTTGTTGCATGCGGTGCGCGCACGCGGCCACACCGCAGTGGGCATGAAGCCGGTGGCCAGTGGCTGCGTCGCCACCCCGCAGGGTTGGCACAACGAAGACGCGCTGGCGCTGCAAGCCGCCAGCCAGCCGCAGCCGGACTACGCCACCCTCAATCCATATGCGTTGCCTGCGGCGCTGGCTCCGGAACTGGCTGCCGCCGATGTCGGCGTGACCCTATCGCTGGTGCCGCTTCAGCAGTCCTTTGCGCAGCTGCGCGCGCAGGCCGAGGTGGTGGTGGTGGAAGGGGTCGGCGGTTGGGCGGCGCCGCTGAGTGCGCAGCTGGATCAGGCCGATCTGGTGCGCGCATTGCAGCTGCCGGTGGTGCTGGTGGTGGGCGTGCGGCTGGGCTGCATCAACCATGCGCGCCTGACCGCCGCGGCCATCGCCGCCGATGGCCTGCGCTGCATCGGCTGGATCGCCAACGAGATCGACCCGCAGATGGTGCGCATCGAGGACAACATCCGCATGCTCGGCCAGCGCCTGGCGATGCCGTGCTGGGGGCGCATTCCGTGGCGCCCCAACGCCCAGGCCGAGGGCCTGGCGCAGCACATCCGCCTGCCGGAGTGAGCGCAGCGGCCTTGTGCGCGGCCGCATCGAAAGGGCCGGCCGACGCCTGCGCCGGTCACCAGACAATAAAAAAGCCCGACAGAGGGAGGGATCTGTCGGGCCGGATTGCATGGGGGGAGGGACCCATGCAAAGACGCTGAATTTTGGTGGCCGTTACTTGCGCCGGGCCTTGCCTGTTGCCCAGGTCTGATCGCTGCCGGTCTCGAACTGCTGCTTGGCAAACTGCCCAAGTTCGCTGGACATCTTCAGCCCCATGCCAACCACTTCCTGATTGACCGACGCCAGACGTTCCAGGTTGTCGCGAGCCAGTTGCAGCCCTTTCGGCCAGAGCGTCTGGTAGGCGCCCACATCGCGCGCCTGCGCAAACTCACCGAAGAAGCTGGTGGTCGCGTTGACGTTCTGTTCCAGCGTGTCCAATGCCAACTGGTTGGCACGTGCTGCGGCAGAAGCAAACTGACTGGTGAAGCTGTTTTCGAACTGCGCCGACATCGCGAACCCCTTGGGGAATGCTGTGACCGTTTGTTGCGTTGCAGCATACGCGGATGTTGTTGCGATGCAACATGTTTCCTGAAAATTTTCCAACCGGCCTAAAAAGTGGTTTCCAATCAGCCGCTTGCGTTGCGCTCAAAACGAGAAAGGCCGCCTCGGAGGGCGGCCTTCGGTCACCATTTGCGCCAATCAACCGCGATAGCGGCAGCCGGAAGTGCAGGTCTCGTGCACCACGATTTCGCTCAACTGCGGCAAGGCCGGCTTGAGCTGCTGCCAGATCCAGATGGCCAGGCGTTCGCTGGTGGGGTTTTCAAGCCCCTCGATGTCGTTGAGGTAGTGGTGATCGAGCCGGTCGTAGATCGGCTGGAAGGCAGCCTTGATGTCGCCGAAGTCCATGATCCAGCCGGTCTCGGCACCCGGTTCGCCGCTGACATGCAGCTCGACCCGGAACGAATGCCCATGCAGCCGTGCGCACTTATGGCCCGGCGGAACGTTGGGCAGCCGGTGGGCGGCCTCGAGCGTAAATACTTTGAAGATATCCATGGCGTTGATCGGCAAGCGCGTGCAGAGGAAGGTGGGCCGGACATCGCCGGCGTCGTGTGGCTGACAGGACAAGGGCCGCATGGCGGCCCTTGTCGTTACCGTCAGTCGCGGGCGTTAGGCGCCGCGGCTGGCCGGCCGGCCACTGCCACCACGACCACCGTCGCGACGGCCGGCACCGGCGCCGGCAGTGGCCTGACGCGGCCCGCTGCTGCGCTGGCCACCCGGCTTCTTCGGGCCAGCATGGGCGTGCGCCTGACGCGGTGCATCGCCATGCGGGCGACGGGCGTGGCTCTTGCGCGGGGCGCGATCGCCACCCGGCTGCTCGGCACGGCCCGGGGCGCTGTTGCCCCAGCGGATCGGGGTCTGCGGCTCGTAGCCCGGCACGTCGCGGATTTCCACGTCGCGGCCCAGCATGCGCACGATCTGACGCAGCAGCTTGGCTTCGTCCTGTGCCACCAACGAGATCGCCTCGCCGGTCGAACCGTTACGGCCGGTGCGGCCGATGCGGTGCACGTAGTCCTCGGCCACCATCGGCAGGTCATAGTTGATGACCTTCGGCAGCTGGTCGATATCGATACCGCGCGCGGCGATGTCGGTGGCTACCAGCACGGTTACGCGGCCGGCCTTGAAGTCGCTCAGGGCACGCATGCGCTGGCCCTGGCTCTTGTTGCCGTGGATCGCCGCGGTCTTGATGCCGGACTTCTCCAGGAACAGCGCCAGCTTGTCGCTGCCGTGCTTGGTGCGTGCGAAGACCAGGGTCTGCTCGCGGCTGTCCTGCGCCAGCAGGTGCAGCAGCAGGTCGCGCTTGCGCGCGCCATCGACCGGGTGCACGCGGTGGGTGATGCTCTCGGCCACGGTGTTGCTCGGGGTGACCTGGATCTGCATCGGGTTGCGCATGAACTCCAGCGCCAGCTGCTTGATGTTCTCTTCGAACGTGGCCGAGAACAGCAGGGTCTGACGGTCCTGGCGCGGCAGCTTGGTCAGGATGCGCTTGATCGACGGCAAGAAGCCCATGTCGAGCATGCGGTCGGCTTCGTCCAGGATCAGTACTTCGATGCCGGACAGGTCCACGCTGCGGCGCTCGATATGGTCGATCAGACGGCCCGGGCAGGCGATCAGCAGGTCCACGCCACGACGCAGCGCATCGAGCTGGTTGCCCATGCCCACGCCGCCGTAGATCACCGCGCTCGGAATGCGCAGGTACTTGCTGTAGCCGCGCAGGCTGTCATGCACCTGGGTGGCCAGTTCGCGGGTGGGGGTCAGGATCAGCGCGCGCGGCTTGCGCGGGCCGTTGACCGGCTGCGGGGTGGTGCCCAGGTGCTGCAGCAGCGGCAGGCCGAACGCGGCGGTCTTGCCGGTACCGGTCTGTGCGCCAGCCAGCAGGTCATGGCCGGCCAGCACGAGCGGGATCGCCTGCTGCTGGATGGCGGTGGGGGTTTCATAGCCCTGCTCGGCCAATGCGCGCAGCAGGAAGGGCGCCAGGCCCAAGGATTCAAAAGACATCAGGAAGCTCCAAGTAAAGCGTCGCCACCAGGCAGAGCCCGGAGCGCAGACGCATTGCAGATGCAAAAAAGTGAGGCTCGGAGCGTTCCCGTGAACCGCGCTGCGAGATGGTGGAACAACCCAATCAAAGAGCGATGGGTTTGTCGGCACCACGAAAGGCGTCGGGTGGGGCGGGCGAGCGGATCGATCGATCCTGGCCTCGCCGGCGGTCCCTAAGGGAAACGGACGGCCGCATGCAGACCCGGCAAGTGTACGCCCGATTGGCGCGCTGCACAAAACTGTGTGATCGCGGTTGGGGAACGGGTCAGTTGTTTCAGCTGCAACCACCTGGCGCGGCAGGTCGTACAATCGGCACTTCAGCCACAGCCGCAGGACGGTCATGAAGCTAGGTTCCCTGAAGGAAGGCGGCCGCGACGGCTGCTTGATCGTGGTCTCGCGTGACCTGACCAGCGCGGTGCGCGCTACCGGCATCGCGCCGACGCTGCAGCGCGCGCTGGAGGACTGGAGCAACGTGGCGCCGCGGTTGAACGCCCTGGCGGACTCCCTCGACGATGGCAGCGCCGATGGCGTGTTTGCGCTGGACATGCAGGCACTGGCTGCGCCGCTGCCGCGCGCCTACGAGTTCGTCGATGGCAGCGCCTACCTCCCACATGTGGAGCGGGTGCGCCGCGCGCGCAATGCTGAAGTGCCCGAGAGCTTCTACACCGACCCGCTGATGTACCAGGCCACCAGTGCCGGGTTCTACGGCCCGCGCGACGCCATCAAGGTGATCAGCGAAGACCATGGCATCGATCTGGAAGCCGAATTGGTGGTCATCACCGACGATGTGCCGATGGGCGCCTCGCCTGAGCAGGCGGCTGCGCATATCCAGCTGATCGGCCTGGTCAACGATGTTTCTCTGCGCAACCTGATCCCGGCCGAGCTCGGCAAGGGCTTCGGTTTCGTGCAGTCCAAGCCGCGCTCGGCGCTGTCGCCGGTGTTCGTCACCCCCGACGAGCTGGGCGAGGCGTGGCGCGACAACAAGGTGCATTTGCCGCTGGTGACCCACGTCAACGGCGCCTGGTTTGGCGCGCCCGAGGCCGGCCACGACATGCAGTTCGACTTTGCCCAGCTGATTGCCCATGCCGCCAAGACCCGGCCGCTGTCGGCCGGCACCATTGTCGGCTCCGGCACCATCGCCAACCAGGACACATCCCTGGGCGCCTCCTGCTTTGCCGAGCAGCGCGTGGTGGAGACCTTGCGTGATGGCAAGCCGAGCACGCCGTTTATGGCGTTCGGCGATGTAGTGCGCATCGAGATGATGGACGCGCAGGGCCACAGCATCTTCGGGGCGATCGAGCAGCGCGTCGAGCGCCAGCCGCTGCCATGAACCAGATGCCGATGCTCACGCACGCGGCAGGGCAGGGGCAGGCATGAGCGCGCCCCTGGAGCTGTTTTCGTACTGGCGCTCAAGCGCCGCCTACCGCGTACGCATCGGGCTGCAGCTGAAGGCGCTGGCCTATGTCACGCATCCTGTGCATCTGGTGCGCGATGGCGGCGAGCAACACGCCGCCGCCTACGCGCAACTCAACCCGCAGGAGCTGGTGCCGACGCTGCGGCACGGGCAGGTGGTGATCCCGCAGTCCCTGGCCATCCTCGAATACCTGGACGAGGCGTTTGCGGACAGCGCGCCGCTGTTGCCGGCCAGCCCCGCCGCGCGTGCGCGGGTGCGGGCGCTGGCGCAGGTGATCGCTTGCGATATGCATCCGCTCAACAACCTGCGTGTCACCCAGTTCCTGGAGCACACCTGGGACGTCTCGCCAGCGCAGCGCCATCACTGGACCGCGCACTGGATGCAGCAGGGGTTGGCAGCGCTGGAAACCCACCTGGCTGGGGACGCACAGGCTGGACAGTTCTGCCACGGCGACACGCCGGGCCTGGCCGATTGCGTGCTGGTGCCGCAGCTCTACAACGCGCGCCGGTTCGCCGTGGAGTTGGCGCCGTATCCGACGCTGCAGCGGATCGAACAGGCCTGCCTGGCACTGCCGGCGTTCGATGCGGCACGGCCGGAAACGCAGCCTGACGCGGCAGTGTAGACGCGGGGAGTTGCCGGCCGCATCTGCCCTTCGGACAGCCTCCCGTAATGCGGGGGCGCGCAGAGCGATCGACGCGCGTGCGGCCGCTGATGCTCACGCCGGTCTACTGCAGGGTGCTGATCTGTGGCTTGGCTGCAGGGCCCTTGCCCACCCACCATCGCGGGACACGCCGCAAGTACGTCCTTGTAAGCGCTTACGCGGCATCCATGCCGCGTCAGGTCCCGCGACGGTGGGCGGGCAAGGACCAGTCAAGATGGTCGTTGCGCGTAACTATTCCCAAAGCAACCAGCAGACTTTCTGGTGCGGTGTCCTCGTCGATCGCGGGACCATGTGGCGGCATGGATGCCGCCACTGAGCCTCCACGGAAGGATTCACGGCGTGTCCCGCGAGCGGTGAGGGCACCGCGCCCTCGACCGACCAGGCTTTTTGCTCTGGACTTCTGGCTGCACCCAGCAAGATGCGACCAACAAAACCACTGCGCTCACCGCCAGGCGGGCGCACGCTATATTTTGTTGGTCGTTCTAAATAAACCCATGGCTGATCTTCGGCGCCGAGGCAGACTCGTAATCGGCATACGGATCGTGTTCGCCGGAGCCGCCTTCGGAAAGACGGAATTTCAGCGCTAGGCCGTCGCGCGAGTCGGCCGCGCGCAGCGCTTCCTCCTGCTCGATCTCGCCGGTCTTGACCATCCGGAACAGGCACTGGTCGAAGGTCTGCATGCCTTCTTCCAGCGACTCCTCCATCGCCTGCTTGACCTCGTGCACCTGCCCGCGACGCAGCAGGTCGCGGATCATCGGCGTGTTGAGCAGCACCTCGGTGGCCGGGCGGCGGCGTCCGTCCTGGCCCTTGACCAGGCGCTGGGAGACCACCGCACGCAAATTCAGCGCCAGATTCATCAGCACGTTCTTGTGCGCGCTTTCCGGGAAGAAATTTAGAATGCGCTCGATGGTCTGGTCGGCGTTGTTGGAATGCAGCGTCGCCAGGCACAGGTGGCCGGTTTCGGCGAAGGCGATCGCCGCCTCCATGGTCTCGGCATCCAGGATTTCGCCGATCAGGATCACGTCCGGCGCTTCGCGCATCGCGTTCTTCAGTGCGCTCTGGAAGGCGTGCGTGTCCAGGCCCACCTCGCGCTGGTTCACGATCGACATCTTGTGCTTGTGCAGGTACTCGATCGGGTCCTCGATGGTGAGGATGTGCCCGGTCGTGGTGCTGTTGCGGTGGTCGATCATCGACGCCAGCGAGGTCGACTTGCCGGAGCCGGTCGAACCGACCACCAGCACCAGCCCGCGCGGGGTCATGATGACGTCCTTGAGCACCTGCGGCAGGTTGAGCTCCTCGATGCTCGGGATCCGGCTGCGGATGGCACGGATCACCATGCCCACTTCGCCGCGCTGCTTGAACACGTTCACACGGAAGCGCCCGGCGTCGGGCAGGGCGATGGCCATGTTGAGTTCCAGCTCGCGCTCGAACTGCGGCACCTGGCCTTCGTCCATCAATGAGTAAGCGATTTTCTTGACCATCCCCGGCGGCAACCCCGTATTGCCGAGCGGGTAAAGCTTGCCTTCGATCTTGATGTATACCGGCGCGCCGGTGGTCAAGAACATGTCCGAGGCATTCTTTTCGGTCATCAGCTTCAGGAAGTAGCCGATATCCATGCGCAATGGTTCCCCAACAAACAGCAGCGTCTCGTTGCAAGTCCGCCGCAGGCTTCCGACAATGGCCGTGCTCGAGACTTCTCGCTACGGCTCCCCTAATGACGGCTAGCTTCGCATACTTGCGGCGATCCCTGTATGGCATCGCCTGTTTCATGGTTCTCTCCGCTCCCGCCGCCGCCCAGGTGGCGCCGGAGCTCACTGCCGCCGAACAGGCCGTGCAACGCGCCACCCAGGCCGATGCCGACCAATACGCCCCTGATCTGGTCAATCTGGCCCGCCAGGAACTGATGCAGGCCCAGCAGGCGCAACTGGACAAGCGCCAGCGCAAGCAGGTGCCACAGCTCGCCCTGCGCGCCGCCGCCGATGCCGACTTGGCCAAGGCGCGCAGCGAAGAGGCGGTGGTCAGCGCCCAGCTGGAGCAACGCCGCAAAGAAGTGGCGCAACTGCAGAACAGCCTCAACACCGGGGAGGGCGGCCGATGAAACTGCGCCCCTTCCTCTATATCGGTGTGCTGAGCCTGGCCACGCTGCCGTCGCTGGCGATGGCGGCCAAGAACGACCCGCAGGCCGATGCGCTCAATCGCCGGCTGGCTGTGTTGCTGAACGATCCGCAGACCAGTGACCTGGCCCGCTACGAGCGCCTGCAGGCGCAACAGACCGTGGCGGCCCTGGCCGAAGCCAAGCGCCGTGACCGCGATGAGCTGGTGTTCCTGGCCGACCGCCGGGTCGAGATTGCCGAGCTCACTGCCCGCACCGCACTGGCCCGGCGCGAGCTGGACCGTCTGGAAGGCACCCGCAACGACTTGCTGATCGAAGCCAGCCGTCGCGATGCCTCCCGCGCCCGGCAGGAGGCCGAACGCCTGCGGGTGCAGGCGCAGATCCAGGCCGAGGAAGCCGAGCGCATGCGCCAGGCGGCCGAGCAGGAAACCCTGGCGCGCCAGGATGCCGAGCTGGCCCTGACCAGCGTGGCCGGCAAGCAGACCGCCAAGCTCAACGCGGCCCAGCAAAAGGCCCTGCAACTCGCCCACGAAGAGGCCGAACTGGTGGCCGGGGCCAAGCTGCCGTCGTCCAAGGTCGATGGCCGCGGCGAAGTGTTCTCGCTTGGCAGCGACGCCTTTGGCGGCAAGACGGCTCTGGCCGGTGCCGGGTCCGGGCAGGCCAAAGCCCTGGCCGAGTACCTGCAGATTGGCAAGAAGGGCCGGGTCACCATCGTCGGCTACGACAGCGACGCGGCAACGGCCAAGAAGCGTGCCGAAGCGCTTCGCGATGCCCTGGTCGCCGGTGGCGTTGCCGCCGCGCGCTTGCAGGTCAGTGGCACGAAGGGCACCGCCAGCAAGTCGCGTGCGGCTGAGGTCGTTGTGCTGCCGTAGGCCAAGTGGTTGAAGTTAAGGTCTTTTAACCGGCGCATGACGCCCGGTTGAACCGCGGTCACTGATTGACGCGGGGAACGGCAAAAGCAACCGTTTCGGCCTTGAACGCCCCCCGCGACCGGCGTAGGGTCGTACCTCCAGGCAGCAACTCCGCCGCCTGGAAAAGTACGGAGGGCCGGGCCAGTGACGCAGAGGCACGCAGCGACGCAATACGGTGGAATGGTTGGTGGTGGTTCCGCCCATGTGTCGGCCTTTGCAACGCGTTGGTCTTCCATCCCCAAGCTGCGCCCCGTGCCTTCGCCGGCCGGGGCGTTCTTGTTTTAAGTGAAGGAGGTAACGCCATGTTCGAAGGGCAACCGCAGACCGAAATCGACGCATTGATGAAGTCCGATCCCGAGTTCAAGCAGCTCTACCAACGGCACAAGCTCTTGAACAAGAAATGCATGGATGCCGAACTCGGGGTGCTCCCGATCGACGACGTGACCTTAGGCCAGATGAAACGCGAGAAATTGCAGGCCAAAGAGAAACTTACCCGGATGTACGACCAACTCACGCACTGATCCTCTCCCACTGCTAAGAACAAGTTCACCGTCGCGGGCGGTGGCGGCCTCCTCGTCGGCTTGCCACCGTCCGCGTCGCCTTTTCTGGCAGCCGGTCATTGCAGGGCAGGGCGCCTGATTTACACCCGCGTTCATCGGCGCGCTCAATCGCTTCCTGTCTGAATGAGCATTCCCCGGCGGTTCGTCGGATAATGACCGGTCTAGCCCGCGCGGCGCAGCGACGATATCCCGATGGCGATCCATTCCTCCGTACTCGAACTGATTGGCAATACGCCGATCGTCAAGGCCCAGCGCCTGGACACCGGTGTCTGCGAACTGTTCCTCAAGCTGGAGGCATCCAATCCGGGCGGCTCGATCAAGGACCGTATCGGCTTGTCGATGATCGAAGCGGCCGAGCAGCGCGGCGACCTGAAGCCGGGCGCCACCCTGGTGGAAGGCACGGCCGGCAACACTGGCCTGGGCCTGGCGCTGGTCGCGCAGCAGAAGGGCTACCGCCTGATCCTGGTGGTGCCCGACAAGATGAGCCGCGAGAAGATCTTCAATCTCAAGGCGATGGGCGTCGATGTGTTGCTGACCCGCTCGGACGTGGCCAAGGGGCACCCGGAGTATTACCAGGACTTGGCCGCCAAGATCGCCTCGGAGACCCCGGGCGCCTACTTCATCAACCAGTTCGGCAACCCGGACAACCCGGCTGCGCATGAGTTCGGTACCGGGCCGGAAATCCTGGCGCAGATGGATGGCCAGCTGGACGCGATCGTGTTCGGCTGCGGCAGCTCCGGCACCATGACCGGTCTGTCGCGCGCCTTCGCCACCGCTTCGCCGCAGACCGAGCTGGTGCTGGCTGACCCGGTGGGCTCGATCCTGACCCAGTACATCGAAGAGGGTACGGTGAGCGAGAAGTCCGGCAGCTGGCTGGTCGAAGGCATCGGCGAGGACTTCCTGCCCGATATCTCCGATTTCTCGCGGGTCAAGAAGGCCTATTCGATCAGCGATGCGGAAAGCTTCCACACCGCGCGCGAGCTGCTGGCCAAGGAGGGCATCCTCGGCGGCTCGTCCACTGGTACGTTGCTGGCCGCAGCGCTGAAGTACTGCCGCGAGCAGACCACGCCCAAGCGCGTGCTGGTGTTCGTCTGCGATACCGGCAACAAGTACCTGTCGAAGATGTACAACGACTACTGGATGCTGGACAACGGCTTCCTGGAGCGCGAGCAGCACGGCGACCTGCGTGACCTGATCCTGCGCCCGTACAACAAGCGCGATACCGTGGTGGTCGGGCCGAAAGATCTGCTGACTACCGCCTACCAGCGCATGAAGCTGTACGACGTCTCGCAGTTGCCCGTGATCGACGATGGCGAGCTGGTCGGCATCGTCGACGAGAGCGATGTGCTGCTGCATGTGTATGGCGACGAAGCACGGTTCCGCGACCCGATCTCCACCGCGATGGTCAGCAAGCTCGACCGTCTGGACGTGGCCTCGCCGATCGAAGCGCTGCTGCCGGTGTTCGATCGCGGCCAGGTCGCCATCGTCATGGACGGCAACCAGTTCCTGGGCCTGATCACCCGTATCGACCTGCTCAACTACCTGCGCCGCCGCGTGCAGTAATGCGTGCCGCCGCCGTGCGTGCTCGCATGAGACGCACGGCACCGGCCATTCAGGCCTGCTTGCTACAATCCGCCACTTTTTCCGGGAACCTCCATGTCCAACCGCACCGCAAACAGCCACGATGGCGAGCGCGCGCTGTCGCTCGCAACGCTGGCGATCCATGGTGGACAGTCGCCGGACCCCAGCACCGGGGCGGTGATGCCGCCGATCTACGCGACGTCCACCTATGCGCAGTCCAGCCCGGGCGAGCATCAGGGCTTTGAGTACTCGCGGACCCACAACCCCACGCGTTTTGCCTACGAACGCTGTGTTGCCGTGCTGGAAGGCGGCACCCGCGGGTTTGCCTTCGCTTCCGGCATGGCCGCGACCTCCACGGTGATGGAATTGCTGGACGCCGGCAGCCACGTGGTGGCGACCGATGACCTGTACGGCGGCTCGTTCCGCCTGTTCGAGCGTGTGCGTCGCCGCACCGCCGGCCTGGACTTCAGTTTCGTCGACCTGACCGACCCGGCCGCGTTCGAGGCCGCGATCCGCCCGACCACCAAGATGGTCTGGATCGAAACCCCGACCAACCCGATGCTCAAGCTGGTCGACATCGCCGCCATTGCGGCGATCGCGCGCAAGCATGGCCTGCTGGTGGTGGTGGACAACACGTTCGCCTCGCCGATGCTGCAGCGCCCGCTGGAGCTGGGCGCCGACCTGGTGGTGCATTCGGCCACTAAGTACCTCAATGGCCACTCGGACATGGTGGGCGGCATCGCCGTGGTCGGCGACAACGCCGAACTCGCCGAACAGATGGCCTTCCTGCAGAACTCGATCGGCGGCGTGCAAGGCCCGTTCGACAGCTTCCTGGCCCTGCGCGGGCTCAAGACCCTGCCGCTGCGCATGCGCGCGCACTGCGAAAACGCCCTGGCGCTGGCGCAGTGGCTGGAGACCCACCCGGCGATCGAAAAAGTGATCTATCCCGGCCTGACCTCGCACCCGCAGCACGCACTCGCCAAGCAGCAGATGTCCGGCTTCGGCGGCATCGTCTCGATCGTCCTCAAGGGCGGCTTCGACGCAGCCAAGCGTTTCTGCGAAAAGACCGAACTGTTCACCCTGGCCGAATCGCTGGGCGGCGTGGAAAGTTTGGTCAATCATCCCGCCGTCATGACCCATGCCTCAATTCCCGTGGCCCGCCGCGAACAGCTTGGCATCAGCGATGCGCTGGTGCGGTTGAGCGTGGGGGTTGAGGATTTGGGGGATTTGCGGGGGGATTTAGAGCGGGCTTTAAGCTTTTGACCGCGCGCAGATATTGCCTGGCTCATCTGTAACGAACGGACACCTTAAGTGAAAAACATGCTCCTGGCGCTCTGGCGCTATCGCTTTTTTGTATTCTCCTCGATCGGCAACGAGCTGCGGTTGCGATTTATCCGCAGCAAGCTCGGCGGGCTGTGGATGATTATCCATCCGCTGGCACAGGTATTGATCTTCGCGCTGATCCTTTCCGAAGTACTGGCGGCAAAGCTGCCAGGCATCGACAACAAATATGCCTACGCTCTTTATCTGATGGCGGGCACGCTTGGGTGGACGTTGTTTGCCGAGATACTCGGAAAATGCCTTAACCTCTTCATTGAAAGCGGTAACCTGATGAAGAAAATGGCATTTCCCAGAATTTGTCTCCCCTTTATTGCGGGAGGGAGCGTGCTTGTTAATAATGCGCTTCTGGGCGTTGCGATATTTGGCGTATTCGCCGTGCTGGGGCACGTGCCTGATATTCAGGCTCTATGGCTGCCTGTGTTAATGCTGATAACCCTTTGCTTGGGTCTGGGTATTGGCATGGTGTTGGGGATACTGAACGTTTTCATGCGTGATGTAGGGCAAGTTGTTCCGGTCGTATTGCAGGCGCTTTTCTGGCTCACTCCTGTGGTCTACAACGTAAACATCCTGCCGCCTTCAGTGCAGCATTTCTTCAAGCTGAACCCGCTTTATCCGCTGATCACTAGTTACCAGAATGTTCTGGTTTTTGGCAAGCCACCAGAGTGGGTGGCGTTAGGGTGGTTGGTGATTGCTGCTCTGCTCTTGATGAGCTTTGCTTTACTCATGTTTAGAAAGGCAAGTCCTGAAATGGTGGACGTCTTATGAGTGGCATGTTGGTCGTAGATGGTATTGGAAAGGCATATCGACGGTGGGGGAGTGAGTGGGCGCGTGTCGCTTCGTGGTTAGGTGCGCCGACGCGGCCAGCGGAGGAGCACTGGGTATTACGCGGTGTGAGTTTTTCGATTGCATCCGGCGAGACCGTTGGCATCGTTGGTCATAACGGTGCAGGAAAGAGTACGCTGCTCAAGTTGATTACCGGAACAACCCGTCCAACAGAAGGCTCAGTTGTCTGTACCGGCAAGATTGCGGCAATTCTGGAACTGGGGATGGGGTTCAATGCTGACCTGACAGGTCGGGAAAATGCTTATCACTCCGCAGGATTGATGGGCTATGGTCATGCTGAAATCGAAGCCGCGATGCCTGCGATCGAAGAATTCGCCGAGATCGGCGAATATTTCGATCAGCCGATGCGCACTTACTCGAGTGGTATGCAAATGCGGGTGTCTTTCAGCGTCGCAACAGCGTTCCGTCCGGACATACTTATCGTGGACGAAGCGCTTTCGGTGGGCGATTCTTACTTCCAGCACAAGTCGTTCAAGCGGATTCGCGAGTTCCGCGACCTCGGCACCACGTTGCTGCTGGTTTCCCATGACAGCTCCGCGATTCAGGCGATTTGTGACCGTGCCATTCTGCTCGATTCGGGAAAGGTGCTGTTGGATGCAGCCCCGGAAGACGTCATGGACTATTACAACGCTCTGATTGCCGAACGTGAGAACGCCTCGTTGGTGGTGAATAAGCATGCGTCCGGGCGCGAGCAGGTGGTGTCAGGCTCACGCGAGGCGACGGTCGATTCGATCGCGCTTTTCAACGATGCCGGAATGCCTATAGAAGTCGTCGAGGTTGGGCAAAAGGTATCACTGCGTGTAGGCGTCAGAGTCCACGCAGACATTGAGCGTCTCGTGCTTGGGTACATGATCAAGGATCGCCTTGGCCAAGCAGTCTTCGGTACGAATACGCACTATACGGAACAGCCGCTTGGGCAGCTGCGTGCAGGAGAGCTCATCGAGTATGAGGTGCGTTTCAAGGCTGCGTTGGGTCCTGGCAGTTATTCCGTCGCCACTGCCTTGGTCAGTACCGAGACCCACTTGGTCAACAACTACGAATGGCGGGAGCTAGCGTTGACGTTTTCGGTAATCAATGCAAACAGCCCCAACTTTGTCGGGGTTGCTTGGATTCCTCCTGTAATCGAGGTGCTGCGCTGATGTCCACGTTTATCAGCTACGCGCAGAACTTTGAAGACGTTATCCTCCGCCGTGCTTTTTCCCAGGTGGAGAACGGAGTCTATGTCGACGTAGGAGCCCAGCACCCAATCCACGACTCCGTCACACGAGCGTTCTATGAGCGGGGATGGCGCGGAGTCAACATCGAGCCCGTGGAAGAGTGGCATGCGCTGTTAGCCGTGGATCGTCCTGAAGACATCAACCTCCCGGTCGTAGTGGGTGCAAGCGCAGGCGAAGTGACATTCTATCGCGTGCTCGACACCGGCTTGTCGACGATGGACGCTGCCATGGCGCGACAGTATGCAGCCCAAGGAGTGCGGGTGTCCGAAACCGCAGTGCCGATGAGGACCTTGACCGATGTCATCGAGCAGGCTGGGCTGAACACCATCCATTTTTTGAAGATCGATGTGGAGGGTGCCGAAGGCGAGGTGCTGCGTGGAATGGATTTTTCAAAGTTCAGGCCATGGGTAGTTGTCATTGAATCAACGATGCCAAATACCCAAACCGACGTGTCGCACGAGTGGTCCCACTTGGTGCTCGATGCAGAATATGACGAAGTCTATTTCGATGGGTTGAACCGGTTCTATCTTGCGCGGGAGCATACCGATCTTGCCGACCGTTTTGCGGTGCCGCCTAATTGCTTCGATGGATTTGTCAGGTACGCCGATTGGGAGCGCGGTGAGCAAGCCAGGAAGCTCGCGTTGGAACTCGATGCCGCACGTGACCGGATCACCGAGCTCGGTGACGAAATCGCCAGCGTCAACGATCAGTTGGCCTTCGCGCAGCGTGAAGTGGCTTCATCGGGCATCGCCCTGGCTGAGGCGCGAGACGCGTTGCGCGAAAGCGAGCGAGTGGCGCACTACTGGTGGCATACGGCGGAAGAGATGCGATCTGAAATTTCCCTGATTAAATCGAGCCGTAGCTGGAGGTGGACCGCGCCTTTGCGTGTCGGGTTGCGCGAAAGCGCCCAGGTTCTGGTCAATGCATCTAAGCGTAGGACGCGAGGCTTGCTTGTGCGCGCGATACGATTCGCCCTGATCCGCCCTGCGATCAAAAAGCCGTTAGCGGCCATTCTGCGAAAGCAACCCACACTAATGTTGCGATTGAAGCGTTTTGCTGTTCGTGCAGGTCTTGCAGTTGAGATGGGGCCTTCAGCTGTATCTGTCGACGGTCTGCCCGCGAATGCCCTGAAGCGAGCGCAGCTCTCGCCGCGTGCCAACCGGATTCTTCTTCAACTTGAGCAGGCGATGGTGGAGAGGAAGCACTGATGCGTATCGTCATCGACATGCAAGGAGTGCAGAGCGAGAGTCGCTTTAGGGGGATTGGGCGGTACTCTGCCGCATTGGCTCAGGCGATGGTGCGCAACGGGAATAATCACGAATTCTGGCTTGCCGTGAATGGGCACATGCCTGGGATTGACGAGTTGCGCCAAGTGTTCGATGGGCTCCTTCCGCAGTCGCGGATAGTTTCCTTCACGACTCCGGCGCCTACCCAGTGGCAGGAGAGTGGCAACACTTGGCGACGCGAGGCTGCGGAACGTGTGCGTGAAGCATTCTTGCGCGACCTGCTGCCGGATATGGTGCATGTATCGAGCATGATTGAAGGGGCTCAGGATCAGGTGGTGACGTCGATCGGTCATCAGTCTGGGGTCAGGACAGCTGCGACGCTCTACGATCTGATCCCTTTGCACAACCCCGAGTACCTTGCCGCCGAATGGGTCAGAGACTGGTACAGCTCCAAGATCGCCTCATTGAAGCAGGCCGATCTTTTGCTTGCGATCTCCGAGCACGCACGTGCTGAGGCAATCACGTCGCTGGAATTGGATGCGCAGCGTGTGGTCAATATTTCGTCAGCTGCCTCCGAAATATTTCGTCCTCATGTGTTGTCTGCTGACGAACGGGCGGCGCTCTTATCGCGTCACGGGATCAAGAGTCGCTATGTGATGTATAGCGGCGCGATGGATAGCCGTAAGAACGCTGGTCGGCTCATTGAGGCGTTTGCCGGATTTCCTGCTGAAGAGTTGCAGGCTTGCCAACTAGTGATAGCCGGTAAGCTTCCTCCGCTTGAACAGGAGCGGCTACAGCTGCTTGCGCGGCGTTGCGGACTTTCGGAAGACCGCATCGTTTTTGCAGGTTACGTTTCTGACCAGGAGTTGGTGCTCCTGTATGCAGCAGCCGAGCTGTACGTGTTTCCCTCACTTTATGAAGGATTCGGGTTGCCGGCGCTTGAGGCTATGGCCTGCGGCACCGCCACCATCGGTTCGTCTTTGACCAGTGTGCCCGAGGTAATCGGTCGCAGCGATGCGTTGTTCGACCCATGCGATGTGCAAGCGATCAGGAGTAGCATGCTACGCGTCTTGTCCGACGGGGGTTTTGCGCAGAGCCTCCGAGAGCATGCAGCGGTGCAAGCCGGCAAGTTTTCTTGGGATGTCAGTGCGCATCGTGCGTTGGAGGCGTTCGAGTCCAGGTACGAAGCGTCGGTTCATGCACCGCTGTGGCCGGTCGCGTTACAGACGGTGGAGCGTGGTGAGGCGGAGCTGGTTAAGGAGATCGCTGCGCTTGGCAGCAGTGCAGCGGTGCCGCCGCAGCAGGATTTAATCGATGTCGCTGCAACGATTGCGGAGAATCAGGTCACTGCGCTGCAAACGCATCGTTATTACGGCGATCTTCCCGCCCGATTGCGGTGGCGCGTCGAGGGACCGTTCGACAGTAGTTACAGCTTGGCTTTGGTCAATCGTGAATTGGCATTGGCGCTACGAGAACGCGGTAACGATGTCGCTCTACATTCGACTGAGGGGCCTGGCGACTTCGCAGCGGATGCCCGTTTTTTGGCTTCCAGACCGGATGTCGCGCAAATGCACGCGCGGGAGCCTGCTTTGCCGCCTGCAGAGGCTGATGTCAGCAGCAGATTGTTGTATCCGCCCCGCGTGGCGGACATGCGCTCGCGGTTCAATCTGCTCCACGACTACGCTTGGGAAGAATCCGAGTTCCCTTGGGAGTGGGCTGACGCGTTCAACGACGCGCTCCAGGGGATAAGCGTGCTGTCGGACCACGTGGATAAGATCCTCGTCGATAGCGGGGTAAGCGTGCCGATCGTGGTGGGCGAGGCGGGCGTGGACCATTGGACGCGTGTGGAGAGCGACGAGTCATACGCTTGTGAGGGCAAGGCTTTTCGCTTTCTGCATGTTTCGTCGTGCTTCCCGCGCAAGGGGGCTGACGTCTTGTTGGCGGCGTTCGGAGATGCGTTCAGCAGTCGCGACGATGTCACCCTGGTGATCAAGACTTTTCCCAACCCGCATAACGAAATTCGACGCTGGCTTGAAGACGCGCGTGGTGCGCGGGACGATTTTCCGGATGTGCGCGTAATCGAGGAAGACCTCTCGGAAGCACGGCTCAAGCGGCTGTACGAAACTTCGCATGTCTTGGTCGCCCCAAGCCGGGCGGAGGGATTCGGCTTGCCGATGGCAGAGGCGATGATGTCGGGCCTGGCTGTCATCACGACCGGATGGGGCGGGCAATTAGATTTCTGCAATGACGACACTGCTTGGCTGGTGGACTACGAGTTTCAAAAAGCGCAGAGCCACTTTGGACTGTTCAATTCTGTGTGGGCCGAGCCCAGCCGTCGCCATTTGGCAGGACGGCTGCGGGAATTGCACCAGCTGCCGGTGGAGTCGCGGATGGCCAAGGTCGCAAGGGGGCAAGCGCTGCTTGCGGAGCGGTTCCAATGGCGTGATGTGGCAGCGCGTACCGAAGACTTGGTTCGCAAGGTCGCCGCGTGTCCTCCTCGGCCTACGGCGCCAGTAGTGGCATGGGTCAGTTCTTGGAAGACCAAGTGCGGGATTGCCAGTTATTCGGAGCATCTTGTTGGAAGCCTTGGGCACGGCGTGCACATTCTTGCGCCCTATGCTGCTGACCGCCTTGAGCCCGACGCGGCCAATGTGCGGCGTTGTTGGGATTCCGCAGCGCCGGACAGCCTGGTTGGGCTTGAAGTTTCACTCAACGCGACCAATGCACAGGTCGTGGTCTTCCAGTTCCAATACGGCTTTTTCGAGTTCGAGCCGCTCGCACGGCTGCTCCTGGCGCAGAAGCAGGCTGGCCGTACGGTGGTGGTAATGATGCATGCAACGCAGGATCCGGCGCACGTCCCCGAGCGCAAGCTAGCCATGCTGGCCACTGCTCTGCGTGCCTGTGATCGCATTCTGGTGCACTCCGTAGGCGATCTGAACCGCCTCAAGGCGCTTGGGCTGGTCGACAACGTCGCTATTTTTCCGCACGGCATCGTCGATCTGGAGGCGCCGCCGACGTTGGCGAAGAAAGGAGGAGCACAGCGCTTTCATGTCGGATCCTACGGCTTCTGCCTTCCGCACAAGGGCCTGCCCCAGTTGGTCGAGGCGATTGCGCTGCTGGTGTCCCAAGGACACGATGTTGGCTTGCGGATGGTCAACGCGGAGTATCCTGTCGGCGAGTCGAGGGCGCTGGCGAAGGAGCTGCGCGGGCTGGTTGACCGGCTGGGGCTGACGGAGCGCGTCGAGTTTCACATGGACTATCTGCCAGAGGCACAGTCTTTCGAGCTGTTGCAGGACGCTGATTTGATCGTGTTCCCCTACCAGGGCACCGGCGAATCCTCAAGCGCGGCGGTGCGCTATGGTCTGGCGACGACGCGGCCGGTTGCGGTTACGCCGATCGCCATCTTCGATGACGTCGGCGACACGGTCGTACGCTTGCCGGGAATCACTCCAGTAGAGCTTGCGTCTGGTCTTGCCGCGATCATCGACGATCGCCACCTGCTCGACGATAGTGTTCGGACAGCTAACAAATGGCGGGAAGCACATCGCTATTCGAGGCTTGGTCGGCGACTTTCAAATATACTTCGTGGCTTGAATGCGCGGAGAGTTGACGGTTCCTCCGCGGTGTAGTGGGTCTGAGCCACTGACGCAAAGAAAATTTACTCTAAGGATTATTTGTATGAAAAGAGCGATTGTTACCGGTATAAGTGGCCAAGACGGTGCCTACTTGGCGCAGTTGCTGTTGGAAAAGGGTTATGAGGTCTATGGCACCTTTCGTAGAACAAGCTCGGTAAATTTTTGGCGCATGGAGGAGCTCGGGGTTGCGTCTCATGCCAATCTGCATCTAGTGGAATACGACTTGACCGATCAAGGCGCCACGTTTGCACTGGTTAGTAGAGTGCGCCCGAATGAGATCTATAATTTGGCGGCACAAAGTTTTGTTGGCGTCAGCTTCGATCAGCCTGCAACTACAGCGCAGATCACTGGCGTTGGTGCATTGCATCTGTTGGAAGCTATTCGGCTGATTGATCCTTCGATTCGTTTTTATCAGGCCTCCACGTCGGAGATGTTTGGTAAAGTTCAGGCTATTCCGCAGGTTGAAGACACTCCTTTCTATCCGCGTAGCCCTTACGGCGTCGCCAAGTTGTACGCACATTGGCTAACTGTGAATTATAGAGAAAGCTACAATATATTTGGTTCAAGTGGCATCTTGTTTAATCATGAAAGTCCATTGCGCGGCCGCGAGTTCGTAACTCGTAAGATTACTGATTCGGTCGCCAAGATTAAGCTTGGAAAACTGGAATATATGGAGTTGGGCAACCTAGACGCCAAGCGAGACTGGGGCTTCGCCAAGGAGTACGTCGAGGGAATGTGGCGTATGTTGCAAGCGGATCAGCCGGACACATTCGTGCTTGCTACTAACCGCACTGAGACCGTACGTGACTTTGTTCGAATGGCCTTCAAGGGCGCTGAAATGCAAGTCGAGTTTGAGGGCGAAGACGAGCATGAAGTTGCCATCGATCAATCCAGTGGCAAAGTCGTGATGCGAATTAACCCTCGCTTCCATCGCCCGGCGGAAGTCGATCTGTTGGTCGGCGACGCAAGCAAAGCTCGGGCGGTGCTGGGTTGGACTCCCAAGACGACGTTGGAAGAACTGTGTCAGATGATGGTCGAAGCGGATTTGCGAAGGAATGAGCGTGGCTTTTCTTTCTAGTTCTCCACTCAGGGTCTTAGTGACCGGTGCATCGGGGTTTACCGGACGATATGCGTGTGCCGCACTTGAGGATGCCGGTTATCGGGTAGTCGGCTGGGGAAAAGGACTGGATGCCGACGTTGATCTTACCCAAAAGCAACAAGTACTCGAGGCTGCGCTTATGGCGCAGCCGCATTACGTTCTGCATCTAGCAGCTAAGGCGTTTGTTGCGCACGATGACGTTGATGAAATTTACAACATCAACGTATTGGGTACGCGAAACCTTCTGAGCGCCCTTGCTACTCTCGCTCATCGTCCGAAGCACACCGTCTTGGCAAGCAGTGCCAATGTGTATGGAAACGTCGAGGGTAATGTCGACGAGAGCTTTGCTGTCAATCCTCAGAATGACTACGCTGTCAGTAAGTTATCGATGGAATACATGGCTAAGTTATGGGGCGGGCAACTAGCGATGACCATCGTGCGCCCATTCAATTACACAGGCAGGGGGCAGGACGAAAAGTACCTGCTGCCAAAGATTGTTTCGCATTTTCAACGGAGATCAGATTTCATTGAGCTTGGAAATCTGGACGTCATACGTGATTTCAACGACGTAAGGAACGTGGTTGACACGTATGTTGCATTGTTGCCAATGGTTGGAAATGGCGACGTGCTCAACGTTTGCTCGGGGGTCGAGACATCCTTGAATGACGTGGTTCTGACGTTGGAGAGTCTATCCGGACACTCTTTAGATGTTCGGGTGAATCCGAGCTTTATTCGTCCAAACGATGTCCGCCGTTTGGTGGGTGATGGCGGCAAGCTGAAGAAAGTGATTGGCGCGATAGCAGCAAGACCCCTGAAGGAAACTCTGCGATGGATGCTCGAAGCGCCCAATGGAGATCAGGATATGAGGGAGGGGTAGTATGGAAATTGAGAAATTTTGTAGGAGCATGTCTGCATACGTGCAGAGGCCGAAGTCTCAAAGGCTGCTGACTGGGGCTGCATCGGCCTTTTTGGTCTTCAATTTATTAGTTTTGATAGGTTACCTGTTCTTCGGTTATCAAAACACTTTCCACACTGACGCGTCGACCAAGAATCTTCTGGCGCAGGAAATGCTTGAAACTGGCCGCTTTTTTCCTCCTGAGTGGAACTATGCCAATAGAGACCTGATGATTGTTTTTGGTCAGGTCCTGATACTGCCGCTACTTCTTTTTTTCAAGAACGGCTTTGTACTTCACGCTGTTTCCGGTCTGTGCTTCTCGCTTACAATATTGATTGCCTTGTGGAAGCTGACCGCGCTCCTTTCAACGGTCAAGTGGCAGCGCATTGCTACGATCGCCGTCATAGTCGGCGGTGTTTCACTTTCTTTCTCCGAGAATATTTTCGGGCAGGTCGCCTATGGCGCGGTGCTATTATTGGCCGGACTGCTGATATTGTTGACTTGGCGAACGCTTTGCAGTGAAGGTCATGCGCTGACCTTGAATGGATTGCTTCTTCTGGGTTTGGTAACGCTTGCAACCTGGAATAATCCCCAACGAGCCGTTATTTCATATACCCTGCCCCTAGCGTTTTCCGTCGCGTGCCATTTATTATCCTCCTGGGGGGGGGCGCTCTTTCGCCAGCGAATGCGTGCAACAGCTGTTGTGTACCTTGCGATTATTCTCGGTACGGCATGTGGTGCGCTACTTAGCTGGTGGGTCATCTTGAATGTCCAGAACAATAATGGGGTGGCTTCAGCACGGTGGCTTAGTTATGACGGCGGATTTCATAACTTGGTTGAGTCTTTCCAGGGCCTGATGGGGATGTTTGGCGGTATCCCAGATACTGGGGCAGAGGTGGTTTCAGTGGCTGGCGTATACCAAGCCCTGAGGCTGTTATGTAGTGTTGCGTTGATCATATTGGTGCCCGTAGTGATCTATCACAGGGTGCGGGATGATTCGGCTTCTGTCAGGTTCATCGTGCTTTTTACGGTCGTCCAGGCATTTGGATGCCTTTTTCTTTATGTGGCGACCACCATTCCAGACATGAATGACCCGGTTACTTCGGCTAGATATCTCGCGCCGTCTGTGATTTTGGGTGTAGTAATTTTATATACGGCACCGTTGCGGATTGGGAGGCCGTTACAGGGTTTATTCATAGTTTCGACAATGCTTGTTTTGATTTCCAATGGTGTGGTTCGGCCAAACAAGGAAGCTATGCCGATCCGTGCTCGTTCCAATGATCATGCAGACATCGTCGCGGGCCTGAGAAGTAATCAGCTGAAGTATGGTTACGCCAGCTATTGGAACTCTGGAGTCTATACGGTACTTAGCGAGGGTGATTCGAAAGTTCGTCAGATTCTCATTATCGACGGTCTGCCAATTCCCATGCGTCATCTAGGGTCAAATCGATGGTACGAAGCCGAAACATGGAAGGGGCCCAGTTTTCTCCTGCTGGATAAGGCAGAGTCGGAAAAGGTGAATTGGGATGTTATGCGTACATTGATGGGCGAGAAAGAGAGGAAAATTCCAGTTGGAAATTTAACTGCATTCGTATATTCAAAGAATGTCGCAGCAGTGCTGCCAAACTGGAGTCGTAATTTTAAGAGCCCGGTCACCTATCGTGCCACCCCCGGAGCAATGTATAACCAGGGTCATTGGGATGAAGGGAAAAAGGCGGTAATAAGTATGAGGGGTGAAGCCGGCTTCATCGCGTATGGACCTTACATTCACTTGCCCAAAGGTCATTACCGCGCCGAGTTTCATTTGAGGACGGTGGATGCCGCTAATGGAGTAGAAGTGGGCGTCGTTGACGTTGTGAGTAATAGCGCAACTTCGCGTCTTGCAATTATGCCGATCAGGGCAAGCGCTGATCAGAGTCGCGTCCTTGATTTCACATTAGAGCATTCTGCCGAAATTGTGGAAATTCGGACATACGCCAATGGAGTTGGGAGCTTGGAATATAAAGGGGTTACGTTGACTCCCTTATCGTCTGCTGATGAGAGCTAAATCAGATCCAGCCTGCTGACGTAGGGCAGGTGGGCACTTGGTTGCCCGCCTGCTCGATGTGCTGGCGCAGATTAAATTGTTGTAATCATATGGAAGCTAAAGCGGCGTCCGCCGCCTGCATTACCTCTTGAATGTGGGCCTCAAGGCCAACCCAGAGCGGTAGGCGGACGAGTCTACTGCTGATGTCTTCCGTGACCGCAAGGTCACCATGACTGCGGGAAATTTCCTTTCCTTTTGGTGATGAATGCAGCGGCACGTAATGAAATACAGAGGCAACACCTAGATTTCGCAACTTTTCAATAAAGTTTGTGCGGGCGCTCAAATTCGGCAATAGGATGTAGTACATGTGGGCATTGTGATCGCAGTTATCCGGGACAACTGGACGGCGTAGCACGCCTGCTTGCTCATGCTTATGTGCCCAAGCATGATATCTGTCCCAAATTCCAAGCCTGCGCTGGGTAATTTCCTGGCCACTATCCAATTGTGCAGCGAGAAAAGCGGCTATCAGTTCGCTCGGGAGATAAGAAGATCCGAGGTCGACCCAGGTGTACTTGTCGACTTGGCCACGTAGAAAGCGGCTACGGTTAGTGCCCTTCTCGCGAATGATCTCGGCACGTTCCGCATTGGCTGGATCACGGACAAGTAACGCGCCGCCCTCACCAGAGATCACGTTCTTGGTTTCATGAAAACTGAGGCAGCCGTAGTCACCAATGCCGCCCAAGGGACGGCCCCGATAGGTCGAGTAGATGGCCTGTGCCGCATCCTCGACTACCGGCAGGCCATGTCGTGCTGCGATCTCCATGATGGTATCCATCTCGCATGCCATGCCTGCGTAGTGGACCACGCATATCGCCTTTGTCCGCGCAGTGATTGCAGATTCGATCTGAGCCTCATCCAGATTGAGGGTGTCTGGTCTGATATCTACGAAGACTGGCACGGCGCCGCGTAGCGCGAACGCGTTAACCGTGGATACAAACGTGAACGATGGAAGGATCACCTCATCGCCGGGTTTCAGGTCCAGCAGGATTGCAGCCATTTCGAGTGCAGCAGTGCACGAATGTGTCAGCAGTGCTTTGGGGACTGCGCAGATTTCCTGCAGCTGCTGATGGCATTTTTTGGTAAACGGACCATCGCCGGAAAGATGGCCCGCACGATGAGCGGCTGCAATGTTCTCAAGCTCGCCGCCGGTCATGAATGGTTTGTTGAACGGGATCAAAAAAATCTCCGGGTAATCCTAGCGGACGCACTCTAGGATGCAGTGAGTGTAAGGAACATAGAGCAGATCTGTGCGTATCCGATATTCGATCCGAGAAAAATGCTGGCGCGCTATGCCTGCATAGTTGTCGGGCGTACGAATGTTCTGCCCGCGATCTTTCAAGACCAGCTTTCGTGCGATGGGAGATTGATGAGGTATCAACGTCCCATCCATCGATATGAATCTTCCGCCTGGTTTGAGGCGTTCGTAAGCTGTTTGAATAAGTTTGGACGCAACTTCATCATCCAGATGATGTAGCACCCCCATTGCCAGTACGAGGTCTGCAGACGGTTCGTCGCTTGGCGGACGATAGTCTGCAATATCCATGCACTCGAAGGTGCCCCGATTCGGATGGTTTCGCCTCGCCGATTCCACGTAGGACATCGACAAGTCGAAACCGTGGTAGTCGATGCCTTGGGGCAGATGAGAGAGCAGTTCCCCGGTTCCGCAGCCGATATCCAGCACTACATCACCAGGCTTGGCACGAATGTGATCGTTGGAAAAGTGCTTCCGGGCCTTCTCCGCTCCCAAGGCGGTTTGAAGTAGGTTGTACATACTCGGTGCAGAGAGAATAGCGTGCAAACCATCCGTTTTTTGAGCCATTTTACGCTCCAGCTGATCGTGAGACTACGATGACTCCTGCAATGATCAGAATCGTCCCGGCGATCTTATGCCAGTCCATGGTTTCCCGAAACGCCCACGTGGAGAGAATTGCAACGATCGGAAAGCTCAGGGACGTGAAGGGGTAGGCCTTGCTGAGCGGCATCCGTCCGATGGCCGCCATCCAGCACAGCGACGCCCCGAATGCTGCTGCAAAAGCGCTGATCACCCAGGGGTTGAGCAATAGCATGATGATGCCACGCCAGTTGCTGCCGGCAATGGTAGAGTCCGGGTTTAAGCCGACTTGCCATTTTAAAGTGAGCTGGCCGTAGATCGTGAGCAGGATTGTCAAGGCAATGAATACGTAGCTCATAAGATCAGGAGAGGCCGTGTGTTGTAAGGGATAGCGCTGATGCCGACTTCGATGGCATCACGTGATAGGTGTCGTAAGCATTGAATAGGGAAAAGCCCAGGCGCGCCCACACTTGTTGCACTCGGTAGTTCCACACCTGAGTGCTGATTATCAGCTCTTTACAGCCTCTTTCGTACGCGTATGCGGCGATCCAGGTCAGCCCTTTGGTATAGATTCCCTTGCCCGCATGCGCAGGGTGGACTGCATTGAGGACAACCTCGCACTGCTGGATCTTGCTGTCGATTGAACACGTGAGAAAGCCGGCTGCGTCTGTTCCGGATACCGCCAGGCAGGTAAAGCGGTCTGTCTGGCCAGCAGCCAGGTAGGCACAGGCCCACTGGATGTATCCCTCAAGGATCTGATCCGGCGGTAGCCTGCGATTGGCGTTGTAGTGGCTGCGGTAGCCACCGAAGCCGTCGCGTGCAATGTGCTGCAGCTCTGCTACATCGGAGGCATCCGCAAGCCGAAACACGACCTCGGCTCCTATACCGACCAGCGTGGGCGAGCTGTCGACGGGCAGGGGCAGGCGGTAGTACACGAGCGTGTCCGCGTGGAGTACTTGAAATCCGCTGTCTGCCAATGCGGAAACCGTCGTGTGTGCGCCGGCAGGCACGCGTAGTACGGTGATATCCAGCATCTGTTCGCCGATCGATTGGGCGATGCGATCGGACATCCCGATATCAGACTCCAATCGAGTACGCCCGATCCTTAATCCGAAACGATCCGTCTCTATGCCCGAAAAAACAACTGGCTCGTTCACGGCTGGTGATCCGTGATCGTAGAAATCACGTAGTGAGGACGCTGTTTGGCGCTGCTGAAGATGCGTCCTACGTAAAGTCCCAACACGCCTACGCTCGCCAGAATTGCACTTCCAATGAGCCAGACCGAGGCTATGATGCTTGTGAATCCAGCTACCTGCGTGTCGCCGACCCAGTAGCGAGAAATGCTGAAAGCCACGACTCCGATCGATAGCAGCGCGAAGATCAAGGCCGCCCCAACCACCAGGCGAAGTGGCTTATCCGAGTAAGAGAGTGCGATGCTGGCTGCGAGCCTCAGGAGGCGACGCAATGTGTACCCGCTATTGCCTGCATCCCTGGCCTCATGAGTGACCGGTACTTGCGCAGTCTTCAAGCCTGTCCAGCGAACCAGCATCGGCAGAAACCGTTCCTGCTCCGGCATTGCAATGATGACGTCGACAGTCTTTCTGCTGTAAGCACCAAAGTTCGCCGTGGTGTGGTCGTATGTTGCGCCCGTCAACCATCCCAGAAATTTGTAGAAGGCGAATGAACCTGCGCGTTTGAAGGCCTTGTCTTGACGCTGCACACGTTGAGCCAGAGCAATCTCGGTATCGCCGCGCAATGCGGCAAGCAGATTGGGTATTTCTTCCGGGCGATCCTGCAGGTCGCAGTCCATGACGACGACCTTCAAGCCTTTGGAGATGGCAAGTCCCGCAGTGATCGCGGCGTGCTGCCCAAAGTTTCTGCTCAGGCGGACCCCGATGACTGATTCCCGATGCTGAGCGATCTCAGTGATACGCGACCAAGCGCCATCGGGACTTGCATCATCCACCAAGATGATTTCGTAACTTGAAGCTATCGGAGCAAGCGCCTGCTCGACACGCTCTACAAGATGCTCGAGGCAATCCTTACAGCCATAAATGGGCGACACGACGGAAACCTCTGGCCTCGTTGCTGAGGACAAAGGTGTGGCAGGCGGTCGTGATTCAAAGTAAGCAGGCAAACATTCCCCCTAGAATTTCGCCGAGTGCCCGCATGGATCGGGCACAGGCCATGATCAGTTTTTAAAGCCGAGTGATCGGTACTTCTCCGACGCACAATCGCTGCTCAAAGAGCCGCTTCCAGCTCCGGCAGCAAGGTGAACAAATCCCCCACCAACCCAATATCGGCAATCTCGAAGATCGGCGACTCCGGATCCTTGTTGATGGCCACGATGGTGCCTGCGTCCTTGATGCCGGTCAGATGCTGGATCGCCCCGCTGATGCCGATCGCCACGTACAGCTCGGGGGCGATGATCTTGCCGGTCTGACCAACCTGCAGCTCGTTCGGCACATAGCCGGCATCCACTGCGGCGCGCGAAGCGCCCACAGCGGCGCCGAGTTTGTCGGCCAGGCTGTAGATGTGTTTGAAGTTTTCGGCCGAACCGACGCCGCGGCCGCCGGAGACTACGCGCTTTGCGCTCTGCAGATCAGGGCGGTCGGACGTGCCGGCGGCCAGTTCGATGAAGCGGGTGTGGGTCGGCAGTGCGGCATCGACGGTAACGGACTCGACCGCTGCGCTTCCGCCAGCTGCTGCTTCCGGCCACGAGGCGCTGCGGACCGTGGCAACCACGATATGGTCGGCCGGTGCCTTCACGGTGATGATGGCGTTGCCCGCATAGATCGGGCGTTTGAAGGTATAGGCATCTTCGACCGACATCAGGTCGGAAATCTGGTTCACGCCCAGCAGCGCGGCCACGACCGGCATCAGGTCCTTGCCAAACGTGGTGGAGGGGCCAAACACATGTGTGTAGCCCTGGCCGGCAAGCTGGGCGATCTGCGGCCCAAACACCTGGGCGATGGCATGGTCATTTGCCGGGTTGGCCACCGCCAGCACGCGGCTGACGCCGGTCAATTGGGCTGCCTGGGCGGCCACCGCAGCCGGATCAGCGGCCAGGACGACGATGTCGATCGCGTCCGCAGACACCGCCAGCGCTGCGCTGAGGGTCTTGGCGGTGGCGGCGTTGAGCTGGCCATTGAGGTGTTCGGCGACAACGAGAATCTTGGCCATTACAGCAACCCCTTCTGCTTGAGTGCGGCCACCAATTCGGCGGCATCCTTCACCATCACGCCGCGGCTGCGCTTGGCCGGCGCTGCGTAGTGGGTGGTGGTCAGACTGTCGTGGGAGTCAACGGCCAGGTCTGCAAAGGCCAGCGTTTCCAGCGGCTTGCTCTTGGCTTTCATGATGTCCGGCAGCTTGATGAAACGCGGCTCGTTCAGGCGCAGGTCGGTGGTGATCACCGCTGGCAGGTCTACTTCCAGCGTTTCCAGGCCGGCGTCGACTTCGCGCGTCACTGTAGCCTTTCCCTCGGCCACTACCAGCTTGCCGGCGAAGGTCGCCTGCGGGCGGCCCCACAACGTGGCGAGCATCTGGCCGGTCTGGTTGGCGTCGTCGTCGATGGCCTGCTTGCCCAGGATGACCAGGTCTGGCTGTTCCTTCTCGACCAGCTTGAGCAGGGTGCGCGCGGCGGTCAGCGGCTGGATCGCCGCATCGGTGACGACGTGGATGGCGCGATTGGCGCCCATGGCCAAGCCATTGCGCAGATGTGCTGCGGCATCGGCCGGCGCCAGGGTGGCGACCACGACCTCGGTGGCAATACCGGCATCGCGCAGGCGCAAGGCCTCTTCGAGGGCAATTTCGTCGAACGGGTTCGGCGAGAGCTTGACGCCCTCGGTGACCACGCCGGAGCCATCCGGCTTGACCTGAATGCGGACGTTGTAGTCCACCACGCGCTTGTAGGCGACGAGGATTTTCATCGTGTACGAGATCCTTCAGCTATTGCGGGAAGGCCCGGCCGCGGCGGCAGGCTCGGGAGTGGGCCCATTCTAACCGGGGAGGCCGCACCATGCGATGGCGTATGGATGCTGCGGTGCGGTACGTCGAGTGATCCGAAGCTGTCCGCAGGCCCTGATTGACGCCAACGTATATCCTGTACGACTCAAAAAAAACGCTTAGCGCGGCAGACGCGCGACCAGGAGAGACGGACAGTGGCAACTTGGCTAGTAACTGGCGGCGCCGGCTTCATTGGCGGCAACTTCGTGCTGGAGGCGGTGGCGCGCGGCGAGCGGGTGATCAATCTCGACGCGCTTACCTACGCAGGGAACGTGAACACCTTGGCGTCGATCGAGCGCAATCCGGACCATGTGTTCGTCAAGGGCGATATCGGCGACAGCGCGCTGGTGGCCTGTCTGCTGGCCGAGTATCAGCCGGACGCTGTGCTGAATTTCGCCGCCGAAAGCCATGTGGACCGCTCGATCGAAGGCCCGGGCGCCTTCATCCAGACCAACGTCGTCGGCACCCTGGCGTTGCTCGAGGCCGTTCGCGACTATTGGAAAGCATTGCCGGATGGGCGCCGCGATGCGTTCCGTTTTCTGCACGTCTCCACCGACGAGGTCTACGGCACGCTTGGTGAGACTGGCAAGTTCACTGAAACCACGCCATACGCGCCGAATTCGCCGTATTCCGCCTCCAAGGCGGCCTCGGATCATCTGGTGCGCGCGTTCCACCACACCTACGGGCTGCCGGTGCTGACCACCAATTGCTCGAACAACTATGGCCCGTACCACTTCCCGGAAAAGCTCATTCCGTTGGTGATCGCTAAGGCGCTGGCCGGCGAGCCGCTGCCGGTCTACGGGGACGGCAAGCAGGTGCGTGACTGGCTGTTTGTCAGCGACCATTGCGAAGCGATCCGCACCGTACTAGCCAAGGGCACGGTGGGTGAGACCTACAACGTGGGCGGCAATTCCGAGCGCCAGAACATCGAGGTCGTGCAGGCAATCTGCGCGTTGCTGGATGAGCGTCGGCCGCGCGAAGATGGCAAGCCGCGCGCCAGTCAGATCACCTATGTGACGGACCGGCCGGGGCACGATCGCCGTTATGCGATCGATGCGTCCAAGCTGAAAGATGCGTTGGGCTGGGAGCCGCGGTATACCTTTGAACAGGGGATCGCCGAAACTGTCGACTGGTACCTGGCAAATCAGGTGTGGGTCAGCAGTGTTCTGGACGGTAGTTACCGGATGCAACGCCTTGGTGCCGTGGTGAGCACTCAATCTTGAATGTGCCATCTAAACGAATGAGAAATATATGACGCAACGTCGAGGCATCATCCTGGCCGGCGGTTCCGGCACCCGTCTCTACCCGATCACCAAGGGCGTCAGCAAGCAGCTGTTGCCGGTATATGACAAGCCGATGATCTATTACCCACTGAGCGTCTTGATGCTCGGTGGAATCCGCGAGGTGTTGATCATCAACACACCGCATGAGCAGGCGCTTTTCAAGGCGCTACTTGGGGACGGTGCTCAGTGGGGGATGTCAATCTCCTATGCCGTACAGGCCAGTCCTGATGGCCTCGCACAGGCTTATTTGATTGGTCGTGAGTTTGTCGATAACAAGCCCAGTTGTCTTGTGCTGGGCGATAACATCTTCCACGGGCACGGGTTGACCGACATGCTGCGCCGTGCAGACGCGCGCCAGCACGGCGCAACTGTCTTTGGATATTGGGTCAATGATCCAGAGCGCTATGGTGTGGCTGAATTCGACGGTGATGGAAAGGTCATCGGGATCGAGGAAAAGCCGAGTGTGCCTCGTTCCAACTACGCAGTGACTGGTTTGTACTTCTACGACGGAAGGGCTGCTGAATATGCCGCCGAGCTAAAGCCTTCGTTGCGTGGCGAGCTGGAGATCACTGATCTCAATCGACGTTACCTCGATGAAGGTGATCTGCATCTCGAGGCATTGGGTAGAGGATACGCATGGTTAGACACGGGGACGCACCAGTCGTTGCATGAGGCATCTAACTTCATCGAAACCATCCAGGCCAGACAGGGTTTGCAAATTTGCTGTCCGGAGGAGATCGCGTTCGGGCAGGGGTGGATCAATCGTGAGCAACTGGAAGCGCTGGCTGCTCCGCTGCTCAAAAATGGATATGGCCGCTATCTCAAGGACTTGGCCCTGCGAGGAGCAAAGCTTTGAAGATCGTCCCGACATCTCTACGCGGATGCTTCGTCATCGAGCCTGCTGTCCATACCGATGATCGAGGGTTCTTCTTCGAGTCCTGGAACGCCGAGCGCTTCAAACAGCACGATTTGCACATGCAATTCGTCCAAAGCAACGTTTCGTGTTCTAGCAAGGGTGTCATCCGCGGGCTGCATTACCAATGGCCTCGCCCGCAAGGAAAGTTGATCAGTGTGCTCGAAGGTGAGGTCTATGATGTCGCCGCCGATATCCGCGTTGGCTCGCCGACGTTTGGACAATGGGAGGCGGTGATCCTCAGTGGCGAGAACCGGCGTCAATTCTGGATTCCGGAAGGATTTGCGCACGGCTTCGCGGTGCTATCTGACACGGCGGTTTTCAATTATTTGTGCACCGATGTCTACGTGAAGGAAGCCGACGCCGGCCTACGCTGGGACGATGCGCGTCTTGCGGTCGACTGGCCAATCAGCGATCCGGTGCTCTCAAACAAGGATCGGGTCGCCCCTTTTTTGGATGATATTCCTGTCGAGCGGCTTCCGCTCTACCGTGCAGAATGAGCATATTGGTGCTTGGCGCGAATGGGCAACTTGGCCAAGAGTTGCAGCGCGCGCTTCACGGTAGTGCTCCGTTGCAATTAGGAACACGCAACGGCCTGCTCGCCGATGGACGCCCGGGTGTTCGCGCTGATCTGAACGCCCCCGACCATCTACCGGAACTGCTCGATCAATTGCGACCGAACTGCGTTGTGAATGCCGCTGCCTATACGGCGGTGGACCGCGCGGAATCTGAAGTCATCGCCGCTATGCGTGTGAATGCGCATGCTGTTGGTGCGATCGCGGCGTGGTGTGCCGCCAACACTGTGCCGCTGGTGCATTACTCCACCGACTACGTGTTCGATGGCCAGGGCACGGCGCCGTATCTCGAAGATGCGCCCACCGCGCCGTTGGGTGTCTACGGTGAGACCAAGCTGGCCGGCGAACAGGCCATCCGTGCATCGGGCGCGCAGCATCTGATCCTGCGCACGGCGTGGGTGTATGCCTCGCATGGCACGAACTTCCTGCGCACGATGCTGCGTGTCGGTGCTGACCGCGACGAGCTGCGTGTGGTGGCCGATCAGGTCGGCACGCCGACACCGGCGGCCTTGATTGCCGATGTCACCGCGCAGCTGTTGCAGCAGCGCACGGCAGCCACCTCGGGCACCTGGCACCTGACCGCCGCCGGGCAGACCACCTGGCATGGTTTTGCCGAATCGATCTTCGAAGAGGCAGTGGCTGCAGGATTGCTGGCGCGTGCGCCGCGCGTGGTGCCGATCACCACGGCCGAGTACCCGACGCCCGCACAACGCCCGGCGTACTCGCGCCTGTCGATTGACAAACTGCAGCAGGACTTCGGCATCGTCTTGCCCGAGTGGCGGGTTGGCTTGCAGCGGGTGATCGCCGAGCTGGTTGCTGCCAAGCGCTAACGAGACGCTTCATTCGCTGCCAAGGATGTCGTACGCCGTTATGCAAATGTTGAAAAAGCAAAGAGCCGGGACATCCCGGCTCTTTGCTTATGCGATCAGAGTCACCTGTAACGAACCATCACGCCCGCCCGTAGGTATCCTCGAAGCGCACGATATCGTCTTCGCCCAGATAGCTGCCGGACTGCACTTCGATCAGCTCCAGCGGCAATTTGCCCGGGTTACGCAGGCGATGCGTGACACCCAGCGGGATGTACGTGCTTTGGTTTTCGGTGAGCAGCAGAACTTCGTCGCCGCGCGTGACCTCGGCGGTACCGCTCACAACGATCCAGTGTTCGGCGCGGTGATGATGCATCTGCAAGCTGAGTACCGCGCCCGGCTTCACGGTGATGCGTTTGACCTGATGGCGGCTGCCATTATCAATGGAATCGTACGCGCCCCACGGACGGTAGACCTTGCGGTGCCAGGTAGCCTCGGAGCGGCCGCTGGACTTGATCTGTCCCACCACATCCTTGACTTCCTGGATGCGCTCACGGTGACCAACCAGTACGGCATCCGGTGTTTCCACCACGACCACGTCCTCCAGGCCGACCATGGCGATCAGGCGCGAGCCGTAGGCATAGGTATTACGGCAGTCGATCTGAATCACATCGCCGTGATGCGCATTGCCGGCGCTGTCCTGTTCGGAAACCTCGAGCAGGGCGGACCAGGAGCCAACGTCGTTCCAGCCAGCATCCAGGGGCACGACCACCGCATCGGCGGTTTTTTCCATGACAGCGTAGTCGATCGAATCCGACGGGCTTGCGGCAAACGCGTCCTTGTCCAGGCGGGTGAAGTCGGCATCACGCTTGGCAAGTTCCCATGCCTTGCTGCTAGCCTCGGCGATTGCCGGCTGGAACTTGCGTAGCTCCTCCAGGTAACGCGACGCCCGGAACAGGAACATGCCGCTGTTCCAGTAGTAGTCTCCAGAGGCAAGGTAACCCTCGGCCGTGGCCAGGTCCGGCTTTTCGACGAACCGCTCGACCGCACTGACGCCAGTGCCTGCGCCGGCCTTGATATAGCCATAGCCGGTTTCCGGCGCAGTTGGCTTTATGCCGAAGGTCACCAGCTTGCCCTCATCTGCCGCGGCTGCGGCCAAGGTGACCGCCGCCTGGAAGGCCGCCTCATCGCGGATCACGTGGTCGGATGGCAACACCAGCAGGAGTGGGTCTGCACCGTTGCGCATGGCTTCCAGTGCGGCGACTGCGATCGCCGGTGCGGTATTGCGCCCCTTCGGCTCCAGCAGGATTGCTGAAGGCTTGACGCCAAATTGCTGCAGCTGCTCTGCCGCAATGAAGCGATGTTCCTCGTTGGCTACCACGATCGGCGCGTGGTTGGCCACCGGTGCTGCGCGGTGCCAGGTGGCCTGCAGCATCGTCTGTTCGCCAACCAGGGGCAGGAACTGCTTGGGGTAGGTCTCGCGCGACAGCGGCCACAGGCGTGTGCCGGAGCCGCCGGAAAGGATGATCGGAAGGACGTCGCTCATGAGCGGGGGAGACTCCAGTGCGTCAAAAGGTGGGGGAGAATGGTAGATCAGCCGCGCAGCAAGGCGGAAATTTCCTGCGTACGCGTTTCCAGCAGTGCGGCATCGCCGCGCGTTTCCACGTTCAGACGCAGCAGCGGCTCGGTGTTGGAGCTGCGCAGGTTGAAGCGCCATTGCCCGAAGTCGGCGCTGATGCCGTCGGTGTAATCCAGCTCCGGTGACTGATCACCGTAATGCGCCATGACGCGTGCGACCGCGGCCTTGGCGTCGTCGACCTTGAAGTTGATCTCGCCGCTGCAGGGGAACTTCTGCATGCGCGCTTCGACCAGGTCCGCCAGCGAACGGCCCGATTGCGAGACCAGTTCGGCGATCAGCAGCCACGGAATCATGCCGGAGTCGGCGTAGGCGAATTCGCGGAAGTAATGGTGCGCGCTCATTTCGCCACCATAGACGGCGTTCTCGCTGCGCATTTTTTCCTTGATGAAGGCGTGGCCGCTCTTGCACAGCACCGGAATGCCGCCGGCGTCTTCCACCATCTCCACCGTGTTCCAGGTCAGGCGCGGGTCGTGCACGACCTTGCCGCCGGGCTGCTTGGCCAGGATGGCTTGCGCCAGCAGGCCGACCAGGTAATAGCCCTCGATGAAGCGGCCAGTGTGATCGAAGAAGAAGCAACGATCGAAGTCGCCATCCCAGGCAATTCCGAAGTCGGCGCCGTGTTCCTTGACCGCCTTGGCGGTGGCGTCGCGGTTTTCCGGCAGCAGCGGGTTGGGGATACCGTTGGGGAAATTGCCATCGGGCTCATGGAAGACGCGTACGAATTCGAATGGCAGATGCGGTGCCAACAGGTCGACGATCAGACCGGCGCCGCCGTTGCCGGCGTTGACCACCAGCTTGAGCGGCTTGAGCGTGCTGCGGTCCACGTAGCTGAGCAGGTGCTCCAGATACGCGGTCTTGTCGGTGCGGCTGTGCTCGGCAGCGGTGGGCTCGCCTGCAGCGGCAGTATCGGCCGCGACCGTGTCGCGGATGGCGAACAGGCCGGTATCGGAGCTGATCGGCCGCGCCTGCTCACGCACCAGTTTCATGCCGTTGTAGTCCATCGGATTGTGGCTGGCGGTGACCATCACGCCGCCGGCGGCCTTGAGGTGATCGGTCTGAAAGTAGACTTCCTCGGTGCCACACAGGCCAATGTCGATCACCTCGCGGCCGCTGGCACGCAGGCCGGCAGACAGGGCTTCCTGCAGTGCCGGGCTCGCCAGCCGCACATCGTGGCCCAGGACCACGGGCCCTTGATCCAGCTGCGCCGCCAGTGCCACGCCGATGCGGCGGGCCAAGTCCTCGTTGAGTTCATCCGGCACGCGGCCGCGAATATCGTAGGCCTTGAAGGCGGGTAGCGTCATGGGCAATTCCTCGGGTGGGGGACAGCCGAGTTTAGCGGCTGCGCCGTGTCTTGGGTGTGGCGGAATTGCGACCGAGGACAGGGAACAGTCAGCGGCTAGAATGCCCGCTTCGCATCAGCGAGGTGAGGGCGGTGATGAACCAAGTTGCAAGGGGGGCGGGCGCCAAGCGCTATGCCGACGCCAAGGCGGCGCTGGCCGGCGTGGTGGCCGATGGACAGACGCTGGCGGTTGGCGGCTTCGGGCTGTGCGGCATTCCGGAAGCCTTGATCGCTGCGCTGCGCGACAGCGCGGTGAGCGGCCTGACGGTGATTTCCAACAACGCAGGCGTGGATGGCTTCGGCCTGGGCCAATTGCTGGCGACCCGCCAGATTCGCAAGATGATTTCGTCTTATGTGGGCGAGAACAAGGAATTCGAACGCCAATATCTGGCCGGCGAACTCGAGCTGGAATTCAACCCGCAGGGCACGCTGGCCGAGCGCCTGCGTGCGGGCGGTGCGGGCATTCCCGCGTTCTACACCGCCACCGGCTACGGCACCATCGTGGCCGACGGCAAGGAGACGCGTGAGTTCGATGGCAAGCATTACGTGCTGGAAACCGCGTTGCAGGCCGACGTTGCCCTGATCAAGGCGTGGCGCGCCGACACCGCCGGCAACCTGGTGTTCCGCAAGACCGCGCG
This sequence comes from Xanthomonas sp. fls2-241-TYG-148, assembly GCF_030208815.1. Classification (NCBI taxonomy): domain Bacteria; kingdom Pseudomonadati; phylum Pseudomonadota; class Gammaproteobacteria; order Lysobacterales; family Lysobacteraceae; genus Xanthomonas; species Xanthomonas sp. fls2-241-TYG-148. The sequence goes on from NZ_JARVTE010000023.1 coordinate 121,838, forward strand.
CAATTTCAATCCGGCCTGTGCCATGGCCGGGCGCGTCTGCATCGCCGAGGTAGAAGAGATTGTCGAGCTCGGTGGGATCGATCCGGATCAGGTGCATCTGCCCGGCATTTATGTCGACCGCCTGGTAATCAACGCCACACCGGAAAAACGCATCGAACAGCGCACCGTGCGCCAGGGAGACAAGTAATGGCCTGGACCCGCGATCAGATGGCGGCGCGCGCCGCGCGCGAACTCACCGATGGCGCCTACGTCAACCTGGGCATCGGCCTGCCCACGCTGGTGGCCAACCACATTCCCGACGGCGTGGACGTGTGGTTGCAATCGGAAAACGGCCTGCTCGGCATCGGCCCGTTTCCCGGCGAAGACGAAGTGGACGCGGACCTCATCAATGCCGGCAAGCAGACCGTGACCGCACGTGCGGGTGCCAGCTATTTCGGCAGCCACGATTCGTTCGCGATGATCCGCGGTGGACACATCGACCTGGCAATCCTCGGCGCGATGCAGGTCACCGACCGCGGCGACCTTGCCAACTGGATGGTGCCGGGCAAGATGGTCAAGGGCATGGGCGGCGCGATGGACCTGGTGGCCGGCGTCAAGCGCGTGGTCGTGCTGATGGAACATGTGGCCAAGGACGGCACGCACAAGATCCTGCCGCAATGCGACCTGCCGCTGACCGGCGTGGGCGTGGTCGATCGCATCATCACCGACCTGGCCGTGTTCGACGTCACCGCCGATGGATTGGTACTGGTGGAGCGTGCGGAGGGTGTGGAGCTGGAGGAGTTGCGTGCAAAGACGGGCGTGACTTTCGAGTCCGCATAAAGACACAGGGGCCTGCACGGCCCCTGTTTTTTTATAGGTTCTGGTAGTTCGGCCCAGAACCACCCTCCGGGGTGACCCAGTTGATGATTTCGTAGGGGTCCTTGATGTCGCAGGTCTTGCAGTGCACGCAGTTGGCGGCGTTGATCTGCAGGCGTTTGCCGGAGGGGCTGGTGGTGTCTGCGACCATTTCGTAGACGTTGGCCGGGCAGAAGCGGGTGCAGGGGTTGTTGTATTCCTCCACGCAGCGGGTGGCGCAGATGTTGGTGTCGAGCACCTGCAGATGCACCGGCTGGTCTTCGTCGTGTTCGGTGGCGGCGAAGTAGACCGCCTGCAGCCGGTCGCGTGGGGCGAGTTCGCGCTGGACGTAGTCGCGTTTAGGCTGTTCGTACTCGCCGAGTTTGTGCATGGCCGACCAATCTGGCTTGTTTTTCAGTGTCCACGGCGAGGCGCCCTTGAGCGCGGTTTCCCAGGCGGCATTGAGCATGCCCAGCCACAGGCCCTTCTTGAAGCCGGGCTTGATGTTGCGCACCTGCTTGAGTTCGGCCATGGCATCGGAGGCGCGCAGCTTGGCGTCGAAGCCCTGTGGGGCCAGCTGCGATTGCACCAGGTGCTCGGCGGCCAGCATGCCGCTGCGGATCGCCTGATGGGTGCCCTTGATCTTGGGCACGTTGAGCAGGCCGGCGGTGTCGCCGATCAGCAGCGCACCAGGCATTTCCACCTTGGGCAGCGATTGCCAGCCGCCGGTGACGATGGCGCGCGCGCCGGCTGACAGGATGCTGCCGCCTTCCAGCAGGGGCTTGATCAGCGCGTGGTTCTTCCACTGCTGGAAGGCCTCCCATGGCTGGTAGTTAGGGTCGCTGTAGTCCAGCCCGCTGACGTAGCCCAGCGCGATCTGGTTGTTGTCCAGGTGATACAGGAAGCTGCCGCCATAGGTGCGGTTGTCGGCCGGCCAGCCGAGCGTGTGCACGATCTTGCCGGGGCTGACGCGGCCCTCGGGCACCTGCCACAGTTCCTTGATGCCGATCGAATAGCCCTGCGGGTCGACATCGGCAGTCAGGTCGAAGCGCTTGAGCAGGCGCTTGGTGAGATGGCCACGCGCGCCTTCGGCCAGCACGGTGACCTTGGCGCGGATGTCGATACCGGCGGTGTAGCCGGGCTTGTGCGACCCATCCTTGGCCACGCCCATATCGCCGATGCGCACGCCCACCACCTGGCCGCTGTCATCGTGCAGGGTTTCGGCGGCGGCAAAGCCGGGGTAGATCTCCACGCCCAGCGCTTCGGCCTGCGGAGCGAGCCAGGCGCACATCGCGCCCAGGCTGACGATGAAGTTGCCGTGGTTGCGCATGCCTGGCGGCACCACCGGGAATTTGCGTGCGCTGCCCTTGCCGAGAAACCAGAATTCGTCTTCGGTGGCGGCCACGCAGATCGGTGGCGGGTGATCGCGCCAGCCGGGCAGCAACGCGTCCAATGGGCCGGGTTCGATCACCGCGCCGGAGAGGATGTGCGCGCCGATGGTGCTGGATTTTTCGATCACGCACACGCTCAACGCGGGGTTGAGCTGTTTGAGCCGGATCGCGAACGACAGCCCGGCCGGACCGGCACCGACGGTGACGACGTCGTACTCCATCACGTCGCGCTCGACCGTCTCTGACGCTTGCGCGCCGATTCCCGCTTCCGACATTGCTCCGCTCCCGTTGGCTCGATGGCTGGGGTGCATTTTCCGGGATTGCATGTGATGGCGGCAAATCGCGTTGATTCATCCGCCGCTGCCGGTGCGCCCGGACACGCGCATGCTAGCGTTTGCGCATGAACATACGCGTTGCACTGCCAGGAGCACAGGTCCACTGGTGTCGCGGCTGGTTGCAGGCCGCGCACGCCGATGCGCTGATGCAGGCGCTGCTGGACCAGGTGCAGTGGGAGGTCCATCGCATCCGCATGTTCGGGCGGGTGGTGGATTCGCCGCGTCTGAGCAGCTGGATCGGCGATGCGGATGCCAGCTATCGCTACTCGGGCATGCAGTTTGCGCCGCAGCCGTGGCTGGAGGCGCTGCAGCCTTTGCGTACGCGTCTGCAGGATGAAACCGGCTGTCCGTTCAACAGCGTGCTGGTCAACCGCTACCGCAGCGGAGCCGACGCGATGGGCTGGCATAGCGACGACGAGCCGGAGCTGGGCGCGCAACCGGTGATCGCATCGCTAAGCCTGGGCGCGGCGCGGCGGTTCGCCTTCAAGCATCGGCACGATCCCACGCTGAAGCAGACCTTGGAACTCGGTCACGGCGATCTGCTGCTGATGGGCGGCGATACCCAGCGTTACTACAAACACGCCTTGCCGCGCACAGTAAAGCCGGTCGGCGAGCGTATCAATTTGACCTTTCGCCAGATTGCGAGGCGCGTGTCCCAGCGATAAGAGCGGCTAGCAAAACGTCGCGAGCGGTCGCCTGGCGGTGAGCGCAGTGGTTTCGTTGGCTGCATCTTGTTGGATGCAGTCAGAAGCCAGGTCAAACGCTGGGTCGGTCGAGGGCGCGGTGCCCTCACCGCTCGCGGGACACGCCGCAAGTACGTCCATGTAGGCTCGGTGGCGGCATCCATGCCGCCAC
>NZ_JARVTE010000015.1:0-124940 GCF_030208815.1 Xanthomonas sp. fls2-241-TYG-148
TAGTGTGCCCGGAGACCTCTAATTATGGATGGATCAATTTTACGGGGAGTCGACAACAGGGCTTCGGGCTTCCACGCTGCATTGCGTTCATGCGCATCGTTGCTGCTGAGGCAGACAGCTTCCCAAAGCTTGCACAGCACGCCTACGAGTCCAGCTTTCGCGGGGCCGTGGAAGGTGTCTTAGAGGCACTAGTAGGGCCTGCAGGCGAAGGTGCAAGAGACAACGGCAGCGCAGAGAGATCGGCAATTCGTTTTGTCGAAGTTGCGCTACAACCGCTGTCTTTTCAAGCGACTTTTGGAGCAGATCCGAAGCAGATCTACTCACGGGCAGACGGGATGATTGAGGACGCGATCCTTCTTCTAAAGGCGCGAGGGGACCTGAACTCGCCGGATTGACTGCCAAAGCATCAATGCTCGTTTTTGACACGAAGCGAGACCTAGATGACAACCCTTCATCGAATCCTTACGGCGATCAACACATGTCAAGCAAGAAAGAAATTACTGCCATTTACCGCACCCTGAGTCGCACCTACACGACGTTCGACCAGACCGACGATCCCTGGATGACCAATGGGCTATCCAGCACGCCATTTCGAAGCATTGTCTCAGGCGCGCTATCCACGATGACCACGACAAAACGTGTGGTTTCAGCCTGCGTGCCGCTCTTCAAGAAGGTCGCTACCTTCGAGGAGCTGTACGCAATGGACGACGAAGAGCTTCGCGCAATCATCAAACCAGTAGCGCACTACAACAAGAAAACCAAGAGTCTGAAAGAGATGTGCCGTCAAATTATCGAAGACTTCGACGGGCAGCTCCCTAACACCAAAGAGGATCTCCTGAAGCTCCAAGGCGTAGGGCTCAAGGTTGCTAGCTTGATCATGAATTTCATCTTCGAGGAGCCGTTGATTGCAGTCGACACGCACATTCATCGGCTGCTGAACAGATTGGGCATCGTGCATACCACGTCCACCGACGTGACGACGCGAGAGATCAACGAACTGACCCCAAAGAACTACAAACGACATGCACACGAGTGGCTAATCCAGCACGGCATGCAAATCTGCCGCGCTAGAAGCCCCAAGTGTGAGGAGTGCGTAATCCGGTCCCACTGTGAGTTCTACTCTGAGCGTCGAACGGCTTGAGCCGCCTGCCGCTTTCCGGCAAGTAGATGATCGCGAGCGCCTGAGGGAGAAGGCCACGCGGAACACACGCTCCAGTCCTCGGCTCGGTCTACAAACGTGGCCGGCGGGTCCGAATCTACACCCGGTTCACATCGAGCTCGACGTCCTGAAAGTCTGCAGCGGGGAGGGGGGCCCTAGTGGATCCGGAGCCCACTAATAGGAAGGGCTAACGGCACCAAGTCGGGTCAGGCAAGCCCGAGCAGGCTGCATATGTATGAGGTGGCGATAGAGACAGCAGGGCCGAACTCTCGCGGAACGGATTCTAAAGCGCCGAGATAGCTTCTCAGGGTAGCAAAAATACTAACGGCTCAAGAAATTGTTCGCACCGTAATCCTTTGGTTCCAGGTTCGAATCCTGGCGGGCCCACCACACGATGCAAGGTTGTGTTTTTTTGTTCTTGTAAGCATAAGTTGTCCGGCGCAAGCCGCGGCACTGGTGTCCCAAGGCTATAGGCCGGCATCGCCTCTTCTCAAAAAAACACCGCCAAAACAATTGCGTACGGAATTTGGTTGGCGATACAGAAAGCCAAACGGCGAATTCTGCACCAGCGCATCCGCCATATGCCCGCGAAACATCTTAGGGATCCGCTGGGTAGGATCCTCCAGGGTCCTGCGCCAAGCTTTGGCGTGTAAGGGCTGGAGACTCTCCGGGTTTCCCCATACGCCGATGTTGCGCAAGGCCCGTTGGACGATCTTGGCGACTTGGTTCTGTTCCATACGGGCGAGATCCAAAGCACTCTGGTGATGGATGTTTCGCAGCACTCGATAGCGCGCCTTGGACTGCGCAGGCGGTGATCGTGGGCGCGAGAACCATATTACAGCTCTGAAGCTTCAGATTTTAAAAAGGCCGGTTAATTTGACCGACCAATCTCGCGAACGAGAATTTTGCTGGTATACAGCCAATAAGACTGCATGAACCCCGCCCTTCATTTAGCCTGACTCAGGCTGATCTTGGCCCCTTGATGCTTGGGGTTGCTCCAAGCCGCCATCGAGAGAATAGTGATCCTCATATGAGATCCAAAGAATGCCGTCTGCACCGCCATCGAGCATCGTGCGACCGTCATTCTGATTCTCGATCAAGAAGTTCGGCAGATCGATTCGTACTGGGAGATCGCCAACCGGCCTCCCGCCAACTTTGATCTTCATTGTAGTCCTGATCAACACTTCGCCACTATTCGTCGGCGGTGAAGGAGAATTTAGGGAGATCTCGAATGGATCAGCATGCATCTTAAGTATGCGCCCACGCAGCAGGTCGTATGCCAAGTCAATATCCGCTGCCTCTTGGCTTGAAATCTCAAAATCGCTTTCGAGAGAGAAGTCAGAATTCAAATGTTTGGCGATGAGATGCAAGCGACCAATGATAACGAGCAGTCGCGCGAAAGAAGAGAAGATGCCACTTTCATCGGGCCGACTTGTGAACTTGCCACGCCTTCCCGCGAAATGATACTCAGCATGCATGCCGTCATCTCGGATAGCTGCATGCGCCCATTCAAGCATACCCGCTAGCTCGCCGAACGTCTTCAAGGGCTTGGTGCTAAGCACTGCCAAACGCAGACCCAGATTGGCCTGCGCCGTCCCTAAGGCGTCTTTGTTTAGCTTTAGTACCAAGTCGAAGAGCGACTCAAGTTGTCGATTCGAGATGGCAATCCCCGCACTGCCTGAGAAGACTTCCACCAGTGTTGTCAGAGAGGGGCTGAGGGGTGAGTGGCGTTCGCCCGGATAAATACGAAATAGCCCCTGTCGACGACCAACAGCGGTGATCGACAAACTGTTCGTGCTTGGCTTCTCGGAGTGCAAGCGATCAAGAAGGGGCGATCCAGTCATCTGCATCGACTTGACGGAGAAGGAGCCCGGCAGGCCAAACTCAATCAAGTCACGCAACACCCTTCCGTCCTCGGAAGAACCATCCACCTCCATTGATACCTGGATGTCGACGGGCTCGCTCTTTGCTCTAATTTCATGAGTCTCTTTTCCATTGATCACATCGACTTTAACTTCGAACCTATTGTCTAGTGAGCTAAGTAAAGACTCCTCTCATGAGCACTCTTAGCTGCACTGCCCGCTAGCTCACCTGATTGGGCCAGCGCAACATCTAAGAATCTCTCCAAACGAGCTTGGTTCGTAAGATCATTGGAAAGGTCAAGCTTCACACCCGCATAGCCCGAGCCCGACAAGCGACCTAGGTTCTTTGCAACCCAATCTTGAGCATGGATCCAGTAAAGCTTTCCAGCCTGATTGGCACGAACGATCAGCACCGGAATCGGATTTCTGCCGTACTGAGCAAGGCGAAATTTCGCAACTGGAGCAACCAGAGACTTTCGCTTGTTTGTGGTAGCTGCGCCCTTCACCTGGACGAGAAAGCGACCACCGGCGTACCGATCTTGGCTGGGCTCTACGTATAAATCGTAGCCCACATCGACACGATCGCGGCCGACCGTCCACCCCCAGCGTGTGAACAAGAGAGCTACCTCGTCCTCCGCTATGACGCCGATCTGAGTATTTTCGGGAAAATTGGCCATGTTGCTTTGAGTTTGAGACCGAAGCCGCAAATCTATTAGACAGAAGCCGCAAATCTATAGGTACCTAAGTGAGTCTGCAACGAAGATTGCAGGAAATGGACCACACCTAATGGAGCTGAATCCTGTGGCCAATTCTGATCTGCCTAGCCGCGTCCGCTCCTCGCCGACCCGGATGTAGATCCGGCCGACAGGTTATATTTCAAAAATTCTGTTTAACCGTTTAAATTTCATCTTCTCGCTAATTTTCAGCGAAGGAGATCCGGAAGATCGTATAGCAATCGCAAAGCTTCGGGCCATCCGGCCTCCGAGAACAATTGTAGGATCTCGACCAGCATCGCACGTCGCATGGGGTCGTCGAAGATGCCTCGATGGTCCGCAATATACAGCTTCACGACCTTTACAACGGCGGTGTTGCCAAGACTCTCGTAGTGATACCCCTCTTTGGCGCCCACCCCGGTGAGGATCGAGTAAATCGCTCCAAATACGGCTACCGGGTCGCCGGGGATCAGATACTCATACAGCTCGATCAGGCGATGAAGCGTTCCGGGCTCGCGGGACTTCTGGAGGAGCCCGAGGATCTCCGCATAGTCTGCCAAGAAGCGTGACTTCGTTTTGGGATTGCTCAGCCCGAGCCCATTCTCCTTGCCCCCTGTCCATACGCCAGCACCGAAGTAGAGTTGATTCATGGCGTGGTGAATCACACGCTCGGCGGCGATGTAGCGCTCACCGGCGGATTTGCTCTCCTCTTGCGTGGTTGCGGACGTCAGAGTTGCGTGCTCCTTGGCCGATATCGCTAACGCCGGCCCTAGGATAACTTTGAGCCCATCCTGCGCGCGGTCACACATGTCTTGGTCGTCTTGCTCGGCATCAGCCGCGTAGCGGCCAAAGAATGCGCCCCGCACGCAGGAGGTGTACGCGTTCAGCGCATGCTGGAAGCGCTGGGGGTCGGCTGCCCATTCCTCAAGCCAGGCGCGTGCAATCGGCCGACCTTGCCCAGCGTGCAGTTGCGCGGCCCATCCGCCGAGACATTCTTGCAGGAGGTCCCTGGAGCCGTCCTTGTCGGAGAACTCGCTGAGCCTGTCCTTCGCCGAAGTCAGGATGCGTTCGCAGCGTTCCGGCTCGGCATGGCTGAACCGTCCCAGCGCGTGCGCGAGGTATGACGTCAGGACCTGCTCGTCGCTCTCGCTGGCGACGATGCGCTCGCCCATCGACCACATCCGGTCGGGGGCCGCCTTGCAGATGACCTGGAGGTCTCGCGCGGCTTGCAGCCTCACGGCGGGCTTCTCGTCCTGCAGGATCGCTTCGATCTGATCGACGATCTCCGGTCGCTCCTCGGCGAACCGCGGCGCCAGGGAGATCCATGCTTCCGCTGCGTATACTCTCACTGACAGGTTATCCCAGCTGATGCTCATGCCTCGGTCTCGCGAGGTTTGGGGTACTTGTTCGACGACAGCCTGCCGAGCACCGCGAACATCGTGTCCAGGTCTGGTAGACCGTCTACGCCCGGCGCGTAGTTCGGGCTGGAGGCGACAAGCTCGACGGCGTTCGCGATGTGACCCCAGGCAGAGCGGTCGATTTGCTCGTGGAGCCCAGGATTGTCGTCGGCCATCGTCATCATAGCCATTGCGTTCAACCATAGCGCCGCGAGTGCGGCCGCGTTGCTGTCGCCCGGCGTGGCCTTGTATTTGGCGTTCAGCGCGTTCGATGCATCGAGGACCATTCGGTTGGGACCTGCATCCATGTTGACGCCGTCTCGGCGCAGCCGCTCCATCTCCCAATCTTCGTGGCCGCCCAACGAGCTGTAGAAGTTTCTGATCGGCCGGTTCTCCTCCAACTCCCCATCCGTTTCCATCCCGCGTCGCTGATCACGGGTAACTTCGAGGGCGAGCTGTTCCTCTGGGATGAGCGCGAACAGCCGGCCTAAGATGCGTCGCCACCTTTTCGTCCGCTCCTCATCAGGATGCCGCGCGTCATCCATTGCCATCGTCTCGAAGCGTTCCTTCGCCTCCGGCGTCCTCGACGGCCAGACGGCGGCGACGAAGCGCACCGCGTCGCGGAGGGTGTCGCCGTTCTCGATCAGGTCGGGCTTCGCCATCATCGACCAGACTAGGTCGCCGACCTCCCCGACGCGTTCGCTCGCCACGCCGAGGATGCGGGTCCACACGGAGGCGGCAGCATAGTCCAGCGATGCCGCATCGACGCTCTTCGAGAACGCATCGACGTCGCATCCTCGCAGGAATTTCACGAAGTTCGTGAGGAGGTCGTCCTCTCTTCCCGGCGCATCCTCGTCCTTCTCGTCCCAAGCGTTGAATTCGACGTCGTGGCCGCGGAACTCGACCTTCGCGGTGCCGAGGTCGATGACCACGGGTTCGTCGGGTTCGCCATAGCCTTCCGTCGCGGCCTTGCCGATGACCGCGTCGATGACCGCGCGTGTGCCATGCTTGGGCGATATCTCGAGGAACCTGCCGAGCGATCTTCCCAGATGCCAACGCGAATGCTCGTAGTCCTGCCGCCGATTTGACGACAACGGCATGATGCGGCTCTGTGAACCGCCGAAGGCAGACGTGGCGGTGTCGGTGATCATCTGGCCGTAGATGCAGCGATACACCTCTACCGCGAAGGCAGGGTCCGCCGCGGCGATCGGGATGATCTGCTCGGACAGCCAGGGGGCCTCGCGGTCGGCGTGCTGGGAGAAGTGCGGGTCACGCAGGATGCGGTCGAGCAGAGCGCGTGATGCCGCGACGTCAGAGGCGAAGCTCTTTCCCACGAACCTGATCGCGCTGACGCTGGTCGCTTGGAGTGGTGGCGAATGTGACCAGGCGAATCCCAGCATCGCCCGCGCTGCGTGCCCGAAGACGTCGAGCAGGCCGGCGTCTGTGAGGTCGCCGTGCTCGAACAGGGCGTGCATAAGCACCCGGGCGGGATCGATTAGCGGGAGCCGGTCGGCCCGCGTGAGCCTTTCGGACAGAGTGGCCCAGGCGATCGCTCGCTCTGGCGTGACGCTGCGGGTCGCCTCGATCTCCATTGCCACGAAGCGACTGAGGCGGTTCAACAGGCCCGCGAGCGTCGCATCGTCGGGCGTCGCCGCCACGCGGTCGATGAGACCGACGAGGTCTCCGATGTCGGTCACGTTGTCCGAGAGGATGCGCAGCGCGATGTTGCCGAGCACCGGATCGACCTTGGTCGCCGAGAATATGTCGCCCACCAGCTTCCAGCTCTGGGGCCGTCCCGCTGTGTCGGCGCGCCAGATCCGCTCGATCGCGAACCGGAGCGCTGGCGCGAGCAGAAGCGCGGCCGAGGTGTCGCCCTCGAGCTGCGCGGTCAGTCGATCGGGATCGTGCCACGCGAGGTAGAACCGGCCGGCGACGTGATCGAACAGGACGTGATGGGAGAAGCTCACCAGGTCACCCGCAGTGGCCAGCACCCCGGCTTGGATGACTTTGTCGACATCAATGTGCCGTATGTCGACCTTGCGGACGGCGAGTCTGCGGCTTGCCGCCATGGTCGTCACGGCCTCGGCTGCAGCCTGGATCATACCGTGGGTCGGCATACGGCGGTCCTCGTAGGCGTCGATGAGCCCCGACTGGGTCGCGATCTCGGCGAACCTCACCGGATCCGCGCCGTCAGCCAGTAGCTCGGCGGCTAGGGACAGGTTGAATACGTTGCGCAGTAGCTCGGCCAGCACTTCGGTTGCTGAAGCAAGCAGTGCCGCTACCTCCGCGGATGCGGCCCCGGCCGCAGCGAGATCTCGGTCGGTCAGACGAGGGATAGAGAAGTGCCGGATGCTGCCAAGGGTTGCGTCGGCGTGCGTGGCGTCGGCCGGGGCGCCTGCGAAGGCTGCGCGATACCGACGGCCATTGCGCAGGTCGAATGTGCGGATCGACGCGACCACCGTCCATTCGTCGCTGAGCTCGGCCGTGGCTCGTTCAATCAGGGTAGCGAAAACGCCCTCAGACAATCCGCCACGCGCCGCGTCCAGCGCGTCGATGATCAGGAACCGCGGTTGCGATCCCGGCGCGGCTGACAGTACTTCGACAAGGTCATGGCCGAGGCGCAGCTCCGAATTGAGGTCTGCGGCTATAGCGACGCCCGGGAAGCGATCGACCGAGAGGAAGACTACAAGAGCGCCCTCAGCGATGAGGGACCTCGCCGCGTGAACGAGCGCGCCGGTCTTGCCGGCGCCTGGCTCTCCGACGACGAGAAGGGAACCGGCCTTGATCGCCACCGACATCGGCGCGTCGCTTTCGCGCGTGATCGTGATGCCACCGGCGAGTGGAAGCTCCCCGTGGACAGCGAGTCGGTTCAGTTCTGCTGCGGTAACCGCATGCAGCCGTGCGACATCCTCGTGATAGCGCGGAGCGCCCACATCCATGTGGCCGCGCCGCCGGAGGGCCCGCAGCAGGCCGTCGCGATCCGCAGGCGCTCCGCTTCCGATGAGGTCGCGCATGATGCCGCGCAGGTCGCGCAAAGGCGCGTCGCCTGCGGCATCGCTGCCGTAGAGATGACGGCCGAGTAGCGTCGAGGCCTCGCGCCAGTCGGCATCGCCTTCGTCCATGGCGAATCTCGCGACGTGGAAGGACCGGGCCATGTCGGTTAGGTCGTCAGCGGTGGGCGCAACCTTGTGTGTGGCTGTCCACGCTGCCGTGACAATCGTTTCCAGCGCACTGAGTGCGGTGCGCTGCGCGGCGTTGCGTCCATCCTTCGTAAGGGCCCATGCGCCACCCAGGTCGAACGCTCGGCAACCGGCCTCCAGGTCGTCGAGGGTGCGGGCCGCGTCCGCGCGCACCGCCAGCACGGCGGCGCTGCGCGTCGGGTCTGGCGCCGCGCCTGACGCCTTTGCTTCAGACATCCACTCTGCGAGCTGAGCGCCGGTCTTCGCCAGTGGCGCTTTGTCGCCAGTTGCGAGCGTAGCCGAGGTCTTGTTCTGGACGTACAGCGCGCCGCCATCGGATTGCGAAACCTCGATGTCGTCCAAACCAACGCCAGTCTCAAGCCGGATTTCAACCGGCAACGCCATGTTGTTGATACCGAAGCGGCCGCCGACCGGAAGCCGCGCCAGGATGTGAACCGCGAACCAAGCCGCCACTGCGGCTTGGAACGCCATGCCGGCTTCGGTCGCCCTGCCGCCTGCACGCATCGGCTTGGTTTCTGGTGCTTTCTTAGGTGCCGTGGTCATCCAGACACTGTGCCTGAATTTCATTAATGCACAAGCATCTCACCTCGGCTGCTGAAGGAGGTCCGCAGGGTGCTTCGACGTTGCTGTTCAACTGTCGGCCATGACGGTTATTGATTTGGGGACGAAAGACATGTTGCAGCGGTCTAGCGGACTGCTCCCATTGCAAAATGCTCAATCGTCTGAAGCCCCACAGTAGAGCGTTGATGGCCGAAGAAGCCGAGGAGCTTTGTGAGCTCCCGGCAGCCGCTCGGAGCAAATGCCAAGTTGTTCACCTGTGTCTGGACGCGATCAAACCTGGGAGCCCAGCGACCTACATCGATCTTCGTGCCAAGCTTGAACCACCCCCAACCGATGTTGAGCGTAGATGCGTCATCCGGCACTTTGCCGAGTGCACGCTGCACCTCCCGGCCCAAGGTGTTAAGCCGCCTACGTTCGGCTGCGATTGCTTTGAACTCGCCGGCCGACACGGCCTCCTGGAATTGACTGAGCCAAGCACGCAGTTCTGACAGCTGGTCACGCATCTGCGAAGCCACTACGAACACGTCACCGAGCGAGGTGGCATCCCGAAGGACCAGGGTTGGCAGAGCAGGAAGTAGGACACGGACTCCAACAACCCCATCGTCCGCCATAGATGTCGGGTATAGCGTATCCCGGTGCTTGGCAACTTCTGCCTTGAACTCGCCCAGCGCTGTCGGGGGTGACGGCAAAGCCAGCCCGGCCCGCTGGAACAATCGCCTCCTGAGCGGATGAGGTGTGTATGGGCTGGCATAGACCCACGCCCGGGCCAACATACCTGCGCCTCCCCACACCAGTTGAGAAGTGAAGACGTGAGGAGTTGTCTCGTTCTCTTTCCAGGCAGATTCGTTGGTTGCCTGCTCCTTCACCATGGCGTCGTTGAGGAGCAACCGCCGAAGAAAAGCAGCCCTCGGCTCCTCAAGCCGCTCGGGATTCTGCAGAAAGCCGTGGGGCCTTACGATCGAGCGCAGCGCCAGCTCGCTCAATGCGTCTCCGCGCCCAAACCAGGCATCGTGGAAACGGTCATCGACCAGGATCTGGTCGCGCAGTACGACATCGGTCAGCAGATCGAACAGCGCCTCGAAATCAATGGCGGCCTGCGGTATCGCCTTGGGCGTCTGCCCTGGGTCGGTCAGCGGTGCAATACCCGGATTGTCATCTGGATCTATTCCCTGCGCCATAAGGTCGCTGACAGCCTGCAGCGACCAGTTGTCGGCGATAACCCGCTGTCCCATCAGCCATCCTTTGCTAAAAAAGTGAACAGAGTGCCTAAAGCCACACCATTACAGTCCAGCAAGACCGGGGGCGCGACCGGCCCCGGCCGCGCAGAATCGCCGCTTGTCACGATGCCAGCATCGTCGCACCTCGCGGCCCTCACCAAACGCACTGGAGTTAAGACCAGAACTCTAGCCGAACTTGCGAGCGATCATGGACACCGTGCTGAAGGCCAGGAGGTGATAGCACAGAGACAATGTTAAGTCCCGGCTATGGCTCACACTCACCGCGCTCTGGGCTGGCAGTGGGCTCCTGTTCGTGTTCATGGTGGTGCTTCCGTAGATTGCACTGTTGTCCCTGAGTCTCTAGCGCCGGCCGAAGCGGAATACAGCTAGAAATCAACCTCGGCCAAAGCTCCACTACTAGCTATCTGAGCTGCAATCGACCAGCCCTCTGACCATGTGGACTGGCGCACCAGAGGCCGCACAAACCTGGGCCACAAGTTCTTTGATTGTCAGCTGCGCACGCATGTCAGCTCTTGAGGCAATGGCCGCAATCGCTCTTTCCCTTAACTTGTTTGCTTTGCTCTTCTTCCACTTCAAATGCTTTTCACTGAGCGTCGTCGTCAGGTCCCGGAAGGTGCCACGGGCAGCCGAAATGCTGAAATCGTTATTCCTGCAAAACTCTTCCGAAGATGGGAATGGCGGGCCGCTTTGAATCGCCAACTCCAGCTTGGCTTTGAACCAGGCGGTTCGCTTCTGTCGTAGATGCGAGGACGGGCGAGCAACCCGTGTCTTGGGTGGCCGCTTGATGTCCAAGGTCGCCTGGCGTGCGGCTTGTGATGGGTCCACGATTAGCTGTAGGGCATCGACACCGAAGTGTGTCGCCACCGCGACCAGCGTGGTCAGCTGCGGCTTGGCAGGCAGACTTCGGTTGTGAATGATGTCGCCCAAGTGCTTGGCAACATATTGTTCTGCGCCCTCTATATCCTGGAAGAACCTCCGGATCGGATGCGTCTGCGCTGCCCCCATGGAGCCGATGCCACGAACGAGCACCTCGATCTGCTCCTCCCCGAACTCAGGCCGGGGGGCATATTCCGCTTTCGTGACCTTCGCAGCTAGGCTCTGCCTACAGAGCCTGCAGAGATGGAGCTCCTCTCGGCTTGAGTCACTGGCTTGGTAAACGCCGCAATGCGGACAGCTAGAACGCAAGCGAAGCCTATGCACACTACATCGCCTGTAGCCCTGCACGCGCCACACCAATCGATCATATGTGGGCTCGCCTGACGCAATGTCGTCTCTAAAGCAGCCGGGGCACCAGGAGCGCGAGTGGGCGATGGAGCCGATGCAGTTCGCAGCGCATACGTTCCTGAGCGGCAGCAACGTGCATCCTGTGAAGTCGATGCCTAGCGCGTCACGGAGTGCCTCAACGGCCAATGAGACATTTGGGCTGTATCCGTCCCAACGCAGCTCTTCGCATCGCGGCAGATATCTACCCCGCTCAACCTCCCACCAATCGCGAAGGTTTGTCACAAACTGGTGCCGGGTTACACCGTGCGCTACCGCCAGACGCTGCAGCACGGACGAGAGGCACTCCACTTCAAGCGCTCCGACGGCGACAGGCCGCACCGAAAAGTAGCGCGTCATAGCGCCATCTCGGGCTTCGCAAGGGAGTCACGCGTCGGCTTTCGCCTCCCCGGCTTCAGCCGTCGAGATTTTCGGCCTGTACCCCCGTCACTTGTCGAATGTGTGCTGCTTGCCTTCTCGCCTTGGTGCCCACTTTCGATAGGCCTAAGGACACTTTCCCCATAGTCAATCTCGCTGGCTATAGCGTCGATCTGCTGATAATAGCGTACGTTTCGAAAGTGCTCATTTCGCAGCCGCGTGGCGCCTGATGCATCCATCTGCCCCAGTGCGGCAAGCACCCAGCTGCTGATAAGACCACACGAGCCCAGGGTGCCGTCATAGACAAGATCGCTCATGGAGAGGAGCGAATTACCTCTCGCCCATGGGAGAAGCTGATCGAACGTAGCCAGGATCGACTCGAACTGCCCCATCTGGGCATCGCTTCTTCCGTAGCGTGGGAACTCA
This sequence comes from Xanthomonas sp. fls2-241-TYG-148, assembly GCF_030208815.1. Classification (NCBI taxonomy): domain Bacteria; kingdom Pseudomonadati; phylum Pseudomonadota; class Gammaproteobacteria; order Lysobacterales; family Lysobacteraceae; genus Xanthomonas; species Xanthomonas sp. fls2-241-TYG-148. Next base: position 12,195 of record NZ_JARVTE010000015.1, read on the forward strand.
ATCAGCGTGAGCCTGCCATTAAAATGCGCCGAGCAGAAGCATCCCTTCAGAAGCTCGTATCCCCCAACAAGCACAATCACCGCACCAGTCTCGTTGCCCAAGCACTTCAGCGACTCAAGCGCAGCTTCCCTGCCACCGCTATTCTTGATCCTTAGAAGATGGTGCGCCTCGTCGACGATGATCAGCTTGGCCTCTCTGTGCTTGATCGCCCTTCGGAGCGCCAAACGCGCGTTCGTTTCGGTCTGTGATACTCGGAACTTGCCGATTGACGCACCGTAGAACGGGTGCTCCAACTGGCCAAGTAGATCAAGTGTCAGATATCGCATCGACATGAAGCCGGCATCGGTCCTACTACAATCGACCACGACGTAAGGAACGTATCCATCCTGCATCTGCGGATACACCTGCTTCGCTGCAGCGCGGATGGCTGTGCTCTTGCCCACTCGCGTTGGCCCCACCAGCGCCAGAACGGAGCCAGGTATGGCAAATGTCATCTGTGAAACGGCAGCTCTAATGGTCTGGTCGAAGTGAAAGTGCCTCACTTTGGCACTGGCGATGCTATCTCGCAGTGGCATCATGACCAGTACTCCGTCTTCAGGGGGGCCGCCTCGACATGTCTTGTCGGCAACTTCCTCCTTGTTTCTGCACGCTTAGTTGGCTTCGCCTGTGCCTGCTTGGGTTGTAACTTTGCAGCAAGCTGCCTAGTGAGCTCGGCAGAAGCAATTGCAGCCTCCTTCCTCAGCGCACTACGCACATTTGAGCACTCCAAGTGGCGAATTGAAGCAAGCGCAGGGGTGAAATCTTGGCTGAGATCCGTTGCGCTTGGAGATCCATGACGACATGTGACAAGCACACCATCAACGAGGGCGTACAAGACATTCATGTCCCACGGTTCTTCGAAGATTTGCAGCGGAGCGTGGCAATCTCTGATGTCAAAGAGCTTTGGATGAGTGAACCAGCGGCCCAAGTGCCGGATTCCGCGAGCCAAGTCCACCTTCAACCTTTTCTTCAGGGGCATGGCAGTGAGTGCCAGGAAATCGGTGCTAAATGGTGTTAAAACACCGCTCTCGGGAAAGAGAGACAATGCGTTAGCGGACTTGGCAGATCGAGTGTCCACATCGGCGCTCGCTGCACTATGATTGAAGAGCTCGAATGTGAATCTATCGATGGCATCATGAGCCTCAGCAAGCGTCCAATCCGCGTGGGATCTTCCCTTGTGTGTCATGACCGCAGAGCGCTCTCTGTTGTCATTATTCGTATTGCCGAGTTGCGAACTTAAGAAGGCTTTCAATGAGTGAAACCAGCCTTCAATGACGCCTCCGTACCTAGGGCAGCCGGGCGGCCGACGTTGAATCGTCACTCCAAGTCGACCTAACACCACCTCGAAATACTCGGCATGGAACTCGGCACCATTGTCGACCACGATTATCTCAGGCAATCGTCCATGTCGCCTGACGCAGTCACGAATGACGCCTAAGCAACTATGGCGACTTGGCGCCATGAAGCTAAGTGAAAAGGCCAGTACAGAGCCAGTCGCTTGGTCGCGCATTGCTGTGAGCTGGGGACGCTGCGTGTACCTCTTCTTTCCCTCTGCAACAACGACATGGACATCGCAGAGATAGTGGTCAACGTGTGCGCGTTCAAAGGCTCTGACCGGTGAAAGATGCTTCAGAGATGGTGCCACTGGGTGCGCAGCCGCCGCAGCCGCACGCTTCCCGCTGCGTGACGCAGCTACCTCTTCGGCAGGGATACGCTTGCCGCGCAAGGCGTAAGTACCGTAGGCAACGGGTACCGATGATCGAGCTAGCTCTCCTCTCGCAATCGCTTCTTGATGGTCAACCAGGTATTGGCCATATGCGGCCAAGCGCGAGAGACAAAGACTGCTCAGATAGTGTTTGCGCAAAGACGACGCGAGTAGAAATTCTTCATCCTCAGATAGACGTGGAGTCCTGTTACCTTTACGCCGATGATGAGGCCTGAGGGCAATAGGATTCCCGCCTGATGCCAGCAATTGATTTTTCCATCGGCGAATGCTTCGGCGGCAGCGATGGGTCGGTATTTCTCCACGCAAGACAAGGAGACGATGATGAGCTTCCTGCAGCTCTACACTTGACAGCTGGGCAGTATCTTCCTTGTCGACTGCCAGTGCCGCTCGCGCGGATGCCTGCGCTTTTATCGCATCCTTGGAGCGAGATATAAAGCACTCGCTCGGAACCGAGAGCCGTGAATGATCGACGTCAGTGAAAAGGCGACCCTGCTCGATTAGACGCACGATAGGGGTCGCTGTTGAGATATCAGCAGCAAGCATGAGCTGCCTCATGCTCAGCACCTCACTAGGCCCTAGCGCCGAAAGTATCCTGCCCAACTTTCGTGCAGCGCTCGGCTCAATTTCAGCACCGCGCACCTGAAGCATCAAGCGATAGTTGTCTACTCTTATCTTGTGTGACTGGCCAGCAGAGTAAATCAGATGCAGCAAGCCGATTTCAAAGAAGTGTTCAGATGCAGCCACATCTTTGGCTTCCACTCCGTCCCATGTCCATCGCCGAGGTTGCTCGCGAGACAGGCGCTCGCACTGATCTGCGGGCTTTACCTGGATCACATGGGCTTCGTTGCGTCTCATGACCAAAAAGTCCGGAACATAGGAGCAACGGCGGCGGCGTCCCTTTGAGTCAAGAACTACTAGTGCCACGCTCGGCGGCTGCTCCCAGTACTCAACAACGTCTGGGTCGTACTCTAGTTGGACCGCTAGGGCGAACTCTTCCGAGCTCTCCAATGCAATGGTGGATCCCATCTTGGAGCTTGGATAACGCCAGACCGTGTTACGTGTGTTGACTGACTCCACTCTGCGGGAAGGGGCGCTAGACCTAGTCTGATGTAGATAGGCGATTGCAAGCTGCGACAGACCCAAGCATTTAGCGTACTCAGCGAATTCGGCGACAGTGATAGGCATACGACCTCCTACGCCGCGGTTACCCGCGGCGGAGAAAGAGAAAAGGCTCGCGGAATGCCGCGGGGCTTGACTTCTTTGGAGGGCTACTCGCAATATCTAGCAACGGGCGACAATCCGTACGCTAGACCAAAGGCCGCACACTCGTAATGTGCGGCCTTTGCTTTTGAGGGCCCCGTAGCTGAACTAGCTCATGGGGTGATCTCCTCTCTATTCAGGGATTGATGCAGCCACTGGCAAACTTCTTCGCGTCTCGCAAACCAACCGCGGCGTCCTGGAATAGTGAACATCTTGATCGCCAAGCGACCGGTTCGTCGCGCCTTGGCAAGTGCCTCTCGTGAGGGAAAACCCATTAACCGCGCAGTGTCCGCTGCGCACAAAAGTGGGCTATCAGGCACGGACACGCCCGACAAGGTCACGCTCCAAACTTCGGACTCTGGACGCGCCAATGCGACCGACGGCTGAGAAGGCATGTTGGTTCCGCTCTATCCGGCTAGGACTCCGTATAGCGTACAATTCGCTGTGGCGCAAGTTATTGATTTGTATGATATATTTATACCGTAGTTAAGCGGAGGGAGATATGACGATCAGAGAACGCCGTTTGGCTGCCTTGGTAGAGGCTGAGGCATCACTCCGGCTTGCGGGACTTGAGCTGAGTCCGGCCAATTCCGATCTTTTTACCGCCTGGGTCGAAGGCCGACTGAGCGGGGATGCTGTACGCAACGAGCTCATCGCCCGGTCCTTGGTCCTACGAACAACTGAAAAGCGTTTCGAATAGATCGTCAATTAGATCTCACCTCTGGCGCTTGGAGACACTTCAAAAGGGATGTCATCGGCATTCTGTGTTATCAACATAACCTCACGTCCAAACGCGTGAGGTAGGCCAATCTCGTAGAACACGTTCGGGTTACGACCTGAGCAGTCACAAATGACCACCGAAGCCCCATCGATGAGCCCGACGACATCCTGAATAACCGCGTTTGCATCCCAAATATCGTCGGCCCTGAGGCATTCCATCCCGATTGAGCTGGCGATCTCCTGAGGTTTTGCGTAGACCGGAGCAAGCCGGGAACGACGTCCCCGCCGATTTTGAGTAGCGCCCCAGTTTGGAGTCCAATTCCTTACCCCCAGGAGATTGGACGTGAAAAAGCGTTTTACCGAAGAGCAGATCATCGGCTTCCTGTGCGAAGCCGAGGCCGGCGTGGCAATCAAGGACCTATGCCGGCGGCATGGCTTCAGTGAGGCCTCGTACTACCTGTGGCGCAGCAAGTTCGGCGGGATGAGCGTACCCGATGCCAAACGGCTCAAGGACCTTGAGGCCGAGAACGCGCGGCTGAAGAAGTTGCTGGCCGAGCAACTATTCGAGAACGACCTGATCAAGGATGCGCTTCGAAAAAAGTGGTGAGCGCACCGGCGCGTCGTACGCTGGTGCGCGAGTGGATCGGGCGTGGCGCCAGCGAGCGTCGTGCCTTGGCAGCGATCGGCATGAGCGCCAGTGCGCTGCGCTGTTGCCCGCGCGAAGACCGCAATGGCGAACTGCGCGAGCGCATCGGTGCGTTGGCGCATCGCCATCGCTGCTATGGCGTGGGAATGATCTATCTCAAACTGCGACAAGAAGGACGCATCGTGAACTACAAGCGTGTGGAGCGGTGGTACCGCGAACAGCAGCTACAGGTCCGACGGCGCAAAAGCAAGAAGGTGTCAACAGGCGAGCGTCAGCTGCTGCTGCGGCCATCGCAGGCCAACCAGGTGTGGTCAATGGACTTCGTGTTCGACCGCACTGCCGAAGGGCGGGTAATCAAGTGTCTGGTGATCGTGGGCGATGCAACCCACGAAGCGGTCACCATCGAGGTGGAGCGCGCGATCTCCGGGCACGGGGTGACACGCGTGCTGGATCGGTTGGCACACAGTCGCGGCTTGCCGAAGGTGATCCTCACTGACAACGACAAGGAATTTTGCGGCAGGGCGATGGTCGCCTGGGCGCATGCCCGTGGTGTGCAGCTACGGCTCATCCAACCAGGCAAACCGAACCAGAACGCCTACGTCGAATCCTTCAACGGCCGACAGCGCGACGAATGCCTCAACGAGCACTGGTTCCCGACGTTACTGCACGCGCGCACCGAAATCGAACGCTGGCGACGTGAATACAACGAAGAACGACCCAAGAAAGCGATTGGCGGCATGACGCCGGCTGCTTATGCCCAACATCTGGCAAACACCGATATCATCAGCCCCTGACTCTAAGCCAAGTCGTTACTCAGGGCGGTGGGACGTCGGTGAAGACTCATCGCCCACGAGGCGGTCGCATGCGGCAGGGGCATTTTCCGAATTCCCCTACGTGCACTGACCGCGGAGGCGTGCGCCTAGACCGGTGCCCTTAGTCAAACCAGCGTTTCCACCAGGGTCGTGGAGCCTCGGCCTTGGCTTGCCGGGAACGCTGTGTGCTGGTCGGTAGCGACGCGGGTGCAGGCTGGACCGGGCCTCTCCCGCCATCCCCATAGAAGGCAGCCCGTTGGCGTTTATCTTCGGCTCGGACAGCTTCCACTTCCTGCCGCGACATCTCATATGACCATCTCACTCTGCCGCTTTCGAGCCAGTAGTGGGACTTACATGGGAAGGCGTGGTTGCCGATGGAAGGGGAGAGACTCACGGAACGGCCGTCGAAGATGAGCTTCCAGTGGATGGGCGCCAATGGGGTCACAACTTTTCGACTGCAGCCGCAAGCGCAACGGTGCACGGCGACCGCGTGTTCGATCGAGACATAGAGAACCCGCTCATCCGGCTCTTTGGGGATGACGTCCACAAATCGGTGTGGGAATGCGGGGTTCATAGTGGTCCCGGCTTGTTGCCGACCTGGTTAAGGGCTGTGTTGTAGGTGCCTTCCGTTTCCGAACGATCATCAGAAAACATGCCAATCAAGCGCTTCCAGCGCAGAACGGCCATTGCGGCATTGAGTGCGTTCAGTTCGATGATTTGAACGTTAGACCGGTAGATGTCGTCCTCGCGATCGACTAGTGGCATCAAGCGAGCCGCCTCATCGCGGTTGGCCGGGGTGCTGACGGTGGTTCGAATAGTGCCCCACAGCTTTTGCTCTTCCTCTGAAACGTTCATGCCCATGCCGCAGTCGATCACGACAGTGCTAGTACTTCTAAGATGGTCAAGGATCAACGCCCGAGCCTGTCCGCGATCGATACACAAAAAAACGTAGTCAAACTGAGAGAGCTCGTGGACGTTTGCTTCGTGGATCATTTCGGCGTGAGGCACCACTCCGCGACGGAGGTTGCTGTAAAGCTCGGCATACCACTCCACCTTATGGAGATGCCGACCCAACGCTTCGGCTGGAACCGCTCCCGGGGCGCGGAAAGCGTTGTGTTGGTGCAGTTGGTCACCGTCAAAAAGGTGAATCTCGGGCAGATAGGTAGGGGCAAGTAGGTCAAGGACATACCCGCCCGTCCCCCCGAGGCCGACGATGGCTACACTGATCTGGGAAGCGCGCTCATTGATGGCTAAGATTCCTGCTCGAGTTGAAGCCGTGTCGGAGTAAACGAACGGAGTCGTATCGTCGCCCCAGGTGGCGACCTTCCATGTTCGAGCATCTACTGAAGGATCAATGATCTTTGCTTGACCCGAGATCACATCCACATACGTCTTCACCTTGACGTAGTAGTCCTCATAATCGATCCAGTTACGGTTCTTGTCCTTACGCTTGTGAGAAAAATGGTGCTGCGCTGACACGCCATTGCCCAAGGGAAAATCGCCAGAGCTGTGCTGGACGGGCGCAAAGACGCTCCCGTCCGCAAAGCAGGGGTGATCACCGATGAAGTGCATCTGATGGGAACCAGGCCTACCGACGATGTCAGGGCTCGCCATCGAAAGCTCAGACACGAGTGTGCCGTAGCCAATCTGTGCGTCCGCATTGACATAGGGCACGGCGTGGACGAGCAAGAGTCCAGGTCGGAACTCAAGCTCGTAGCCTTCCTGGACGAGCCTGGCCAGGGCTGGATTACGACTTGTCAGATGGTGTGACATAAAATTTCATCCCCTCCTTGATCCGAACGGATTGGCCAGCTGACAAGGTGCCCTCGGGATTTTGGTGCGGCCCCCCCGTGTAGTCGATGGTGTAAACGATCTCCTCGGCAGGGTTCGCATCCGGGAAGCCCAGTTTGACGACGTCCCAATACGCCAAGCGGGGGCGGGACACGGTCTCGGAGGAACCGTTGACGAAGATGTTGAAGGTCACCTCCCTCAGGTAGAAGCGCTCAACGCCTGGCAAGGTCAGGTCGACCAGATCTTCGTCCAAGACGAGCAAATCGGCTTGGCTGCGCAGGTCTTGCCAGATGAACAGATCAGGCTCATCGCGTCCTGCTAGCGCACGAAGCGTTGCTCCGGAAATGCGTCCTGCACCCCAATCCAGCGTTCGGTCGTCCACTAGCAGACGGAAGGACCGGTCGTTTTTAAACACCAAGAAGCGGGCCGCGCGATTCGAGCGGATATCGGTGGTCTCTTCGGGGTTGATTTCCTCCAGGAGCCCACTTGCCAGCATCTGGTAGACCAGGTGTTCAACCCGCTCCCTGATACCTGCAGCGGCCAGGATCTGACTGCCCGTCAGGATCGGATCCGTCACGACGATGGAGCGGAATTGGAGCGCATCGTCACCAACTTGGATGCGCCAAGGCCCCTCGTGGCTCACTGCACGTCCTGCCATCACTACGCGTTCAATGTCTTCTTCAACAGTCGGTTCAATGGTCATGTCACGTCTCCCGGGAGCAAAGGGCCCCGTTGAGCACATGCTGCGGAACGCATGCGTAGTTTGTCAAGCACTCATAGCATGCTTGACGGATCAAGCGTCGGCAGCTACAATACAATGCCCTGCACGATTAGGAGGACCAAGTGGCCCTGACTCTTGGCCAATACTTAGGTTCGATCCGACTTGATCGGAAAATGTCACTACGACAGGTCGAGGAGGCGACGAACAAAGAAATTTCCAACGCCTATATAAGCCAGTTGGAGAATGGTCGCATTACTGCTCCAAGTCCCAATGTTCTACACACGCTTGCAGAAGCCTACGGTGTTGACTACATCACTTTGATGCAACTGGCTGGTTATCTGCCTGCCGCCAGTGAGCGCCCCGATCAGGCACGTCACGGTCGAGCGGCAACCTTTGCCGAGCATAACTTAAGCAAGGATGAGGAAGTCGAGCTTCTCGACTACCTACAATTTCTCAGGACGAAGAAACGAACATGAAGCCCGATGACAGTTCGCTTGATCCAGCTGACCTTGTTGTTGTTGAAGGTCGTGCGAAACAGTTCCTTGATCGAGCGGATGCATGGGGCGTTTTTCCCACGCCGGTAGATACCCTAATGGAGGCGGCGAAGCTCCAAGTCGCCCCAAAAAGTGCCTTCGACCCTGCAGTATTCCTTGCTTACGTTAAGCAGAAGACTCAACAAGCTGCAGAGACATTGAAGCGCGCAATTGGCAAGGTATTCGGTCTTTATGACTCCACGGAGGGGGTTGTTCATATCGACTACGGAGTTGGACCCACGAAGCAGACCTTCTTGAAGCTTCATGAAGCCGGGCACCATGAGATGCCCACGCACAAGACAGTGTTCAAGTTGTTCCAGGACTGCGAGCGAACGCTCGCGCCTGAAATTGCAGACCGCTTCGAGCGCGAAGCCAACAATTTTGCACGCTTCGTGCTCTTCCAGGGCGATGCGTTCCGCAACGCTGCTGCGGATCATAAGATGGGCATCCGCGCTCCGATCGACCTCGCCAAGCGCTTTGGCTCGTCCAACTACGCTGCGGCGCGCGAGTTTGCGCGCACTCACCATGCACCCTGCGTCGTGTATGTCCTCAATCCACTGGAACTCGGTGACTCGGGCGGATTCAAAGCGGAAGTGAGAAGGATTGAGCCTTCTCCCACTTTTCTAGTCAAATTCGGTCGACCTTCTGATCGTGTTATCGACCAGAAGCACCCGCTCGCAAGCTTGATTCCCATTGGAAAGCGTATGACAGCTCCACGAGATTTCGTCTACGCAGATAGAAACGGGATCAAGCATCAATGCATTGGGGAAGGGTTTGACACAAAGCACAACATATTTTTGCTGATTTATCCCGAGGCTGAGTTGCCAACGACCCTGTTGTTCTTATCGAAGTGAGTCTTGGCGCCCCATCTCGCGCTGTAGCGAATGTTCGCAAGCCCAGTGCTGGTGAAGGTCGGAATCGGAGATTGTCGAAAGACGAGGAGCGGCGCCTACGCAAGGCTGTCGCGTCGCATTCCAATCCGATGCCCCACTGGATATTTGACCTAGCCTGGAGTCAGGAATGCGGTCATCCAAAATCACATGACTCACGAAGGGTAAAACCGGCCTGCACCGTCGGACCGCTCGATTGAGCAAAACCAAGAGCGATAGCGCAAGAGCTGCCATATTTGCCACCGCAAGAAACTCATTCGTCGCAACGTCAATGCCGGGCTGGAATCACGGCTATAGAGTGGGACGTGGGGAATTTCAACTTCAATGAAAAAAATTAATGGATTCTGGAATGATTGAAGAATTGACTTTTCGGGCAATGCAGTTTTGGCGTTCAGTAGACGATGCGAAAGTGACATCGACTCAGAGGCACGACGATCGCTACCTGCGATCTTGCCTCCTGATTTACTTCATCGTTGCTTGGGATGCGTTGCCCACCAAGGAGGAGCGAGAACGAAGAGAGGGCCTTTTGGATAGGCTAGCTGACAAGGATGTGGAAGAATTCAAGCATCGCTTTCACTCGCTCGTCCGAGATTTTGATATTTTCGCGGAGACCCCTGATCTCCGTGGAGCATCTGAGTTAGTATCAAAGGAATTGTTCGATCGCATCTATATTCAAATGCGCGACGTCAGTGATCAGGCTACCCATGCTGTCTTCTTTGACTACCGCCTTCAACAGTTGATCGCCGCAGGAAAATGGAACGACCCCCGCCACACGAGATTTTCGACGGTTCTATCGAATGCGCTTTCGCTAAAAAGTGACCTGATGGTCGACGCGTTTTGTTCATCGGGCGAACTCTTCTCTACTGGCGAACGAGAGCGTTGGCGTCGGCACGGCGTCGATTACGCGCTCATACAAAATCTCGGCGACTTCGTGGCTGAAAGGCGAATGCGTCTGGCCATTTACGGATGGCGAGGCGAGTTGAGGAAGTTCTCAATACAGCCGGCTTACCTTACGCCTCGAGGAAGTACATTTCTCCACATTGACCCTCCGGCAGGGAGGACTCGTCGCTTAAGCTTTCCCCGTCATGTAGAAATAATCGAAGAGCAGGTAGAGACCTCGCTTGAGATGCTTCGACTTCTACTTGAAGAGCGCTTGAGATTCGGAGGTATGGCTGTCGTCTCCGGTGCCGAACGAGTGCAGCCGAGAAAGACAGTCGAAGGTATACGAGCCAGGCTGGTTGAGACTGGCCAGCTTGTAGCTGTCATCGACTTTCCTCCAGTGCCTGGCGCAAAGGTCAGGACGGCGAGGTCTGCCTGGGTAATCGATAGCAGAGGGGAGAGCCGACCTGGTGGCGTGTTAATGGTTAGCCTTCGCTCGCTTGGCAAGATACGCGATGTCCGAGAGTTCGGGATCGCGGCTGAGTTCGCAGGTCGGGTGGTGAATGCCTTCGTTGGTGGAGATCAGCTCTCGTCCCGGTGGGCTACTCTCGACATGGGGGATGCCGCTGAAGACTTGCAGCTTCTGTTCCGTCGTGAATTCTCCAGTGGCTATCGCGATGTTCCTGGTCTATGTCGCGTTATTAGCCGGGATGAGCTTGGGCGAAACGGATGGAAGCTCGATGCTTCTCTACATGTAAATAGTCCGCAGCAACCTTCATTCTTGTCTGGAATAGACGGAGACCCAATTCTCGAGATCTTGATCAAGAAAAATCCGCGGGCGCGGGTCGTCTACGTCATCGGAAACAACGGTGAGGGAAAGAGCTTGCTACTTAGAGAGCTTGCCAACTCTATGAACGATCGTGACCGACATGTTGTCGGGATAGCATTTGGCATGAGCGATCGGTTTCCACTTGTTGCTGGTGAGGAAGGGTTTGAAAGGTTTGTCTACCAGGGTGATCGGAAGTCAAGGAGTGTAGCGAGACCCCAGAAGTTGGCAGCTGATATGTGCCGAAGAATCATCGATATCTACTGCGATCCACATCGCCTCTCAGCGTTTACCGAAGGACTAAGACTGCTCCAGTTCGGTATGAATCCATTCATTCTGCCATTCGGCAATGGCACGTTGGCAGACGACCTGGCGGTCACCGAGCTGACTAATGATTTTGAGGAGAACCGGCGGATTGCCAAGAGATACTACAACTCTCAGGCTCAGGCAGCCTTTGTGAGGCGTGCGCCCAAGGGGAAGATCACGCCATTTGCCGATCTAAGTTCGGGAGAACAGCAGGTCGTGGCATTGATGGTGAAGTTCATCGCATCGGCCGAGAAGGGTGGCCTTATCCTGATCGATGAGCCGGAGACTAGCCTTCATGTCAGTTGGCAGCTACTGCTTCCTGGGCTACTTAGGCGCCTCGCTGAACACTTTGTCTGTGATGTGGTTGTTGCGACGCACTCACCGTTACTACTATCGAGAACCACATCGGAGGACGACTGCTTTTCTGCAGAGAGGCGACGTCTAACGGTAATTGCTCCGTACGAACTGAGATCCGTTGAGCGAATTTTGTTTGCAGCTTTCGGGACATACACGACGAATAATCGACTGATACACGAGAAATGTGCGTCCCTAGTCGCAGCGGCAATGAAGGTAGCAAATCTCGAAGGAAGCAATCCCAGGGACCTCGAGCCCATTGTTAGCGAACTTGCCAGTATTCGACGAACGATACGGGAATTCAAAGATATAGATGGACAAGAAGAGTTCAATCGGGACATGGAGCTCATTGATAAAACTCGCGCAGCGATTGCTCAGATCCGATCTTGGCAGGAGCCCAATGTGCCTGCTTTGGAGGGTGATGGGAAATGAGGGGGCTTCCGGACAATCGAGATCGCGCTGGTGAGCAGGATGCCTTTCTGACTGTCTGCCACGAAAGGGTTCGCAGGCGCGTTCCGGCCGCTGCGATCCTCGAGTCATATGGGTTCACCGACGCGACTAGGGCGGTGAACAATGATCGGTGGGGCGAGTTCTATGGCAGTACATGGCCAAGCGAATTTGGTGACATAAAAGGCGCAGATATTTTTTCCGCTCTTCGGAAACACCTCGCTGGACTCCAGAATCATAGATGTTGCTACTGCGCGCAGCGGCTCATGGGTAACGCGTACGCGCGACCGTTGGAGCACGTGTTGGCTCGGGTGCACTATCCAAGATTCTCCGTTCATTTCTGGAATATCGCTGTTTCCTGTGAACGTTGTAATCGATTAAAAGGAACCAAGGACGCAGCTGCGCTTCCTAGAGATCTTGTGGACTATCCATCAGCACTGGAATTCACGACGCAGTTTCATCCACGGATTCATAGGCTCGCGGAGCACGTAAAAATTGCCCTCATAGGAACGAATGAGTGGCGATACACGCTATATCACGGGGAAACTATACAAGGTAGAAATCTCGTGGATGAGGTCTTGTTGAACGCTGCCAAGGAGGAGGCGCTCGAGGCAATGGATCCGAGCATTTCCGGACCTGTTGCTGAGGTTCGTGCGCTTCTTGAGGCTCATGACGAGCGTGCTCACGATAAGATCGATGCACTACTTGTCGCTATCCACTCGGCTGCGGAAGGGCTTGCGGCAGCGTAGAAGCAAATAGTGACCAGTCGAAGCGTAAGATTTAGCTTACTAGATAGGTTCGGGCGAGAAGAAGTGTGAGGCTCGTGACGGTAATCGGAGCTTGAGGCGACTCGGCTCCTTATTGAGGACTCCCGGGTTCTAGCCAGCTTCTACGGACGATGGAATTAAGAGTCCAAAGGCTTGATCCTTTGCACCAAGGCTTCGCTGGATGATCGGGTTGTGGAAATGCTCGACGTAGTCGAACACATCGGCCTTGGCTTGGGCCAGTGTCAGGTAGCGTCAGCCTCACAGCAGTCGCCAGTGAAATGGTAACGACCAAAAATGCAATGGAAAGCCACAGCTTCGCGTGTGCCCCGTTGGCCGGAAAAGCATTGCGATCCCCTAGGTAACCTCTGACCAAGCACGGCAGATGCGCAACACTATTGCTATAGAGTGGAGACTCATCCATGCAACTGGCGTTCGGTGACGCTGAGGGCCTGGGCGAGCGCAAGCAGACCCGGCGCGAGATCTTTCTGGCCGAGATGGAGCAGGTCGTTCCGTGGCAGCGACTGCTCGGCCTGATCGCGCCGCACTATCCGATATCGGGGCGCCATGGTCGGCAGCCGTACGCACTGGCGACGATGTTGCGGATTCATCTGCTGCAGCAGTGGTATGCGTTGAGCGATCCGGCGATGGAAGAAGCGCTGCACTAGATTCCGACCTTACGGCGCTTGCCCAGCTCGGTGGCTTGGACGACAGCCCCGACGAAACCACGATTCTCAAATTTCGACGTCTGCTGGAGACCCATGGCCTAGCCGGGTGGATGCTGGAAGCGGTTAACGCGCATTTGGCGCGCAAGGGCCAGAGCCTGCGGTCAGGCACGATCGTCGATGCGACGCTGATCGCTGCGCCCAGCTCGACCAAGAATGCCGACAACGCGCGCGACCCTGAGATGCATCAGGCCAGAAAGGGCGATCAGTGGTACTTCGGGATGAAGGCGCACATCGGCGTGGATGAGTTTTCCGGGTTCGTGCACCACGTCCATTGCAAAGCCGCCAATGTCGCCGATGTCACGGTGACGCACACGTTGCTGCATGGCAAAGAAGACAGCGTGTCCGGCGACAGCGGCTATACCGGCGCGGAAAAGCGCGACGAACTGCAGGACTGTGAAGCAGCATTCTTTATCGCCGCCAGGCCCTCGAGGATCCAAGCCATCGGCAACAAGCGCGAGCGTGCTCGGGAACAGCGTTGGTAGCACTTCAAGGCCAGCGTGCGCGGGAAGGTGGAGCATTCATTCCGGGTGATCAAGTGCCAGTTCGGCTACACCAACGTCCGCTATCTCGGCCTGGCCAAGAACACGGAACAGGTGCTGACCTTGTTTGCGTTGTCAAACCTGTGGATGAAGCGAAAGCAGTTACTGCCTGCGATAGGAAGCGTGCGCCTGTGATCCGTGGAATTCCCACGAAAGCGCCAGAAATGGCGCAACTCCGAAGATCCAAACGCGACTCTCCAGAACAATTCGACATCCCGCACTCTCAGGCCTCTTTATTCAGACCCTCCCTAGGCAAGATGGTCAGGCGTGTGGGTAGGTCCTCGGCGGACAACTTATGCTTTTGAACTGCGGACAACTTATGCTTGCAGGAACATTTTTGATCGCGTCCCGCACTGCCGACGCCGATACGTGCGGTGATGTCGCCATAGATTCAAAGCTGATGGAGCAGAGCCTAGCCGGAGACGGATCTGCAGAGGCGCTTCGTGGCCGGCACGCCACTAGCCCGCATGCGTCTTGGGTTCCTCGGTCTTTGTTATCAAACGAGCACGACCGCACTCGCGGTCCGCAGGGCGCTATGATCGGGGCTGCTTCCCTGGCCCTCGACTATGCTCATTGCACCGTATCCGAAGAATGAGCAGGCGCGCCTTCGCCTCCTGCGTCAGCTCGATATCCTGGACACAGCGGCAGAAGAGGTCTTTGACGAGATCACGCGCGAGCTGGCCGAGAAATTGCAGGTGTCCACTGCATTGATTTCTCTGGTGGACGCAGACCGGCAATGGTTCAAATCCAGAGTCGGTCTCGATGTCTGCGAAACATCGCGGGACATGTCGTTTTGCGCGCATGCCGTGGGTGCGGGTGAGCCGCTGTTTGTGCGTGACGCCTTGACCGATGTTCGATTCAAGGACAACCCGCTCGTCCAAGGGCCTCCCTACATTCGCTTCTATGCAGGGATACCGCTACGCAGCGAAAACGGTCTGGTCGTGGGAACCCTCTGCGCCCTCGACGCCCAGCCAAAAGAGCTGAATGAGGACGAGCTGCGGTTGATGAATCAGCTGGCGGAAAAGGCAAGCCATTATGTCTTTAGCCGTTTGAAGAGCGATCTGTCATCGAACCAGGAAGCGGATGCGAAGCAGATAGGCTTCGACTTCTCGCCAATCGCCATGGCAGTGTTCGGTGCCGATGAGGCGCTGGTCGCTGTCAACGCAGCGTGTTGCGACTTATTGGGAATGACTAAGGCGGCGTTGCTTGCTTCTTCCGCCAACGCACTCTGGAAAGGCGATTCCGACGAACGCTTAAGCTTGAAAACGCGCGCCCACGATGGCGGTGTCCTTCCCGTCACCTTGAACGCGGGCAGCTTCTCGGGCAAGCGGGTATGGCTGCAGGTGGTGACGAATGCGCAAACCGCACCGTCTTTTGTTGCACTTCTCTTTCCAGAAAACGTGGGTGCGTCGTGGTCGAAACTCTAGGCTTTGCGCGTTTCGGGTTAGGCCGCCTCTTCGGATTCAGATTCCTTTCCTGTCGACAAGTAGATGCATGAGCGACACACCTCATAGAGCGGGAAACGCATGGTAGTTCCCTTCAATTGGCAACGCGTTATTCTAAGATCTGTTCCCTATTTTGCGGCGGCAATGATCCTGTTGATGGTCGGTACCAATGCCTACCAGACATGGGCGGGATACCGTTCCGCATTGGACGCGGCCCGTAGCACAACTGAGAATCTTGCCCACTCCGTGGGGCAACATGCGGATGATGCAATCAAGGACGCTGACATACTCTCCATGAGCGTGGTGGAGCGAATTGAAGGCGACGGATTCGAGAACATCGACAGGAATCGGCTGCATCTTCTCTTTCAGCGTCAGGTACGCAGCCTTCCGCAATTGCACGGAATCTTCGTTCACGACGAAAAGGGTAACTGGATAGTCACCGACAAGGACAAAATACCTGCGTCAGCCAACAATGCTGACAGGGAATATTTCCACTATCACAAGGCGCATGCGGGTGAGCGTGTGCACGTCGGGCCTGTGATTACGAGTCGTTCGACCGGCGAGCTGATCATTCCGGTGTCCAGGCGAATCAATGACAAGGATGGAAGCTTCGGCGGGGTTTTTCTAGTGACTCTCCGCGTGCAGTACTTCAGTAGGTTCTATGCCGATTTCAGAATGGACGAACAAGGTGTGATCGTTCTCGCAGATCAAAACGGAACCATCATGGTGCGTCATCCATTCGACACGAATATGATTGGCAGAAGTATCGCCAAGGGGGATATCTTTTCGAAGTACCTGCCGCATGCATCGCGGGGCGTGCACATGGTGGTTGCGATCACTGACAAGGTAGAGCGTATGTATGGCTACGAACGCCTCAATCGCTATCCGCTTGTCGTACTGGCCGGCAAGTCAAAGCGCGCAATTCTTGCGTCGTGGTACGCGGGTTTGTATGGCTCATTGATCATGCTCTGTCTGATCCTTCCGATTCCAGTCCTCTTTGCCACTCTCATTTCGCGCCAGATAAAGACAACGCTGAAAGTCGAAGATGAGCTGCGACTGGCGTATGCCGCAGTGGAAGCCATTGCCATGCAGGACAGCTTGACCGGTCTGGCGAACCGCAGGCAGCTTGATGTGGTGTTGCCTGCCGAGATCAAGCGCGCAAAGCGAACATCGCAACCGCTCGGCGTGATCATGGTCGATATCGATTATTTCAAGCGATACAACGACTATTATGGCCACCCTGCAGGCGACCTCTGCATCAAGGCAATCGCCAATGTGTTGAAGAACCACACGCGTCGCGCTGGCAATCTCGCTGCCAGGTATGGTGGAGAAGAGCTCACTGTGTTGCTTCCCTCATGCGACCAAGCTGCGGTGCTGGCAGCGGCCGAGCGCATTGTGGAGAGTATTCGTGGGCTGCAGATTGCGCATGACGACAGTCCGGAGGGCTACGTTACCGTCAGCGTCGGGGCATATAGCTATAGCGCGTTCAACAAGGAGGTCGATGCAAGCGGGCTATTAAAATGCGCCGACGATGCGCTTTACGCGGCAAAGCAGAGTGGACGCAATCGCGCTCGCTTGAGTGCGTAGCCAACGCGTGCTGCAACTGGGCTCAACCGCTCAGGACTGGGTGCTAGGAATCTGCACTCCGCACGCTATTTTTGCGGCGCTGGAAAAACGAGGCTAGGTGGCTCTGCGCCAACGCCTTCCGGCGGGAGTCAAATAAAAAGAAAGCACCTAGCGTATTGGGCGATAAGGCAAATTATGGGACTCGGCTTTTCGCTTTGCCCAGCGAGGTCAGTGCGTGAACTTGTGCAGTAAGCCCGAAAACAGCGCAAGTTCCTCTTCACGCCAGCCTTCCAATCTCGAATAGAACGCGGTTGCTTTCACCGCTGCGGCTGATTCGACACGAGCGGCACCCTCAGGCGTGAGCGCGTAAAGGGTTCCTCGCCCGTCCAGTGGATCTGCTGATGACGTCACCAGGCCTCGATCGCATAACGCCTTGGTTAACCGGCTGATTGCGCTTTTGTCCATCTCCAGCCGCTGCACGAGCTGAGAGGCGCTAGCGCTACCTTGAAGCGAGATGACTACTGCGACGCGATAGGCGGCTGGTTGCATGTCCGGGTCAAATGCAGCAGAGGACGCAGCCATGACCGCACGGGACGTGGCCAGCAACACATTCAATTCTTCGCCGATCTGTCTGACCAGCTTTTCGCGCTTAGCCACGGTACTGCCTCACTAGTTGCGTTTCATCAACTACCTGTATAGTTGACATGAAGCAACTATAGCCGAGGGCTGCGATATGTCTAGTAGACCGATAATCCTCATCACCGGAGCGACGAACGGCACTGGCTTGCTGGCTGCCATTGAACTTGCCCGCAGAGGCGCCGACCTTATTCTGACAGCACGCACCGCCGTGAAGGCTGATGCGGCGAGGTCGGCGATCCTGGCCGCAGCGCCAAAGACGAAGATCGATATCTATGACGTCGACTTCGGTGACCTGGCATCGGTGGCAGCTTGCGGTGCGGTGATCGCGCAGCGTCATCCGCGCATCGATGTCATGGTCAACAATGCGGGAGTTCACGCATTCAAGCCACGTGTCACCAAGGACGGTTTCACTGAAATGATCGCGGTCAACTATTTCGCGGCCTGGCTGCTCACAGACACTCTTAGGGAGACCATCGTCAGGTCAGCGCCATCCCGGATCATTAACGTAGGGTCGGAGGCCTCCCGGCAAAGCGGGGGAGTCGACATCGATCGTGACCTGACAGACATCGCCGGGTTCTCCGCCCGCGGCTCGTCCAAGATCTATGGGCGAAGCAAGTTGCTCGACATCATGTTCTCTCTCGAACTGGCGGAGCAGCTGGCAAACGCGCGCGTCACCGTGAACTGCCTATGTCCGGGATTCAACGTGACCGGGCTTGGACGAGAGTTGGGCGCCTTTTCGGTCGTGTTATCGAAGGTGCTTAATCTGTTCGGGATCGGCGATCCAGCGCGGGGAGCAGTGATGATTGTGAAGTTGGCGACAGATCCAGCCTTCGCGCTGCGCACGGGCGCCTATGTGAAAGGCGACAGGGACATCACGCCCCTTCCTCCTGCAGATAGCATGGAGGCGCGCCACCATTTGTGGGCTGAAACCAAGCGACTGCTGTCCCCATTTTTGCCGTAGCGCCAACGCATTGGATCAGGATTGCCTTGGGGCAGGTATCGCGCTTGGAGAAGCTGACGCAAGCCACGCGATGCTTGTTGCCTGGTCTTGTGGCTCACGAAGGTTGCGAAGAACTGACCTGAAAGTTTCATCGTGCCGGCGCTTGTTCTCGTATCAGTGGATCGCCATCGGTTGTCCCACCAACGCATAGATGATGGGCATCTTTTGTTCGCTCTCGCTTGGATCAGTACGGCGCCGCAGCTACATCGCGCGGCGGTGGTGCGTGAGCCGCAACATCTAGTTGCGACTGTCCAGCCACGCTGGAATGGACGGCGCATCCCGTGAGTCACGCCGCCGGCGGATCAAGCTCGGCTTCAGTCAACCTCGCCCACTTCACGAGCGCTTCGAAGGATGGGCCGAGTGCACGCCCCAGCGCGCTCATGGTGTATTCGACCTTGGGTGGTACCTGGGGATACAGCGTGCGGATCACGATGCCGTCTTCCTCCAGTGCTTTGAGTTGCTGGATGAGCATCTTCTGGGTGACGCCTGGTATCCGGCGTTCCAATTCCGAGAAGCGTAGCGGCCCGCCTGCAGCGAGGAGGTGGACGATGATGGCAATCTTCCATTTGCCTTCAAGGACGCGCAGCGTGCGTGCTGCTGCATCGGCCCATGCGCGCTGCTCCTTGGGGTCCTGACAATGCTGTTCCTGTGCCATGTACTTACCTTCTGGTGGGTACCCCACCGTTCGGTAGGTTCTTGCTGATTCTACTGCAGACCACTAGCGTAGGTGTCCTACATCGAACGCTAGGACTTAACGTGAAAATCGGCATCTTAGGCAGTGGCCACATCGGCAAGACATTGGTCCGCAGGCTTGCTGCGGCAGGACATGACGTGAAGGTCGCCAACTCGCGCGGGCCGGAGACGATCGACAGCGGGACGCTCGCCAACGGTGGCCGTGCGGTCACCGCAGAGGAGGCGATTGTCGATGTTGAGGTGGTCATCCTCTCGATCCCGTTCAAGCATATTCCGGCAGTTGCGCCGCTGCTGTCCTCGATCCCGTCCGAGACGGTTGTGATCGACACGTCCAACTACTATCCGGCACGCGACGGTGAGATTGCGGCAATCGATCAGGGGCAGGTGGAAAGCCTCTGGGTCGCAGAGCAACTTGGCCGCCCGATCGCCAAGGCTTGGAATGCGATTGGCTCGGGATCCTTCGCAGACAAGCACACGCCGGCCGGTGATCCGCAACGCATCGCGATCCCGATCGCGGCCGACCGCGAGCAGGACCGGCGCGTGACCGTGGAACTGGTCAACGACACCGGCCTCGATGCGGTCGATGCCGGCAGCCTGTCCGAATCCTGGCGGCAGCAGCCTGGGAGCCCGGTGTACTGCACCGATCTGACGCGCGAACAGATCCCGCAGGCGCTGGCCGACGCTGACAAGGCGCGCCTGCGCAAGCGGCTGGAGCTGGTGATGGCGGTGATCGTCGAACGGTTTGGCCCCACCGGTTACCCGGATGGCGATTATCTGGTCCGTATCAATCGCGCGGTTTTCATGTAACCCCCGCGTTACTGCGCAAAGACCGTATCGCCTCGGCGATACCGGTCGCGCAATACGATGTGGCTCTCATGGCACAGCTATGCAACCACGCGGTGAGCACGAACGGCTACTGCACAGTCCAGCGGCATTCGCGCATGGGATACGTCTTTTGCTCGTCGCACTCCTGGCACACGCTGCAACTTGAAATCTCCAACTTACTATCATTTTTAGCTTAAATCGTGTTGTTCTGCTAGCGCCGACATTCCTGCTAGCACTATATCCAGACCCATGACCGTCATTCGTTTCCTCTCTTTCTCGTCGGTCTCCTGACTCCCGGCCGCTACGCTCATGCGCAGGATCAATTTGATCTGTTTTTCACCAAATGGCGGCCGAACTTCCCCCGTAGCGATCGCGTGGTTGGCCACCTTCTGATGCAGCGCCTTCGCTTTGCGGTTCAGCGGCTTCAATAGCTCAGTCACCCTGCCTTCGCCCAGGAGCCGCATCGCGCTCACTGCCATATTGGCAACGGCTGTGTTCTGCTCAAGGAACTCACGCAACAGCATGCGACTGTTCCTGCGCTCATCGACGAAGGCAGCCATCCGGTCAAGCTCACTGGTCAGCACCGCGACGATCAACGCTTCTCTGGTCGGAAAGTGGCGGTAGAGCGTCCCACGTCCCAGACCTGCTTCGTTGAGCACCTGCTCAAGAGGTGCTCCACAACCACTGCGTGCGAAGACGTCCGTTGCTGCCACCACCAGCGCTGCCCGATGTTCTTCGGCATCTTTACGCACCAAGCATCTCCAAGTCTTGCGAACGCATGCCCACCATTCCTCATTGCTATCAACTCAAAGCACACACGCCACGTGCACGCACGCTGCTAGCGGCCGGGCCGAGAACACTGGCACCCGGCCGGCCCGATCATTTGACGATTACTCTGACCCGAGCGAGGTTTTGGGCACGGGTATAAGGAGTGGCGTGATCGCCATCCCGCTGTGAAGCAACACGAATGGTAGGGAAATACGTTCCCGGTTGAATGAATTCATACGTTTTTGACACAGTGATCTGGTTGCTGGTTCGGCCCGGCAACGCGGCACTGTCCGGGTAAGTACCCGTGCCGATATCCCATCGCGCTTCGACCAATTGCCCGGCACCGTTGGGAACTTCGACCTGGGCAATCAGCTTGACCGGCTCACCCGGCCGGACCGTTGCCGATGCTTTCCCGTTCGCGGTGAGGTCGACCGTTGGCTGGATGCCGTGTCGGTCGCTCGCCTTTGCGGGCACGACCACTTGGGCCTCGTCCACGGAATACGCGGTGCTCTGCGGCGGAGCCACGCCGTTCTCCACCCAGTTGCTCACGTCCAATAATGCTTGCTGAAGCATGCCGATGTAGCTAATGGTCATTGTCGGATACTCCTGAGCCGTTACGTCGCCATGCAGCGCACGCTCAGAGAACCACAAGCGGAAGCTGTCGTCAGTACGTGCGCCCAAATGCTGCGTGACCTCTTGACGATACCAATCTGCCTGCCAGGGGAATGCCTCGCGGTCCCAGAGCGAGGCGACGGCAATCACTTTGCTCTTGATCTGCCCCGTAGGCAGTGCACCAGCGGTACCTTTGACGAACGCCGGCGCTACCAGGCTCTGTCGTTGCGGATAAATCGGTGTGCCGTCCGGATTGCGGAACTGGTCCCATGCATGGAATTCCGGGCCAGGCACTTGATGGCGGTGATATGTCTGAGCCGCAAGGAAATCGCTGTTATCAACACGAACCTTGTCACCAGCGGCCAGTTTCTCTACAACGGATTTGTCCACGATGCCGAAGACCGCGATGTCCCCCTTGAGCTCGCGCAGTTGGAGACGGCTGCCCTTGACTGCCCCGCTGGTCACAAACAGGTCCCCGCCCAGGAAGTTGGGCGCAGCGATCCTGCGATCCAACTTGATACCAACGAGGCCAACATCCTGACCAGCTAGAAAGGCATTGTCGACGCCACCGTCCGCCTGGCTCTGGACAATGCCCAACTCGCGTGCAGTCTTCGAGTCGAGGAGCGTGGTGATACGGGCCTGCTGCATCAACCGCGCCTCCATGAGTGAGGCGGGGGCCGCTGCACCCAAATAGCCGGATGTCGTCCAGAACTCTTTGAAATAGGCCGGGTCGGCGCTGAGAACGCCCGGGTAGACCGCGGCAAACCCATGGACACCCATGCTCTTGTAGCCAAACCACGACTGCGCGGGGAAGCCCATGCGCGTGACCTCTCTCAACGCGGCGGCCTGCTCGCTATCCAGTCCCGCATAGGGGTCACAACTGCCGCCTACGTCCAACGCGTCGTTGATTTGGGGGAACTTGTCCCACAGTATCCGCATGGCATGGAGTCGAACCGTAAAGACGTTGGGAAGGGCCATGGTCGACCCGATGACGTAAGGCACCGCCCCGTCCCACACCCCGGTTGTGTTCTCGATGGACCCAATCGTCCGATAGCCGCCACCGCTGCCCCCGTAGAGGTAGCCAAACGGCCGCTTCTTGCCTGGATAAGTCTTCATGGCAACGATACGAGAGAACTGCGCGGCGGCGGCATTGGCTCGGTAGGCGGTGATGGTCGCGTCAGAATCGGAAAGAGCTGTCTTTCCCGAGCCACCGCCGTTGGTTTCCACGTAATAGGCGCCCGTGGTCAGTGCGAAAGCCAGCTTGTCCTCCTCTCCCTTCCATCCGCGCTGCGCCAGGTTCTCGCTGTCCGGAGCAGGCGTTACGTGCTGGAAGAAACGACCTTTATAGGACGTTGCTTCCGGGTAATAGAAGGAAAATCGCGTATCGGTGCCATGGAAGCCGCCATGCACGTAACGGTGCCTCAGCGGTGTATCGCGCCACTCGTCTACGTCGATATAGGGCTGCTGAAACGCGGGGTCCGCCTGCCCCGCGTTCAAGGCCACTGCGGGCTCTATCAGATTGGTGTGACTTGCAGGGCCAGTCATGCAGCCAGCCAACGTGGCCAACAACATCGACGTCGCGAGAACGCGAATCGCCGGCCTGCCCTGGAAGGGGTTTCGGGATGACTTCATTGGATTGCTTCCTTCAAGCGAAAAAAAGCGGGGTAACGCGCTCCCCTGTCGGCCTGAAGCATACGGATGAGGATGTGAAAACGGACAGAAATTGTCCGGTTAGTGGTACTTGGTGGGGCGGCTTCCTCATTGCGATCTAGCTGGCATTGATTGTAGAAGCTCGACCACGGCACTCTTGCCTCGCGTTGAACGGGCAGGGATTAGGCGTGTATCTCGCGATCGAGGCAAGACTGCTCATCTGGACCTGATCAATCGGGTGGACATGAAGAGCCACCGGCCGCCAATTGCCGGAGCAGCCTTACCTCAGTTGCTGATAACGCCTAAGTGCGCACTGGCTACCGGCCTGTCTGAAGGCTGAGCTGGAGGAAAGGAGGCAGTCCATCCTCTACGCAGCAAGCCTCTAGCTAGGAAGAAGCCCCAGGGTGGCCGCCCGCATGCGAGCCAAGGCGTAAACGGTGCGCGTGTGAGGTATCGGCGCCCCGACCTGATCGGCCACTGACACAAGCGCTCCCAGAATGGCCTGAATTTCAACGGGTCTGTTCCCCTCGACGTCTTGCAACATCGACGTTTTGACGTTGCCGAGTTTGCGGGTGATTGCAATCCTTTGCTCAGGATCAATCGCTGGCGAAAGCCCCAGCCGTTGCCCGAGATCAAGCAGCTCGCCCATCATGTCGATGAACAACGCATGCAGAAACGGATCATCAATCAGCGCATCGGTCGCAGCACCGACCAGCAGGCTGACAGGGTTGTAGCAGGCATTCCCCAGGAGTTTCAGCCAGATCTCTTCGCGTACATTGTCGTGGGCATGGGCATCAAAACCGGCGCTACGAAAGATCTCGGCGATGGTTTCGATCCGCTCGCTGTCACCGCCCGCTGGCTCGCCAAAAACGAGTCTGCTCCCGGACGCGTGTTTGATCACGCCCGGACTCAGCGCGGTACAGGACGGGAACACGACACAGCCGATGACTGCATCAATCGGAATCGCCCTTTCTATGACACCACCCGGGTCGACAGACTGCAGACGGAAGCCCGAGAGCGCCTGTGTTGATTTCAGGAAATACCACCATGGCAGGCCGTTCAGTGCAGGGATGATCTGCGTCTGTGGGCCAATCAATGCCTTGGCAGCTGCCACAGCCATTGGCAGCGCCGGCGCCTTGACGGCAAATATCACCATGTCTTGAGCGCCAAGCTCTTCGGGCGCGGCTGTGGCCCGCACAGGGGCCGTTATAAGTTCGTCGTGCGTGTAAAGCTTCAACCCATTTGCACGAATCGCTTCAAGCGTTGCGCCACGCGCCACCACGCTGACATCGTGGCCGGCGGCGAACAATTTGCACGCCAGGAATCCTCCGATTGCTCCAGCACCTACGACTGCGATGCGCATGGTTTGCCTTATAGAAAGAAATGTTTAGCCAAACGCCGGAGATAAATCATGCTGAGTTCATGGCTGGATTCGAGATTGGGGATGAAGGAATTCACCTAATTCTGCTGCGCTTGAACTGTCATTAGATCGATTTCCTAAATGGAGACGGCAGCTTACGGCAGGGTAGCGCGTGGTGCGTTCGTTGAACGGCCGGCTTCCGCAGATTGTTCCTCGATAACGCAGGAGGGCCGTAATGGAACTCTCATCAGCTGCCCCTCGGCGTAGCCCTCAGCGCTCGCACAGGATAGAGCGCGTGCGGCCGTTGCGATCGTCGTCCCGGCCACGGCGGGCAAAAGCTCAAGGTTCAAAACTGATGCCACACCTTTGCGCGTGAACTGAAAGCAGTTCTAGTGGACGCATGGGGCCCGCTCCTTACGCTCCACCGCCAACATCAGGCTGAATGGCTGCCGGACCCATATCGATCTCAAAGCGCCGCGACTCTCAAGAATTAGTGATCGCTGCCGTTAGCGACCTCTTCCAGCCCAAACGAGAGGTCGCCATGTTTTTCTCCGACAGTCACAAAGTGGAGACGCTGACCAGGGCGGTTGACGCGACCTTGAAAGGCGGTACGGCGCAGTGGCCTGCGAACGGTTCCGCGCAGTTGCTCAAGATGATGGCAGAGCGGTTGTGTGCGGCCCAGGAGGAGCGTGACCTGGCGAAGGTGCAGGCAGCAGCGGCGGTGACGGCTTTGCAGCAACTGGAAGGTCGCTTTGAATTGGTTGCCAACAGCACGACCGACGGCCTGTGGGATATCGGCGTGATCAATGGTGATCCAAGCCATCTCGATAGCCCGGTGTGGTGGTCGCCGCAGATGCGCGCGCTCCTTGGGTTTTCGTCAGAGCAGGATTTCCCCAATGTGCTGGACAGCTGGGTGGCCTGCCTGCACCCGGACGACAAGCAGCCGACCCTGGACGCATTTGCGGCGCATCTGGCTGACCGTAGTGGCCGCACGCCCTACGACGTTGAGAACCGCCTACGTCTGAAGTCTGGCGAGTACCGCTGGTTCCGCGCCTTCGGCACCACGGAGCGTGATGCTCAGGGCGTGCCGCTACGTGTTGCGGGCTCGCTCACCGATGTGACCGAGCGCCGTGAGCGCGCGCAATTTCTGGATATCACGCTGACACGCTTTGAGCTTGGCTCGCAGATGCTCAGTGATGGTCTGTGGGACATGAGTGTCATTGCTGGTGATCCGATCAATCCGAATAACGAGTTCTGGTGGTCGCAGCAGTTCCGCCACTTGCTGGGTTTTGAATCGGAGCAGGAATTCCCCAATGTGCTGGATAGCTGGGCTTCGCGCCTGCATCCTGATGACAAGGCGCGCTCATTGAACGCGTTTGCGGCGCATCTGAACGACCGCACTGGCCGAACCAATTTCGATATCGAGTACCGCCTGCAGCTCAAGAATGGCCAGTACCGCTGGTTCCGCGCGCGTGGCTTGACCAAGCGCGCGGCCGACGGTACGCCGCTGCGTGCGGTTGGCGCGTTGATGGATGTGGAAGCCGGCCGTCAGCTGGGTGAGGTGGCAAACACGCTCAGCAGTGCGGCGGGCGACATCGTGCGCAGCAACGATGAGCTGGCGCGGCGCACCGAACAGCAGGCAGCGGCGCTGGAAGAAACCGCAAGTTCGATGGAAGAAATGACCAGCACCGTGCGCAAGAACGCCGAGGGCGCACGCCAGGCCAATGCGTTGGCGAGCAGTGCCGCAGAGACGGCGTTGCATGGCGGTGAGCTGGTCAATGGGGTGGTCAGCACGATGGCGGCGATCCAGACGTCATCGCGGAAGATCGGCGAGATCATCACCGTCATCGACGGCATCGCGTTCCAGACCAACATCCTTGCCTTGAATGCGGCGGTCGAAGCCGCGCGTGCCGGCGAGCAGGGGCGTGGCTTTGCAGTGGTGGCCTCCGAAGTGCGTAGCCTTGCGCAGCGCTGCACCACCGCCGCCAAGGAGATCCGCGACCTCATTGCCGATTCCGGTGCGAAGGTGGGCCAGGGAGCGGAGCAGGTCAACGTGGCGGGCAAGGCCATGGAAGACCTGCTGTCTTCGGTGAAGCAGGTCAACGACATCATGAGCGGTATCGCCGCGGCCAGCCACGAGCAAAGCGCCGGGATCGAACAGATCAATCAGACCATCGCCCAGATGGACGCAGCCACGCAGCAAAATTCCGCGTTGGTGGACACGATGGCCTCTTCTGCGCGCGCACTTGAAGACCAAGCAAGCGAGTTGGTGGCAAGCGTGGAGAGCAGTTCCCGCGGCAAGAGTGCAAAGCCCACGCTGGCAATGGTTGCCTGAGGCTTGGCGCATTCACGGCCGCGTTGTTGGTGGGGCCTGTAAGCATCAGCGGTGTTGCGGCATCGTCGTCTGCCGCGTCGGTCTGTGCAGCGACCGGTTACGGGCCCGGGCTGGTGGGTTTGGTCGAAGCGTTGAGCTCCTGATCAGGCCCGCCGCTCGCGCATGCCCCATGGGCGCCAGCTACCGGAAGTCACTATGCCGCCAGGCACTGCTGGATGTCGTGCGTGCGACGTATGCTCAGTCAACGCAGCCCACCGGTTGTGGCAGGTAGGCGCGGCTTTGTGGGCAACCAGCGGGTCTGAGGAAACGACATGCAGCAACGGAATGAGCGCTGGGTGCAATGGGCGGCTGTGCTACTCGCGGTTGTGGTGGCGGCACTGCAGCTTGGTTGGGAACAGGTGCATGGTGGAGTCAAGAGCCATCATCTGCTGAACCGTGCGGACCTGCCGACGATTTCGAACTGGTGGGGTTTGCTGGTGTTGCCAGCGCTGGGGGCGCTGGCTGGCTACGTTGTTGTGCGTCGAGCACGTCGTGCACCGCAGGCGGTGCGGCATGCACTGATGGGAATGAGCGGTGCGCTGGTTGCGGGCGTTGCGCTCTCGGTTGCATTTGTTGCGGGTAGCGAATCTGCGGCGTCGGCGGTGTTCGTGGGCATTCTGGGCGCGAGTGTGGTGGTGCCCGCGTATCGCGCGGAATACGTGTTCGGGTTTGTGCTGGGAATGACGTTCGTGTTCGGCGCGGTACTTCCAACGCTGTTTGGTCTGTTGGTGGTGGCGGTATCTGCACTTGCGTGGCGCGTGCTGTTTCCCTTGGTGATGGGAGTGGTTCGTCTGGCACGGCGGTGACCGTCAGGGCCGCAGTTGCCCAAGCCAAACGCGACAAACAAACGCGCGGGATCGCCCCGCGCGTTTGCGCACATCAATCACATACGTTCACTCACGCCTGCGTGGTGGCTTCGCGCACAAAGTCGGCGTAGCTGCGCAGTGGGCGGCCGAGGAGGGCCTGCAGGCGGTCGACGGTGCCTGCGGCGGCGTGCATGCCGAACTGCTGGATGCCGGCCATCATCAGGCGCATGTCGTAGGCCATCCAGGCCGGGCCGTGCGCGGCGAGCTGGGCTTCGAAGGCGGCCACGTCATCGCCGGCGTAGGCGATCTCGCGGCCCAGTGCGGTGCTCCAGACCTGTGCGGCGTCCGCGCCGGTCAGGGGCTGCGGGCCGACCAGTTCCAGCGTGGTGCGCTCCAGTGCGGCCGGTGCGCGGTCGCGGCGCAGCAGTTCGGCAACGGCGATGTCGGCGATGTCGCGTGCGTCGATCATGGCGATGCCCTTCGCGCCGATCGGCATCGGGTACACGCCGTAGTCGACGATGGTCTGCTGCACCATCGCTTCGTTCTGCATGAAGTAGGCGGGCCGCAGAATGGTGGCGGGCAGGTTGTGGTGTTCGATCATGCGTTCGACCGTGTGTTTGCCGGTGAAGTGCGGCACGTTGGTGAACAGGTCCGCGTGGATCACCGACAGATAGACGATGCGCTCGATGCCGGCCTCCTTGGCCAGGTTCAAGGTGATCAGTGCCTGCGTCACTTCGTCGGGAGTGACGGCGTTTAACAGGAACAGCGTGCGCACCGATTGCAGCGCGGCGCGCAGCGAGGCGACATCGGTGAGGTCGGCAACGACCTCCGTGACGCCGGCCGGGAAGCTGCGCTTGCCCGCCTGGCGAACCAGGGCATGGACGTCGGCGCCGGCAGTGGCCAGGCCTTGCACGATCAGGGAACCAACGGTGCCGGTGGCACCGGTAACGAGAATGCTCATGTGACGCTCCTGCGATGGATGGTGTGGGTGAAGCAAAAGGGGGGATGGATCAGCGGGAAAAATCGGCAACCACCTTGCCGCTGTGCGCGGTGGTGCGGATGCGTTCGATGGCGAGCGGAAGGTCGGCAACGCTCACCACCTCGCCCAGGCGCGCCTGCAACGTGCCCTGTGCGACTTCCAGCGCCAGGCGCTGCAGCAGCGCGGCGTCGGGCTGACTGGTGAACCACAGGCCGCGGTGGCCAGCCGGCGTGTGTGCGGCGATGTCGGGCGCTGCGGTGCTCACGATGGCGCCGCCCGGCGCCAGCACCTGCCAGGAGGCTGCGAGCACGGTGTTGCCGACGTAGTCGAGCACCAGGTCGATGTGGGTGGCGATGTCTTCGAAACGTTGCGCGCGGTAGTCGATGACGTGGTCGGCGCCGAGGCTGCGCACGTAGTCCAGCTGCGTGGCGGATGCGGTGGCGAACACCTGCGCGCCGGCGCGTTTGGCGAACTGCACGGCGTAACTGCCAACACCACCGGCAGCGCCGTGGATGAGGATGCGCTGGCCGGGCTGCACCGGCCCGGCGTGGCGCAGGCTCTGCCATGCGGTCACCGCGGCCACCGGGATCGCGGCGGCGTGCACATCGTCCAGGCCGTCTGGGGTGGGGGCGAGCCTGGCGGCGTCCAGCGCAACGTACTCGGCGTAGGCGCCCAGCCCGCCGACCGCGCCCATGACCCGGTCGCCCACCTGAAAGCGGGTGGTGCCCGGCCCGACCGCCACCACCACACCGGCGAGCTCGGCGCCCAGCACGGCGGGCAATTGCAGCGGAAAGGCATCGCGCACGTAGCCGCTGCGCACCTTCCAGTCGATCGCGTTGACGCCGGCAGCGCCCACCTGCACCAGCACCTGGCCGGGCCCTGCGGTGGGGCGATCGATGGTGGCCAGCTGCGCGGCGGTGGCATCGCCGTAGGCATGGATCAGGACAGCGCGTTGGGTGGTCTGCATGGCGTTGATGCTCGTGCGTTGATTGGGTGACGCCACGGTAGGCTGTTGCGTGATCAATACGAAGACGCCAGGATGTGGACGCCCTGGTTCAAATCTGGAACACCGTGGACCTCAATGCCTTGATCGATTTCGCGCTGGTTGCCACCAACCAGGGCCTGGGAAAGGCCAGCCGTGCGAGCGGGCGTTCCAAGGCCACGTTGTCGCGGCGCATCGCCGAGCTGGAAGAGCAACTAGGCGTACGGCTGGTGGAGCGCAGTGCGCGCGGACTAAAGCTCACCGAAGCCGGCCAACTGCTGATGGACCGGACCGAGGCACCGCTGGGCGAAGTGGCCGAAGCACTCACCGCCGCGCGCGAAGGCCTGTCCGCACCGCGTGGGCGTCTGCGCGTGGCCGCGCCGGTGCTGTTTTCGCAACTGGCAATGGGCCACATCGGTGCCGCCTTCTGTGCGGCCTACCCGGAAATCACCCTCGACGTGGTGGCCGAAGACCGCATGGTCGATCTGGTGGACGAACAGTTCGATGTGGCGATCCGGATCAACCCGAAGCCAGACAGCGCGCTGGTCGGCCGCTGCTTTGCGCACGACCGTTTGGTGGTGGTGGCCGCGCCGAGCGTGCCGCTGCCGGCGCCGGGTGCGTTGCGCGCCGTGCCGGGGATCGTGATGACAGGCTTCCAGCCGGGCACCTGGCTGCTGGACGGCGGGCGCCTGGAACTGGAGCCGATTGCGCGGCTGAGGTTTTCCTCGTTCCTGATGATCCGCGATGCGGCCATTGCCGGCGGCGGCGTGGCGTTGCTGCCGCAGTCCATTGCCTGGCAGCCGCTGGCGCGCGGGGAACTAATGCAGTGGGGAATGGTGTCGGGCGTGACGCCGGCGCTGTGGGTGCTGCACACCTCGCGGCGCCTGGCCGCGCCCAAGGTACGCGCGTTCGTGGATTTTCTGTGTGCGCGCTACCCGGAGGGGTCGCTGGTGTTGCAGGGCTGACCATTGCGGGTGGCGCGTGCAGCGGCGTGGCGGCCTGTGGCTACGCTTTCTTCGGCGACACCCACATCGCAATCACTGCGCGGAAGACGGTGTCTCCGGCGGTGTCCTTGATCAGCACTTCAACCGGGACTCCCTGGCCACATCGAAAGTAGGTGACGGGTCGAGCGGGCGGGCTTCGGCCACCACCGCGGTCGTGGCTTTCTTGAGGTACTGCACGTCCATGCCGCGCGGGATCCAGCGATGCGTGGCGGGCACGGTCACCTCGGTCATGGTGCCGCCGGCCAGTTCGGCCGCGTTGCACATGGCGATCGCATGCACGGTGCCGATGTGGTTCAGCACCTTGCGCCGCTTGCGCACGGCCACCACGCACTGGCCGGCGCGCAGCACTTCGAAGCGCGGGGAGATCGAGCCGAAGTAGGGCGCCTTCAGGCACAGCAGCCGGGAAAACAGCCATTTGCCGGCAGGCAGCGGGCTTAGCCGTGTCCAGATGTCGAGGGTCTGCGAGTGCGTGGCCATGTGCTGCGTTCGCTGTATGTGGAGGCGGAATGGTCGAAACATACCATGCAGTATGGTGGCCGCTGCAAGCGCCACGCAGCACCGCTCGATCTGGCTGTGCAGGTGTACGCCAGCCGGTGCAGCGGTTAGCGTTGCGCTGCCATCGCCTGGTGCAGCCGCACGGGCGCCCAGTGCTCAGGCATGCTCAGGACACGGTCCGCCCGGACCACACACAGGACGGACCCATGCTGTACGTGCTGATCGCGCTGCTGTTGATCGAAGCGGTGCTGATGCTGTGCTGGAACCGTTGGTACTGCCGCTGGGGCGTGCCCCTGTATGTGCGGCGCATCCCGGCCACCGCAACGGCGCTGGCGCACTTCCCGTTGGGCCGCATCGAGATGACGCTGGATGACTCCGCGTGGGCGCCGCTGGTGTTCCACCCGCTGTCGGAGACAAGCAGTGCGTTTCGTGAAAGCGTGTGGATGCGCGTCAAGCCGAAGTACGCGCCGGTGATGCGTGGCGTGGTGGTCGTGGACAAGCGCGACCGCGAGATCCGCATCGTGGGCCTGTGCAACTGGAGCATGCTGTGGGTGGCGCTGATGCTCGTCCAGGCGCTGCCGGTGGTGCCGCTGCCAGTGCTGGCGTTTGCGGTCTTGCTGGGCGTGATCTATGCCATCCAGCGGCATCGCTTCAACCACGTGAGCGATGTGGCGGCGCGCTTGCTTGCCGAGCCCGCGCCGTGGCGGCCGAGGTGCGTGTGTAGATCTGGGCGCGTGCGCTGTTGCTGCGTGATCCGGTTGCGTAGGCAGCAGGCATGTAGACGTACAGTGCGTGCTTGAAGTTGCGTCAGCGGTGTTGACTCACGAACAAAGCGCCGGGCAATGCGTGCGTCTGACGACACAGCTCACCGAATCCACACAGGCGTCGCGGCGTTGCATGGCGATGACGCAAGCAACGGGCAGCACGCAGTACGCGCTGCCCGTTGGCGTCAGGCTGCTTGGGCGTGCAGCGCTTTTTCCAGCTGAAACAGCGAGACCAGCTGCGTCAATGCACCGGCCTGCTTTTCCATCGCGCGTGCCGCCGCCATGGCTTCTTCCACCAGCGCCGCATTCTGCTGGGTGGTTTCATCCATCTGGATCACGGTCTGGTTGACCTGCTCGATGCCTGCGGACTGCTCGCTGCTGGCCGCGGTGATCTGCGCCATGATGCCGGTGACACGGTTCACGCTGGCCACGATGTCGGTCATGGTGCTGCCGGCCTTGTGCACCAGCGCCGAGCCTTCGGCCACCTTGCCCACCGACGCGTCGATCAATTCCTTGATCTCCTTGGCCGCGCCCGACGAGCGTTGTGCCAGCGTGCGCACTTCCGAGGCCACCACCGCAAAGCCGCGGCCCTGTTCGCCCGCGCGTGCCGCTTCCACCGCCGCATTCAAGGCCAGGATATTGGTCTGGAACGCGATGCCATCGATGACGCTGATGATCTCGGCGATCTTCTTCGACGACACTTCGATGCCAGACATGGTGGTGACCACCTGGCTCACCACCTCGCCCCCTTGCGAGGCCACCGACGCGGCGCTTTTCGCCAGGTCGTTGGCCAGGCGTGCGTGCTCGGCATTCTGCTTCACCGTGGCGGTGAGCTCTTCCATGGAGGCGGCGGTTTCTTCCAGATTGGCCGCCTGTTGCTCGGTGCGGCGCGACAGGTCCTGATTGCCGGCGGCAATTTCGCCGGCGGCGCTGTCGATTTCCGACGACGACTGCTGGATGCGCCCCACGATGTCGGTCAGCCGATCGACCGTGCTGTTGGCATCGTTGCGCATGCGCGCGAACACACCCGCCGACGCGCCCTGCATGCGCACGGTGAGATCGCCGCTGGCAATGGCTTGCAACAGCTGCGACACCTCGCCCAGATTGCGATCGGAAGTGCCCATCAGCTGGTTGAGGTCGACGATGATCTGGCGGAAGTCGTGCTCGAAAGTCTGCTCGTCGCCGCGTGCGCTGAAATCGCCCGCGGCGGCGGCCGCTGCCAGGCGCTTGATCTCGCCATTGATGGACAGCAGGCTACGCCGCACATCGTTGATCGACTGGCTGATCACCGCACGTTCGCCGGGCAGCTGTTCCAGCTGCTGCGACAGATCACCGGCGGCATAGCGTTCGGTCAGGGCCACGATACGCATGGTGACCGCGATATGGCCGGCCACCAGCTCGTTGCTGGCTTTGACCATGCTGCCGAACTCGCCGGGAAACTCATGCTCGGCAATGCGGTGGCTGACCAGACCGGCTTCGTGCTGGCTGCCCATGTCGGTCTGCGCCTGGATCACGCGGCGCAGCTGACGCTGCATGCTGTCCATCGCCTGCAACAGTTCGCCGACTTCATCGTTGCGGTCGACCAGGATGGCGTTTTCCAGTTGCCCGGACGACACCGCACGCGCAATGCCGATTGCCCGCTGCAGCGGTTGGGTGATGGCACGGCCCACCATCCAGCCGAACAGCAGGCAGACGATGGCGCCACCCACACCGACCACCAGGCCGCCGATGCTGGCGGCCACCGAGCTGTCCACCGCTTCCTGCACCGTGCTGCGGAAGCGCGCATCGGCGCGTTTCTGCATGGCGGTGAGGTCATTGCGATAGGTTTCCAGCGCCGGTGCCATGCCCTCCATCTGCGTGGCATCGGGCTCGCGTTGCTCGACAAACGCCAACGCCACCGCGTGCGCGAGCGCGTAGTACTGGTCGAATTCCTTGCCCAACCGCGCCAGTTCCTGCGCGTGGCTGGGGTCGGATTTCTGCAGCTTGGCGTAGGAACTGCGGATCTCATCGGCCACCGGCTGGGTGGCCTGCAGCATGTCGGCATCGCCGGCAGCGGCAGCGCCATTGAGCCCGTTGATGAGTTTGTCCAGCGCAGCCACGTTGCGCGTCATTGCGTCGAGAATCGGGAAATGCACATCCCGCACCGCTTCCAGGCGGTCGTTGTTGCGGTGGAACACCATGGTACTGAAGGCGACGTAGCTGCACAGGCAGGCGATCGCCACCGCGGCCGGCATCAGGATTTTCCAGAACAACGGCAGCGACAGAATGCGTTTCATGACGGAACTCTCGCGCAGGTGGGCGATCACGGTTTCAGGACGACCTTGACGCTGGCATCGACAGCGCCGGCGCTGATGTAACCAATGGCACCGGGCGTGGCGGCCACGGCCTTTTTCACCGCGTCATCGCCGCTGACCCGCTTGGGGCGCTGCGCCTTGCCGGTGAACATCAGCTGCGACCAATACGACTTCAGCTGCGCGGAGTCGCGCGCGGCGACCTTCTTGTAGAACTCATCGCGCACCGGCACGCCTTCTTCCTGGTCGATCGGCACGGCCTGGCCGCCACCGGGCAAGCTGTTGGACTTGGCCAGAAAGATCTGCGACACCTGCGCCTGGCTCAAGCTGTCCGGGCCACCCTTGGCCGACATCACCACCACCACATCGGCCTGGGCGCAAAAGGCGACCAGCGACAGCAGGGCAAGCGTCGACGCTGCAAAACACGTGGAAATCTTCATGGGGCTCTCTTAGAAAACGAAGTCGACGGATGCGGACAGCAAGTTGTAGCTGCCGCCCGGGCGGAAGCCCGGCTGGATGTTGTTCAACGATCCGAAGGAGCCTGCGTTGTTGTCGATATGGCTGGCCTGCAGCTTGAAGGCGACGCTCTCACGCGCGTCCCAGCGCAACGAGGCGGTGTAGCTGTGACGGCCGCTCTCGGCCTGCGCCAGTGCATTGGTCATCACGCCGATCGGGTCCTGGCCCGGTGCAATGGTCGGGCCCTTGCGGTCGACATTGGCATAGGTGATCGACGGGGTGAGCGTGCCGAAACGGCCGCCAACGCTGAGGTAGCCGGAGGTGGTCTTGCCATTGAGTGAGGGCGAATAGTCGGCGCGGATGACTTCACTACGCAGGAACCAGCTGCCCGGATCGTAGGCGTAGCCCACGCTGGCGAAGCTGCCGTCCACGTCATAGGTGGTGAGGCGGTCGGCCAGTGCGGGATTGATGCGCTGGTACACCGAGAACAGCCGCTCCAGCGACGGGGTGTCGAAATTGCTCTTGCCCACGATGTAGGCGGCACGGAACGTCGATGCCCCCGTTTCCAGGCCGATGGCCAGGCCACGCATCGCGTTCACGTCGGCCTTCTTGGAATCGATGCGGCCGTAGAAGCCCTGCACGCTCACCACGCTTTCGCCAGCGTTGATGGTGTAGACGCCTTCGAAGCCATCCATCGGCAACAGGTAGTTATAGACCTCGTACGGCGGGCGCACCCACGGCGTGGCATAGCCCACGCGCTGGTATTCGGACAGCATGTACAGCGGCGCAGTGATGCGGCCCAGGCGCGCGGAGAACTGCGGGCCGAACTGGTACTTCACGTGGGCCAGGGTGACCTTGGGCGAATACGAGGCGCGCTCGGCATACTCGCTGGTGACTTGCAGCACACCGGTGAACTTGTCGGTGAAATTGGCGTTGACCTGCCCGGCAATGCGCGAGTCCGGACGCGCCGAGGTGGAATGGCTGGCGCCAACACCTTCGTTGGTCTGGATGTCGGGGGTGAAGTCGGCCTGATCTTCGGTGGAGTGCACCACGCCAAGCGTGCCGAAACCGCTGAAGGAAAACATCGATTCCTGCTGCGCGTAGGCGCAAGTCGACGACGTCAGTGCGATGGCCGCACTGAGGAGCTTGACGGTGAATTTCATTGAGGTCTCAGCTGAGAGTTGCGGTGGACGCGGCGCCAGTGGGCGCACAAAAGGTAAGCACTTGTATGCTTGCGCCCCCCAGTAGCGGCCGCGATGCGGCTGGCTTGAGCGCGCTTGCCGACTGTCAGCTGTACGAATTAAAAAACGGATTTTCAGGCAGATTTGATAGGTGGCCGCTATGGTCGGCCGGTGTCGAGCCGTAAGCGTTTCCAGTCGCGGGCTGCAAGCTGACGTTTGCAGCTAACTGCAAAATCGCGGTGCTGCTAACGCGGGTCTCCACCGTGCGTTGTCCTGTTGCGGGTTGCGCTTCAGCGGCTGGCACGCTTGCCAGGGTGAGTGCGAGTCAACCGCTCGCTACGACACTGCAGTCAGCCTGCAATGCCGACGCGCCTGCCATGACGGGATGGTCGGTGCGGTCTTCGGCCACTGCCTCGCGTGGCGGCGTTGCCAGATAGCGTTCGAACGACGTGACCAGGTGATTGAAGGTGGCGCGGATGCGTGGCACATCGCGCAGGTCTTCGTGGGTCACGATCCAGGTGGTGAGTGCGGGCAGTGCGACCTCGGGCAGCACCTGCACCAGGCATGGGTCTGCCTGGGCGATCGGGCATTGCGCAATGGCGATGCCCAGACCGGCGCGTGCGAGCGCAAGTTGCGCAGGGTGGCTGTCGGTGCGCGTGGCCAGGCGGTCACGCAGCAGGTGCGGATGCAGGGCGCGGGCCAGGGCCAGGTCGGCGCGGTTGCGATCGGGGCCGATAACTTCGTGTTCGAGCAGTGCCTCCACCGTGGCCGGCGCACCACGGCGCGCGATGTAATCGCGGTGCGCAAACAAGCCCAGGGCGATCGCACCGACCTTGCGTGCCACCAACGCGCCTTGCGTGGGCGGCT
The DNA here is from genome assembly GCF_030208815.1 of Xanthomonas sp. fls2-241-TYG-148. Taxonomy (NCBI): domain Bacteria; kingdom Pseudomonadati; phylum Pseudomonadota; class Gammaproteobacteria; order Lysobacterales; family Lysobacteraceae; genus Xanthomonas; species Xanthomonas sp. fls2-241-TYG-148. Next base: position 48,933 of record NZ_JARVTE010000015.1, read on the forward strand.
GCATGCGCACGGCAATATCGACTTCCTGCTCCAGCAGGTCCGCCGGCGTGTTGCTGAGCACCAGCTCGGTGACGATATGCGGATGCACCTGGCGCAAGCGCGCCAGCATCGCCGGCAGGACTTCGACGCCCACAAAGTCCGACACGCTGATCCGCACGGTGCCGGCGACCAGGCCGGGCGGTGCAGACGCCAGCCGCACGAACATCGCCGAGGCACGCGCCATGGTGCGGGCCGCCGCTTCCAGCCCGCGCGCTTCGCTGGTGGGGATCAGGCCGGTGATCGCACGGGTGAACAAGGTGGTGCCCAGCGCGGCTTCAAGCGAAGCGATGCGTGCGCGCACGGTGGGCTGGGCAACGCCCAGCTGGCGCGCGGCAGCCGAGAGACTGCCGGTATCGAGAACCGCCAGGAAGGTGCGTTGATCTTCCCAGGCGATGTCATGGCTCATAAGAATTTTTCCGGCGGCTGGGCATGTTTTGTCAGTTCCATGCTAGCCGCTGCAACGGCACTCTTGCGCTGCTCTGCAGTGATGCCACATGCGGGCGACCAGCACCTACCGCTGAGATCGCTTGGTGTCGCTGTGCGCATCACGTGTGGGCGAAGACAGCGCTGGAATGCAGCCTCTGCGGCGGCGTGCAGCGCCACCGGTTGTGCTGGGTGTCCACAACGCGGCGATGCAAAGGTTGGTCGCGCTGATGTGGTTGCGCGCTTGCGATGCGGTCGCGCCTGCCACGGTGTAGCGGCCGGTTGTGCGCTCGGCGGATCAGGCAAGGATTGCGGAGGATGCGGCTACCGGCTCCGCACACGCCTGCAGCACAGTGTTCCCCAGCGCAGTGCAGTACCGCGCGTTACTTCAACAGGAGGAATTCCCATGCAGCACGCAACGTCTCTGGATCAGTATCGCTTGCTCGGCCGCTCCGGCCTGCGCGTCTCGCCGCTGGCGCTGGGCACGATGACCTTCGGCAAGGAATGGGGCTGGGGTGCCGATGAAACCGACGCCACGCGCATCTTCGATGCGTATGTCGAGCGTGGCGGCAACTTCATCGACACCGCGGTGAACTACACCAACGGTGAATCCGAACGCATGCTGGGCCGGCTGATCGCCGACAAGCGCGAGCGTGTGGTGGTGGCGACCAAGTTCACCATGGCGCGCGACCCGGGCAACATCAATTCCGGCGGCAATCACCGGCTCAACCTGATCCGCTCGGTGGAAACCAGCCTGCGCCAGCTTGCCACCGACCGCATCGACCTGTTGTACCTGCACGCCTGGGACTTCACCACCGCGCCGGATGAAGTGATGCGCGCGCTGGATGATCTGGTGCGTGCCGGCAAGGTGCTGTACCTGGGCATCTGCAACACGCCGGCCTGGCGCGTGGCGCAGCTGCAGACGCTGGCGGACCTGCGGGGCTGGTCGCCGTTGGTGGCCCTGCAGATCGAGTACAGCCTGGTCGAGCGCACGGTCGAGCATGAGCTGATGCCGATGGCGCGTGAGTTGGGGCTAGGTGTCATGCCCTGGTCGCCGCAGGGCGGCGGCATTCTCACCGGCAAGTACACGCGCGCAGATCTCTCCGACGAGAACGGTGCGGATGTGGCTGCCAGCCGCAAGGGCGTGATTGCCTCCACCGGGCATCTCAACGCGCGCTCGCTGGACATTGCCGATGTGGTGGGCGAGATCGCCGACGAACTGGGTGCCTCACGCTCGCAGGTCGCATTGGCGTGGACCTTGCGCAACCCGGCGGTGGTTGCGCCAGTGATGGGCGCGCGCACGCTGGAGCAGGCGCTGGACAACTTCGGTGCACTCGGCCTGACGTTCAGCGATGCGCAACTGCAGCGGTTGGATGACGCCAGCGCGCCGGCGCCGATCTTTCCCGAGCGATTCATCGGCCGGCCGATGGCGCAGCAACTCATCTACGGCACCGGCAGCGTGCAGCTGCGCCGTTGAGCACAGGAGTACCGCACATGAGCAGACACACCGCATTGCCTGCCGTCCTGCTGGCGGCCGTGCTGTGGCTGCCCGGCGCACAGGCGGCCAGCGTGGCCGCCCCCGCCGCAGCCGCACAGCACGACACCTCGCGCATGGCTGCGCACAACAAGCAGCTGGTCGATACCGCGTTCAAACAGTGGGCGGCCGGCGGCAGCGGGTTGTTCGACACGCTGCTGGCCAGCGACGTCACCTGGACCATCGAAGGCTCCGGCCCGTTCGCCGGCACCGTGCATGGGCGCGATGCGCTGGTCGATAAAGCGGTGCGCCCGTTGGCCAGCCGCCTGTCCACGCCGCTGCGGCCGCTGCACTGGCAGCTGTGGGCCGATGGTGCGCATGTGATCGTGCAATGGGAAGGCGTGGCCACTGCGCGCGATGGCGCCCCGTACCGCAATCGGTATGCGTGGATCATGCGGATGCGCGACGACAAAGTGGTGGAGGTCAACGCCTTCCTGGATCTGCCGCACTACACCGATGTGTTGCAACGCATCCCGGACACGGCTGCACGCGTGGGCAGCCCATGAACGATACCCGCATGCAGCTCGCTGTGGCGGTGGCCATTGGTGCCGGCGCCGCCGTGCTGTGCGGGCCCACCAGCGCATGGCGCGGCGATGCATCCGGCGTCGGCAGCGCAGCTTCTTCTTCTCCTTCGGAGCATCTCATGCAACACCATCCGTACTTGGGCATGTGGGTCACTGGCGACGGCCGCATCCGTCAGGAGCTGTTGCCCACCGGCCGCTACGACGAAGCCCGCGGCACACGCAAGAGTGCCTATCAAGGCCGCTATGAAGTGGAAGGCAATCGGATCCAGTATTGGGACGACACCGGTTTCACCGCCGATGGCACGTTCGTCACCGCCGATGAACTGCATCACGGTGGCATGGTGTTCTATCGCGAAACTGGCGAGTAACGAAACCACATAGCGCTGCAGTGTGGAATGCCACTGCAGCGTGCGTGACCAGACACCGCTTCAACCCGCAGCGCAACGCACCGTTGAATCTCTGCTCCGGCCTTCGCCTCCGCGCCGGTGGCAAAGCCTGCGCGCAATCCGGAGGCGTCATTGCATCGGAGACAACATGAAGACAGTGCTGATTTCAGGATCCGGATCGGGCATGGGCCTGCTCACGGCGCAGACGCTCATGCGCGCGGGCTATGTGGTGTATGCCGGCGTGCGCGACCCCGACGGGCGCAGCAAGGAACGCCGGCATGCGCTGGAAGACTACGCACGTGCGCACGCCGCGCAGGTGCGGGTGGTGGACATGGACATCCACAGCGAGGCGTCCTGCCAGCGCGCGGTGGAACAGGTGGTGGCCGAGCATGGTCATCTGGATGTGGTGATCCATAACGCGGCGCATCTGTATATCGGCATGGCAGAAGGGTTCACTGCCGAGCAGTTGGCCGACAGTTTCAACACCAACGCGGTGGGCGCCCATCGGCTCAATCGCGCCGCATTGCCGCAGCTGCGCAAGCAGGGCCACGGCACCTTGCTGTATGTGGGCAGCACCATCACCCGCATCGTTGCGCCATTCATGATGCCGTACGTTGCCGGCAAATACGCACTCGATGCAGTGGCCGAAACGACCGCCTACGAAGTGCAGCCGCTGGGCATCGAAACCGTCATCGTCATGCCCGGCACCTTCATGGACGGCACCTCGCACTTCCAGACCGCGGTGCATCCGCAGGACACCCAAGCCGTGGACGGCTATGCCGCCGTGCAGCCGGAATTCGACAATTATTCGCCCGGCCTGCGCCGGTTGTTCCGCGATGCGCAGCCGGCACCCGTACAGGCGGTGGCCGACGCGATCGCCCGCGTACTGGCGTTGCCGGTGGGTGCCAAACCACTGCGAATCACGGTGGATTTTGCCGATTACGGTGCCGAGGCAATCAATGCCGTCGTGGAGGCGCAGACCGAGCGCGTGTTCCGCATCATGGGCATGGAGCGCCTGCGCAGTGTGGCAACGCAGTCATCACCATCCTGAGCGGTGAGGCGATGCAGGGGCCGCCACGCGCGGCCCCTGCATTTGCGATCACGCCGCCACCTGCTCCGGCAGCTTGGCAATCACCTTGATCTCGAACTGGAAGCCGTACAGCCAGGTCACGCCCACAGCGGTGACGGTCGGGTAGGGCGGCGGGCCCCAGTGCGTGGCCCACTGCTTGAACACGGCGTCGAAGATGGTGTCCGGGTCGACCATGAACCAGGTGACGTCGATGACGTCGTCCCGCGTGCAGCCCGCCGCGGCGAGCACCGCGTCGAGGTTGGAAAACGCCCGTGCGATCTGGGCGTCCAGGTCGGGTTCGGGCGAGCCATCGTCGCGGCTGCCGACCTGGCCGGAGACAAACAGCAGGCCCTCCGCACGAAGAGCAGGCGAGTAGCGGTTGCGCTCATACAGCGCCTGACGGCCTGCGGGGAAAACAGCATCACGTGTTGCCATGGGGTATCTCCTGTGTGGGCAACGTGCCCATCGAACGTGCAGCCACAGTAAGCAGCGCACGGCAGCGGATAAATCCCTGCCAGCGCACATGACTATTTGTAGAATCCAAACAATTGAGCAAACCGCAGGATGGCGATGGATCGGTTCGATGCAATGCAGGCATTCGCACGTGTGGTCGAGTCCGGCAGCTTCACCAAGGCCGCCGACACCCTGCAGATCAGCAGGGCAACGGTGACCCAGCTGGTGCAACAGCTGGAGGCGCGCCTGCGGGTGACTTTGCTCAACCGCACCACGCGCCGCGTGGCGGTCACCGCCGATGGCGCGGCCTATTACGAGCGTGTGGTGCGCTTGCTGGCCGACATGGACGATGCGGAAACCAGTTTGTCGGTCGCATCCAGCGTGCCGCGTGGGCGCTTGCGCGTGGATGTGCCCAGCCCGCTGGCGCGCCTGATCCTGATGCCCGCGCTGCCGGACTTTCATGCGCGGTATCCGGATATCCAGTTGCACATGGGCGCCAGCGATCGCCGCGTGGATCTGATCGGCGAGCAGATCGACTGCGTGGTGCGCGGCGGCACCATCACCGATCAATCGCTGGTGGCGCGGCATGTGGGAGACCTGCAGGCGGGCGTGTATGCAGCGCCCGGCTATCTCGCACGCCTGGGCATGCCTGCGCATCCACGCGAGCTAGAAGACACTGCCCACCGCACCGTGGGCTTCATGCGCTGGGGCGATGGCGTGCCGTGGCCACTGGTGATGCAGCGCGATGGCGAACACGTGCAGGTGCACGGCCGCTACGTGGTGGCCAGCGACGACGGCAATGCCTACCTGGCCGCGGGGCTGGCCGGCATGGGCGTGCTGTGGTTGCCGCAGTACATGGCGCGTGCACCGCTGAGCCGCGGCGAACTGCTGCCGGTGTTCGCGGACTGGCAACTGGACCCGATGCCGCTCTCGATCGCCTTCCCGCCCAACCGGCACGTGAGCGCGAAGCTCCGCGTGTTCATCGATTGGGTGATTGCGTTGATGGCCGAGCATGCGCCGGTAGTGCAGCGACCGATGGCGTAACGGTCCACGGGCGATGTGGTGATCATGTTGATCACTGCGCATCCGTTGGAAGCGACATGTTGGGGGATGTCATCGCCGGTGAGGTGCGCCTTCCTGCGCGCTTGCGTGGTGCCCTCTGCGCTGTATGCAGTGACTCAGCCTCACCAGGCACTGCCGCACGCCAGCGGCCGCAGTGCGGCCGCTTACTCGCGCACCTCACGCCGCACCGGATATTGCCAGCCGCTCAGTGCGGCATACGGTGAGCGGGCGTAGATCCATTGCAGGCGCGCGTCGCCATCGGCGCGAAATGCGGGATCATCGGCGAGCTTGCGTTCGAAGTCGCTGCGCAAGGCTGCGTCGTGTTGCAACACGCGTTCGGTGAAGCGCACCAGCTCGGCGCCGTAGAGGCCGCTGTCCGGGTTGCCGGCGTGGCGGAACAGACCGCTGGCCAGCAGCGAGTCGCTGCTTTGCGGCTCCAGCAAGGCGGCGGCCAGCATGCGCATCGGCTGGTCAGAAGGAATGCGGATGCTGCCGGGCGCGAAGGTTTCTTCCACCTGCGCGCTGTGCGGGGTGTTGCGGCCAGACTGCTTGACCATGCGGGTGCGCTCCACGCGCAACTGGCGTGGCTGCTGCAGGCGCTCGTACTGAATGCCGTGGGCATCCAATCGCGCGACCACATCGGCATTGCCGGGCGGAATCCACCAGGCCTGCGGGTACGTCACTGCCTGGGTCTGGCGATAGCCGATCACCGGCATGGTCCAGGTGGCATCGCGGCCTTCCCAGCGCAGCTCCTGCCGGCCCGATGCCGGCGACAGCGCACGCGTGTAGGTCACGCCCTTGAAGGGCAGCTGCGCGATCGGCTGCTCCAGGCGCTCCCAGGCCACCATCAGTTCGGCGGGCCGTGCAGCGCGGTCGGTGCGTTTGGCGGCGGCAATGCGCGCGGCGTCGCGGGCCACCACGCGCAGCGCCGCTTCCAGCAGCACGTAGTCGCCGAGCACGCGCTGGCGATAGGACTTCAGCCGGTGGTTCTCCACCAGCACGGTGGGGATGCCGGCAAAGTCGCCGTAGCCGGTGGAATAGCGCGGGCCTTCCGGCGAGTAGCGCAGGCCCGAGCGCGGGTCGTTTTCGTCGATCAGGCTGGGGTAGATCGTGGGGGTGTGGCCCTGCGTGCGCAACGCGGCATCGACCGCCGGGGTGAAGCGCTGCTGCAGCCAGCCGGCAGTGGCGCGCGAGCGTGCATACGTGCCCCAGCCGGCGAAGGTGTAGGTGATGTCGTATTGATGATCCAGCCCCTCGCTGACATGCAGGTCGATGTACAGCGCGGGGTCCAGCCGGTGCAGCAGCGCCACCACCGCGCGGGCTTCCGGCGTCTCGAGGTTGAGATAGTCGCGATTGAGGTTGATGCCGCGCGGGGTGCTGTTCCAGCCCGCCCCCTGCGGGCCACGCAGGGCCTCGCCCACCAGCGGGCCGCGCTGCTCGTGGCCGTCCACATTGAGGATCGGCACGAACACGAAATCCACCTGGTCCAGCAGCGCATCCTTGCTGCCCTGCGCAATGTCGCGCAACAGCATCAGGCCGGCGTCCTTGCCATCGATCTCGCCTGCGTGGATGCCGGCCTGGGCCAGCACCACGGGTTTGCCGGCTGCTCCCTTGCGGGCGCGCACCAGCAGCAGGTCGCGGCCTTCGCTGCTGGTGCCGAACACCTCCAGCGACAACAGCGGCGAGGCGGCGACCAAGCGCTCCAGCCACGCGCGGGTATCCGCATAGCTGGGCGTGCTGACGAAGTCGCTGCGTTCGGCCGGCGTTGCCCACTCGGCGTTCGCCTTCATCACCAGCGACTCGCTGGCGCCATGCCAGGCGCGCACCGGCGGCAGTGGCGCGCGGGTATCCAGGGCCGGCTGCGCGGACGCGTGCAGGCTGGCCAGCAAGGTCAGCGCGAGCAGGCTGGCACGGGCGGGTGTGCAGCGCGGCGCGGTGGCGGCGTCACCGGCGATGGGGTTGCGGGTGGAGGTGCGGGGCAGGCGGCCGTGCTGGGGAGAAGGCATGCGGTGATCAGGGTCTCGTTGACGAATACGGTGTGGATGCAGCGATGTTTCGTAACAGAATAACATTGCACTTTTTTGGTGCGTCTGTGGTGCCGGCAGGCCAGTGGGCGTCGCTCCGCAGCCAGCCGCGTTCGTTTCGCTGATCGAGCGTGTAAAGACGGTGCGCGCCGAGCTGTTCAAAGCGGTGTGCCTGGAGCAACGCAAGCCGCTGCATCACTGCGCCACCGGCGACGCATCAGGCGGCCACCGCCCGGCTCCACGAGCGCCATCCGCAATGTGATAACGTATCAATTCATTTGTAATGACCGCTTGCCATGTCCTCTGCCGCGCCGCCTGTTTCTGCCATTTCCCTTGTCGACGTGCACGTGTCCTACCGCGGCCGCGCGGTATTGCAGGGGCTGCACCTGCAGGTGCAGCCGGGCAGTGTGTATGCGCTGCTGGGGGGTAACGGCGCGGGTAAGTCGTCCACGTTGTCGGCGTTGCTGGGCTTTGTGCGGCCGGTGTCCGGGCAGCTGCAGGTGGATGGTGTGGACCCGGTGGCCAACCCCGGGCGGGCGCGGGCGCGCCTGGCGTATCTGCCGGAAAACGTGGCGCTCTACGAGCACCTCAGCGCGCTGGAAAATGCCGACTACCTGCTGGCGCTGGCCGGGCAGCGGCGTAGCCCGGAGGCGATTGGCACTGCGCTGGCCGCGGCCGGGCTGCAGCGCGAGGCATGGACGCAGCGCCTGGGTGGTTTTTCCAAGGGCATGCGGCAGAAGGTGGCGATCGCCGTGGCCACCTTGCGCGAGGTGCCGGTGCTGTTGCTGGACGAACCCACCTCTGGATTGGACCCGCGCGCCATCGGAGACTTCAACCAATTGGTGAGCAGCGTGCGTGCGCGCGGCGGCGCGGTGCTGATGGTCACGCACGATCTGCTCGGTGCGGTGGATGTGGCCGACCGTATCGGCTTTCTGGAAAACGGGCGCATCGTCGATGAAGTCGGCGCTGGTGACAGCGGCTTCGACGTGCGCACCCTGCATGCGCGCTTTGCGCGGCCGCAGGACCGCGCCGCATGAGTCCTGTGCTGTGGGTGGCACGCGAAGAACTGCGCTACATGGCACGCAACCGGTCCGCGGCCATCGGCCTGGTGTTGCTGATGGCGTTGACGCTGGTGTCCGCGCTGACCGCCGCGCAGCATCAGCGCGAGGTCTCCGAGTTCCGCACCCGGCAGCAGCAGGCCGCGCAGCAGGCGTTCGAAGCGCAGCCAGACCGGCACCCGCACCGCGTGGTGCATTACGGGCACTTCATCTATCGCCCGTTGCCGGCACTGGCGGCCTTCGATGCCGGCGTGGATGCCTTCACCGGCAACAGCATGTTTCTGGAAGGCCACCGCCAGAACACCGCCAATTTCGGCGACGTGCGGCAAAGCTCGTTGCTGGTGCGCTTCGGGCAACTCACGCCTGCGTTCGTGCTGCAGGTGCTGGCACCGCTGCTGCTGGTGTTCCTGGGCTACGGCGCAGTGGCGCGCGAACAGGAAACCGGCACCTTGCGCGTGGTGTTGCTGCAGGGCGCCACGCGGATGCAAGTACTGAGCGGAAAATATCTGGCCCTGGCCGCAGTGGCGGCGGCCTGCCTGCTGCCCGCGCTGGTCGGCTTGGTGCCGGTGGCGGTGCTGCCGGGGCAGGGCGTGCGGGTGGCGGTACTGGTGCTGTCGTATGCGGCGTATCTGCTGGCATGGTGCGCGTTGGTGCTGACGGTGTCGGTGCTGTGCCGGCGTGGCCGCGATGCCTTGCTGGTGGCGCTGGCCTTGTGGGTTTGGCTGGCCCTGCTGGTACCGCGGGTGGCGCCGGATGTCGCCAATGCCGCGTATCGCCTGCCCACGCGGCTGGAAACGGACGTGGCGATCCAGCGCGACTTGCGCACGCTCGGCGACAGCCATAACCCCGATGACCCGCACTTTGCGCACTTCAAACAACAGGTGCTGGCGCAGTACGGCGTGCAGCGGGTGGAAGACCTGCCGGTGAACTACAAGGGCTTACTGGCACTGGAGGGCGAACGCCTGACCGCCAGCCTGTTCGAACGCTACGCGGCGCGCGATTCGGCGATCCAGCAGCAACAGAATCTGTTGGTGCGCATGTTTGCGCTGCTCAGCCCTACGGTGGCCTTGCGCGAGGTCTCGATGACGGTGGCCGAGACCGACTTGCGCGCGCACGAACGTTTTCTCAGCCAGGCCGAGCGGTATCGCTATGGCCTGGTGCAGCAGCTCAATCAATTGCAGGCCGATGCGGTGAGCCTGGCCGACGACACCGCCAAGGATGCTGGTGCCGACCAGCGCAAGCGCATCGATGCCGCGCATTGGCACCGCATTCCCGTGTTTGCATTCGAGCCATCGGCCACGGCGCAGTTGCTGCACGCAGGGCGTGCCAGCCTTGCCTTGCTCGCCGGCTGGTTGCTGCTGTCGCTGTGCCTGGTCACGGTGGCCGCGCGGCGGATGGGAGTGGCACGCTGATGGCCGTGTGGCGCTACGAATGGCTGTTGCTGCTGCGCGCACGCGCGGCGGTGGCAGGGCTGGCCTTGCTGGTGCTGCTGGGCGTGTGCAGCCTGGTTTCCGGGCACCACCTCATGCAGGCGCAGCGCGACAACATCGCGCGCATCGCGGCCTTGCAGCAGGAAGACATCGCTGCGGTGCAGGCGTATGTGGCGCGCAGCAACGATGCCGGCAGCGCTGCGTATTACAGTTTCCATCCCACCTGGGATCCGCCTGCGCCACTGGCGTTTGCTGCGGTGGGCATGCGCGATGTGTCGCCGTACATCCTGCGCGTGCGTGCGCTGGGCCTGGAGGCGCAGATCCATGACGGCGACAGCTACAACCCCGAACTCGCGCTGGCTGGCCGCTTCGACTACGCATTCGTGGTGGTGTTCCTGTTGCCGCTGTTTGTGATTGCGTTGTTGTTCGACCTGCGCTCTGGCGAACAGGCGGCCGGGCGCGCGCGCATGTTGGCGGCGTTGCCCGGTTCCGGCACGGCGTTGCTGGCGCGGCGGCTGACGGTGCGTGCGCTGGCGGTGCTGCTATGCCTGGCGTTGCCGTTTGCGGTGGCCGCCACGCTCAATGGCGTGCCGCTGGGCCAGCAACTGGCGGTGCAGGCGCTGACTTGCGCCTATCTGTTGTTCTGGGTGGTGGTGGCGGTGCTGGTGGGGCGGCTGCCATGGCGGCCGGCCGCGCATGCCACTGCGCTGGCCACGTGCTGGGTGGTGCTGGCGCTGGTGGCACCGGCGCTGGCGCATGTGGCGATCAACCAGGCGGTGCCGGTCAATCAAGGCACCGAGATTGCGCGGCTGCAGCGCGAAGCGGTCAACCACGCCTGGGACATTCCGCGCCAGGACACCATGCAGGCGTTCTACGCGCGTCATCCGCAGTGGGCGGATTCGCCGCCGCTGACCGATGCATTCCACTACAAGTGGTATTTCGCCTTCCACGCCAACGGCGATGCGCAGGTGGCACCGCAGGTGAGCGCGTACCGGCAAGGCCTGCTCCGCCGCGAAGCGCTGGCGCAGCGCGTGGCCGCGGTGTTGCCACCAGTGGCGCTGCAGGCTGCATTGACGCGTCTGGCCGGCACCGATCTGCAGGCGCAGCTGGCCTACCAGGACCGCATCCGCAACTACCACCGCGCACTGCGCACGTACTACTACGGGTTCCTGTTCCGCGATCGCGCGTTTACCGGAGACGACTTCGCACGCGCACCGCGCTTTGAAGCGATGGCAGACCCGGCGTCCTAGCGGCGCATTCCCGCATCACCGTCGCATCGATTTTTGTGTGCCTTCATCGCGACAGCCGCCACCGGCGGCTGTCTTTCAGGAGTCCTGCCCCGTGTCCAGTCTTCTTCCGCACCGCCGCGCTGTCTCGATGCTGCCGCTGCTTGGCGTGCTCGCCTGCGCCGCCGCACCGGCCACTGCGGCCGAGCCACAGGCGCGCAGCCTGGATGCGGTGCAGGTACGCAGCGACTACGCACCGTACCGCGCACTGACGGTGACCGGCGCCACCAAGACCGAAGCACCGCTGCGCGATCTGCCGATCAGTGCACGCGTGCTCGACCACAGCTTGCTGGAGGATGCCGGCGTCACCGACCTGGCCGGCGCACTGGACATGGCCAGCGGCATCACCAAGGCCAATAACCTGGGTGGGTTGTGGGACAGCTACTCGATCCGCGGATTTACCGGCGACCCCAACTTCAGTTCCGACTACATGGTCAACGGCTTCAATGCCAGCCGCGGTTACAACGGCCTGCGCGATGGCGCCAATACGCAGAGCGTGGAGGTGATCAAGGGGCCGGCGTCGGCGTTGTACGGGCGCGGCGAGCCAGGTGGTGCGGTGAATATCGTCACCAAGAAACCCTTGTTCGATGCGCAGCACAGCGTGGATCTGTCTGCCGGGCGCTTCGACAGCTACCGCGCCGCGCTGGACAGCACCGGCCCGCTCAGCGAGACCGTGGCCTACCGCGTAAATCTCATGCACAAGGACCAGCACAGCTTCCGTGACACGGTCGATAGCGACGCCACGCTGCTGGCGCCGTCGCTGCTGTGGATGCCCACGCCCGACACCACGGTGTCCTACGAGCTGGAACTGCTGCGCATCCACACCCCGTTCGATCGCGGCGTGACCGCCATCGATGGCGATGCCAACCGCCTGCCGGCGTCGCGCTTTCTGGGCGAGCCGGGCGATGGCGACATCGATCTGCATTCCACCGGCCACCAGGTGTTCGCGGTGCATGGCTTGAACCAGACCTGGTCGTTGCAGGGCGGTGCCACGTATCGCGACAGTGGCATGCGCGGCTTTTCCACCGAGCCGTGGACGCTGCAGGCCGACGATCGCACGCTGCGGCGCGAGCGCCGCTACCGCGACTACCAGGGCCGCGACATCGCCGCGCGCGCCGAACTGCTGGGCACGCTCGGCAGCGGCAAGGTCAGCCATCACGTGTTGTTCGGCATCGACGGCAACCGCTTCAACGACAGCCGCTACCAGCTGCGCGCGCGCTCGGCGGCCACGCCCTACAGCATCGACGTGCTTGCACCGCGCTATGGCGTGGCGCAACCCGGGCGGTTGGCGCCGATCACCGATACCGACGAGCGACAACAGGTGTGGGGCGTCTATGCGCAGGACCAGATCGATCTGGGCGCGCGCTGGAAGGCCTTGCTCGGCGTGCGCTACGACCACTATCAGCAGGACATTGCCAACCGTCTGCGCGCAACCACGCAGCAAGCCTCCGACGGCGTCATCAGCCCGCGTGCCGGGCTCACCGTGCATGTGGATGACACGCTGTCGCTGTACGCCAGTGCGGCGGCCGGGTTTCGCCCCAATAGCGGCGTGGGTGCCAACGGGCAAAGCTTCGCGCCCGAGAAGAGCCGCTCGCTGGAAACCGGCCTGAAATACGTGCAGCCCGGCGAGGGCCTGGAAGCGACACTGGCGGTGTTCCGTATCGACAAGGAGAACGTGTTGAGCCTGGATCCGGCCGACACCAGTTTTTCGTTGCCGGTGGGGCAGATGCGTAGCGAAGGCGCAGAGCTGGATCTGCTGGGCCGGCTCACCCCGCACCTGGCCGCCTCGGTGGGCCTGGCGTATACCGATTCGCAGGTGACCCGCAGCAGCGCCGCTGCAGTGGGCACCGGGCTTGCCGAAGGGCGTCGCTTTCCGAACGTGCCACGCTTCAGCGGCAATGCCTTCGTCAACTACGCGCAACCGTTGAGCGGCACGCGCAGCGCCGCGGTCGGAGTGGGCGTGTCGCGCACCGGTGAGCGGCTGGGGTCGGTCGACAGCAACACCGGCTTCGTGTTGCCGGCCTACACGGTGTGGCGCCTGGTGGGCCATTACGACCTCAGCGAGCGTCTGCGACTATATGCAAAGGTGGAAAACCTCACCGACCGCCGCTACGCCGCGTTTTCATACAGCGAGCAATGGGTGTATCCGGGCGCGCCGCGCACCTGGACGGTGGGCGCACGGCTGAGGTTCTGAAGTGCGCGCCCGTTCGTCTGCTGCGCGGTCGCCGTGCAGGACGCTGCGCCGTTGTAGCGGGCGCTGCACGGCACGCGACACCGAACTCAAAGAGTGCCCCGAGGCGATAGCGCGCGCGCCGCGATGCCGACGCGCATCACGCACATCGCATTCGTGCAGCTAAGCGCGGCTAACAAACCGTAGCGAGCAGTGGTCAGGTGGGTGCGGATGGCGCGGAGGAGCCGGAATGTACGTGGGTACATGCCGATTCCGAGCAACGGCCGCGCCCGCCTGGGGGCTGCGCAGTCGTTTTGAGAGCTGCTCTAAGCGCGTCGCTTCGGCGCCGCGCTGCGGCTGCGTTTCTTGCCCGGCAATGTCGGTGCCGGCGCTTCGTTGGCCAGTGCGCCGCCGTGCTGCAGCTGCTCCATCCACGACAAGGCATCGACGTAGGCGAGGAAGTGCTGCAGATAGCCGGGCGCCTGCGCGCGCATCAGGCTGATGCACCGATGCACCAGCACGCTGGAATTGAGCGGGCCGGCATCGGCGGGCGCGTCCTGCAGCGATTGCCGCACCTGGCTGGCGGTGCGCACCGTGGCCCAGGTGCGGCGGAAGTCGTCCAGCGCCGGCAACTCGGGGAATTGCGGAGCATGCGCGGCATTGCCGGTGCTGCTGTCGCTGAGCAGTGCGGTGTGGCCGGCCATCTGCGTGAGCAGCTCGCTCAGTGCCTGGCGTGCGGAGACCGGTGCAGGCGCAGGTGCGGCGCTGCGCTTGTTGCGCGCGCGCGATTTGGGCGCGGCTGCTGGTTCTGGCGGCGCAGGTACGGGCACGGAGACCGGCGCCGGCTGCAGCGCCTGTGCATAGGCCGTCACCAACGCGGCAAGCTTGTCTTCCAGCACCTGACGCACGGCCGGCGGCTGCGTGGCGGCACGTGCCTGCAAGGTCTGCATCAGATGGAAGCGCACCGGGTCGCGCTGGTCGGCGCCTTGCGCGCGCCACTGTTCCAGCTGCGCCTGGGTGGATGACCCGGTGCGGCTCATCGTGGTGCGGCGGCGGCAGCAGGGGGGGGCGACGGGCGCGGAATCGGCGCGATTTCCACACGGCGGTTCTTGGCGCGTCGCGTTTCGTCGGCATTGGAATCCACCGGCTGTTGCGAGCCGAAAGCGGCCGCGAACACCGAAGAGGCGGGCACGCCTTCGGCGATCAGCGCACGGGTCACGGTGAGCGCACGTTGCGCGGACAGTTCCCAGTTGTCGGCATAGCGACGGTTGCTGTCCAGCACCGGGCGGTCGTCGGTGAAGCCGCTGATCATCAGGATCTCTTCGCGCGACACCAAGTACTCGGAAAGTGGCGCGGCCAGGCTCTTCAACACCTCGCGGCCTTCCGGCTGCAGCTGGTCGGAATTGAGCGCAAACAGCACGCTGCCGCGGATGCCGATGCGGCCGTTGACCAGGGTGACGCGGCCGGCGGCCAGCGGTGCGGCGAGTGCTTGTTCCAGGGTCTTGCGGCGCTGCGCTTCGGCCTGGCGTTGCTTGACCTCGTCGTCCAGGCGGCTGGACAGCTGCAGCTGCACGCCGATCACGCCGACCAGGATCAGCACGAACGCGCCCAGCAGCACCGACATCAGGTCGCCGAACGCGGCCCAGATCGGTGCGGCGGATTCGCCATCGAGGTCGATCTCATCGCTCATGCCGGCTGCGCTCCGTTGGCGTCCACGCGGCGGTCATCGAGCAGGCGCAGTTCTTCGATGATCTGCTTCTGCGAGAGCATGCTCAGGTCCACCACTTCGCGCGCCTGCGCCACGTAATACGCCAGCTGATCGTCGCTGCGCGCCTGCGCCGCATCCAGTGCGCCGGCAATGTGCTGCAGGCGGTCGTTGAGCTCGCCGGTGGAGGTGCTGAACAACTGCACCGCGTGCCCGAACGCGTCGCCCAGGCTGGCCACTTCCACCGCGCTGCCGGTGACCTGCGCGGCCACCGCCTCGAGTTTGCTGGTCTCGGTGCCGATCTGTTCGGTGAGCTGGCTGCCCACACGCTGCAGCAGATCGGCCGAGGTGCTGACCAATGCGTCGACGGCGACGCGTTGTTCGGTGGAAGCGTGATTGACCGCGTTGAGCAAGGTGTCCAGCGTGGCGAGCAGGCGGCTGCGCTCTTCCAGCATCGCGGTGTCGCGCACCATGCTTTCGGAGAGGTTCTGGCGCAGCTCGGCCACCACGTCGGCAGCGGCCTTGGGGGCTTCGGCGGCGATCTGCATCAGGCGCGACACTTCGGCAATGGTGGCGCTGGCCTGTGCCTGTGCCTGCGTGGAAAGCTCGCTGGCGGTGGCGGCCAGGGTGTCGCAGATGGCCTGTTGTTGCTGCGCCACCTGCTGGCCGGTGTGTTCCCATTGCGCGCTCAGGCGCGTGCTCATCGCGGTGAAGCGCTCGCTCCACAGCGCCAGGCGGGTGTCGTCGCGTGCTTCCAGTGCGGCCTGCAAGTCAACATGCGCCTGCTGCAGGGTGCCGATCAACGCGGCGGCGTGCGCCTCGCTGCTGGCGTTGGCTGCGCTCAGTGCGCCCTGGTGCTGAGCGGCCAGCTCCGCGCTGGCCTGCTGTTGCTGCGCCAGCGCGGCATTCCAGGCATCGGCGGTCTGGCTGCTGGACTGTTCCAGGCGCGCGGACACCGCATCCACCAACGCTTCGGAGCGGGCTTCAAACGTGCTGGCGAAGTGTGTCAGCGTGGTGTGCAGTGCATCGGTCAGGCTCTGGTTGGCGCGTTGCTGCTCGCTCGCTGCCGCCGTCCAGGTTTGCGCGGCAGTGGCGGTGCTGGCAGCGAAGCCGGTGCTCAGCCCATCGAGCTGTTGCTGCACCGCCTGGCCCACGCCGTCCTGCAGCGTGGTGCTGTGCTCGGCAATCTGCTCCAGCGTGCGCTGCAATTGCGCGCTGAGCGCCTGGGTGGACTGCTGGTGTTCGGCCAGCACCGCGGCCCAGCCTGCGGCCCCCGCGGCGGTGCTGTGCGCAACGCCATCGTTGAGCGCAGCCAGTTGCTGCTGCACCGCCTGGCCAAGGTTGTCCTGCAGTGCGGTGGTCTGCGTGGCGAGTTGTGCGAGGGTGCTCTGCAGTTGTTGTGTGAGCGCCTGCTGGGCCTGTTCCTGCGCGGTGAGCGCGGCCTGCCAGTTGGCAGCGGCAGCGCTGGTGCTGCGTTCGAATCCGTCTGTCAGCACGCCCAGCTGCTGCTGCACGGCCTGGCCCACGCTGTCCTGCAGGGCGGTGGTCTGCTGCGCCATCTGTGCGAGCGCATGCTGCAGCTGTTCGGTCTGCGCCTGCTGCGCACGTTCCTGCGCGGTCATCGCCGTGCTCCAGTGCGCGCTGGCGGCACTGGCACTGTGCGCAAAGCCGGTGCTGATGCCTTCCAGCTGCTGCTGCACCGCGTCGCTGATGCGCGCATGCAGGGCGGTGGTTTCCTGTGCGATGCCGGCCATGGTGGCGGCCATCGCCGGCTGCAATGCATCGCCCACTGCGCGGGCGCTGTCGGCCACACCGGCCTGCAATGACTGCTGCAGGGACTCGGCCAGGCGCAGGTAGGCAGCTTCGGTGCGCGCGTGGAAGTCGGCCTGCTGCGCGGTGAGCCGTGCATCGGCGGCGCTGCTGTGCTGCTCGATGCTGGCCATCAATGCCTGCAGGCGGTCGATCAGGGCCGGCATCAGCGCGCTTTGTTGCTGCTGCAGCTTGAAGGTCTCGCCGCGCTGGTGCGCGTCCGAATACGGGTGCAACGCAGTGGCGATCTTCAGGTCCAGCTGTTGCACGGCCTGCAGGCGCTCACGCCGGCACAGCGCCGACAGCAGCCCGAGCATGGCCGAGGTGGCAACGCCGGCGATGGAGGTGCCGAACGCGAATGCCAGGCCTTCGACCGGTGCGGCCAGCGAGCCGCGGATGGCCTGCAGGTCGGTGGCGCTCTGCAGCGCAAAACCGGTGCCCTTGAGCGTGGCCATCATGCCAAGCAGGGTACCGAGCATGCCCAGCAGCACCAGCAGGCCGACCAGGTACGGGGTGAGCACCGGCGCCGGCAACGCCACGCGTTCGCCCTGGATGCGCAGGCGCACGGCGTTGCGCAGCCCGGCGGGCACGGTCTGCAGCCAGTCGGCCAGCGCCGCGGGTGCGCTGCTCACACCTTCGAGCGCCTGCTCCAGCGCAATGGTGGCCTGGCGGTAGCGGTACAGCTCCAGCGCACCGGCGATGTAGCACGCCCCGATGACCGCGGCGACCAATGCGCCGAGCGGGTTGGAGCCGAGGTAACCGATGCCGACCCAGCACACCGCCAGCAGGCCGACAAGAAACACGAAAACGGACACGAGAGTTCTGAACATGACGTCCCAATTAGCGGGTGCGAAGCGCTGCAAGCAGGCCTTCGATAGGGTGAAAACGAACTTCCAGTTCGGCGAGCAACACGCTCTGCAGATCGTTGCGGAACACGTCCAGCCAGGCATCCGAGCCGGGGCGTGCTGGCGCGATGTCGGTGTCTTGCGCGGGGTGGTGGGCCGCGCGCAGGCGTTCGAAATGGGTGCCGAGCAGGGTGGGCACGGTGGCCAGCAGGCTCTGCTCGCGCGGGCTGAGGGTGAGTTCCATCACCGCGTCCACTTCGGCCAGGCGCGCCATCTCGCCGTTGCCCGATTGCGCCAGCATGTCGCGCAGCCGGCCGCGCAAATCGCCGGTGGTGCTGCGCATGCCGCGCTGCATGGCCAGGTAGTGCTGCCGGAACGGTGCGTAGTCGGCCAGTGGTGCGGGGGCGCCTGCGGCCGCGGCGGCGCGGGCCTCGCTGCGCAGCCGGGTGAGCAGCGTGTCCAGCTCGGTCACGCAACTGGTGGCCAGGGTGGCGCGCAGGCGCGCGCAGTCGTCGGCACCGATGGCGTTCACCTCGGGCAGCGTTTCGGCGTCGGGCAGCTTGCCGTCCAGTGCCTTGGACACGGCAACGGCGCGCGTCCAGTCGATCCACTGGCTCAGCCGATCGGCCAGCGCGTGGTTGGACTGCGCGACGTGGACGTCGGTGAGGCGAGCGAGCAGGCGAATGAACGCCGGGCCCGAGAGGGGCGCCCGTGGAGGAGCTTTCGCCATTCTTCCGGTCAAAGACCGCGCATTTTACACGGGAATGACAGCCGCTCCCTTTGCCGGGGCGGGCGGGGGCTGCGGCGGGCGGTGGCGTTCATGGAGGGGGAATCGGGAATGGGGAATGAGGAATGGGGAATGGGGATTCGTCGGGGCGCGGGGAGATCGCGGGGAGATGGGAGGGGGGGCTTTTCTCTGAACATTCGGGCGGCCGCCTTGCCATGCACTGCGGACAGGGCTTGGTCCGTCGCAGCGCGGGCAATGGCTGCAGGGAGAGGCAGCCATTGCCCGCAGCGCCTGCATCCCGCCGATTCATGAAGCCTGTTCATGACCCCATGCCGGGAAACGGGCTCCGGGTGGCGCCTGCGTTTGCTACAAACGGGTAGGCATTGGCGGCTGTCCGAGCCGCCGCGTGCGCCGGCTGATTCAGGCCGATCTGGCAGTGCCAGTCCCTCGCCAGCGCCCAGGCGCGGCGGCGCGCAACCCGCCCGTCCCCCTCAGGAGCACCCACATGAAGTTCGACACCCCCGCAGGCACCACGCCCGCCGACCAGCTCAAGGTGCTGGGCCAGCCGGTCGACCGCGTGGACGGGCCGCTCAAGGTGACCGGGCAGGCCCGCTACGCCTATGAATGGCACGACCAGCCCGGGCAGATGGCCTACGGCTACATTCTCGGCGCGGCGATCGGCAAGGGGCGCATCACCGCACTGGACACTGCCGCCGCACTCGCCGCGCCCGGGGTGATTGCGGTGCTTACCCACCAGAACGTGCCCGCGCTGGGCACCGGCGACTTCTATGTGCAGCGCTTTCTGGCCGCGCCGCAGGTGGACCACTACCACCAGCCAGTGGCGGTGGTGGTGGCCGAAACCTTTGAACAGGCCCGCGCCGGTGCGGCGCTGGTGCGGGTGCGTTATGCGCGCGAGCGCGGGCAGTACGACCTGGCGGCCCAGCAGGCCAGCGCCCCGGTGGCGCCACAGGCGCCGTTCGGCGGGCCGCCGCAGACCGCCCAGGGCGACTTTGCCGCCGCCTATGCCGCCGCGCCGTTCACCGTGGATGCCACCTTTCGCACGCCCGACCAGGCGCACGCGATGCTGGAGCCGCACGCCACCATCGCGCGCTGGGAAGGCGAGCAGCTGATCTGCCACACCGCCATCCAGCAGATGAACTGGGGCACGCGCGATCTAGGCAAGGCGCTGGGCGTGCCCAAGGAGCGCATCCGGTTGTTGTCGCCGTTCATCGGCGGCGGCTTCGGCGGCAAGGGCACCGCACAGGCGGATCTGGTGCTGGCGGCGCTGGCCGCGCGCATCACCCGGCGGCCGGTCAAGCTGGCCCTGCAGCGTCCATTGATGTTCAACAGCACCATCCACCGGCCGGCGACCCTCCAGCGCCTGCGGCTGGGCGCCGGCGCAGACGGGCGGCTTACGGCGATCGGCCATGAAAGCTGGTCCGGCAATCTGCGCGGCGGCCGCAGCGAGCCCACCACCTTGTCCACGCGCGCGCTCTACGCCGGCGCCAACCGCATGACCGCGGTGCGGCTCGCAGTGCTGGACCTGGCCGAAGGCAATGCCATGCGCGCGCCCGGTGAGGCGCCGGGGATGATGGCGCTGGAGGTGGCCATGGACGAACTGGCCGAACGCGTGGGCATGGACCCGGTGCAGCTGCGCATCGTCAACGACACCCAGGTGGACCCGGAACAGCCGCAGCGGCCGTTCTCCACGCGGCCCTTCATCGCGTGCCTGCGCAGCGGCGCGCAGCGCTTCGGCTGGTCGCGGCGCAACCCCACGCCGGCCAGCGTGCGCGACGGCCGTTGGTTGATCGGCATGGGCATGGCCGCGGCCATTCGCGGCGCGCCGATCTCCAAGGCCGCTGCGCGTGCGCGGCTGGATCGCAGCGGCACGCTGACCATCGAAACCGACATGACCGACATCGGCACCGGCAGCTACACCATCGTGGCGCAAACCGCGGCCGAGCTGCTTGGCCTGCCGCTGCACCAGGTGGTGGTGCGGCTGGGCGACTCCAGCTTTCCGGAAACGCCCGGTTCCGGCGGGCAGCAAGGTGCCGCCTCGGTGACTGCCGGCGTGTATGCCGCCTGCATGCAGCTGCGCGCGACGGTGGCGCAGCGCCTGGGCATGCCGGTGGACCAGGCTCGCTTTGCCGACGGCAAGGTGCACGCCGGCACGCGTTCCATTGCGCTGGCACAGGCGGCCGCCGGTGGCGAGCTGGTGGCCGAAGACGCGATGGAGTTCGGCACACTGAAACAGCAGTACGCGCAGCAAACCTTCGGCGCGCATTTCGCCGAGGTTGCGGTGGATGCCGATACCGGCGAAATCCGCGTGCGCCGGCTGCTGGCGGTGTGCGCGGCCGGGCGCATCCTCAATCCCAAGACCGCACGCAGCCAGGTGATCGGCGGCATGGTGATGGGCGTGGGTGCGGCGTTGATGGAAGACATGGTGGTGGACACCCGGCTGGGCTTTTTCGTCAATCACGACCTGGCCGGTTACGAGGTGCCGGTGCATGCGGATATCCCGCATCTGGAGGCGCATTTCATCGACGAGGTGGACCCGACCATGTCGCCGTTGAAAGCCAAGGGCGTGGGCGAATTAGGACTCACCGGCGTGGCGCCGGCGTTGGCGAATGCTGTCTACAACGCCACCGGCATCCGCGTGCGCGACTACCCGATTACGCTGGACAAGTTGTTGGCACAGTTGCCGCGACGGGCGGGATGAGTGGTGGTTGCGCGTGGTGTGCTGCGGCAATGCGCAGTGAGCTGATTGCGTCGTGATCTGCATCGGTCGCAGGTGTTGCCGGAGTTGTCTTGCGACGAAGCCGCCGCAAGATGCAGTCCTGGCACACCCGCCTGACCGGGGTTTAGACGTGCTGCATTTGAGTGGGCAAGTAGGGTGTTCGCCAACGCACTTGAAGCGGCAAATTCGTTCATTCCAAACGCAGATGTGTGGCCAGGCGGTTCGAGATCCGAGCAGTAGCTTGGGAAGCTGCAGCGCGTGTCGCGAGTGCTCGCACTACGAGCAGATGCGAGCGTGCCTGCTAGGCATGCAACTGGTTCCACAGTTGAGTGCGCCTGCAGCGTCAACAATGCGTTTGGATAATGCGGATGGACATGCGCTGCTGCGGATGTGTCCTCCGTGTCAAAAAGCGCTGCAGAATCGCGGCGTTTACGGCCGCAGGCACACTGTTCAGCCATCGCAAAGCCAGCAATTTAACCAATTCAGGTTCGCCGCCGCTGTCGCCTGGCGGACCCGGTTTTGTAAGGTGAACGGGTATAAGCTGCGGGCCGGGGACATTCCCCAACGAGGTAAACACAATGGACCGCTCTGACATGCAAGTGTCCGATCTGCTGGTCTTGGAGCTGCAAGGGTTCCACGACGCCTATGGCAGTGGACCGGACTTCTGGGACGCTTATCAACGCATCATGACCACCGCCGCACAGGCCGGTGGCGACGTCATCGCGCTGGCCAACGAAATGGCTGCGCTCGCACAAGGCCTCGGCGCGGTCGGCCGCGCGCAGCTGTTGTAGTCCGCCGAGCGTGCATGGCGCTGCGGCGTAGCGCCATGCGCGCGCTGCCGCCACACGGCTCACTCCACGCTGCCGCAGTGTTCACGCCTGCCTGCGGCGTCCGCTTCTAGACTCCATGCAATCGATGGCACGCGCTGGTGGAAACACGGGTGCTGCCAGTCGGGGCGTCGTCTGGCAACCGTGCAGTGCACCGTTGCCATTGCATGCGTCCGTTTGCGCAGCGCGCCGCCCCAACCCGCTGGATGCGACCAGTCCCGCCATGTTGAGGAGTACGGTCGTGAACGAAGGAGAAGGGTGCGTGCGTCTGCATCTGGTGGGCGGCCCGCAGGACGGGCAGACGCTGCAGGCCGATTCGGCGCCGGAATTGTTGATCCCCGAGGGGTATCAGATTTCACCGTGGCCCGGCGGCGAGTTCGGCATCCACTGGCGGCACGAACTCAATCTGGCCTGCCCGCATGATTCGATGCCCGAAGGCGATGTGCATGACGCGCTGGGCGTGCACTGGCGGCGGTATCTGGTGCTGCGGCGGCAGGAGGACTAAGAGCAGCTATCAAAACGACTGCGCAGCCGTCAGGCGGGCGCGGCCGGTGCTCGGAATCGGCATGTACCCCCGTACACTCCGGTTCCTCCGCGATGTCCGCACCCACCTGACGACTGCTCGCTACGTCTGTTAGCCGCTCTAAGCGGGCAGGGCGCTGTTCGACCCGGCATTCCGCGGCGCAAGCGGTCGATTGCTGTAGCCGCTGTCGTTGACGTTTCGCTTGGTTATTGCGCGACTGTTTGCCCGCAATGCGCTTGATGACGTTGAGCTGCTCTACCTGCTCTGGTCGTGCCAAGTGCAGCGGATTTCCCGCTGGCCGGCTCGTCTAGCAGAAACGGCACAGCCTGCAGCGATGATCAACGTTTGATGTTGGTGACAGGCGCCGTGCGCGGCAGTGGTGCGGCGCAGGCAGCAGATGCATCGGTAGGCACAGCGACTGCTCGCCTCAACCGCAAAGCGCATACGGCACGACAGCGGCGCCTGGCCGGCTGTCGTCTTGCGGCGTGCTTATTCCGTGTCCGCGTCCGCGGCGGCCTTGGCGGGCGCAGCTGCTGCAGCCGGGGTCTCCGGCGCGCCACGCTTCTTTTCACGGCGCAGCGGCGTGTCGCCCAGGCGCTCGATCGCACCGCCGGACTTCTGGAATTCTTCCAGATCGGCGGCCAGGCGCTGTTCGGACAAGCGCGGCTTGCCCGGCTGGTTGCTGACGGTCATCGACTGGCGGCGGGAATTATTCATCGCAAATCCTCATGCGTTGTAGAGCGTCAAGGGAATGCCCCGCCGGCGTTGATCGTCGTAGGTGGCACGCACGTCGCGGCAATACGGCCCGGACATGACGAAGCGACGGCAGATCGCCGGGCGCGTTTCGTAGATGGAGCAACACATGCGCGCGGCATCAATGGCCACGCACCAGCCTTCCTCGTCGCGCGCCATCACGTGCCAACCTTCCGGTGTCACGCTGGTCAGATGGTGTGGGATGCGGTCGGTTGGATCGACCAGGACGGTGAGCCGGCAACAGACGGCGTCGCAGCGTTCGCAGAGATTCTTGATGGAAAAGGCCAGAAAGATGAGGAGGCGACACCGGACTCCGGCCGCCCTTGCACCATACACCCTGGGCGTATCCGGGTGTGAACCGTACCCGGGCGGCAGCTGTATCAGACACGTCAGGCGGCGCATTGGCGTGGATGTAGATGGCACCGCGCTTGATCGCCTGGGTGCCGAATTGAAAGCTGCGCCGATGCACAGCGCCGCACGTGCACGCTCCGCATGCAATGCGCCGGCCAGGGCCCCGATGTCGATCCGCATCGCGCGGGAAAGGCCAGCTGCGTCCATCGCCTCGTGCTGAGAGTGCGGCGATGCCAAGCGCCACGCTCCAGCCAATCGGCAACGCGTTGTGTTTGTGCAGCACATGCGAAGGCGGTTTTCACTGCCATTGGCGATGCACGGCCGTAGCGTGTGCGAGTACGCGGGTCTGTCTACCCGCCCTGCAGGAGAACCCCATGAGCACATCCCATTCGACCCCGTCCACGCACGCCGCCAACACGCAGCACGAGCAGGCGCACGAGGAGGACAAAAAGCAGGACGAGCGCCAGGACGAAGCGGTGGAAGAAACCTTCCCGGCCAGCGATCCGGTCTCGCCGTTCGTACCGGCCAAGGCGCCGGACTGAGCGCCGCTATCAAAACGACTGCGCAGCGGCCAGGCGGGCGTGGCCAATGCTCGGAATCGGCAGGTACCCCCGTACACGCCGATTCCTCCGCGCCATCCGCACCCACCTGACGACTGCGCGCTACGTTGTTGGCCGCGCTAAAGCAATCCAAGGGCGCTGTACGCGTCACTCAGCATCAACGGCATGAACGACGACGGCGCGGCCCTCAGGGACCGCGCCGTTGCGCTTTCTGCAGGATGCGTGTGCCGATCAGGGCGTCAGCACCACCTTGCGGCAATCGTCCTGCTTCTTGTCGAATACTTCGTAGCCACGCGCGGCCTCGGCCAACGGCAACCGGTGCGAGATGATGGCACTGGGCTTGAGCTCGCCATTGCCGATGCGCTCCAGCAGGTAGGGCATGTGCTTCTGCACGTGGGTCTGGCCCATCTTTAAGGTGAGCCCTTTGTCGAACGCATCGCCAAACATGAAGGCATGGATGAAGCCGGCATACACACCGGGCACGCTCACCGTGCCGCAGCGGCGAGTGGCGGCGATGCATTGGCGCAACGCCACGCCGCTGCTGCCTTCCAGCTTCAAGGTGGTCAACGCGGTTTCCAGCGCACTGCCTTCGGCTTCGAACCCCACCGCCTCGATGCTGGCATCCACGCCGCGGCCATCGGTCTGCGAGACGATGATGTCAGCCGGGTCGTCGATTTCGTCGAAGTTGATCGGAATGACACCGTAGGTGCGCGACGCGAAGTCCAGCCGGTAGGCGTGGCGGTCGACCATGAACACCCGTTCGGCGCCCAGCATGCGGCAGCACGCCGCCGCCATCAGGCCGACCGGGCCGGCGCCGAAGATGGCCACGGTGGAACCCTGCTTGACGCCTGCGTCCACCACCGCCTGATAGCCGGTGGGCAGGATGTCGGAGAGGAACAACACCTGCTCATCGTGCAGGACATCGGGCACCACCAGCGGGCCGACATTGGCCTTGGGTACGCGCACGTATTCCGCCTGCCCACCAGACAAACCGCCATAAAGATGGCTGAAGCCAAACAATGCCGCAGGCGGACGCATGTCCTTGTGGTTGAGCGCCGCACCCTTGCCGGTGTTGGTGGTTTCGCAGGCCGAAAATTCCTGCAGCAGGCAATGGAAGCACTGGCCGCACGCCACCACGAACGGAATCACCACGCGGTCGCCCGGACGCACTGCGGTGACATCGGGGCCGACCTCTTCCACGATGCCCATGAATTCGTGGCCGAGAATATCGCCAGGGCGCAGGTCAGGAATCTTGCCGTGATACAGATGCAGGTCCGAGCCGCAGATCGCGGTGGCGGTCACCCGCAGGATCAGGTCGTCGCGTTCCACCAGCAACGGGTCGGGTACGGCTTCAACCCGCACATCGCGCGAGCCGTGATAGTTGAGGGCGAGCATGCAGTTTCTCCGTGAGCGCCGGCGGTCAGCGGCGAAGCACGCAGTGTTGATGGGGCGGCGTTAAAAACGTCAGCACGGCGCGTGCGTGCGATGTGGACGCGCACGCGCAGCGACGTGGTGTTGATGCGCAGGTCACGCGTGGCTAACCCCGCCGCTCGCAGGCTGGATCGACTCGCACGGTGGCTGTCAGCAGCTCACGCCGCTGGCCATCTTCGACAATCCACACTCTCCAGGAGATCGCAATGGGAAGCATCTTGAAGCTCGTGACCGCCGGCGCCGTGGGCGTCATCGCCTACAAGGCCTGGCAGCGCCGCCAGGGGTTGGCGACTGATACGCAGCAGGCCGATACGCAGCAGGACGGCAGCACGCCGCCGCACGGCGACCCGTTGCGCGGTGCCCTGCAGAATGACGCCCAGCGCGATACGCAACACGGGGCAGGCGGTCGCGCGCAGGCGCTCGGTGCGTTGTCGGTCTTCCACGAGCAGGAGCGCACCCTGGCGCAGCTGGCCGTCACCAAGGGCGTGGTTGGCGAGGTGCTGGAGTTCGCCCGCAAGATGGACCAGGCGCATAGCGCCGCACTCACCGACCTCAGCCGCTTCGGGCCGGATCGCAGCAGTGCGCAGGCCAAGTCCACGCTTGCGCAGTTCGAAACCGGGCGCAAGCGTCTGGACGGATTGCATGCACAGGAGTTCGAGCGCGAATACCTGCAGGCTTCGGTGATCAGCCATGAAAAGGCGCTCGCCGTGCTGGACGCGCAGGTCAGCAGCGAGCCGGGCTCCAGCGACCTGGGCAAGGAGCTCAAGCGCGAGCGCGACATGATTGCCGAACACTTGGAACACGCGCGTGGGCTGAAGGCCAAGCGCACGCAGACGCATTGATCTAACCACCAGCGATCCGACCACCAGCGCAGCCAGCGGAAATACGCGAACGGAAAACGCCATGAGCACAGCAGACGCAAACCGCAAACCCACCGACATGGAACACGTGAGCATCAGCGAGGAGTGGGAGCTGCAGTATTGGGCCCGCGAACTGGGCATGTCAGAGGACGATCTGCGGGCTGCGGTTGAGGAGGTCGGCAATGTCACCACCAAGCTGCGGGATTATCGGCCGCCGCATTGAGCGGTGTGTGATGTCTGCTTGCAGGCTGCGCCTGGCCGAGCTGTAGGTGCGTGTTGCCGGGTGCCTGCTGAGTTGATCAGTAGTGGAAGTGATGGGAAACAGGGGCGGCCACGGTCGCCCTTGTTCTTTTTGCGTCGGCAGATCGCATTTGAGGGCATCGATTGCATCCGAGCCAGTTGCACATGCGTGGGTACACGAGGCGCAAGGTGCTTGTTCCCCCCTTTACATCCTCGTGTTCGTTCGACCACCAAAGTCATGAGAAATTGCTGCACACCGGCACTCGTCCTGTGCTCGGCTGCGTGACGATTTGCTGCGCTGATGTGATTCTGATGGTGGCTTAGCGTGGTGTCGTCAGATACCGAGATCGATCCCAAAGCGCAGGCAGCGCGCCCCGTAGCTGGCAGCTGCGCGCATTAAATCGCGGAAGCTCTGTCCGAGCCGACGCGGCATCAATTCTTCATGGCCCCCTCGTCGCTCAGTCCCCTGGTGGGCTACGAGCAGCACTCGCTGATGTTTGAGTAGCTGCCCGAAGGCGGAGATGGCAGGGCAACGTTTCGCATTCGCATCCTGCCTGTGCCGCCGCGTCTTAACTGAGGCCGCTTCGTCTCACTGAATGATCTAAATGTGTCTGCGCGTACTCAGCGCCACGCTCCGGATATAGGCTTACGCTGCTGCCACGCTTCTCAACCGCAGGTCTACTTCAGCCCCGCAACGCTCAGCAACACAAGCCTGCACGCAGCGATGCCGGCCCTCAAGCATCCTCCGCCACCGGCTGTTCGAAGCCCGCCGCCTGGCGTTGCCATAGGCTGTCGAACACGCCGCCGCGTCCACGCAGTTCGGCCGGGCTGCCGTCTTCGACGATGCGCCCGTCCTGCAGCACCACGATGCGGTCGAAGCCGATCACTGTGGACAAGCGGTGGGCTACCGCCAGCACCGTGCGGCCGCGCATCAGGTGGTCCAGCGCGGACTGGATCTCTGCCTCGGATTCGGTGTCCAGCGCGGAGGTGGCTTCGTCCAGGATCAGGATCGGGGCGTCCTTGAGGAACGCACGCGCAATGCCCAGGCGTTGCCGCTGGCCGCCCGACAGCATTACTCCGCGCTCGCCAACCAGCGTGTTGTAGCCCTGCGGCAGTTCGCGGATGAAGCCATCGCAGAAGGCGTGCCGTGCTGCGGTGTGGACCTCGGCATCGCTGGCTTCCGGGCGGCCGTAGCGGATGTTGTCGGCGATGCTGCGGTTGAATAGCGCGGTTTCCTGCGGCACCACGGCAATACGGTCGCGCAGGCTGTCCTGGCTCACGCTGCGGATGTCCTGGCCGTCGATCAACACACGGCCCGATTCCACATCGTCCAGCCGCTGGATCAAGGCGATCAGCGTGGACTTGCCGGCGCCGGATGGGCCAACGATGCCCACCTTCTGCCCGGCAGGAATGTGCAGGTCCAGTGCCTCGATCACCGCCGGGCGGTCCGGGTAGGCAAAGCGCACGCCTTCAAAGCGCACGTCGCCTTCGGCCAGCGCCAGCGGTGCATCGGCATCGGGCAGGGCGTGCGGCTGCAGGATGATCTGCAAGGTATCGGCGATGGCGCCCAGCTGCTGCGTGGTGTCGACCAGGGTCAGCGCCAGGTCGCGTGAGCCGTGCAGGATGCGGAAGGTCAAGGCGCTGACCAGCACCACATCGCCGGCACTCACCGCACCGCTGCGCCAGGCGCTGATCGCCCAGATCAGCATGCCGCCCGCCATGATCGACAGGCAGATGTCGTGGATGACGCGGGCTTTTTCCACATACATCCAGCTGCGCCGGTGCGCGACTGCCTCGTGGCCGATTTCCTGCGCCAGGCGTGCGCTCTCGCGGTCGCGTGCAGCAAAGGCCTTGATCGTCCACACGTTGGACACCGCATCCACCAGCTCGCCGCCCACGCGTGCGGCCTGCGCGGCAAAGCGCTGGTGCTTGGCACGGCCGCGGATGCCGAAACTGGTGATGATCGCGGCCACCACCGCCACAAAACCGATCAGGGTGGCGGCCATGCGCCAGTCCACGGTGAACAGCACCACGATGGCGCCGATGAAGTCGACGATGGGCGGCAGGATCTTCCACGCCAGGCCGCCGTAGATCTGCCCGGCGGCGGTGCCCAATGCGGTGATGCGGTTGCCCAGCGCACCGGCAAAATGCTCGGTGAAATAGCGCATCGGGTGGCCGGTGAGATGGCGGAATAGGTCCACCCGGATATCCACCACGCTGGCCACCACGGTGCGGCAACCCAGCCAGCCACCCAACCGCCAGAACAGGTTTTCCACCGCAATCAACCCGATGAACAGGCCCAGCGGCGTCCACACATCGGCCTGGGTGCGCTGATCGGTGGACATGGCATCCACCAGTAGCTTCATGCCGTACTGCACCGCGACCGCGCAGCCGGCCGCGCCAATGATCAACACCAGCAGACCACCGAAGTGCCATGGGCGTTGGCAGATGTAGTGCCACAGAAAACGTGCCGGCCTGGCCGGCAGCAACTCCGATTGCGCGGCGGCGGCGGTACTCATGTGGCGATGTCGTCCAGGGCAAACTGTGGTGCGGAGAACCCGAAGCGCACCTGTTCGTGGCGCAGCTGCGCGGCCAGTTCGGCATGCACCTCGCGCTCGCCGGCCGCATCGGCGTAGCCGAGCAGCCCGGTGAGGCAGTGACGGTTGTTCTCCCAGCCGGGGTAGTCGAGCACCGGATACAGGCACAGCCCTTCCATCGCCACACCGCGCTGCAGCGCCAGCGCCACTTCGCCGCCCACGTGATCGAGCCAGCGGGCGCGGTGGTCGCCTTCGGCGCCGGTTTCTGCCACTACGATCGGGCGTTGATAGCGCTGCCAGATCTCGCCAAGCATCTCCGAGAACGGGCGGTAGTCGGGCGAATCTGCCGCGATGGTGGCCCCGCCCAGATACCACTGATTGTTGGAGTAGTAGTTCACGCCAATCATGTCCAGGTACTGCGGCGCGCCGCCAAGGCCCGGCCATTGCGTGCCGGACAGCATGTCCCAGGCTTCGAACTGCGCCTGCCGCAGGCGTTCGGCTTCGCGCCGTGGCCCGGGGCGGTCGTTGGACGCGGCCACATGGATCGCCGGGTCCACCTGCACGAAGCGCGCGCGCGGCTCCACGCTGCGCACCGCCTCGATCGCCGCGATGCTGGCGCGCACCAGTTGGTGCTTGAGCTCGAAGCCACGCCCGCGCGCCAGTGGATGCATGCGGCCCTGATCGCCACCGGCCCAGGCCCAGTACGAAATCTCGTTGAGCGGTGCATACACCGGCACCGCGTCGGTTTCGTTCTTGACGCACTGCGCCACCGCAGCGCTGAAACGCGCAAAGCGCTCCACGAATTGCGGCCGCCAGATATCCACGTCATCTGGCCACCCGTAATGGCACAGGTCCCAGATCACTTGGGTGCCGGTGGCCTGCGCCGCATGCAGCATCGGCAGGAAGCTGGACCAGTCGTAGTGGCCGGGCCGCTGCTCGATCAGATGCCAGCGCAGCCCATCGCGTACGGTGCGCAAGCCATGCGCGGCCACCGCGCGGTAGTCGTTGGCCGCCCAGCGATCGTGCCGGGTGCCGGCAATCAGATCGAGCCGGCGGCCATCGCGGCGGCGATGGGTCGAGCACTCGAAACCGGCCATGAAAAAACTGTCGAACACTGTGGGGGTATGCATCTCACATCCTGCTGCACGACGCGCGCCGGAGCCACGTCGCATCGTCAAACCAGTGGCCGGCAGCACGTGGCTGCCGGCTAGCGCGGTCATGCCTCATGCGGCGAGTTCGGCGCGGCGCTTGTGCTCGGCATCTTCGATGCGCTTGTACAAGGCCAGTGCCTGCCCCACCACCTGGTCCATGTTGTAGTACTTGTAGGTGCCCAGCCGCCCAAGGAAGGTGACGTTAGGCGTTTCCGCGGCAAGTCGCTCGTAACGCCGGTACAGCTCGGCGTTTTCCGCGCGCGGAATAGGGTAGTACGGGTCGCCCTCGGCAGACGGGTATTCGTGGGTGATGCTGGTCTTGGGGTGCTGCTGGCCGGTGAGGTGCTTGTACTCGGTGATGCGGGTGTAGGCGACCTCCTCGGCAGGGTAGTTGACCGTGGCCACTGTCTGAAACTGCTCCTGGTCCACGGTGCTGTGTTCGAACTTCAACGAGCGATACGGCAGCTTGCCGTAGCAATAGTCGAAGTACTCGTCGATGGGCCCGCAGTACACCAACTGGTCGTAGTCGAGCTCGTCGCGGATCTCGCGGTAGTCGGTGTTGAGCATCACCTTGATGTTGGGGTGGTCGAGCACGCGTTCGAACATACGCGTGTAGCCGTGCAGCGGCATCTGCTGGAAGGTGTCGGTGAAGTAGCGGTCGTCGTCGTTGGTGCGGGTGGGCACGCGCGAGGTCACCGACTTGTCCAGCTGCGAGGGATCCAGACCCCACTGCTTGTGCGTATAGCCACGGAAGAAGGTCTCGTACAGTTCGCGGCCCACCTGGTTGATCACCACGTCTTCGCTGGTGCGGATCTCGGCCACCGGTTCGGCGCGGCTGGCCAGGAACGCGGCGGCCTCCTCTTCGCTACGCAGCTGCAGGCCGTAGAGTGCGTTCAAGGTGGTCATGTTGATCGGGATCGGTACCTGCTGCTCGCCCACCTGCGCCAGCACGCGGTGTTCGTACGGCCGCCACTCGGTGAAGTTGGACAGGTAGTCCACGATGCGCTGCGCATTGGTGTGGAAGATGTGCGGCCCGTAACGATGAATCAGCACGCCGGCATCGTCGTGGAAGTCGTAGGCGTTGCCGCCGATGTGCGGGCGGCGGTCGACCACCAGCACGCGCTTGCCCAGGCCGGCGGCCAGGCGCTCGGCCAGCACGCTGCCGGCAAAGCCGGCGCCGACAATCAGGTAATCGAAACCACGCCGGCGGCCGCCGCCGCTGCGCTCGGGGGCCAGCGGTGCGCCGCCGGAAGCCTTCAGGGTGTCCATGTGATCTTCTCCTTCATCAAATCGTAGGTGTGATCCCAGGACATATCGCCCAGCACCGCGTCGGCGCGTTCCAGCAGCTGGTCGCGGTTGGCGCTGTCCTGCAACGCGGCCTCGCAGGCGGCGATGAATGCAGATGGGGTCTCGGCGATGTGCACCACATCGGTATCGCCGTAGGTGCGCACCACATCGTGGATGGGCGTGGACACCACCGGGCAGCCGCCCGCCAGGTATTCGGGTGTCTTGGTCGGGCTGATGTAGCGCGTGGAGGCGTTCAACGCGAACGGCATCAACGCCACGTCCCAGCCGGAGAGATAGCCGGGGAGTTCGTCGTAGGTCTTGCCGCCCAGGTAATGGATGTTGCTGACACGCGGCAGCTCGGCCGGGTCGATCTTGACTACCGGGCCGATCATCACGAACTGCCACTGCGGGCGCCGCGCGGCGATCTCGCCGAGCAACGCCACATCGAAACGCTCATCGATCACGCCATAGAAGCCCAGGCGCGGGTGCGGGATGTCGGCCTGATCCGGTGGGTCGTCCTGCGCAGTGCGCGCAGCGGCGAAATGCGCCACGTCTACGCTGCTCGGGAACGGGTGCGCATTGGCGTGCAGGGCGCGCTTGGCTTCCCAGATGCTGTAGCCGCCGGTGAACACCACATCGGCGCGCTGCAACAGCTCGCGTTCGCGCTGCACCAGCTCCGGCGGCGCGCCACGGAAGGCCGACAACTCGTCCATGCAGTCGTAGACCACCGTGCGTGCCTGCAGGTGATCGCTGAAGCGCAGGCTTATCGGCGTGTAGTACCACAGCACCAGATCGCGCACGCCCAGCTCGGCTAGGTAGCCGTCCAGCAACTGGCGCTGCACCTGCGTGGCGGCGTCGCCGTCGCAGCCGGCCGGCAGCCGCGGCACCAGTACCTGCACGCCGCCTTCTTCGCCACGCACCTGCAGCCAGGGCTCGGGCTCGTCGCAGGCGATGGGTTCTTCCCAGAACAGCAGGTTGGCGTCTTGCGCAAAGCGCGACATCAGATGTTGCGGGCGCTGGTAGACAAAACTCCAGCGCAGGTGCGACAGGCACAGCAGGGTCGGGCGTGTGGCATCGAACTGCGGTGTGGTCGCCGATGGCACGGCACGGCGGCTCTTGCCGATGTCGTATTGAAAGTGTCCAGCCCAACTCATGCAAGGTCCTCGATCGGGGGAAGGGGAATGGCGCCTCAGGCGCCGGAATGCCCGTGTGCGGGCAGCAAGGCACGTGCGGGCTCGTGACGGCGGCGGCCATCGCTGCCGGGCAGCAGCTTGCGCAGCGGCGCCACGCGTTCGCCCATCGGCGCGGTGGCGCGTGGGCGCACCAGGCGCGATTGCGC
Organism: Xanthomonas sp. fls2-241-TYG-148; assembly: GCF_030208815.1. Classification (NCBI taxonomy): domain Bacteria; kingdom Pseudomonadati; phylum Pseudomonadota; class Gammaproteobacteria; order Lysobacterales; family Lysobacteraceae; genus Xanthomonas; species Xanthomonas sp. fls2-241-TYG-148. The sequence continues at coordinate 82,073 of NZ_JARVTE010000015.1, forward strand.
ATAGCCTTCCGGATGCAGCGACTGCCAGCGCCAGGTATCGGCACACATGCGCTCCAGGTCGTACTGCGCCTTCCAGCCGAGCAGTCGGTTGGCCAGCGCGGTGCTGGCGTAATACACCGCCACGTCGCCATCGCGGCGCGGGGCAAACTGCAGCGGAATGTGCCGCCCGCTGGCCCGCTCGAAGGCGGCGGCAACTTCCAGCACGCTGTGGCCCCGGCCGGTGCCCAGGTTGACCACCAGCCCCTGGCGCTCGTGGTGCAGATACTCGATGGCATCCACATGCGCGCGCGCCAGATCCATCACGTGCAGATAGTCGCGCACGCCGGTGCCGTCCGGGGTGGGGTAGTCGTCGCCGAACACCTGCAGCGCATCGCGGCGGCCCACTGCCACCTGGGCGATGTACGGCATCAGATTGTTCGGCACGCCACGCGGGTCTTCGCCGAGATATCCGCTGGGATGCGCACCCACCGGGTTGAAGTAGCGCAGCAGTGCGGCGTTGAATTGCGGCCAGGCCGCGCTCAGGTCGCCGATCATTTCTTCCATCATCAGCTTGGTGCGCCCGTACGGGTTGATCGCCTTCAACGGCGCGCGTTCCTCGATCGGGCTGGTGTTCTCGTCGCCGTACACGGTGGCGGACGAACTGAACACCAGGTTGGCCACCCCGGCAGTGCGCATCGCACGCAGCAGCGCCAGCGTGCCGGTGACATTGTTGTTGAAGTAGCGCAGCGGCTCGCGCACCGATTCGCCCACCGCCTTGAGCGCGGCGAAGTGGATCACCGCCTCGATCCGCTCGCGCTGCATCAGCTCGGCGAGCTCGGGCGCACGCACGTCCATGCAATGAAATGCCGGGCGCGCGCCAATCAGGTGGGCCAGGTGATCGAGCACGCGTTCTGATGAATTACTCAGATTGTCGACGACGCAGATTTCATGCCCGCGCCGCGCCAATTCAACGCAGGTGTGGGAGCCGATGTAGCCGGTACCGCCGGTGACCAGGATTCTCATTGCTGTGGGCCTTGTGGGGGCGCGGGCGCGCAAGCTAGCCAGTGGCGCGTGCTGCGCCGGATCGCACGTCCGGGTGCGCATGTGTGATGGCCCTGATTCCCAAGGCGCACTGCTTCACCGCCGCGTGGTGCCTGCGGCAAGAAGTGGCGACGCGGAAGAGGTCATGCATCACGATCCAGTGGTGTCTACGGTATGGATCGCGCCGTTAGAAGAAACGCAACAGCAAGTATGCGCAGCGCGAGTGCGGCCTTGACCGGAAAATCACGCATGGACGCGGCTGCCAGATGCCGTGTCTGATGTGCGCGCACATGCAGTGATGCGCAAACAAAAACGCCACTCGAGCGAGTGGCGTTGTAGAACGCGAAAACGCTGTGTTGGTCAGAGCGTGACCGCACCACCGGAGATGGTGAGCAAGGTGCCGGAGGTGTAGCTGGCAGTATCGGAGGCCAGCATCACGTAGGCCGATGCAAGCTCCACCGGTTGGCCGGGGCGGCCCATCGGTGTTTGCGAGCCGAAGCTTTCCACCGATTCTTCGTCCATGCCGGCGGGAATGAACGGTGTCCAGATCGGGCCCGGCAGCACCGCATTGACGCGGATCTGCTTTTCGGCCAGCACGCCGGCCAACCCGATGGTGAGATTGGCCAGCGCACCCTTGGTTGCGCCATAGGGAAGGATGTTCGGCGTGGGCTTCTTGGATTGCACCGAAGCGGTGTTGATGATGGAACCGCCGTCCTTCATCAACGGCACCGACAAGAGCACCAGGTTGAACACTGCGTGCACATTGGTATCGAAGGTCTTGCGCCACTCGTCCAGGGTGATTTCTTCGAAGCTTTGGAAGTACTTCTGGTAGCCGGCGTTGTTGACCAGGATGTCCAGCCCGCCGAATTCGCTGTGGACCTTGTCGATCAAGGACGCAGCCTGGTTGGGGTCGCTGATGTCGCAGCCCACCAGCAGTGCGCGCACACCGGCCTTTTCGATCAACGCACCGATGCGTGATGCGTCTTCCTGCTCATCCGGCAGGAAGGCGATGGCCACATCCGCGCCTTCGCGTGCATAAGCGATGGCCACGGCAGCGCCAATGCCGCTGTCGCCACCGGTGATCAACGCGCGCTTGCCTTTCAGTTGCCCGTGGCCCACGTAGCTGTCTTCGCCGTGATCCGGGCGCGGGTCCATCTTGTCGGTCTTGCCGGGGAAGCCTTGCTGCTGCGGCTTGAACGGCGGGCGCGGGTAGTTGGGCACGGGCATGGTGATCTCCTGACGGGGAAGGAAGCTGGACGGTCAGTGTGGCCACGCAGAAGTAAACATCGGGCATAGGCGATGTCGCCGCGATGTGTGTTGGCTACGCACACCGCCGCGCGGCACTCACTCGCTGCTGATTGCGTCGGCTCACCACGCAGTATTCATGCGTTTTTGCTGTGCTTGCTCGAATACTTTCGGCATCAGAGGAGCGTACAGATGATCTTTCGTCGTCATGGTTTGTCGTTGTGTCTGCTTGGGCTGACGCTGTTGTTTATCGCCGCACAGGTGTATGCGGGGTTGCATGCCTATAACGAGGAACTGGCACAGTTGGGCCAGGCAACCCTGACGCTGGGTCAGTACCTGCGCAGCGGGCACTTCATCTCTGCGTTGTTTGAAAACTGGGAAAGCGAATTCCTGCAGATGGGCATGTATGTGCTGCTCACCGTCAAGCTGCGCCAGGTAGGCTCGGCCGAATCGCGGCCGCTCGATCCTGATGAAGAAACGAGAGAGATTGCACCGGGCCGCACCCCGTGGCCGGTGCGCAAGGGTGGCCTGTGGTTGCGCCTGTACGAGCACTCGCTGGCCATCGCCTTCGGTGTGCTGTTCCTGCTGAGCTTTGTGCTGCATCTGCTGGGAAGCTGGCGGCTGGAGCTGGCCGAGCGCACGCAGCAGGGCCTGCCACCGATCAGTTTGCTGCAGCACTTCACCGATGCCGCGTTCTGGTTCGAGTCGATGCAGAACTGGCAGAGCGAATTTTTGGCGGTGTTTTCGCTGGTGGTGCTGACCATCTGGTTGCGTCAGAAGGACTCGCCGCAATCCAAGCCGGTGGCCGCACCGCATTCCCAGACCGGTGGCTGAGGGGCGCTGCCTTCACGCAACGCTGCCGCACCTTCACCCTTCGGCAATGCGCACGTGCCTAGCGTTGAGCACAACGACACTGTGTCCAGAGCGGAGTGCATATGGGGACCGAACCAAAAAAACCGTGGGGTCCGGAAGACGACCAGAAAAAGCCGTTCACACCACAGGAGCGGCGCAACGAGGACGTCAAATGGAAGGAGCACGACATGCCCGATGAAGACCGTGACGTCAACAAGGCCGACCCGGAGCACGACTACGAACGTCCGGACGGCTCCGAACGGCGTTGACCGCCGCGCATCGGTGCAAATAACAACGCCCGCATCGTGCGGGCGTTTTTTCATGTGGCGGAAAACGCAACGCGCACGTCAGCATCAATGATGGTGGTAGCCCACATCCGCAGCGATCTTGCCGCGGAACACCCGGTACGACCACGCGGTATAGCCCAGCACCAGCGGCAGCAGCACGATCAAGCCCACCATCGGGAAGATCTGCGATGACGGTGGCGCTGCCGCCTGCCAGATGGTGTAGCTCGGCGGCACCAGGTATGGCCACATGCCCAGCACCAGGCCGATGAAACCCAGCACGAAGATCGCCAGGGTCAACAGGAACGGCGAGGCATGGTTGCGCGAGGTGTTGCCGGCGCGCCACAGCAGCATCGCCACCACCGCGGTGATCACCGGGATCGGCGACAGCCACCAGAAGTTGCCGTGTTCGAACCAGCGCGCCATCACATGTGAACTCAAGAACGGCAGCCACGCGCTGACCAGCACCATGAAGGCCACCACCACGCCCACCAGCGGGCGGGTGAGCTGGCGCGCCAGTTCGTGGGTGCGGCCATCGGTCTTGAGGATCAACCAGGTGCTGCCGAGCAACGCATAACCGAACACCAGCGCCGCCCCGGTGAGGATGGTGAACGGGCTAAACCAACCGAACACACCGCCGACGTAGCGGCCGTTGTCTAACGCCATGCCTTCCACCAGTGCGCCCAGGATGATGCCTTGCGCAAAAGCGGTGAGCATCGAGCCGCCAATGAACGACAGCGTCCACAGCCGCCGCGAGCGATGTGCCTTGAAGCGAAATTCAAACGCCACGCCGCGAAACACCAGCGCCATCACCATCAACAGCACCGGTAGATACAGCCCGGAGAGGATCACCGCATAGGCGGTAGGGAACGCCGCAAACAGCCCGGCCCCGCCAAGCACCAGCCAGGTCTCGTTGCCGTCCCAGATGGGCGCGGCGGTGTTCATCATCAGGTCCACTTCCTGCTCGTCGCGTGCGAACGGTGCCAGCATGCCCAGCCCCAGCACGAAACCGTCCAGCACCACGTACATCAGCACGCCGAAGCCGATCACGCCGAACCACACCACCGGCAGCCAGTAACTCAGGTCCATGGCGCGTGCTCCTGTTCCAGGGATTCATCGGCCGCCGACAACGGCCGCGCAGGCGTGTGTTCGCCGCTGGCCACGTCCGGGCCATCGCCGCGCGGTTGCGGGCCGGTGCGGATCAGCTTGGCCAGGTACCAGATACCCCAGCCGAACACGAAGGCATAGCCGGCCACGTAGACCGCCAGCGACACCGCCACCATCGCGGTCGATTGCGGGCCCATCGCATCGGCCGTGCGGAGCAGCCCGTACACCACATACGGTTGGCGGCCGATCTCGGTGACGAACCACCCGGCCACCAGCGCAATGAAGCCCGCCGGCAACATGAGGTTCCAGGCAATGATCAGCGGGCGCGCGTGCAGCCGTCCGCGCCACCACGCGATGGCCGAGATCCAGGCCAGCAACAGCATGGCCATGCCCAGGCCCACCATGATGCGGAATGCGAAGAACACCGGCGCCACCGGCGGGCGCTCGCCGCGCGGCACGGAGGTGAGCGGGGCGATTTCGCCATCCAGCGAATGGGTCAGGATCAGGCTGCCTAGCCGCGGGATCGCCACTTCGTAATCGTTGCGCTCGGCCTCGGCATTGGGCACGCCGAACACCACCAGCGGCACGCCATTGCCGTCGCCATCGCTGTGCCAATGCGCTTCCATCGCCGCCACTTTCATCGGCTGGTGTTCCAGCGTGTTGAGTCCGTGCTGGTCGCCCACCAACACCTGGATCGGCAACACGATGGCGGCAAACGCCACCGCCAGCCGCAGCATCAGCGCCGCCGCGTCCACATGCTTGCGCTTGCGCAGGTAGTACGCGCCCACGCCGCCCACCACAAAGCAGGTGGTGATGAACGAGCCCAGCGCCATATGGGTGAGCCGGTACGGGAACGACGGGTTGAAGATGATCTGCAGCCAGTCCACCGGATGCACCACGCCGTTGACCATGCTGAAGCCGCGCGGGGTGTGCAGCCAGCTGTTGGACGAGAGGATCCAGAAGGTGGACACCAACGTGCCCAGGGCCACCATGCAGGTGGCAAAAAAGTGCAGCCGCTCGGACACGCGCCCCCAGCCAAACAGCATCACGCCGAGGAAGCTGGCCTCCAGAAAGAACGCGGTGAGCACTTCATAGCTGAGCAGCGGGCCGATCACCCCGCCAGCGATGCGGCTCAGCTCCGGCCAGTTGGCGCCGAACTGGAACGCCATCACGATGCCGCTGACCACGCCCATGCCGAACGACACCGCGAAGATCCGCAGCCAAAAGAAATACAGGCGCTTCCACACGTCGTCGTGGCTGCGCAACCAGCGCCATTCCAGAAACCCCAACAGGCTGGCCAGCCCGATCGTGAAGGCGGGGAACAGCACATGGAACGAAATCACGAACGCAAACTGGATGCGAGAGAGCAGCAACGCGTCCACAGACATCTCCCTAGAGGGCGGGCTGGGCAAGCGCGGGCAGGCCAGCCGCACCGGCCCCGCTGCGTGCGACGCCGGCACAGGCCGCACGCAGCAAGCAACCACGCTGGCTGAGTGCAGCTGGCACCGCAGCCGGCATCACACCCACCCGGCGCGCAGGTGCGCCGCGCTGACGCGGCACCGCGCGAACAGGGTCCGCGCCCTGGCCGGGCGCGACCGTGATCGGCTGCACAGATCGGCGTTCGCGCGCTGCCGGGCGCTGTCGCGCCGCGGGTTCAACCACGACGCAGATGGCGCAGGCAGCGCGGGGCCAGCCAGTCCGCCAGAACCGCGTTCATCGAGCCCGGCGTCAGGCACAACGCGTCGCGCACGGCGGCAATGACCTGCTGGTCGGTCAGCTGGGGATGCGCATTCCAGGCATCGCAGACCGCGCGGATGGTTGCCTCCGGGATGCCGTCGAACGGGTAATAGCCAAGCTCGCCACGGCGGTGCTCGGCACGCCAGTGGGCCAGTTCCGCCTGCACATCTGCACGCGGATGCGCAGTGCGTGGCTGCGCCGAGAGTGCATTCATAGGACACCTCATCACCTGTGTCGCCTCAGTGTTGGCAGCCTGCGCGCAGGTGCACGTGAGCGGTTTCTACACATGGTGCTGACACGCGGTGCGTAATTTGTGGGTAAGTCAGTCGCCCGGGCGGGAGCCCATGAAGGGTTCAGTCCGATGCGTCACGATGCATTGGCTGCCGCTGACTCCGCTGGCATCCTTGCCGCTTCGTTCTGAATCAACCGAGCTGATCCATGGCTCCGTGCCACCGGCCGCAGATTTGCGGTCGCTCAGGCCCAACCCTTTGCAGTACTTGGCGCGTGTGCGGGATTGGCACGCCGACCGGGCCGGACCATGACGCTTGGCACTGGTAGAACCCGCTGTGGCCGGCGAACGTCCGAAGGCGGTGTGGCGAGCTCTAGCCGCAACCGGGGCAAGCGTGGGATGGTTCCGCTGTCAGCGGGTGAAGGACCGGGGGGTGACAGGCTGCGATCTTCGCGCCGTCGTCACAATTTTCAACCGAACATGTACTAGTCATTGCGGACAGAAGCGCCTATGGACCGTCTTTCCTGCGCCATCATCGACGACGACGTGGAGTTCTGCGATCAGGTGGTGGAGCTGGCCACCGATAGCGGCTTCCGCGCCAAGGGGATGCATTCGCTTGGCGAAGCCAGCCATTGGCTGGACAGCAACTTCCCCGATCTGCTGGTCGTCGACGTCGGCCTGCCCGACGGCAGCGGCTTCGACCTGATCGAGCGGCTCGACCCGGACCACACCCCGCAGATCGTGGTGGTGTCCGGCGACTACGCGCGCGAGACCCAAGGCCGTGCGCATCAGTTCGGTGTCAGCGAGTTCCTCACCAAGCCGTTCGCCCCCGAGCGTCTGGAGCGGGTGCTGGGCGGGCTGCGTGAGGCGCAGCAGGGCAACCTGGGCATCGTCGGCAACAGCGACAGCATCGTGGCGCTGCGCAAGGACATCGTGCGCGTGGCGCCGACCGATCTGAACGTGCTGGTGACCGGCGAAACCGGCACCGGCAAGGACCTGGTGGCGCGCGCCATCCACCGCGTGTCCGGGCGCCGCGGGCGCTTTGTGCCGGTCAACTGCGGCGCGATTCCGGAAGAACTGCTGGCCAGCCAGTTGTTCGGCCACGAGCGCGGCAGCTTCACCGGTGCCGACCGCCGCCATGCGGGCTTTTTGGAACAGGCGGCCGACGGCACGCTGTTCCTGGACGAAATCGGCGAGATGCCGATGCGCCTGCAGGTGTACCTGCTGCGGGCGATCGAGTCGCGCACCTTCATGCGTGTGGGCGGCAGCGAGGAGATCCCGTTGAATGCACGCGTGGTGGCCGCCACCCACCAGCGCGTGCAGCGCGACCAGGCGGTGCTGCGCGAGGACCTGTTCTATCGCCTCAACGAATACCCGATCCAGGTGCCGCCCTTGCGCGAGCGCCGCGGCGATGCGCGCCTGCTCGGCCTGCGCGTGATCGACGAGCTCAACGCCACTTATGGCAAGCGCAAGTTGCCCACCAAATCGCTGTTGCGCTATCTGGCCCACCACACCTGGCCGGGCAACGTGCGCGAGCTGCGCTCGTTCATCCGTTACCTGTACCTGCGCACCGATGGCGACCTGCTCGTCGCACCCGAGGTGGAGCAGACCGTGCCGCAGGCCGACGAAGACGGGCTGCTGATTCCGGCCGGCTGGACCATGCGCCAGGCCGAAGACGCCATGATCGAAGCGGCGCTGGCACGCACCCGCTACAACAAGAAGGCGGCTGCGCGCGAACTCGGCATCAGCGTGCGCACCTTGCACAACCGCCTGAGTGACAAGGACAACGCGTGAGCGATGCGGCCCACCTGCGTCGCCGCGAGCTCATGCATCAGTTGCGTAACCGGCTCAATGTGATGGGCTTCGCGCTGTATTCGCTGCGCGCCGAAATCCCTTCCAAACCGCTGGACACCCTGCGCACCGCGCACCAGTCCGCGGTGGAGCTGCTCAACCAGCTGGGCGAAGAAGAACGCGCGCTGCAACCCATAGAAACCGCGCCGGATACGGCCGATCAGTGATGTTCGACGGGCGCCTGCTGGCGGCTGAGGAGCGTGGTGATGGTGCGCGGGTTGTAGGGCTTCATGCAGTACGACAGATGCGCATACCGCGGCGGCAGCGTGTAGCGGTCGTAGCCGGAGCAGAACGAAAACGGCACCCCACGCGCCAGCAACGCATCGGCCACCGGGAACACCGCCTGGCCGCGCACGTTGACATCCAGCAGGGCGCCATCGATGCCGATCCCCGATGCCACCAGTGACAGTGCTTCGGGCACGTTGCCCACCGGTCCCACCACCTTGACACCGGCCTCGGCCAATAGATCGTTGAGCGATTCGGCCAGCAAATAATCGTCTTCGACCACCAGGATGCGGCGGCCGCGCAAGGGGCTGTCGTGCATGGGATGACTCCGGTAAGACGCTAAGGTGTAGAGAGTCGCGCAGCGCATGATGTACGCAACGTCGGTTAACGGTATGCGTAAGCGGGCGCGTCAGACCTGCACATGCAGCGGCCGGAAGCGGGGTGTCATGGCAGGCGATGCCGGTTTGCGCGATCATCTACGTTCTATGGCGGCCAGTTGTCGCTGGCTGATGCGACTCTCATGACCGACACCTCCCTCCGCAGCGACGTCCACAGCGACGCCGCTGTGCATTCCTCCCTTTTCATTCTGGGCGTGGGCGCCACCGGGCTGGATGCCACGCGGCTGGCCGAGCTGCTGGAGACCATCGGCAACGGGGCCAACCTGGCGGTGATGCTGCTGCTGCGCGACCGTGCGCTGCTGGATGAAGCGCGGCTGCGCGACCTGCTTGGCCCCCAATCCCAGCAGTTGGTGGCGCCGTGTGACGGCGACCGCTTGCAGCCAGGCCGCTTCTATCTGCCGCCGGCCGATACCCTGGTCACGCTGGAAGAAGGCCGCCTGCGTCTGCGGCCGCTGGATGGCGAAAGCGACCATGGCCTGATCGACAGCTTTTTCGTCTCGATGGCGCACGACCAGGATGGCAACGTCATCGGCCTGATCATGGGCCGCGTGGATGGTGACGGTACGTTGGGCACGGCGGCGATCAAGGAATGCGGTGGGCTGGCGCTGGTGGTGGGCGATGCGTCCCTGCACGGGCTGGATCTGCATAGCGCCAGCAGCCCGGCCGCGGTGTCCGACGATATCCTGCCGCTGCCGCGCGTGGCCGCACGCATCTCCGCGCACATGCAACGGCATCACGGTGTTGCGCATGCCGTGCCGGAAGGCGTGCGCAGCGGCGCGGAGAGCAATCAGCTCAGTCAGGTCGCCGGTATCCTGCGCAACACCACCGGGCACGATTTCCACGGCTACAAGCGCGCCACCTTCCTGCGCCGCGTGCAGCGACGCATGCAGGTGGTGCAGGTCGATACCCTGGACCAATACCTGGATGTACTGCGCAGCCGCCAGGACGAGCCGCTGCTGCTGTTCAACGATTTGCTGATCGGGGTGACCCAGTTCTTCCGCGACCGCCGCGAGTTCGAGTTCCTGGAGCAGCAGGTGATTCCGCGGCTATTCCAGGGCAAGCAGAATGGCGACAACCTGCGCGTCTGGGTGCTGGGGTGTTCCACCGGGGAAGAGGCGTATTCGCTGGCGATGCTGCTGCGCGAACATGCCGAGACGCTGGAGTCGGTGCCGCAGATCCAGATCTTCGCCAGCGATATCGATGGCCGCGCGCTGGCCGCCGCACGCGTGGGGCGCTATTCCTCCAGCATCGTGGGCGAAGTGGCGCCGGAGCGCCTCAAGCGCTGGTTCACCAAGGAAGGTGACACCTATGCGGTGAGCAAGGAGTTGCGCGAGCTGTGCGTGTTTTCCCAGCACAGCATCGTCAAGGACCCGCCGTTCTCGCGGCTGGATCTGGTGTCGTGCCGCAACCTGCTGATCTATCTGGATGCCGAACTGCAGAACCGGGTGATCCCGCTGTTCCATTTTGCGTTGAAGCCGGGCGGCTACCTGTTCCTGGGCAATGCGGAAAACGTCTCGCGCCACGCGAAATTATTCGCACCGGTGGAGCGCAGCTTCCGCGTGTTCCAGAAGATCGACGCCGAGACGCGGCTGCATTCCACCTTTCCGTCATTGTCGCCGGCGCGCCCGGGCAAGGTGCCGGCGCCGGTGCAGCGCTTGCGTTCGTCCAGCCAGGCGCTGGTGCGTGCGGGCGAGCGCATCGCCGACCGCTACGCGCCTGCGTACGCGGTGTTGGACGAGCACTTCGATGTGATGCATTTCTCCGCGCAGGCCGGGCGCTTCGTGCGCCCCGGCAGCGGCCCGCCCAGCCTCAACCTGCTCAACCTGGTGCACCGCGATCTGCGCCTGGAACTGCGCGGTGCGCTGAGCCGTGCAGAGGCCGACAACGCGCCGGTGCAGGTCAAGGGCATTCAGATGCGTGGTGACGGGGTCACCTGGGCGGTGGACATCTTCGTGGAGCCTACCTCCGATTCGGAGGTGCCGCGTGGCTATGTGGTGTTGTTCCAGGAAGTGGAGCTGCGCGAGCTTGCGGAATCAGCGTCGCAACCACCCGCCTCCGACAACGAACATGTGCAGGTGTTGGAGAACGAGCTGCGCATCACCCGCGAACGCTTGCAGGCGATGATCGAGGAGCTGGAGAGCACCAACGAGGAGCTCAAGTCCTCCAACGAGGAATACCAGTCGCTCAACGAAGAGCTGCAAAGCGCCAACGAAGAGCTGGAGACCTCCAAGGAAGAGCTGCAGTCGGTCAACGAGGAAGTCACCACCGTCAACGGCGAGCTGGCGCATCGCGTGCAGGAGTTGGCGCATGCCAATAGCGATCTGAAGAACCTGCTGGAAAGCACCCAGATCGCCACGGTGTTTCTGGACAACGAACTGCGCGTGACCAACTTCACCCCGGCCGTCACCGACATCGTGCCGTTGGTGGAAAGCGATATCCATCGCCCGATCAGCCACATCAAGATGCGCGTGGCCTACGAGGAATTGCAGGACGATGTGCGCCGGGTGATCCGCACGCTGGCGGTGCTCGACCGCGAGGTGGAAAACCCCACCACGCGCGCACGCTACATGGTGCGCGTGCTGCCGTACCGCACGGTGGACAACTTCATCGGCGGGGCGGTGATCACCTTCATGGATGTCACCCCGCTGACCCGTGCCGAAGATGCGCTGCGCGGTAGCGAGCAGCGCCTGCGCACCTTGATGGAGGGTATTCCGCAGCTGGTGTGGCGCTCGCTCGATGGCGGCCGCTGGACCTGGTCCAGCCCGCAATGGTCGGCCTACACCGGCCAGGCCGATCAGGAAAGCCGCGAGCTGGGTTGGCTGGAAGCGGTGCACCCGGACGATCGCGAACTCACCATGGACGCGTGGCGCGACTGCCCGGCCAGCGGCGGGCTGGACGTGGAGCACCGGCTCTACAATGCGGCCGAGCGCGGCTACCGCTGGTTCCATACCCGCAGCGCGCCGGTGCGCGACGACAACGGGCACGTGCTGGAATGGCTGGGCACCTCCACCGAGTCGGACAACCTGCGTCGCCTGCAGGAAGAGCAGCGCGTGCTGGTGACCGAGCTGCAGCACCGCACCCGTAACCTCATCACCGTGGTGCAGTCGGTGGCGACGCAGACCATGCAGGGCAGCGGCACCATGGACGAGTTCGCCAGCAGGTTCGAAGACCGGCTGGCCGCGCTCTCGCGTGTGCAGGGGCTGCTCTCGCAGGCAGAGAATGCGCCGGCCACCATCGGCGCGTTGTTGCGCATGGAGCTGGATGCGCTCGGTGCCGAGCCGGATCAGCGCCGCATCGTCCTCGACGGGCCGGACGTGGCGTTGCGCAAATCCACCGTGCAGACCCTGGCACTGGCATTGCACGAGTTGGCCACCAACGCACGCAAATACGGTGCTCTGGCGGTGGACACCGGCACGCTGACCATCCGTTGGCGGGTGGAGACCAGCGAGAACGCGCCTGCACGGCTGGTGTTGTCGTGGGTGGAAGAGGGCGCCAGCCTGCAACAGCGGTCCGTGCGCGCGGACGCGGGTGGCTTCGGCAGGCGCCTGATCGAAAAGGCGTTGCCCTACAGCCACGGCGCGCAGACCCGCTACGAGCTCAGCGACACGCGATTGGAATGCGAGATCCAGCTGCCGCTGACGTCGGTAGACGACTGAGGGCAGCGCCCCACGTTGCTGGGGCGAAGGGATGCGGGTTTGGTGTCGCGTCCCTGCAGGGCGGCGCTGCGTGTGAGTCCCATCGCGCGCAAGCGCGCTCCTACGCTGTGCGTTGCATTGGCGTCGCTGGCGGCAATGCAGCAGGCGTGGCGTTGGCGCGACGCGATGTTTGGGTTCCGGCTTGTTAGCGGTGAAGGGGCAAGTGCAGCTGTTCGGCGCGGTCTCAATGCTGCGCCCAGACGGGCCGCCGTGCGCCGCTATCGCAGTCTTGCCCTTCAAGGGCGCCTGGCCGCCGGTGGCAGCAAGAACTAGTGCGATGACACTGGCGCAGCGCAGTGCGTGTCATTGCGCTGCGCCAGGTGCCCGTTGTTTCGGCACGCATGCAGCGCGTTCGTCTACTGCCCAGCGTGATTGTCGGCGTGTATGGCAACAGCCAGCGCCGGTGAATGTGCAATGCATTGCCTGAGTCTGCTCGATCGTCTTGCTGCGGACTCGTCGCAGCGGCGTGGCTGCGCTGCGCATCTCCTGCACACGGATAGATGCGTTCGCAACACTGCTTCAAACGTTGGTGCAGATGCGCTCGCTGTCCGCACCACTCGCGTTTCCATACGCCTGCGCCATGGAAATTCTTGCACGCCAATGCAGTTCTTGCGGCGTGATGTGAGAAATTTTTGAAGACCAGCGTGCAAGGGCCTTGGCATGTCTACATTGCGTAAGTACTGCATCGTTCAAGACTTGGCGCGTTTTTTGCGTGGCTTGTTTGTACAGGGCGTTACGCACAGTGGAGCAGTCATGATTACCCGCATTCTTCAGTTGTCCGCCAGGGTGGCGAGCAACGCATGGGTCGAGGTCGGCGTGGGTGCCGATGCCGACATTCTGGTCGCCGACCGCGGCGGTAAGCGCGAGGAGCGTGCCACCTTCGGCCGCCGCGCGCCGGGTCAGCAACGCTCGCTGCACATGCAGGAGCCAAGCTGGCTGGGCGGTGTGGATCTGGCCATCTGGGAAACCCAGCGCTGCGCGATTCCGTTATGCGGATTCGTGTGCACCGCCTCGGTGGATGGCAATACAGCGGCCACCTGGTTGAGCCCGGACAATCGCGCGCTGTACGCGGCCGGGCTGCGCAATGTGATGGATATCGGCGGCCGCCTGCAGATGGGGTTCTCGTTGCTGGTGGCCTCGTCGTCCAGCATGCCCACGCACCGGCCGTTGTGTATCGATGGCGATGTTGCGCAGTGGTTGCAGCTCAGCGGCCATGAGGCAATGCGCCATCTCAGCCCATGGCGCCTGGAGCGTTGCGCTGCAGCGGCCGGCGTGCGCCCCGAATGGGCAGCGGAAGGACGCCCGGCGCCGCTGTTACGTGCTTGAGCGCCTGCGCACCGGGCGCGCAGCAGAGCACATGAAGAAGGGGCGCGCTGCGCCCCTTGGTGTTTCAGTGAAACCGATACAACGATGCCGAGTGGGCAGCGATGTCGTCCCGACAGGATCGAGGTCAGGTGTCGTCGCCTTCGCTATCGCTATCGCTGTCTGCGCGGGCACGTTGCTGGGCCTGCTGATGGTCCTGCTTGCCATAGGTGCCGCTCTGGCCAAAGTTGGGCTGGGTCTGGCCGTCGCGCTCGGCATGGCCGTCCGGTTCGCCTTCGCCGAGCCCACCGCCATGGCCATGCCCGCGCGGGTAATAGGCTTGCGGCTGGCCGTCCTGCGGTGGCGCGGCATCAGCGGTGTCAGCGGCAGAAGGATCGTGCCGGCCACGGCCGTCGACGGACGCATCGCCGCCGTCGCCGCGGTACGCCGACTGGCGTTCGTCGTGGGTCTCCAGTTTCGGCTTGTCGTTCATGGCAACTCCTGTGTCGTGCGGTGAGCAAAAACGCCCGGGCCGCGAACGGCCCGGGCAGTCATGCGCGGTTGCGCGGTGGGATCAGCGCTGGATATCACCGGTCGTGGAACCGGCGCCCGGGCCGGCGCCAAGGTCTGCGCCAGTGACGCGGTCCAGCTCCGGGTTGGACAGCAGGCGCAGCGACATCGCATCCAGCGCCTTGGTCTGGGTGGCATCGAGCGCCACCGTGGCCAGGCCGTCGCCGCCATCCACTGCAGCCTGCTGCTCGCGGTCGGCGATGACTTCCCACTGCTCGCCGGCATTCCACGGGCCGACCATGTCGCCTTCGCCCTGCGACATGTTGTAGTACTTGTCGGTGAAGCGCGGGTCGCCCGGCAGCTTGCCCGGCGGGAAGTTGGGTTCGATCGAATACAACGCTTTTTCGAACGACTTCTGATGCGCCACTTCGCGCGTCATCAGAAAGCGCAGTGCATCCACAATGCCCGGATCGTTGGTCACATTGATCAGGCGCTCGTAGACCAGCTTGGCGCGCGCCTCGGCGGCGATGTTCGAGCGCATGTCGGCGGTGGGGCAGCCGATGGAATCCACGTACGCGGCCGTCCACGGCACGCCGGCCGAATTCACCAGCGCCGGACCGCCACCGTAGAGAATCTGCTGCGTGTGGCTGGTGCTGTTCTGGGTCATGTTGCGCATCTCCATGGCTTCTTCCATGCCTTCGGAGAGCACCGCCTTTGGGCCCTTGTTGAGCATCGCAATGATCGAGCCGATGATTTCCAGGTGGCTCAATTCTTCGGTTGCGATATCGAACAACAGATCCTTGCGGCCCGGATCGTCCTCGCCCAGCGCCTGGGTAAAGTAACGCATGGCCGCAGCCAGCTCGCCTTGCGGTCCGCCAAACTGCTCGAGCATCAGCGTGGCCAGATCCGGATTCGGCTCGGCAACGCGGACGGTGTACATCAAACGCTTGTTATGCATGAACATGGGTTTCGCTCCATGACTGGCGCCAGGCAACAACTGCCACTGCAAGAGCGGACAGGACGCGGGGCTGGCTTGCGGAGGGAGATTTGCTGAGGATCAGCAGGAAACGCGGGGCGGGCAGGGCCGCCCCGCGCGGAACATCAGGCCGCCTTGCTGGCTTGGGATGCTTTCTGGTTGCCGCCCTGTTCGGCGAGCAGGGTGAGCTTTTCGTCGGTGGCTTTTTCTTCCTCCAGCGTTTCCAGCAGCAGCTTCAATGCATCGGCATAGCCGAGCTGCTTGGCGAGCGCGGCAATGGTGCCGTACGAGGCAATCTCGTAATGCTCCACCTTCTGCGCGCCCCCGATCAGGGCCGCATCGCGCACCGGGCCGGCTTCGATCGAGTCGATAACCTCACGGCTCTCCTCGACCAGGCCTTCCATCGCCGCGCACTTGATGCGCTTGAGCTTGATGCTGAGCAGTTCAACCACCTGGTCGATACGTTCGACCTGGCCCTGGGTTTCTTCCAGATGCGTTTCGAAGGCCTGCTTGAGCTTGGGCTCGGTCGCGGCGCGGGCCAGGCGCGGCAACGCCTTGGTCAGCTGCTTCTCGGCGCTGTAGATGTCGGACAGTTCGTGGACAAACAATTCTTCAACGGTTTTGATCGCCATGAGTGGCTCCTTTCTGGGTGGACGAAGGGGATGGGGCGGACTAACGCTTGGCGGTGACGCCTTCCAGTTGTTCGCGTTCAAGAAACGCGACGACGATGGCTTCCTGGTGTTCGATCAACCACTCGGCCATCTCGATTTCCTGCTGCAGGATGTCTTCGCAGATCTGCGCGACCTCTTGCTCGCCGGCAATGCGTGCGGCAACCACCAGAGCGCGGTACGAGGCGATTTCCATATGCTCGAAGGCATAGCTGATGCCAACGCCCTTGGTGACCTCATCGGTCATCATCGAGTTGCCCGCTGCGTGCATGCTGGCGAGCACACTGCTCAACATGCCTTTGGCGGTGGGGACGCTGCCGTCGAGCAATTCCAGGCAACGCTGCACGCCTGCGCTCTGTTGCTGGGTTTCCTGCACGTGCTGCTCGATGCGATGCTTGAGCTCCGGGTAGTGCTCGATGCGCGCGGCCATCGCCTTCATCATGGTTTCGGCTTCCTTCTCCATGGCGTAGGCGTCCTGCAGCCACTTCACCAAACGTTCCCTGGATTGCATCGTCGTCATCGTTGGATCTCTGCGGTCATGTCGTTGCGTGTTGCCTACGCTAATCAGCCGAGTGTTAGGACGATTGGTGCGTGCGGTGAACCCGGTGCGATGGCGGCCTGTTCAGTCCGCGCAATGCGATGGAGCGCATCGATGCATCACGCCGGTTCGATCGACGCAGAGCGCGCCAACGCCGCGTGGAAACCGTCTTGCAGAATCGTGCGCGCGCAGGTTTCGCGCACGTCGGTTTCGGCGGTGGCGCAATCGCGCGGCACGCTCACAGCGAACCCATGCGCAGCGGCATCGATGGCGGTGGCCAGCACGCAGACATCCAGCGCCACGCCGGTGATGACCAGGCGCTCCACCTGCAGGTCCTTCAGCAGCGGCGCCAGCGGCGTGTTCAAGAACGCTGAGTGCTTGGGCTTGAGCAACTGGTAATCCTGCGGATACGGTGTGAGCAGGCGCGCGATCTCGCAGCCACGCGCATCCGCTTGCGAGGCCAGCGCAATCAACGCGGGAAGGTCTGCATGCCAGGCGGCGAAGTTGTCATTGGCGTAGAGCACCGGCCGTTGTGCCTGCCGATAACGCTGTGCCAGCGCATCGATGCTGCGTGCAGCGCCTTGCGCGCGATGGGCGAGTTGCTCGCCCCCATCGAAATCGAAGCGGTTGAACATGTCCACGATCAACAGGGCAGAGCGCTGCGTGCTCATGGCCGTGCTCCGACGGCAAGCGCCACCATGCCCGGCCGACGTACGCGCCTGTTGCAGGGGTGCGCAGGTCGCAGCGCGAGGCATGCCCATGGGGCACGGCGACCGCGGGTCAGTGCGCTGGCAGAGAAGAATGTCGGCATGCAAGCCTCCTCGTCAGTGGTCACGCACGAGGCTAAGCACGCTGCGTACAGCGGCAATGAACGCGGCGTCGACGCGGCGTCTGCACCGGCCTGCTCGCCGGTGCGTTACAACTGACCTTCCTGCAAAACGGACCACCGCAATGACGCCACTGGATAAACCCCTGCGCCGTGAACTGCGCATCGGCGAGCAGACCTACACGCTGACCATCGACCCGGACACGCTCAAGCTGGTGGAGAAGGGCAAGCGCAAGGGCGTGGTGCTGCGCTGGGAAGACCTGGTCAGCGGCGATGCCGCCTTGGCCAGTGCCCTGCAGGCGTCGCTGCAGGGCTAAGTGGCGTTAGAGCAGCGATCACAACGACTGCGCAGCCGCCAGGCGGGCGCGGCCGCTGCTCGGAATCGGCATGTAGCCCCGTACACGCCGGTTCCTCCGCGCCGTCCGCACCTACCTGACGACTGCTCGCTATGTTTTGTTAGGAGCTCTTAGGCAAACAGACGCGCCAGTTCGCGTACCGCCGCTTCCGATGCAGCGCGGTCCGGCGCGCCATCGGCGTTGTTGTAGTCGTTGGGACCTTGCGACTGCACCAGGATGCCATCGCGACGCGGCACCACGTTGAGATTGTGGCCGCGCCACACCAGCCCATAGGTGACCTCCGGTTGCGGGATCAGCCGCGCGGTCTGCCCACGAATCGGAATGACGCTTTCATCGCCCAGCAGGGCACGCGCGCCGTAGCCGGTGGCATTGATCACGCACTTCTCGCGCAGGTCGGCGAACTGGCGCGGGCTGTCGAAGCTGCGCGTGTGCAGCTCGCCGCCGGCAAGCAGAAAATCATCCATCAGCAAGCGTGCGTAGGTGCTCAGGTTGAAAGTGAGCTGGCTGTAACGGCGCACGAACGGCACCGGGAACGGATGCGCGCCGGCGGCCACCGGCTCGGAGTGCGGCCCCAGGTCGCCGAGCAGGTCGCGTTCCAGCGGTGGATAGTCCGGCTCGTGTGCTTCGGGCGAGGCGATGCGTTGGTCGAACGGCACGTCCGACAACGCATAGCCATCGCGCCATTCGATCGGCTCGCCCGGCAAACCGAGCAGGGTCTGGTAGCGCCGGAACGAGATGCGCGCCATCTCCTCCCAGCGGGTGCGAAACGCCGCGGTGGCCTCGGCGCTGGTGCACACACGCGAGTCGGGCGACCACACGCCGGTGGCATAGAACGAACGCACATCGGGCAACTGCTCGCGTGCGTAGATGCGCACGCGCAGGCCGGCGCGTTGTGCCACCAGCGCGGTGGTCAGGCCAATCGCACCGCAGCCGATCACTGCCAGTTCGCGCACATCGGCATCGGCGCTGCGCACCAACCGCAAGGCGTGCTCGGCCGCACCCCACGACAACGACCAGCCGCTGCCACCATGGCCGTAGTTGTGCACCACGGTCTTGCGGCCGATGCGCTCGGCTTCGATCCGTGGCCCCTGCGCGCGGAACGGACGGGTGCAGCCGTTCACCGCGATGATGCGATCGACCGATGCGCGGATCGGCGCCAGCGGCGGCGTGGCAGCGAACCCGACCGGCTGCGCGGCAGGCGCTGGCGCCACGCCAGGGGCCGATGGCATTACCAAGGCGTTGCGGCTGGTACGCGTTGCCGCCCAGCCGCCGCTGGATGCGAGCGCGAGCACGGCGGCGCTGCCTTGCAGGAAATGACGACGATGCATGTGGCTCCCGGTGCAGTGGACGGCAGGCGGCGAGCATACCGCGCAGGCTGCCGCTGTCCGCGCGCGGCGCCTGCGGGTTTGCTCCGCCGAACCGGCAATTGAGGGCGCGTTTGCGCCCATTCGTCGCCTGGGCCGTTGCGCGCGCCGCGTGCCGGCTATGCTCGCCGCGTCCACCCACCGAGCCATCTGCCGTGTCCGCCAGCGTGTTCCTGATTGTCCGCATCGTGTTTGCCTGGGCCGCCGCGCTGATCGTGGCCGGCATCATGTGGGCGCAGCTGTTCGGCTCGGCAGGCTCGTTCTTCGGGTTGATCAGCATCGTGCTGATGGTGATGGCCTTGATGAGTTCGATCACGCATGTGCGGCGGGTGCGCTTGATTGCCGGGCGCCTGGACCACGATGCCTTGTCGAGCCGGCAACGCCGCCAGATCGAGATTCCGCTGGATGCGCAGGCCGCCTTTGCGGTGGTCGAAGATGCGGTGCGCGCCCTGCCGCGCGTGGAGGAGGTGGAGCCTGCACCGGGTAGCTTGCTGATCCGCGCAAAGGTGCGCCGCATCGACCCGTACGAAGGGCGCCAGCCCTCGCGCTGGAATCTGTTTGCGCGCTTTGCGATCAAGCGCAACCAGGTACTGGTGACGGTGACCCCAGGGCAGGGCACCAGCAGCGTCACGCTGTTGTGCGAGCCCGATGCCGGCGCCTGGGTGGACCTGTTCGCGGTGGATGAGGGCAGCAACTATGAAAACGCCGAGGCGATCAACCGCGCGGTGGTGCGCCGGGTCGGCGAGCAGCGCCGCGACGAGCAGGCCGCGGCCGAACAATCGGTGATCGAAAAGGAGCTGGCGGTGGCGCGCTTGAACCTGCTGCATGCGCAGGTCGAGCCGCATTTTCTCTACAACACGCTGGCCAGCGCGCAGGTGCTGGCGCGCACCGATCCGCCGCGCGCCGACATCATGATCGGCCATCTGATCCAGTACCTGCGCAGCTCGCTGCCCAGCGCCGACGGTGCCATCGCCACCCTGGGCGAAGAACTCGAACGCACCCAGGCGTACCTGGAGATCCTGCGGATCCGCATGGGCACGCGGCTGGCGCTGCAGGTGGAAGTGCCCTACGAACTGCGCACGTTGCAGCTGCCGTCGATGATGCTGCAGACCCTGGTAGAAAACGCGATCAAGCACGGGCTGGAAGCCAAGCCCGGCGGTGGCACGGTGTGGATCCTGGCGCGCCGCCAGGACGACCAGGTCACCCTCACGGTGGCAGACGACGGCCAGGGCTTCAACAACCACAGCCACGGCACCGGCATCGGCCTGAAGAACCTGCGCGAGCGGCTGCAGCTGATCTACGGCGGCAAGGCGAGCTTTGCGATCGTGTCCAACTTCCCCAGTGGCGTGGCCGCCACCATCAGCTTGCCGCTGCCGGCAGTGTCATCGCCCGCATCCGCATCTACCGCCGCGGCGCCACCGCCGCTGCCCAGCACTGCCCCCACGCAGACGCAGGTGCAGGCATGAGCGCGCTGCGTGCGGTGATCGCCGAAGACGAAGCGCTGCTGCGGCAATCCCTGCTCGCGCTGCTGGCCGAGGTCTGCCCGCAGCTGCAGGTGGTGGGCGAATGCGAAGACGGCGCCAGTGCGCTGGACACCATCGCCACCCAGCAACCGGATGTGGTGTTCCTAGATATCCGCATGCCCGGTCTGACTGGCATCGAGGTGGCACGCGCGATGCGCGAGGTCAGCCCGCGCACCCAGGTGGTGTTCGTCACCGCTTACGATCAATACGCCATCGATGCGTTCGAGCAGGGCGCGGTGGACTACCTGCTCAAACCGATCAACCGCGAGCGGCTGCAGGCCACCTGGCAGCGCGTGCAACAACGCGCCGCCGCCGGCCAGCCCGATGGCGCCATGCTGGAATCGCTGCTGCAGCGCCTGGCCGCACGCCCGGGCGCAGCCAGCGCCGCGCCGCCACTGGCCTGGCTCACCGCCAGCAGCGGCCGCGAAACGCGGCTGATCGCCCTGGATGAGGTGGCCTATTTCCAGGCCGACCAGAAATACACCACGGTGATGACCGCCGCCGGCGAGGCGATCTTGCGCACGCCGTTGCGCGAGTTGCTCGACGTGCTGGACCCGCACGTGTTCAAGCAGATCCACCGCTCCACCATCGTCAACATGAAAGCCGTAGCCTCGGTGGTGCGCGACGACAGCGGCAAGGGCCGCCTGGCGCTCCGCGGCCGCAGCGAAACGCTCACCGTGAGCCAGCCCTTCATGAGCCTGTTTCGCGGCATGTGAGCTCCGCACCCCGTCTTCCCCCGTACCGCATCGACTGAAAGGATTGCCGCCATGCGCTTGCTCGCTTCCCTGGTGTATTGCCTGCTGGCCCTGGCCGGCTGCCACGAACGTGATGGCACCACGTCCATTACCCGCGCCACCAGCGAGGGCCGCGATGTGCTCTTCAGCAAGACGTTGGCCACCGCCAGCGAATTGAGCATGCATTGCCTGGCCAGCAGCAGCGGGCAGTGCCATTACCTGGTGTACGTGGAGCAGTGCGCCCGCCCAGCGGCGGGTGCCGGCAAGGCTGCGGCCTGCGCCCGGCAGACGCTGGACCGCTTCACCCTGGCGCCGGGCCAGGAGCGCGCCGTACGCGGCGTGAGCAGGCAGGCACATACCTGCGTGGACATCAGCGCCCCCGGCGCGGATTGCCACGGTTGATGGTGCTGCCGATGTGCCACGCGTGCGCTGTATCGGTTGCCCAGAGCAGCCCTGCACTGCGAAACCAGCGGCGGCAATGCGGCAGCGCGTCACGCAAGCCTGCTGAATACGCACTGACGGCAAGCGGCCGCATCTGCGAGAATTGCCGGCTTGTTGCCGTTGCACGGCGTCTTCTGCCAGGCCTGTCATGTCCGAACACTCGTTGCGCCGCGATGTCGGCCCCTTCGCCCTCATGCTCACCGGGCTCGGCTCGATCATCGGCTCCGGCTGGTTGTTCGGCGCCTGGCGCGCTGCCGGCCTGGCCGGCCCCGGCGCGATCTGGGCCTGGATCCTGGGTGCGGCCATCATCACCACCATCGCGCTGTCGTATGCCGAACTCGGCGCCATGTTCCCAGAGTCTGGCGGCATGGTGCGCTACAGCCACTACTCGCACGGCTCGCTGGTGGGCTTCATCGCCGGCTGGGCGAACTGGATCGCCATCGTCTCCGTGATCCCGGTCGAGGCCGAGGCCTCGGTGCAGTACATGGCCTCCTGGCCGTGGCCCTGGGCACAGAGCCTCTACGTGCAGGCGCCGGGCGGGGCGGGCGAGTTGTCGGTGCCGGGGCTGCTGATTTCGGCGGTGCTGGTGCTGGTGTATTTCCTGCTCAATTTCTGGAGCGTGAAGCTGTTCGCGCGCTCCAACACCTTGATCACCGTGTTCAAACTGGTGGTGCCGGCAGCGACCGGCGTGGCGCTGATCGCCAGCGGTTTTCATAGCGAAAACTTCAGCGTGGGCATCCACGGCGATGCGCATGTAATCGACCTGGCCGCCGTGCTCACCGCCGTGGCCACCGCCGGCATCGTGTTCAGCTTCAACGGCTTCCAGAGCCCGGTGAATCTGGCCGGTGAAGCGCGCAACCCGGGGCGCAGCATTCCGTTCGCGGTGCTGGGCTCGATCGCGCTGGCCACGGTGGTGTACCTGATCCTGCAGGTGGCCTACATCGGCGCGGTGCCGCCGGAGTTGCTGGCCAAGGCCGGCTGGCACGGCATCGATTTCCGTTCGCCGTTCGCCGAGCTGGCCATCATCGTCAACCTGCACTGGCTGGCGATGCTGCTGTACATCGATGCATTCGTGAGCCCCAGCGGCACCGGCATCACCTACACCGCCACCACCGCGCGCATGGTCTACGGCATGGAAAAGAACGGCACCTTGCCGGCCGCGCTGGGCAAGCTGCACCCGGTGTGGGGCGTGCCGCGCATGGCGATGTTCTTCAACCTGGCGGTGTCCTACCTGTTCCTGTTCTTCTTCCGCGGCTGGGGCACGCTGGCGGCGGTGATTTCGGTGGCGACGATCATTTCCTACCTCACCGGGCCGATCAGCGCGATGGCGCTGCGCCGCCACGCACCGGACATGCACCGCCCGCTGCGCATCGCCTTCCTGCCGATCCTGGCCGGCGTGGCGTTCGTGATGGCCACCGAGCTGCTGTACTGGGCGCGCTGGCCGCTGACCGGCGAGATCATCCTGCTGATGGTGGTCGCGCTGCCGGTGTACTGCTACTACCAGGCCAAGCAGGGCTGGCCGGACCTGCGCCGCAACCTCAAGGGCGCGGCGTGGATGGTGTGCTATCTGCCGATCGTGGCGCTGCTGTCCTGGGCCGGCAGCACCGATTTTGGCGGCCATGGCTACCTGAGCTACGGCACCGACCTGGCGGTGGTCGCTGCGGTCGGGCTGGTGTTCTACATCTGGGGCGTGCGCAGCGGCTGGCGCACCCCGTCGGTGGAGCAGGCGGTAGCGCGCGCCTGAGGGTCAGTGCCGTGGTGCACCCGTGCGGTGACGCGCATGCGGTGGCACGCTGAATGATGAAACGCAAAAGGCCAGTGCACGTGCACTGGCCTTTTGTTTTGAAGCGGGGTGTTGCGTGAGCGTGTGGCGCGGCGTCTTCATGCAGCGCAGGTGGGCGGTGCTCTCATGCTGCGCGCGTCAGGCGTTGACCACCAGCCGCGGCGCGCCATCGAACCGGTCCAGGTCGCGCAACAGCTCGGTATAGCGGCGCAGGCGGCCCATTTCGCGCATGTTGACGATATCCTCGTGGCGCAGCTCGCGCTTGGAGGTCACTTCCTGCTTGTAGCGCAGCACTTCCGGGTAGCGGCGCGCCATGTCCAGCGCATCGGCCACGCATTCCACGGTGTCTGCATCGGGGGTGACGCGCGCGCGGGAGTTGAAGGCGCGCAGCCAGCGCTCGAAGCCGGCGCTGTGGTCGAACAGGTCGGCGATGTACCACATCACGAACAGGATCGACGCCCACGAGGTGAAGATGATGACGATGCGGCTGAAGGTGAGGTGGTAGTCGTTCTGCCAAAGCTGGTGGGTGATCACACCCAGCAGGATCAGCGAGACCGTCTGCCAGCCGATGATCGAGGCGATCACCCACTGTTTCTTTGCCACGCTGAGCAGATCGACCTCTTCGTCGAGCTGCGCGTCGGTCTTGTCACGCCAATGCGCAACCTGCTCGTCGAACGGGAGTCGGTGGAGTGCGTTGTCCTGCAGCAGCAGGCCCAAACCTTTGAACAATGCGATCATGACGAGCTCCTGACGGATGGCTGGTACGAGCGACTTGCGACTGGCAGGTGCCAGATGCCCTAGTTCTAGCACTTTCACGCGGCTTGGCAATGGCTGAGCCCTGCACCGGCCGGGCCTTCCTGCGTCATCGCGCGCAAAACGCCTGATTTGCGGCGTTTTATTGCGGTGCGGCACCGGTGGCGCCTGCTGTCGTGCTGCACTGCACACTGCGCAGGAGTGCCTGGCCGGTTCCGACTCTGCCGCGCCAGAAGTACAGGATGCGTGAGCGGCCGCCATCGCAACATGGTCTTGCAGGGAGCCCGCGTATCATTGCCCGCATGTCTGCCGTCCTGCGTACGCTCACCGCCCCCGCCGCTGCACAGATCCGTCGCTGGGTGCTGGATGCCTTCCCGCGTGGCCAGAGCAGCATCGAATACGATCAGCCCCTGGGCGACGCCGGGCTGTTCGGCCCCGACAGCGTCACCTGGCGCATCCATGCGGAATTCCCCGGCATGCTCGCCGGTGGGCTTTGCGCGCTGATGTTGCAACTGCTGCACCCGCGCGCGCTGGCCGGGGTCTACGACCATTCCAACTTCCGTGCGGATCTGGTCGGCCGGCTGCGCCGCACCACCAACTTCGTTGCCGGCACCACTTACGCGCCGCAGGCCGAGGCCGAGCGGTTGATCGCGCGGGTGCGCGCCATCCACAGCCACATCGTGGGCCACACCGCCGACGGCATGCCGTACCGCGCCGACGATCCGGCGCTGCTGACCTGGGTGCACGTGACCGAAGCCTACGGGTTCCTGCAGGGCTGCCGCCGCTATTGCCGCGACGTGCCAGTGGACATCGCCGACCGCTACTACGACGAAGCGCGCCGCGTGGCCGAAGGCCTGGGCGCCACCGATGTGCCCGCCAGCGAAGTGCAGGTGGCGGCGTACTTCGGCCAGGTGCGCGGCGAGCTGCGCATGGATGCCCGCTCGCGCGAGGTGCTGGAGGTGCTGACCAGCATCCAGCTGCCGGTGCCGGCCGCACGCTTGTCGCGCGGGGTCTTTCTGGGCGCCGGCAACGCCCTGCTGCCGGACTGGGCCAGCGACATGCTGCAGCTGAGCAGCACACAGCGCCGCCAGGCCGGCGCCTCGGCGCGGCTATTGCGCCGGCTGTCGCCGCTGTTCCGGACCGCGCTGCGCGACGGGTTGTCTGCGCGCGCCTGCTGCCGCATGCAGCTGCCGCCTGCGGTGTTGTTGCAGTGGCCCGATGACGCTGTGGCGGTCGCATAGACGCAGGCGTGTCGTATCACGTTTCATCGTCACGGACTTTCGCGTCGGCGCGCATCCTTACGAACGCGCACCACCCGTAGGAGCGCGCTCGCGCGCGATGGGCCTTACCGATCACGTGCCGGCCGTTCACTTCTGTGCAGGCACCGGGCGAGCACTGCCATAGGCCTGCAAGGCGTTTTGCCGCGATGGCGTAGGCGCTTCGCCCGTGAGCCTCACAGTCATGGATTTCGTGACACTTCGCAATCGCAGCGGCATTGCGAACAACCTGCGATCACGCGTCATCACGGTACGCAGGCTTTGCAGTTGCAGCGGAGTCGCTGCGCGGGTGTTCTCGACGGTTTAGGCGTTCTCGGTAACACCCATCGCGCGCAAGCGCGCTCCTACATGTAAGGCGCGCTGGTGAAGTCTGGCGGTGAAAGCGTGAGGTGGCGCTGCGTAAGCAGGCTTTGCAGCTGCAGCAGAGTGGCTGCGCGGGTTCTCAAACGGTTTACGCTTTCTCGGTAACGCCCATCGCGCGCGAGCGCGCTCCTACATGTGAGGCGCTGGCGAAGTGTTGCGGCGAAGCGTGCGGTGGCGCTGCGTAAGCAGGATTTGCAGTTGCAGCGAGTAGCTGCGCGGGTTCTCAAACAGTTTACGCTTTCTCGGTAACGCCCAATCGCGCGCGAGCGCGCTCCTACATGTGAGGCGCGCTGGCGACCTCTGGCGGTGAAAGCGTGCGGTAGGGCGGCGCGAATGACGGTAAGCAGGCTTTGCAGTTGCTGCGCAGTTTGTTCTCAACTGTTTACGCGTTGTCGGTAACGCCCATCGCGCGCAAGCGCGCTCCTACGGGTGTGGCGCGCTGGTGAAGTCTGGCGGTGAGAGCCTGCGATGGGGTGGCGCATGGCATCACGGTAAGCACGCTGAGCTGCCGCTGTGTGGTGCTTGCGCTTGTGTCTAACGGCGCACGCGTTTTGACGTGTTCTCGGTAAGGCCCAATCGCGCGCGAGCGCGCTCCTACGGTTGTGTCGGTTTGCACTGCGTGCGGGCGCAACGCGCTTACCAGATTTTGACGCGCTGCTCCGGCGCCAGATACAGCTGCTGGCCCTGGGTCACTTCGAAGGCCGGGTACCAGGCGTCGAGATTGCGCACGGTCTGCGCGCGGAAGCGTCCGGGTGCATGCACGTCGGTGAGGACTGCGTTGCGCAGTGCCTCGTCGCGGTACTTGCCGCGCCAGGCCTGTGCAAAGCCCAGGAAGAAGCGCTGGTCTGGCGTAAACCCGTCCAGAGTCTGCGGTTGCTTGCCCTGCAACGACAGCTGATACGCGTCGTAGGCGGTGGCCAGGCCGGCCACGTCGGCGATGTTCTCGCCCAGGGTGAGCTTGCCGTTGACCGACAGATCCTCGAATGGTTTGTAGCTGCCGAACTGTGCGGCCAGCGCGTCGCTGGCGGTCTCGAACTTCTTCAGGTCCTGCGGCGTCCACCAGTTATGCAGCTCGCCATGTTCGTCGAACAGCGCGCCCATGTTGTCGAAGCTGTGGCTGATTTCATGGCCGATCACCGCGCCGATCGCACCGTAATTCACCGCATCGTCGGCGGCCGGGTCGAAGAACGGCGGCTGCAGGATCGCGGCCGGGAAGATCAGGCGGTTTTCCAGCGGCACATTCAGCGCGTTGACCTCCTGCGGCAGCATGTACCACTCGCCGTGATCCACCGGCTTGCCCAGCTTGGCCAGGTTGCGGCGGTACTCGAACAGCTCGGCACGTTCGACATTGCCCACCGCATCGTCGCGCCGTACCTCGAGCGCGCTGTAGTCGCGCCAGGTGTCCGGGTAGCCCACGGCCACGGTGAGCCCGGCGATCTTGGCCTTGGCGTGCTGCTTGGTCTGCGGGCTCATCCACGCCAGCGCGTCGATGCGCTGGCCGAAGGCGGCAATGATGTTCTTGACCATCGCTTCGGCGCGCGTCTTGGTCTGCGCACTGACGTATTTCTGCACGTAGCGCTTGCCCACCGCTTCGCCCAACGCGGCGTTGGTGGCGTCGATGCCGCGCTTCCAGCGCTGGCGCTGCTGTGGGGTGCCTTCCAGGGTGGTGCCATAGAAGCCGAAGCGCGCGTCGGCAAACGGCTTGGACAGGTATGGCGCGGCGCGGTCGAGCGCGCGGAAGCTCAGGTAGTCCTTCCAGGTTTGCAGCGGTTGCGATTGCACCAGCGCCGACAGTCCGGTCACCGCCTGCGGCTGCCAGACGATGAAGTCGCGCTGTGCCTTCAACCCGGCGGCTTCGAAAAATGCGCCCCAGTCCAGGCCGGGTGCCTTGCGCGCGAAGTCGGCCTGGGCCCAGGCATTGGCGCCGTTCTGCACGTTGTTGGTTTGCTCGGCACTGGCATGCACGCGTGCGATGGCGGTTTCCAGCGCCAGGATGCGCTCGGCCTTGGGCGCGGCATCGGCAATGCCGGCAAGTTCGAGCACGTTGACGATGTAGGCGCGGTACGCCTCGCGCATCTGCGCCATGCGCCCGCCATCCAGATAGAAGCTGCGCTCGGGCATGCCCAGGCCGCCTTGCACCAGGTACGGCACATACCGCTGCGGATGATGCAGGTCTTGCGACACCCAGAGGCCGAACAGGCGATCGGTGTAGAAATCGGTGGAATTGAGCAGGTCCACATCGGCGCGCAATTGCCCGCCGAGAGTGCGCGCCAAGGCTTGCTTGTCCTCGAGTTGCGCGATGGCATCCAAGGCCGGTTGCACCGGGCTCACGCCCTTGGCTTCGATGCCGGCCTCGTCCATGTAGGCGGCGTAGTAGTCGCCAATCTGCTTGTCTTCGCCGGTGACACGGTCGTTGGCGGCGTCGCCTTCGATGATGTCGCGGCTATGCTGCTCGGTCTTCACGGTGATGCTGGTGAAGCTGTTGAAGCTGGAGCGGTCGTCCGGAATCTGCGTGGTCTTGACCCAGGTGCCGTTGGCGTAGCCGAAGAAGTCATCGCCCGGCGCCACGCTGCGGTCCATGCCGACCACATCAAAACCGAAGTCGCCCAATTGCGGAGTGCTGGGCGCCGCCTTGCTGGCATTGTTCGCCGCCGAGGTGCCGCCATCGTGGTGGCAGGCGGTCGTGACCAGCAGCGTGGCCACGGTGGCGGCGATCAGGACAGGGCGGTGCAAAGAGACCATGCGGTGCAACTCGAAACCGGAACAGACTTCGCAGTGTAGGTCTCTGGCGCAGTCGCGTCCTGGCTCTGACGGGTGGTTCGCGTGAGGACGGGTCTTGCGGACACGCCTGGTTCAGCGCCGCCGTTGATACCAGAAGCCCAGCGCGTCGCGGGTCTGCAACATGCGTCGCCCGCGCCACAGGAACCGCAACAGCAAGCCCACATGCTCGCGCTTGGAAAAACTGCGCAGCTTGCGATCGGAGGTGTGCACGGTCTGGCGCAGGATCACAAAGCGCCCGCAGCGCGCCAGGCTGCGGCTGAGCGCGACATCTTCGCCGGCGTAGTAGCGCGTATCGAAGCCGCCGGCGCTGACGAATGCCGCGCGGGTACAGAACAAAAAGCAGCCTGGCGCAATGCCGCTGAGCCGGAAGATCCAGCCGAACACGGCCTGGGCCATGCGCTCCACCCACACCCGCTTGCCATGCAGATGCACGCGCGCGCCACCGCCCACCGCACCGGCATCCAGTGCCGCAAGCGCGGCAGCCATCACCTGCGGATTCACCTGCGTATCGGCATCCAGAAAGAGTAGGCGATCACCTTGGGCAGCCTGTGCTCCGGCATTGCGGGTGGCGGCGATGTGCCGCAATTCCACCTCGATCACGCTAGCGCCGTTGGCACGCGCGATCGCCGCGGTATCGTCACTGCAGGCATCAGCCACCACGATGGCTTCGTAGTCCAGTTGCATGGCCTGCGCACAGGCATGCAGGCACTGCAGCGTCTGCCCGATCAACGCGGCCTCGTCATGGGCGGGAATCACGCAGGAGAGCATTGCGGTTGCACTCGGTGGCCTAAGGACCCGCGCAGTGTGCAGGGGATGCGCGGGCCATGGCGTGAGCTGACGCGTCCGCAGCGCCTGCGGACGTGGTGTGGCTCAGCGGTTGACCGCGCCCATCATCGCTTCGGGATAGCGGGTGCCTGCCGCTGCCTGGGGCGGGAAGATGGCATCGATGCGGGCGAGCTCGTCCGGCATCAGTGCCACGTCCAGTGCGGCGATGTTTTCTTCCAGATAGGCCAACCGCTTGGTGCCCGGGATCGGCACCAGGTCTTGGCCCTGCGCCAGCACCCAGGCCAATGCCAGCTGCCCGGGCGTAACGCCCTTGTCGGTCGCGATCGCCTTGACCTGTTCCACCAGCTGCAGATTGCGGGTGAAATTCTCGCCCTGGAAACGCGGCGAATGGCGGCGATAGTCGTCGGCATCGAAGTCGTCCGGCGAGGCGAACGCGCCGGTCAGGAAGCCGCGCCCCAGCGGCGAATACGGCACGAAGCCGATCCCCAGCTCGCGCACGGTGGCGAACACGCCGTTGTCTTCGGGCTCGCGCGACCACAGCGAATATTCGGTCTGCACGGCGGTGATCGGGTGCACCGCGTGCGCGCGGCGGATGGTGTCGGCGGCGGCTTCGGACAGGCCCAGGAAGCGCACCTTGCCCTGTTCGACCAGGCGCGCCATGGCGCCCACGGTGTCTTCGATCGGCACGTTCGGGTCCACGCGATGCTGGTAGTACAGATCGATGTGCTCCACGCCCAGGCGGCGCAGGCTGGCCTCGCACGCGCTCTGCACGTAAGCCGGGCTGCCGTCGATGCCGCGCACGGACGGGTCGTTGGGATCGAGCTTGATGCCGAACTTGGTGGCCAGGAACACTTCATGCCGGCGCGAGGCAATGGCTTTGCCGACCAGCACCTCGTTGGTGTGCGGGCCGTACATATCGGCGGTATCGAGCAGGCTGATGCCGCGGTCGAGTGCGCGGTGGATCACCGCGATCGAGCTGGCCTCGTCGCTGCGATCGCCATAAAAGGCGCTCATGCCCATGCAGCCGAGGCCCAGGGCGGAAACGGTGGGGCCGGAACGGCCAAGCGAGCGGGTGTGCATGGTGGGGGAAACTCCGTGCAGGGGTGAGAGGGCGGCAGGATCGCGCGCGGGGTGTTAGTGCGGCGTGGCCCGTTGATCGGGCGTGCCCAACATGGACATCGGACGCGGGTGTCAATCAGGTGCGTGTGGTGAATGTAGGTGACAGCTGCACTGCATGCGCGCGCGCTGCGCTGCTGGTGTTGCGGTTTTGGAGGCGTGTTGCGCGATCAATGTGGCAGAGGTCGAGCGGCAGGGTGCAGCGGCGACCTTTCGCGATCGAAGTGCATCAAGTCCGCAATGACCACGACGCACGCACAGCGCCGTCGGTCTACAACGCCACCATGCATTTTCGTTTGCGTGCCATTGACTGCTGCGGAACACATCACCTTGCACAACAACTGCAAACGCTCCGCCTGCAGGCCGGCTACCGCGCGACGCGCGACCAATCCGCACCTACAACCTCACAACCTGCGCGCAGCGCCGCAATCAACGCCGCAACGGACTGCGCGCAAGGCCAGGCATGCACACAGCACATGTCTGGCCCCGCACTGGATCAGCCCTTGAGCTTGGCGGCGATGTCAGCCACGCGCTTGCCGAGCAACCTGGCGGTTTCCAGATCGCCGCTGCGCGGTGCTTCCTCCGGCGATGCGTCGGAGGGCGAGATGGCCAGTGCGCCGCCCCAGCCGGCGGTCCAGTTGATGTCCTGCGGGCCGTGCGCCTTGGTGTTGGACGGCGGCAGGCCGGTGCCGACCCAGACCTGGCCATGCTGCTGCGACAGGGTCCAGAAGTACTGGATGGTGGCGTACTTGTCGCCGTTCACCGAGGCCGAGTTGGTGAAGCCGGCGGCGACCTTGTCCTTCCACGCCTGCGTGAACCACGGCTTGGAGCTGACATCGGCGAACTTCTTGAACTGCCAGGCCGGCCCGCCCATGTAGGTGGGGCTGCCGTAGATGATGGCATCGGCCGCGCCGATCGCTTCCCAGGCTTCGTCGGGCAGGTTGCCGTCCTGGTCGATGCGGTACAGCGTGGCCTCGCCAACGCTGGCGGCACCGGCGTGCACAGCCTCGGCCTGCTTGACGGTATGGCCGTAGCCACTGAAATAGACGATGGCGATCTTGGTCATGTGCACTCCTGGGTTGAGGGAAGCCCCCATGGAAGCACGCGCCAGCGTGCAGATTAATGACCGCGGGCGGGACGAACTGTTGCCGAGGCCGCCAGGCCCGGGGCCGGCGCGCCGATGTGTTCCACCAGGTAATCGATGAAGCTGCGCACCTTCGGCGCCAGGTGGCTGCGGCTGGTGTACACCGCATAGATGCCGATGTCGGCCAGGTGGTAGTCGGGCAGGATGCGCACCAGGCGGCCGGCAGCGATGTGCTCGTCGGCGAGGAAATCCGGCTGAATCACCACGCCCTGGCCAGCCACTGCGGCCGCGCTCAGCACGTGGCCGTTGTTGGCGCGCAGGCCACCGCGCAGGCGCACGTCGACATCGCCGTCGGGCCCGTGAAAGCGCACATCGTCGCCGGTGGGCGCGTAGTGGTACAGCAGGCATTCGTGGCCGGCCAGGTCGGCCGGATGCTGCGGGGTGCCCGCGCGTGCCAGATAGGCCGGGGCTGCGCAGGGCACCAGCCGCACCGTGCCCAGCCGCCGGGCAATCAGGGTGGGCGCGGGCTGGCGGGTGATGCGCAGCGCGACATCGAAGCCTTCTTCGACCATGTCCACCAGGCGGTCGGACAGCGACAGGTCCAGTTCCACCTGCGGGAAACGCGCGCGGAAGCCGGGCAACAAGGCGGCCAACTGTACGATGCCGAAACTCACCGGCGCGTTGACCCGCAGCAGCCCGGATGGCGCCAGCGCCTGCGCGCCCACCGTGGCTTCCAGGTCGTCCAGGTCGGCCAGCAGCTGCAGGCAGCGCTGGTAATAGGCGGTGCCGGCGCTGGTCAGGCTGACCCGCCGGGTAGTGCGGTTGAGCAGGCGGGTGCCCAGCCGTTGTTCCAGCGCGGCCACCTGCCGGGTGATGTTGGCGGTGGAGCGGTCCAGTGCATCGGCGGCGGCGCTGAAACCGCTGCGCTCGGCCACCGCCACGAACACGCGCATTGCATCCAGGGTATCCATTGGCGGTCGATTGTTGCTGTAGTCGCAATAAATTATCCGAATTGGCGCGGTTTATCCGATTTTTGCACGGCATACCCTGTGTACCTTGGCTGCCATACCGGCGCCGCCCCGGAGCTCGCCCATGTTCGTCCTGCCCTCGCTGTACATCTCGCATGGCTCGCCCATGACCGCGCTGCGGCCGGGCGAGCTGGGGACGCAACTGGCCGCGCTGGCGCAAGGCCTGCCGCGCCCACGCGCGATCGTGGTGGCCAGCGCGCACTGGTTGGCGCGCCGGCCACTGGTGGGTGCTGCCTCCAAACCCGTCACCATTCACGATTTCGGCGGTTTCCCCCCGCCGTTGTACGAGATCGAGTATCCGGCTCCGGGCGCCCCGGCGCTGGCGCAGCAGGTGACGCGCCTGCTGGAACTGGCTGGCCTGCATCCGCAGCAGGACCCGCAGCGCGGCCTCGACCATGGCATCTGGGTGCCGCTGCGCATGCTCTACCCGCAGGCCGACATCCCGGTGGTGCCGCTGTCGATCCAGCCGGAACTTGGCCCGGCTCACCAGTTCGCGGTGGGTCGCGCGCTGGCGCCGCTGCGTGCGGAAGGCGTGCTGGTGATCGGCTCGGGCAGCATCACCCACAACCTGCACGACCTGCACCAGGGCTATAGCGCCGAGCGCGAGGCACCGTATGTGCGTCCGTTCATCGACTGGACCGAGCGCAGGCTGGCCGACGACGACGTACCCGCGTTGCTCGATTACCGGCGCCAGGCACCGCACGCCGCGCGTGCGCATCCCACCGACGAGCATCTGTTGCCGTTGTACGTGGCGATGGGCGCGGCCGGTGGCGACCGGCTCGGTGCGCAGCGGATCGACGCCGGCATCGATCAGGGCCTGATCGGCATGGATATCTACCGCTTCGATGGTGCGCAGGCGGTGGACCAACCGGTGGCTGCGTAATCGGGCGTGCGCGGTTGCTGTGCGTGATATCGACTCAGTGGTTGGATGGCTGCCGCATTGCCATCGTTACCAAGTGCTGCGCCGCGATGCGTGAGCGGCGGGCTTCACGCAGGGCCGCATCACGGTGATGCCGCATGAGGTGAACAGGCGCGGCGCGCTGCATGGCGCGCCAGCCCTGAAGGGTTCACCGGCTCAGGGCGCCAGTCTCACGGAGTGAGACGCAAACCGGCATGCTGTCTGGGTGAAACTCCTCGACAAGCTCGCTGTCCTCGCCGACGCCGCCAAGTACGACGCGTCCTGCGCCTCCAGTGGCGCCAACAAGCGCAATTCGCTCGGCACCGGGGGCATCGGCAGTACCGAGGGCATGGGCATCTGCCACTCGTACACGCCCGACGGCCGCTGCGTGTCGCTGCTGAAGATCCTGCTCACCAACTTCTGCGTGTTCGATTGCGCGTACTGCGTCAATCGGGTGTCCAGCAACGTGCGCCGCGCGCGCTTCACGCCAGAAGAAGTGGTGACGCTCACACTGGACTTCTACAAGCGCAATTACATCGAAGGCCTGTTCCTGTCCAGTGGCATCATCCGCAATTCCGACTACACCATGGAACAGTTGGTGGAAGTGGCACGGCAGCTGCGCGAGGAGCATCACTTCGCCGGTTACATCCACCTCAAGACCATCCCCGATGCGTCGCCGGAATTGCTGGCCGCCGCCGGCCGCTACGCCGATCGTCTGAGCATCAATATCGAATTGCCGACCGAGCAGGGGCTGACCCAGCTGGCGCCGGAAAAGAGCGTAGGCGGTATCCGCGCGGCGATGGGCGAGCTGCGCTGGCGCATCGAAGAAAACCAGCTGGAGCGCAAGGCCGAAAAGGTGCGCCGCGCCAAGCCGCCCAGGTTTGCGCCGGCGGGGCAGAGCACGCAGATGATTGTGGGTGCCGACGGTGCCAACGATCGCAGCATCCTGGCCACCAGCCACAATCTTTACGGCAATTACCGGATGCGCCGGGTGTATTACTCGGCTTTCAGCCCGATCCCGGATGCCTCCTCCAAGCTGCCGCTGCAGGCACCGCCGCTGCAGCGCGAGCATCGGCTGTATCAGGCCGATTGGTTGCTGCGTTTCTACGAATTCAGCGTGGAAGAGATCGCGCCGTCGCAGTCCAGCGGCATGCTGGATCTAGACGTTGACCCGAAGCTGGCCTGGGCGCTGCGCAATCCGGAGCGGTTTCCTGTGGATCTGAATCAGGCGCCGCGCGAGATGTTGTTGCGGGTGCCGGGCCTGGGGACCCGCAACGTGGAGCGGTTGTTGTTGTCGCGGCGGCATGCGCGGTTGCGGGTGGGCGATCTGGCGCGGTTGCGGGTGCCGATGAAGAAGCTGCTGCCGTTTGTGAGTGTGCTGGATCATCATCCGCGGCAGCGGTTGGATGATCCGGCGCGATTGCGGGCGCAGTTGGCGCCTGCGCCGCGGCAGGCAAGTTTGTTCGATTGACGCCTGTGCCTTCTCCCGTCGGGAGAAGGTGCCCGAAGGGCGGATGAGGGTACGGTTGCGCGCGATCATGGGTGCTTGTGTCTTGTTCGACTCATTAAGTGCAGAGCTTTCGCGCCTGTCGGCGCGAGTCACTTTTGTTTCGGCAAAAGTCACCACAACCATTTCGCCTGACGTGATCCGGTGCGATACAGCCGCACCATTGCCCTGTGCTCCTCGCCATACGCGGCACGGCGCCCAAACTCGCTGCGCTCAGACAGGGCGCCTCTTCGGCCACGCATGGCTGCGGTGCGCGGCTCGCTCCAAGGCGAGTTGGTGAAGCAAAATCAACTGCGACACGCGACACGCGACACGCGATACGCGACACGCGACACGCGACACGCGACACGCGACAAGCAATCAGCAGTATCAGTAGCAGAAATAACCGCAAAAGCCCGCGAAAAAATCGCAACAACGCAACGAGAGTGCCGCCAGTAGAGCGATGGCGAAATCGGAAATCTTGAGGTCAGGTGCAAGCGATGTTCAGCGCTGAAGTTGAGCCAGGTTGGAGTCTTGAGGCATGGCGTGCGTTGGCGCGGGCGGGGTGGTGTGCGCAGGTGGGGCCGGATGCGGTGGATTGGAATGGGGGCGCGCAGGGTGGGTTGTTGATGGGGCAGGGGGTGCTGGATTTGCCGGCGGTGGTGGCGGGGCCGCGGGTGTCTGCGGAGTTTCTGCAGCTGGCGTCGGCGGTGTTGTGCCATCGCGATGTGCAGCGGCATGCGGTGCTGTACCGGTTGTTGTGGCGGATTGCCTCTGGTGAGCGGGCGTTGCTGGAGCGGGCCACCGATGTGGATGTGCATCGGGTGATGCAGTGGCAGAAGGCCGTGCAGCGCGATTCGCACAAGATGAAGGCCTTTGTGCGCTTCCGGCGTTTGCCGGGTGAGGAAGAAGAATTCGTGGCCTGGTTCGAGCCCGAACACTGGATCCTGGACCGGGTGGCGCCGTTCTTTGCGCGGCGGTTTGCCGGCATGCGCTGGGCGATTCTCACGCCGTACCGCAGCGTGCGCTGGGATGGCGAAGCGTTGACGTTTGGCGAGGGCGCGGCGCGCAACCAGGTGCCCGCCGACGATGCGCAGGAAACACTGTGGCGTACCTACTACGCGCACATCTTCAATCCGGCGCGGCTCAATCCCACCATGATGCGGCAGGAAATGCCGCAGAAATACTGGAAGAACCTGCCCGAGGCCACGCTGCTGCCGGAGCTGATCCGCGAGGCCGGGGTGCGTGTGCGCGAGATGGCCGAACGCGCGCCCGAGCCGGTGCGGCGACGGGTGCCGGCAACGCCTGCGGCGTTACCAGCCGTGGCTGCGCAGAGTCTTGCGCAATTGCGCGTGGCCGCGCGCGATTGCCGGCGCTGCGACCTATGGCAGCCGGCAACACAGACGGTGTTCGGCGAAGGACCGGACGACGCAGCGGTGATGGTGATCGGCGAGCAGCCGGGCGACGAAGAGGATCTGAGCGGGCGGCCGTTTGTGGGCCCGGCCGGGCGCTTGTTCAATCAGGCGCTCGGCGAGCTGGGGATCGATCGGCAGCGTTTCTATGTCACCAATGCGGTGAAGCATTTCCGTTTCGAGCAACGCGGCAAGCGCCGCTTGCATCGCAATCCCGAACGCAGCCATGTGCAGGCGTGCAATGGCTGGTTACAGGCCGAGCGTGCGCAGCTGCGGCCCGCACAGATTGTGTGCCTGGGCGCGACGGCGGCGCAGGCGGTATTGGGGCCGGGCTTTCGCTTGATGCAGGAGCGCGGGCAATGGCAGCGCCTGGACGATGGCACGCCGGTGCTGGCCACGGTGCATCCATCCTGGGTCTTGCGGCAAGGCACGCCGTCGGCGCGCGACGCCGGCTACCGCGGATTTGTCGCGGATCTGGGCCAGCTGTTGCAGGCACCGCCAGCGTAGTTGCCGGTATCGGTGCAAAAAAATGCGCGTGCAAACGCACGCGCACGGTGTCGCAGTTCGAACGACACCAAGGGAACGGCGTGAATACCGGCCGTTCCGTCACCGCCGCTTCGCGGTGATGTCGCAGCCCGCGGGAGCCGCACCTGAAGCGACTGGACGTCGCAACGGTGCCGCATGTCGCAAGGCCTGCACAGGCGTAGGAGCGCCCCAGCACGCAATCAGGCATCCCAGTGACGCGTCACGCGTGCCGGGGCGCTCCTACATAAAGCAGTGCAACGCGCTCTGAAAAAAACCGCCTGTGCGCGTGATCGATCACCGCAGGCAAGCAGCGGTGATCAGCCGCACAGGCATGCCGATTACGGCATCAGCACCTTGTCGATCACGTGGATCACGCCATTGCTCTGCATGACGTCGGCCGTTGTGACGGTGGCGGTGTTGCCCTTGGCATCGGTCAGAGTGACCTTCTTGCCGTTGAGCTTTGCAGTGAGCGGTTCGCCCTGCACGGTGGTGAGCGTGGCGCTACCGCCGCCGGCCTTGATCTTGGCGATCAGCGAGGCGGCGTCCACCTTGCCGGCCACCACGTGGTAGGTCAGCACCTTGGTCAGCGTGGGCTTGGATTCGGGCTTGAGCAGCGTGTCCACGGTGCCGGCCGGCAGTGCGGCAAATGCGGCATTGGTGGGCGCGAACACGGTGAACGGGCCCGGGCCCTTGAGCGTGTCGACCAGGCCGGCCGCCTTTACTGCGGCAACCAGGGTGGTGTGGTCCTTGGAATTGACGGCGTTGTCGACAATGTCCTTGGTGACCAGCATCGGTGCGCCACCCACCATGGGGTTGGAGGCGGCGTAGACCGGCGCGACGGCGCTGGACAGGGCAATGGCGGTGGCAATGGCAAGCGACTGGAGAGACGTCTTCATGGACAGCGATCCTTTGAGTGGACGATCGCCTGGATGGCAACCGTACGCTTCAATACGCCGGCCACTCC
Source organism: Xanthomonas sp. fls2-241-TYG-148 (assembly GCF_030208815.1). Taxonomy (NCBI): domain Bacteria; kingdom Pseudomonadati; phylum Pseudomonadota; class Gammaproteobacteria; order Lysobacterales; family Lysobacteraceae; genus Xanthomonas; species Xanthomonas sp. fls2-241-TYG-148. The sequence goes on from NZ_JARVTE010000015.1 coordinate 120,210, forward strand.
GGCGCGGATGCATCACGCCGCGTCGACATTTCCGCTTCCGTTCGGACTCGTGACAGAAACGTTATGCCGCTGCACGCTGAGATCGCCGGCCGGTGCGCCCACCTGTCGCCGCACCGCATGCATGTCGCGGACCGGGCGCACTTCGATACAGCCGGTGGCCGCCCAGGGGAAGGTGGCCGCGATGCGCAGCGCCTCGTCCATGTCGGCGGCCTCGATCAGGTTGAAGCCGCCCAGCACTTCCTTGGTTTCGGCAAACGGCCCATCGCTTACGCGGACCGCGCCGCCGCGCACACGCACGCTGCGTGCGGTGGTCGCCGGCTCCAGTTGTTGCGCCTGCAGCAGCTGGCCTTGCTGGTGCATGACATCGGCGTTGGCGAAGCAGTGCCGCATCATGCTGTCGGCCTCTCCATCCGGCAGCGTATCCAGCAAGGTGGCATCCAGATAGACCAGCAACAGAAACTGCATCGGCGCATCCTCGCAATCGTCTGCTGCCGAGTGTAGCCGGCGGGCCTTGCGCTGCGGCGGTTCCATCCCCGCGCGCAAACGCGGTATGTTCCGTCATCGGTGCCGTGTTGCGGTGCCACATGCCTTGCCGCGACGCGGCCGATTTTTTCTGGGTTTTGCATGCATTCGATTGATGTCGTCCTCGCCATGTTGCTGGCGGTCGCGGCCAGCGGTTACCTGATCCGCATCCTGCCGTTCTCGTTGCCCTTGCCGTTGGTCCAGATCGCGCTCGGCGCGGTGGTCTCCGGTGTGTTCGATGCCGGACACGAGCTGGAACCGGAGTTGTTCTTCCTGCTGTTCCTGCCGCCGCTGCTGTTCCTGGATGGCTGGCGCATTCCCAAACAAGGCCTGTTCCGCGACAAGGCGGCCATCCTGGAACTGGCGCTGGGGCTGGTGGTGTTCACCGTGGTCGGGGCGGGCCTGCTGATCCACTGGCTGATCCCGGCGATGCCGCTGGCGGTGGCGTTCGCGCTGGCGGCGATCATCTCGCCGACCGACCCGGTGGCGGTGTCGTCCATCGCCTCCAAGGTGCAGATTCCCAAGCGGCTGATGCACATCCTGGAAGGCGAGTCGCTGCTCAACGATGCCTCCGGCCTGGTGTGTTTCCAGTTTGCGGTGGCTGCGGTGCTCACCGGCACCTTCTCGGTGGCGACCGCATCGCTGACGTTTCTATGGGTGGCACTGGCCGGCCTGGGCCTGGGCGTGGCGACCACCTTCGGGCTGAGCCGCATCCAGGCCTGGATCTGGCGCCACTTCGGCGAAGAACCCGGTTCGGCGATCCTGGTCAACCTGCTGACACCCTTTGCCGCCTACCTGCTGGCCGAAGCCTTCCACGCCTCGGGCATCCTGGCGGCCGTGGCCGCCGGCATCACCATGAGCTACGTGGAAATGGCCGGCAATGCGCCGGGCAACATGCGCCTGCAGCGCTCGGCGGTGTGGGACACGGTGCAGTTCACCTTCAACGGCATCATCTTCGTGCTGCTGGGCGAGCAGCTGCCGGGCATCCTGGACGGTGCGGTGCGCAGCGTGCAGGAGGCCGGGCACCTCAATCCATGGTGGCTGGCGGTCTACGTGGCCACCATCAGCGCCAGCCTGATGGCGCTGCGCTTTGTGTGGGTGTTCCTGTCGCTGCGTTGGAACCTCTTCAAGGCGCAGCGGCGTGGCGAGGCACATGTGAGCCCGCCATGGCGGATCGTGGTGGCGGTGTCGCTGGCCGGCGTGCGCGGCGCGATCACCCTGGCCGGCGTGCTCACGTTGCCGTTGGTGCTGGAAGACGGCTCGCCGTTCCCGGCCCGGCAGCTGGCGATCTTTCTGGCCGCCTCGGTGATCCTGGTGTCGCTGCTGGTGGCCAGCGTGGCGTTGCCGCGCCTGCTGCGCGGCCTGGAGTTGCCCGAGGAAGAAGACGAGCAGCTGAAGGAAGACCTGGCGGTGAAGGCCGCCTCGCAAGCGGCGCTGGAGGCGGTGGAGAAACTACGCCAGCGGCTGGTGGAAGACAGCGCGCATGCCGAGCGCTACAACGCCGCCGCCAATCAGGTCAGCCAGCGCTATCAGCGCAAGCTGGGCGCGGTGGACATGGCCGAAACCGACCCGGAAGAGGCGGGCGCCTTCGAACAGGCGCTACGCCAGTTCCGCCACGCCGCGCTGGTGGCTGAGCGCAACGAGCTGTTCAAGCTCGCCCGCCGCCGCGAGATCTCCGACGACCTGTCGCGACGGCTGGTGCGCAATCTGGATCTGATCGAGTCGCGGAAGCGGGCGTGAGCGCGCCTGCGGTGCGCGGGAATTGGGAATCGGGAGTGGGGAATCGTAAGAGCCAAAGCGGCTCCGGCGGCGTAGGAGCGAGCTCGCGCGCGATGGGGCTCTCCCGGTGATGCGGGTTGATCGAGAATCGAGAGTCGAGAATCGGTAAGCGTAAAACCCAGCGCGGCAGTGCGGCTCTGGCTGCGTAGGAGCGCGCTCGCGCGCGATGGAGCCGTCCCGGTGAAACTTCTCGCACACAGATGCGCGCCTGCATCTCACATCGGCCATTCGCGACACGCACTCCAACGGCCCCGTTCGCTACGCACAAGCGCGCGCTGGCAACGGTCGGGAGACACCATCCCATCTTTACGCCTCCCATCTTCATGGCGCACGGCCTACCCTGTGACGCTGATCGTTCCAGTGCAGAACCCAATGACTCCGATCGTTTCCATCCAGGGACTCAGCAAGACCTACGCCGGGGGATTCCAGGCGCTCAAACGTGTGGATCTGGACATCCAGCGCGGTGAGATCTTTGCACTGCTCGGCCCCAACGGCGCCGGCAAGACCACCTTGATCAGCATCATCTGCGGGCTGGTCAATCCGAGCACCGGCACCGTGCTGGCCGATGGCCACGACATCGTGCGCGACTACCGCGCCGCGCGTGCCAGCATCGGGCTGGTGCCGCAGGAGCTGGCCACCGATGCGTTCGAAACCGTGTGGGCCACGGTGCGCTTCAGCCGCGGCCTGTTCGGCAAGCCGGCCAATCCGCAATACCTGGAGTCGGTGCTGCGCCAGCTGTCGTTGTGGGATAAGCGCAACAGCAAGATCTCCACCCTGTCCGGTGGCATGAAGCGCCGCGTGCTGATCGCCAAGGCGCTGGCGCACGAGCCGCGCATCCTGTTCCTGGACGAGCCCACTGCCGGCGTGGACGTGGAGCTGCGCCACGACATGTGGCAGATGGTGCGGCGGCTGCGCGAGCAGGGCACCACGGTGATCCTGACCACCCATTACATCGAAGAAGCCGAAGACATGGCCGACCGGGTCGGTGTCATCAACCGCGGCGAATTGGTGCTGGTGGAAGACAAGCACACGCTGATGCGCAAGCTCGGCAAGAAGCAGCTCAGCTTGAGCCTGCAGGCGCCGCTGCAGGTGATTCCCGCACCGCTTGCCGACCTGCCGCTGGAACTGTCCGCCGATGGCACCAGCCTGATCTACACCTTCGACACCCAGGCCGAGCAGACCGGCATCGGTGCGCTGCTGCGCCGGCTCAACGAGCAGGGCATCGATTTCAAGGACCTGCATTCCAGCGAAAGTTCGCTGGAGGAGATCTTCGTCAACTTGGTGCATGGCGCACGCAACGCGGAGGTGCGCGCATGAACCTGCATGCGATCGGCGCAATCTACCGCTTCGAAATGGCGCGCGCGTTCCGCACGCTCACCCAGTCGATCGCCTCGCCGGTGTTGTCGACCTCGTTGTACTTCGTGGTGTTCGGCGCGGCGATCGGTTCGCGCATGGGCGCTATCGACGGCATCAGCTACGGCGCCTTCATCATCCCCGGCCTGGTGATGCTGTCGCTGCTCAACGAAAGCATCTCCAACGCCTCGTTCGGCATCTACATGCCGCGCTGGGCCGGCACCATCTACGAGGTGTTGTCCGCACCGGTGGCGTGGTGGGAGATCGTGATCGGTTATGTGGGCGCGGCGGCGACCAAGTCGGTGATGCTGGGCTTGCTGATCCTGCTCACTGCGCGGCTGTTCGTGCCTTACGAGATCGCGCACCCGGTGTGGATGCTGGGCTTTCTGGTGCTCACCGCGCTGACCTTCAGCCTGTTCGGTTTCATCATCGGCATCTGGGCCGACGGCTTCGAAAAATTGCAGGTGATCCCGTTGATGGTGGTGACGCCGCTGACCTTCCTGGGCGGCAGCTTCTACTCGATCAACATGCTGCCGCCGATCTGGCAGAAGGTCACCTTGTTCAACCCGGTGGTCTACCTGATCAGCGGGTTCCGCTGGAGCTTCTACGGCAAGGCAGACGTGCATATCGCGGTGAGTACCGGCATGACCTTCCTGTTCCTGCTGGTGTGCCTGGGCGTGGTGGCGGCGATCTTCCGCAGTGGGTATCGGCTCAAGGCGTGAGGCGTGAGTGCAGTGGTTTTGTCGGCCGCATCCTGGTGGATGCCGTCGTAAGTCCAGGTCAAACGCGTCGGAAGTCCGGATCAAACGCTGAGTGGGTCGAGTGCGCGGTGCCCTCGCCACTTGCGGGACACGCCGTGAACCCGTCCCTGGGGGCTCGGTGGCGGCCTCCATGCCGCCACACGGTCCCGCAAGCGGCGAGGACACCGCACCAGAACGTCTGCTGGTTGCTTCGTTGAAAGCCATGCACACCGACCATTGGATGCCGACTGAAGTTCAGGTCAAACGCGTCGGAAGCGCAGATCAAACGCGTCGGAAGCGCAGATCAAACGCTGAGTGGGTCGAGGGCGCGGTGCCC
>NZ_JARVTE010000021.1:0-115993 GCF_030208815.1 Xanthomonas sp. fls2-241-TYG-148
GCTTTACCCGAAACCCTCAGTCCGAAAGGATTGGGGGTTTCTTTTTGCCTGCAATCTGAACAAAGACAGGACCATCGGCGAGAAGATGGCCGTACGTGGACGCGCGGTCCTAGCGCTTTAATGCTGACTCGGCTTGGACACGCTCGCTTTGGCGTTGTCGTTGGCGACCGGGGTCTCCAACTAACTGCCCTAGCGGAGAGGCTGCCTGGATCGACCGTTTCTTAGTCCGCTTAGCTGCTCAGCCTGGCGTTATGTGTAGGCGCTATGCGTAAAGACCTTGGCCTCTTCGGCACGGGGTAATAGCATTTACTGCACTCTGCTGCACAGATGAGTGGTGTGCTTAGTCGCATGCGAGGTGTGAGCACATTCCTGATATGACTCTCTTCTGTTGCGTTGCCTCAAGGAAGAGCCGTGGAACGTATAGCTATGAGGTAGCTTCTAGCCTTTCTTAAAGAGCGATGTCGTAAGCGGTGGAGCAAAGGCTCAGGCCAGCGCGAGGCGATACACCGGTAGTAGGTTGGGGCTCATGTAAGTGCTCAAAGACGACACCGTTTGTAAGTTTAGTCGGCGCGTCCACTTGCTGGTCAGTCGTCCAGCACCACTGCCGACAAGCCTACAAGCCCCATTGAAGTGGTGTCGTATTACTAGCCATCAATGAAGTCGTTATCCAGCATCAGCACTGGTGATCAGCGAGGCGCTAGCCTGGATGTAGTCATCCGAATGCGCGCTTGGCCTATGCAATAGCCAGGGGTCTAGATGGTTGAGTTAGCGCAAATTGACGCTGCTTGGCTAGTTGGTATGGTGCAGATTCGCGAAATGCAGTGCTATCCCGAAAGCTGCTTAGATCGCGCGGGTAGTAGCCAATTGCGTTGCATCGCGGTGTTTGGCACTGCTAAGCCATACTAGTTTTGAATCATGTGCTGAGGCATCGGCTGCGCGTAGATCCACAGCCGTTTTGCGCTCGGCGAGGCCTATCCGTTGCGCCAAAAGAAAACCCCGCTTCTGAGGGGTTTTCTTGTTTCAAGCGCTAAATTCGACGAGCGAAAATGTGCAGTCGAACTTTCTGCACTCTAGTGATGCGATAACAATTGGGGCTTTCCCAGTAGTTATGGCTGTCATGGAACACGTACTTCTTTACATCTAGGCTTCCTGCAAGGATCGTTCGGGAGCGTTGCCTTGCCACGCCCACGGACTAATCGCAGAGCTAGCTACCAAGGTGCGGCACTCCCGGCCTTAGTCACCCAAGGTCAGCAGCGAAGCATTGCCGCCGGCTGCGGTGGTGTTAACGGTGACGACCTTTTCGGTGGCAAAGCGCAGCAGGTAGTGAGGGCCGCCGGCCTTCGGGCCGGTGCCTGACAGTCCCTGACCACCGAACGGCTGCACCCCGACCACAGCGCCGATCTGGTTGCGATTGACGTAAACATTGCCTACGGCCACGCGCGAGGTGATGCGTTCGATGGTCTCATCGATCCGCGAATGCACGCCCAGGGTGAGGCCATAGCCGGTGGCGTTGATCTGATCGATGACCGCATCCAGCTGGTCGGCTTTCCAGCGAATGACGTGCAGCACGGGGCCGAAGATCTCACGCTGCAGCTGCGCCAGTGACTTCAGTTCGTAAGCGCGTGGAGCAAAGAAGCTGCCGTGTGCCGTGGCGCTGTCCAGCGTGGTCGTGCCGATCAGGCGTGCTTCGCTGTCCATGCGGCTCGCGTGTTCTTCCAGGATCTTCAGGGCATCGGCGTCGATTACGGGGCCAACGTCGGTGGAGAGCAGGGCCGGGTCGCCGATTTTCAGTTCGCCCATCGCGCCAGCGAGCATGGTCATGACCTTGTCGGCGATGTCGTCCTGCACGAACAGCACGCGGGCGGCCGAGCAGCGTTGGCCAGCAGAGATGAAGGCGCTGGAGATGGCGTCCTTGACTACGGCTTCCGGGAGCGAGGACGAGTCGGCGATGAAGGCATTCTGGCCGCCAGTCTCGGCGATCAGTACACCAATCGCGGCGTCACGCGCGGCGAGCGTGCGATTGATGATGCGGGCGGTATCGGTGGAGCCGGTGAAGGCGACGCCGGCAACGCGGGGATCGTTGGTCAACGCGGCGCCGACCGTGGCGCCATCGCCGGGCAAGAACTGCACAGCGGCTTCCGGCACGCCGGCTTCGTGCAAGAGTTTGACCGCCGCAAAGCCCACCAGGTTGGTCTGCTCGGCCGGCTTGGCGATGACGGTATTGCCTGCCGCCAGCGCCGCAGCCACTTGGCCCAGGAAGATCGCCAGCGGGAAGTTCCAGGGGCTGATGCAGACGAACACGCCGCGACCATGCAGTTGCAGCTCGTTGGATTCGCCGGTGGGGCCCGGCAGGCGCTCAGGCGCACCAAACTGCGCACGCGCCTGTGCAGCGTAATAGCGCAAGAAGTCCACGGCTTCGCGTACCTCGGCCACGGCGTCCGGCAGGGTCTTGGCTGCTTCCTTGACGCAGATCGCCATGAACTCCGGCATGCGGGCCTCGAGCAGGTCTGCGGCGTGTTCGAGGATGGTGGCGCGGCTGGCGGCGGGCGTGCGATTCCAGGCTGGCTGGGCGGCGGCTGCAGACGCTAATGCCTTCTGCACGGTGGCCGGGTCCGCAGGTTGCCAGTGGCCAACTGTCTCGCGGCGGTCGGCCGGGTTGAGCACGGCTTCGCTTGGCGTAGTGATCACGGCGCCCGGCACCAGCGGCGCGGCCTTCCACGGCTTGATTGCGGCGGTGAGTTGGTCGGCCAGCTGCCGCAGATCGTTATCGTTGGCGAGGTTGGCGCCCATGGAGTTCTTCCTGTTCTGGTTCTGGCTGCGCAGCAGGTCGGCCGGCAGCGGGATCTTGGGGTGCGGGATGGACGCAAACGAGGACACCGCCTCGACCGGATCGCGGATCAGGTCTTCGATGGCGACGTCTTCATCGGTGATGCGATTGACGAAGCTGGAGTTGGCGCCGTTTTCCAATAAGCGACGGACCAGGTACGGCAACAGGTCTTCGTGCGAGCCGACCGGCGCATACACCCGGCACGGCAATCCCAGCCGATCAGCCGGAATCACCTCGGCATATAGGTCATCGCCCATGCCGTGCAGTTTCTGGTGTTCGTAGGTTTTCCCTGCCGAGATCGCGCGCACCGCAGCGATGGTCTGGGCGTTGTGGGTGGCGAACATCGGGTACAGCGTGTCGCTGTGCGCGAACATGCGGCGTGCGCAGGCCAGATAGGACACGTCGGTGTTCTGCTTGCGGGTAAATACCGGATACCCGGGGTGGCCGTCGATCTGCGCACGCTTGATCTCTGCGTCCCAATACGCGCCCTTGACCAGACGCACCGGAATGCGGCGGCCAACGCGACGCGCCAGATCGGCAAGGAAATCGATCGTGTAGAGCGTGCGCTTCTGATACGCCTGCACTGCGAGCCCGTAGCCCTCCCAACCATCTAGCGATGGATCAGAGAACGTGGCTTCGATAATGTCCAGCGACAGTTCCAGGCGGTCGGCCTCTTCGGCATCGACGGTGTAGCCGATGCCGTAGGACTTGGCCAGTTGCGCCAGCTCCAGCACGCCGGGAACCAGCTCGGCCATCACGCGTGCGCGCTTGGCGTGTTCGTAGCGCGGATACAGCGCGGACAATTTGATCGAAATGCTGGGCGCGGCGAACACGTCGGTACCGACGAAGCTGCCACTGCGGCCGATGGCGTGGATGGCATCGCGATACGCCTGCAGATAGCGCTGCGCATCCTTCATGGTCAGCGCGCCTTCGCCGAGCATGTCGAACGAATACCGGTAATTGGCGTTGTCACCCTTGCGCGAACGCGCCAGCGCCTCGCCGATGGTGCGGCCCATGACGAACTGGTGGCCCATGATCTTCATCGCCTGGCGCACGGCCAAACGGATCACCGGCTCGCCGACGCGGCCGATCAGCCGCTTGAAGGCGCCCGGCACATCGGCGCGGGTAAGGTCGTTGAGCTGCACCAGCTTACCGGTGAGCATCAGGCCCCAGGTGGATGCGTTGACCAGCACCGAATCGCTGCCACCCACGTGTTTTTTCCAGTCCGCCTCGCCCAGCTTGTCGCGGATCAGCTTGTCGGCGGTGTCCTGGTCGGGAATGCGCAGCAAGGCTTCGGCCACACACATCAGCAGCACGCCTTCTTCGCTGCCCAGATCGTATTGGCGCATGAAGGCTTCGATCGCGCCCTGATCCTGTGCACGTGCGCGCACCCGGGTGACCAGGTCGGCGGCCAGCGCCTGCACCTTGGCCTGCTCGGCGGCAGGCAAGCGCGCCTGCTCCAGCAATTCACGGACGTGCTCGGTTTCGTCCTTGAGCCAGGCAGCGGTGATAGCGGCACGCAAGGCGCCGGGCGGGGCGGGCAGTTCGGGCGCCAACAGTGGGCGCGCGGCGTGGGAAGAGGCAAACGTGTCTGGCTGGGCGTTCATGCGTAAGGTGCCTGGGAATCCGCGCTCATTCTAGAGAGCCCGCACGGCTGCGCACTTGTGTGGAAGCGGCAGCTTTTCTGCCGTTTTGTGCATGCCGTCGCGCAACGCCGTGATCGCCCACGCGCGCGCCGCGATAAAACCCCCGCTAGCGGGAAGTGATTGATTTTTCGCGCAGTTTTTAGCTGCAGTGCAGCATCGGTGATTCGCGCGAAACGCTTGCCGCATGCGTTCGCCCGGGACTACCATCGGGACATTCCCGCAGTCCGCTGCGTGTTGCCATGATCGAAGTACTGCCGTTGATGTCCGAAGGGGTTGGGACGCAGGTGCGGTTACGGCCTCCGCGGGCAATGAGTGCCAGGCAATTCGTGCAGTTGTTTGCGGTGTTGGCGGGAACGATGTGGTTGTTTGCAGGCCTGGGGTGGTGGACCGGCAATGCGTTCGCGCCGGTGTTCGCCCTGTTGCACAGTGGTGTGGTGGCGCTGGCGCTGCGGCAGTTGTGGCGAAGCGGCGAGCGTGTAGAAGCGATCCGGGTGAGGGAAACGGTAGTTGAAGTGTTTCCTTCCGGGCGTGCGCCACCAGCGTTTCAGGCACATCCGCACTGGGTGCGGTTGCGCACGGAACGCGACGACAGGGTGTTGCTGGTGAGCAGCGGCAGGCAGATCGAGATCGGGAGCTTTCTCGGGCCGGCCGAACGTGTGGAACTGGCAGATACGCTGAAACGCTTGCTCGCGGCCGCCAATGGCCGTCACCGATGACGTAAGGGTCTAGGCAATGACGCAACGCAGCAGCTGGAACGCGACGTACATGAAATGTGGCTCGGCCGTGTTGGCGCTTGCAGGTGCGCCGGCTGCCTGGGCGCAATCAGCCGATCCCAAGGAATGGCAGCTCAACATGGGCCGCGGGGTCACCCAGACCGCGCGCATGGCCTATGAAGCCCACATGGTGGCGCTGTGGGTGTGCGTGGTCATCGGCGCGTTGGTGTTCGGCGCAATGGGCTATGCGATCTTCAAGTTCCGCAAATCCAAGGGCGCGGTGGCTGCGCAATTCAGTCACAACACCAAGGCAGAGGTGCTGTGGACGGTGATTCCGGTGCTGGTGCTGATCGCCATGGCATGGCCGGCGACCGCCAAACTGATTGCGATGTACGACACCCGCGAGTCGGAAATGACCGTCAAGGTCACCGGGTATCAGTGGATGTGGAAGTACGAATACCTGGGGCAGGGCGTCGAGTTCACCAGCCGTCTCGCGCGCGAATCCGACCGGATCCGCCAAAGTGGCGAGCGCCCCACCGCCGCGTCGCAGCCGCACTACCTGCTGGATGTAGACAACCGGCTGGTGTTGCCGGTCGATACCAAGATCCGCTTCGTGATCACTGCCGATGACGTGATCCACGCCTGGTGGGTGCCGGCGCTGGGCTGGAAGCAGGATGCCATTCCGGGCATCGTCAACGAAGCCTGGACCAATATCGAAAAGCCCGGCGTCTATCGTGGGCAATGCGCCGAGTTGTGCGGCAAGGACCATGGCTTCATGCCGATCGTGGTCGAAGCGCTGCCCAAGGCGGAATTCCAACGTTGGCTCGCATCGCGTCGTAGCGCGGCAGGCGCGCCGGCCGCAGCACCCGCTGCAACGCCGACAGCGCCTACAGCACCGGCGATGCCAGCGGACGCACCGGGGGCCGCCGCACCGTCAGCAGAGGCTACACCGGCAGCCGGCACAGCATCTGCCGCACCGTCCGCCGCTCTCTAATCGCTCGCAACCGCATCGCTTCGCAGAGGTCGTTCCGTCATGGCGCACACCGCAGTCGATCACCACGGACACCACCAGCCCGGTTTCGTCGAGCGCTGGTTCTTCTCGACCAATCACAAGGACATTGGCACGCTGTATCTGCTGTTTTCCTTCGTGATGTTCATCATCGGCGCTGCGATGAGCGTGGTGATCCGCGCCGAATTGATGCAGCCAGGCCTGCAATTCGTGAAGCCGGAATTCTTCAACCAGATGACCACCGTGCATGCACTGGTGATGATTTTCGGTGGCGTGATGCCGGCCTTCGTCGGCCTGGCAAACTGGATGATTCCGCTGCAGATCGGCGCGCCGGACATGGCGTTGCCCCGCATGAACAACTGGTCGTTCTGGCTGCTGCCGGTGGCCTTCACTCTGCTGCTGCTCACCTTGTTCCTGCCCGGCGGCGCGCCTGCCGGTGGCTGGACGCTGTACCCGCCGTTGTCGTTGCAAGGCGGCTACAACGTGGCCTTCAGTGTGTTTGCGATTCACGTGGCCGGCGTCAGTTCGATCATGGGCGCAATCAACATCATCGCCACGGTGCTCAACATGCGCGCGCCCGGCATCGACCTACTGAAGATGCCGATCTTCTGCTGGGCGTGGCTGATCACCGCCTTCCTGCTGATCGCGGTGATGCCGGTATTGGCCGGCGCGGTGACCATGCTGCTCACCGACAAGTTTTTCGGCACCAGCTTCTTCAATGCGGCCGGCGGCGGCGACCCGGTGATGTACCAGCACATCTTCTGGTTTTTCGGGCACCCGGAGGTGTACATCATGATCCTGCCGGCGTTCGGCGTGGTCAGCGAAATCATCCCCACCTTCAGCCGCAAGCCGTTGTTCGGTTACCAGGCGATGGTCTACGCAATCGCGGCGATCGCCTTCCTGAGTTTCATCGTGTGGGCGCACCACATGTTCACCGTGGGCATGCCGCTCGGTGGCGAAATCTATTTCATGTTCGCCACGATGCTGATCTCCATTCCGACCGGGGTGAAGGTGTTCAACTGGGTCAGCACGATGTGGAAGGGATCGCTCACCTTCGAATCGCCGATGCTCTGGGCGGTGGCGTTCGTGATCCTCTTCAGCATCGGTGGTTTCTCGGGCCTGATGCTAGCGATCGTGCCGGCGGACTTCCAGTACCACGACACTTACTTTGTGGTGGCGCATTTCCATTACGTACTGGTGACTGGCGCGGTGTTCGCACTGATCGCGGCGGTGTATTACTGGTGGCCGAAATGGACCGGGCGCATGTACAACGAGACCTGGGCCAAGTTCCATTTCTGGTGGACGATGATCTTTGTCAACCTGTTGTTCTTCCCGCAGCACTTCCTGGGCCTGGCCGGCATGCCGCGGCGTATTCCCGATTACAACGTGGTATTTGCCGACTGGAATCTGATCAGTTCGATCGGTGCATTCGGCATGTTCGCCACCCCGTTCCTGATGGCCGGCATCTTGTTCGCCTCGTTGCGCAGTGGCGCCAAGGCCGATGCGCGCGCGTGGGAAGGGGCCAAGGGATTGGAGTGGACGGTGCCGTCGCCCGCCCCGGCGCATACCTTCACCGTGCCGCCGGTGATCAAGCCTGGAGATCTTGCGCATGAAGACATCGGCCACTGAGTCGACGCCGGCACCCGCGGTGGCACGCATGCTCTCCGCTGCCGAACGGCAAGCGCAACAGCGGCGCGCGGTGCGCCGTACCGCCATCACGGTGGGCATCATTGCGCTGCTGATCTATGCCGGCTTCATCGCGTCGGGGGTCATTGGCCGGTGAGTACGCGTCTGCCCACGCACACGCCCACTGCCGGCTTGTTCAAGCTGCTGGGCGTGGTGCTGGGTGTGTTTGTGCTGACGTTCTCGCTGGTGCCGCTGTATCGCATCGCCTGTGAAAAAGTATTCGGCATCCGCATGGAGCGTGCGCCGGGCAGTGCCCGCGAAGGCGCGTCCAACGCGGTGGCGGCCGGCAAGCGCACGGTGCGGGTGGAGTTCGATGCCGGTGTCAATTCGAAACTTCCGTGGACCTTCCATCCCGAGCAGATGACCATGGACGTGGTGCCCGGCGAGCTCAACGAAGCGCAGTATTTCGCGCGCAATGACAGCGCACGGGCAGTGGTGGGCAGTGCAGTGCCTTCGGTGGCACCGTCGCGGGCGTCGGGCTACTTCAACAAGACCGAATGTTTCTGTTTTACCGCGCAGACGCTGCAGGCCGGCGAAACACGCGACATGCCGCTGCGCTTCATCGTGGACCCGGCGCTGCCGCCGGAAGTGACCACCATTACCTTGTCCTACACGTTCTATCGCAATGACACGCTGACCTCGGAACTGCAAGGCGGCGGCGCAGCCAGCGCCCCGCGTGCCGCGCCGTAATCGATCGCCCACTCATACCGACACGGAAGCAACGCCATGGCCGACCACAGTCCCAACGCCGACGCGTATTTCGTCCCGACCCAAAGCAAGTGGCCCTTTGTCGGCTCCATTGCGATGTTCGTGATGATGATCGGCGTGGCAAGCTGGCTCAACGACGCCGGATGGGGGCGCTGGACGTTCTTCGCCGGTGTGGCCATGTTGCTGGCGACGTTGTTCATGTGGTTTGGCGACGTGATTCGCGAGTCCAACGCCGGCCACTACAACCGCCAGGTGGACGGCTCGTTCCGCATGGGCATGGTGTGGTTTATTTTTTCCGAGGTGATGTTCTTCGGCGCCTTCTTCGGTGCGCTGTTCTATACGCGCGTGCTGACACTGCCCTGGTTGGGCGGCGAGGGCGATGGCGTGATGACCAACGAACTGCTGTGGAATGGGTATTCCGCAGCCTGGCCGACCAATGGCCCGGGCACCATCGGCGGGCAGTTCCAGACCATTCCGGCCTGGGGCTTGCCGCTGATCAACACGCTGATCCTGCTCAGCTCCGGCGTGACCTTGACCATTGCCCATCACGCATTGAAAGGCGGTCGACGCGGCGCGCTATTGCTGTGGCTGGGGCTGACCGTGCTGTTGGGTTGCGTGTTCCTGTTCCTGCAGGCGGAGGAATACATCCACGCCTACACCGAACTCAATCTCACGCTGGGCTCGGGCATCTACGGCTCGACCTTCTTCATGCTCACCGGCTTCCACGGCATGCATGTGCTGCTGGGCACGATCATGCTGGCGGTGATGTGGCTGCGCGCGGCAAAGGGCCACTTTAGCCGCGACAACCATTTCGCCTTCGAAGCCGCCGCGTGGTACTGGCACTTCGTCGACGTGGTGTGGCTGGCGCTGTTCCTGTTTGTGTATGTGCTTTGAGGGCAGGGAATAGAGAATCGGGAATGGGGAATCGCACGAGCTGTCGCGCATTTGCTATGCACGATTCCCAACTCCCGATTCTCGATTCCCGGCTCTTCAGCGCCCCACGCCATGCGGTTTGATCCAGCCGGTGTAAATGCCCAGGATCACCAGCGCGATCAATGCCACCGACAAGCCGATGCGCCAGGTCAATGCGTTGACCGTGCGCTTGGTCTGGCCGCGGTCGGTGAGCAGGTAGTAGAGCCCGGCGCCCAGGTTCCATAGGATGACGATCAGGAAGGCGACAATCAGCAGCGTCTTGAGCGAATCGTTCACAACAGCCCCGGTGGTCGTCGACGTGGTGCCGGCATTGCACGCCTTTTTGCGCCGATTGTCATGATGCGCAAGCACACGGGCGTGCTCGGCTGGTGTCTGGCACTGGCGGTGAGCGCTGGATTTGCCGCATTGGGGCAGTGGCAGCTGCAGCGCATGCAGGCCAAGGAGCAGCTGCTGGAGCGTGCCGCCCATGTGCGGCAGACGCCGATGACCCTGGTACAGGCGCTGGCCGCGCCGCGCGCGCTGGCATGGGTCAGCGGGCGCGTGCGCTTTCTGCCGCAGCAGGTGTTGTTGGACAACCAGTTGCAGGGAGGGCGCGCCGGTGTGCGCGTCTACCAGCTGGCCGCGCCGGAAGGCAGCCCTGCAACGGTGCTGGTGGATCTGGGCTGGTTGCCGGTGCCTGCCACGCGGCAATTGCCGACCGTGACCGCGTTGCACGGCAGCCAGGCAGTGCAGGGGTTGTTGACTGCGCCGCCGTCGGCCGGGCTTGCGGTTGGTGCGGCACTGGCCAGCACCGCCCAGGCACAGACCTGGCTGGCGGTTCGCCTGGAGCCGCAGGCGTTGCAGCAGGCCTTGCACAGGCGCGACATTTCGTCGCAGGTATTGCGCCTGGATCCTGCCGTTCCGGTTGGTTATGCGCGCGATCTGCAGTTACTGGTCAACACGCTTCCACCCGCGCGGCACTTGGGTTACGCGGTGCAATGGTTCGGCCTGGCGCTGGCCGTGCTGATCACCGCGGCGCTGTTGTCGTGGCGTGCGCGTCGCCGTCATCGACGCGGGCACTGACGCCCCCGGCATGAGAAAATCGCGGGCATGACCCCATCCACATCGGCCACGCCGCAGTCGGTCAATCGCGGCCGCAGGATGCTGATCGCCCTGGCGGTGCTGTTCTTCGGCTCGATGTTGCTGGCCGGCGTGCTGCGCTTCTCTGGCTGGCAACCGGCGGCGATGCGTAACCATGGCGAACTGCTTGCTCCGCCCGCAGACCTGCGCGCGTTGACGCCGCTGCGTGCGGACGGCAGCGCGTACGCATGGGCACCGGGTGAGCGCATGTGGCGGATCGCCCTGGCGCCGCCTGCCGGCTGCACGCAGCCGTGCTTGGCGCTGGCGGCCGAACTGGACAAGGTGTGGCAATTGCTCGGGCACCGCGCCGACAAGGTGGAGGTGCTGTGGATCGGCACGCCACCGGCCGGGCTGCCGGCGATGCCGGAGTTACGCGTGCTTCGCGACGATGCGCGCCTGCGCCAGGCGTTGCCCCGTGCCAATGATGCCGCCGGCGTGCCGGTGTATGTGATCGACCCCAACGGCTTCGTGATCCTGCGCTACGCCCCGGGTTTCGACCCGGCCGGTCTGCGTGCGGATCTGGTCAAGCTGCTGAAACTGATGTGAGCCCGTTTCGATGAATCTGTTTGCGCCACCGGCGTTGTTCCGGCACTTCCACCGCATGGCCTGGCTGGCTGCCCTGTTCACGGCCAGCACGATCCTGTTCGGGTCGTTCGTGCGGCTGTCCGATGCCGGCATGAGCTGCCCGGACTGGCCCACCTGCTATGGCCGCGTCACCTGGCCGCAGACCAGCGACGAAGCCAACACGCACGTGGCCAGCAAAATCCGCCCGCTAGAGTCGCACAAGGCCTGGCGTGAGCAGGTGCACCGCTTCCTGGCTGGCGCGCTGGGCGTTGAAGTGCTGGTACTGACGCTGCTGGCCGCGCGTCGCCGGCGTGCGGGCATTGCGCAGGTGGTGTCCGCCGCGGCCCTGGTCGCGCTGTCGATCCCGCTGTACATGTCCGGCTGGCACGGGCTGGCGATGGGCGTGGCGGCCGCTGGCGAAGCCATCCTGCTGCTGGCGGCGCTGCGCTGGAGCAATATCGATCTGGCCCGCGCTGCCGTCCTGACGCTGGCGGTGGTGATCTTCCAGGCCCTGCTGGGCATGTGGACGGTGACGCTGCTGCTCAAGCCCATCGTGGTGATGGGGCATCTGCTCGGCGGCATGCTGATGTTCTCGCTGCTGGTGTGGATGGCCTGGCGTGCGACCCACCTGCCGATCACGCTGGCCGATGCCGCGCGCCTGAAATGGCTGCTGCGTCTGGGCGTGGCGGTGCTGGGGCTGCAGATCGCGCTGGGTGGCTGGGTCAGCGCCAACTACGCGGCACTGGCGTGTGGCGGTGGCAGTTGGTCTGCCGACAATTTCCCTAAGTGCGTGAGCCAGTGGTGGCCACCGCATGACTTCCGCGCGGGCTTCACGCTCTGGCGCGGGATCGGTGTGGATTACGAAGGCGGCGTGCTGGACGGCGCGGCGCGCATCGCTATCCAGATGGCACACCGCTTGTGGGCGATCGCCACCGCGCTGTATCTGTGGTGGCTGGCATGGCGTCTGTCGCGTTCGCCCGGCATGCGTGTGTGGGCCGGCGCGCTGGCGTTGCTGGTGGTGGTGCAGGTGACGCTGGGCATGCTCAACGTGAAGCTGGCGCTGCCGCTGGAAGTGTCGGTGTTGCACAACGGTGGCGCGGTCGCGTTGCTGTTCGTGCTGGTCTCGCTGTTGGCGCGGCTGCGCGCGCCGGAGTGATGATGGCTGTCAGCGCACGCGACTACTGGGACCTGACCAAGCCGAAGGTGGTGGCACTGATCGTGTTCACCGCGCTGGTCGGCATGTTCCTGGCCATCCCCGGCATGCCGACCTGGCTACAGGTACGCACCGGCGCGCTCGGCTTTTTGGGTATCTGGCTGGCGGCATCGGCGGCGGCGGCCATCAACCAGCTGCTCGACGCCAAGATCGACGCGCAGATGGCACGCACCTCCTGGCGCCCATTGGTGGTGGGCAAGGTACGGCCCGCGCAGGTGCTGGCCTTCGCCAGCGTGTTGATCGTGATCTCGATGACCATCCTGGTGGTCTGGGTGAACGTCATCACCGCCGTGCTCACCTTTGCCTCGCTGATCGGCTATGCGGTGATCTACACCGTGTATCTCAAGCGCGCGACCTCACAGAACATCGTGATCGGCGGGCTGGCCGGTGCCACGCCGCCGATGCTGGGCTGGGCGGCAGTGACCGGTTTGCCCACCAGCGCCGACTGGATCAATGCCTCGCTGCTGGTGTTGATCATCTTCATCTGGACCCCGCCGCATTTCTGGGCCCTGGCCATCTTCCGGCGTGCCGATTACGCCAAGGCGGCGATCCCGATGTTGCCGGTGACCCATGGCGTGCCGCATACGCGCAAGCAGATCCTGGTGTACACCGTGCTTCTGGCCATCGTGACGCTGCTGCCGGTGGCCGTGGGCATGAGTGGGGCGTTTTATCTGGGCGGTGCGGTGGTGCTCAACGCGGTGTTTCTCTGGTACGCGTGGCGCATGCTCGACCCGCCGGACGAACTGTTCTCGATGAAGATGTTCGGCTACTCGGTGGTGTATCTGATGGCGCTGTTCGCGTTCCTGATGGTCGATCACCTGGTGCTGCCGTGGGTGCGTTAGCACCAGGTGTCACTCTGGCGAGCCGCGGGATGCGCGTGCTCGCCAGTGCCCGATCATGTCTCTCGCGCCGTGCTACGTCGCTTCCAGGTCCTAGCCTAGCCAGGCAACGCATTCGGTCTTGTTGCCGCAGAGGGTCTGCGCTTTCTGATGCAGCCGTGCCAGCATGGCCTTGCCTTGCCCAGGGTGCTGTTTGCCCCAGGCTTTCAGCGCTTCGGCCACCGGATCGAAGTGTCTGCGGTTTTCGCGCAGGTGGCCGTCGGTCTGGTGTGCCAGGTCACCGATCACCTGAGTCGTCAGCGCCTCGATGCCTGCAGCATCGTCCGGATTGAGCCGGATCAGCGCATCCAGATAGGTCATGCCGCGATACAGGACATTTCCCTCGCTACCGGGGGTTTCGTAGGCCTTCTTGAACCAGGACAGTGCGGTCTTGCTGTCGCCGCGGTCCTCGGCCAGATGACCCAGGTACGGCATGTAGTAAGACGGCGTCTTGGTGCGGCCCAACTCCGCCGTCAGCAATTTTTCTGCTGCGTCGTTGTCGCCGACATCGACCAACAGGTGCATGGCATCGGCGATGGTGGATTGACGCTCCTCGGCAGTTTTGGCGGCCGTCACGGCCCACTGCACGCGCTGATGCACGGTTTCGACCACAGCCGCCGGCAAGGGCGGCTTGGGTTTTTTCTCGTTCGTCTCATCGGTCTGCCCCTGAGCCAGGCGCGCGAGGTCGATCGTCGCAGACGCGGTGCGCAAGCGGTCGCTGATCGGCAGCGTGGGGTCGGCATAGGCGCGCGTCAGCACCTGCTCGAATGCCTGCGACAAGGTGGCGCGCTTGCCTGGATCGGC
Organism: Xanthomonas sp. fls2-241-TYG-148; assembly: GCF_030208815.1. Taxonomy (NCBI): domain Bacteria; kingdom Pseudomonadati; phylum Pseudomonadota; class Gammaproteobacteria; order Lysobacterales; family Lysobacteraceae; genus Xanthomonas; species Xanthomonas sp. fls2-241-TYG-148. The sequence continues at coordinate 14,101 of NZ_JARVTE010000021.1, forward strand.
GGTGGAGGCGGCAACCAGCGTGGCGGCATTGGGCAGCAGGACATGGAGATTGTCGCGAACCTCTGCCGGGTCGGCGAGCACCGCCTGCAGTAACGCGTAGGTGGCCGGATCTGCGACCGGCTTCTGCTTGGCGATGAGCACCGCCTGGAGTTGGAATTGCCGTTGCAGTGCTGGCTGTGGCGCTGCCTTTGCCAACGCGGCCAGAACGCGGGGCGCCTCCTTGGCGTCGACCAGGTGATTGTCATAAAGCCAAGCGTAGTTGGCGAGTAGCGCCCATTCCTCATGCTTCAGGGAGGCGGGCTGCTTGAGCGCCAGCTGCAGCAGCTGTTGGGTGCCGCTGCTGAGCTGGGTGGCCGTGTGCAGGCTGTCGATTAGTTGCGCCGTCGTGGTGTCGCCGATCAGCCGTGTGATTTCAGTGCCATCCGGGCGCAGCATGATGATGGTCGGATATCCCTTGACCGCGAAGCGTTCACCCGCCGCCTGGGCTTCTTCCAGGTCGCCATCCAGGTGCACCGCAATGAATTGCTGGGCCTGCGCGATGAAGGCCGGGTCCTTGAAGGTGGTGGACTTGAGCCGATTGCACGGCGGGCACCAAACCGCGCCCCAGTACAGCAGCAAGGGTTTGCCGGTTTTCTTGGCTTCTGCGAGGGCTTCGTCAAGCTTGCCTTCCTGCCAATGAATGCCGGACGGCACGGCCGGGCGTGCGGCGGCCGCGGGCGGCGCGTTGACCGCTGATGGAGTCGGCTTATCGCAGGCGGTCAGCGTCGCTAGGACGGCAGACAGCGCAAGCAGCGCGGGAGACGGCGAACGAAATGACAGTGCCATGGGAAAGCCTTTGCGTGGAGGAGATGCCCGAACGCGCCGTCGAGCAGCCCTTGCAGGCTCCGCCGCGTACGTCCTCCCACTGTCACTGACTTTGATGCGTCACACGCCGGACAATGCGAACCGCCGTCCCGCCGTACGCATCGTTGGATCGGCGCGAATGCAGCAGTGCGTCATCATTCGGTCACAATCGCGATGCGCTGAATGCGCCTAGTGGCGGCTGCTATCGGGCTGCGGGTCCGGTGCGGTGCGCGCATAACGCGCGGCCACGAACGCGCACACGATCAGCTGCAGCTGGTGGTACAGCATGATCGGCAACACGATCGCGCCGAGGCCGCCGCCGGCGAACATCACCTTGGCCATCGGTACGCCGGTGGCCAGGCTCTTCTTTGAGCCGCAGAACACGATGGCGATTTCATCGGCGCGGTTGAAGCGCAGGCGGCGTGCGATGAAGGTGATTGACAGCATGGCCACCGCCAGCAACAGCGCTGCAGCGCCCAGCACGGCGAGCAAGGCTGGCAGCGGTGTCTTCTGCCACAGGCCTTCGTTGACCGAGGCGCTGAAGGCGGTATACACCACCAGCAGGATGGTGCCCTGGTCGGTGTAACGCAGCACTGCGCGATGACGTTCTACCCACGCGCCGATCCACGGGCGCATGAAATGTCCGGCCAGAAACGGTACCAGCAGCTGCAGCAGGATCTTGCCGATGGCCTCGGCCGGGTGCGCCATTGCGCCCTGGCTGCCGACCATTGCGCCCATCAGTAGCGGGGTGAAAAACACGCCCAGCAAACTCGAAAGTGAGGCCGCGCAGACGGCTGCCGGCACATTGCCACGCGCCATCGAGGTGAACGCGATCGAGGACTGCACGGTGGAGGGCAGGGCGCACAGGAACAGCACGCCGATGTACAACTCCGGCGTCAGCGCCAGATGCGCGAGCGGCTTGAACAACAGGCCCAGCAGCGGGAACAGCACGAAGGTGCAGGCTAGAATCACCAGATGCAGCCGCCAATGCAGCGCGCCGGCCTTGACCGCTTCGCGCGAGAGCCGCGCGCCGTGCAGGAAGAACAGCGCGGCGATCGCCACGTCGGTGACGTCGTCCATGATCGCGGCCGCGGTGCCGGTGACCGGCAGCAGCGAGGCCAGCGTGACCGTGCACAGCAGCGCCAGGGTGAATGGATCAACGCGCAACCGCGCCAGCAGCTTCTTCATCGAGGTCCCAGGGGCGGCGCGCAAGCGCCTGTCGCGGACCATTCTACGATGTGCTGCTGCACCGGCCGATGCCGGCGCAACAGATGCGTCACTGCGGCGGCGGTGGCTGCAGGCGTTCGCGCACCGCCGGTTCCAGTGATGGTTGCAGGCCGGCATCGCGCCCGATCTGCAGGGCCTGTTCGGCACTGGCGCCCTCGCGTGCGGCGAGCAGCGCCAACAACGCGCCGGCCCGATTGCCGCTTGCACAATGCAGCAACACCTTGCCCTGGGCTTGTTGGTCGAGCACGCGCTGCAATGCGCGCACGTTGTCCGGCGTGAGGCCGGCTGCAGTGCGGATCGGCAGGCGCACATAGCGCAGGCCCAGGGCGTGCGCGCTTGCGGTTTCGTCGTAGCCGCGCGCTTCGTCCGGGCCACGCAAGTCGATCACGGTCGTGACGCCGTTGGCGGCTGCCTCGCGCAATTGCGCCTGCGATGGCTGGCCGGCGCTCAGCACCGCGCGCGGGCGGTAGGGCGGTGCGGACTGTGCCAGCGCGCTGCCAGCGAGCAGCAGGAGCATCCAGACCGCGTGGCGCAGGCGTAGCGGCATCACAACGCTGCGAGCGCCTTGAGCAACTCGCGCATTTCGTACTTGTCGGTGTTGTCCAGGCCCTGCGCGCGCTGTTTGGCTTGCAGTTCTTCCACGCGCTGACGCAGCAATTGCTTGTCGAGCTGGGCGACGACGTCGTGCAACTCGATCGCCCAGCTGTGCTCGTCGCCGGGAAGCTCCTGCGCGGCCAGCTTCTGCAGCGCGACCAGTTCCTCGCGCTCGGCGAAGTGTTCCAGCAGCGCGCCGGTGCTGATTTCCGGCCGTTGCCGTACCAGCGCCAGCAGCTCCATCAACAACTCGATGCCGGGCAGGCGCAGACCGGAAAAATCGTGGTCGCCTTCCAGGCTCATCGCCAATGACGGCTGTTGCAGCAGGATGGCGATCGACGCACGCACCAGGCTGCGTTTCTGCGTGGGCGCACCCATGCGCGCGGGCGGCCGCGCTTTTGGCGGGGAGTGTTGCGCGGACATGCTCGCCCCAACGCCCGTCATGCGCGCCAGTTCCTGCTTCATCAGGTCGCCGAACGCGCCTTCGGGAATCTGCGCCAGCATCGGCTTGGCACGCTCGGCCAGGCGTGCCTTGCCATCCAGCGTATGCAGGTTGATCTCGCGCGACATTTCGTCGAAGAAGAACTGCGACAGCGGCGTGGCCTGTTTCAGGCGCGCATCGAAGGCCTGCGCGCCTTCCTTGCGCACGATGGTGTCCGGGTCCTCGCCGTCGGGCAGGAACAGGAAGAACGCCTGCCGGCCGTCCTTCATCCGCGGCAGCACCGACTCGAGCGCACGCCAGCCGGCCTTGCGCCCGGCGTTGTCGCCATCGAAACAGAAGTACACGTCCGGCGCATTGCGGAACAACAGCTCGGCGTGTTCCGGCGTGGTCGCCGTGCCCAGCGTGGCCACCGCCTGGGTCACGCCGAACTGAAACAGCGAGACCACGTCCATGTAGCCCTCCACCACGATCAGCCGTTCGATCTTCTGGTTGGCCTGGCGCACCTGCCACAGGCCGTACAACTCGCGGCCCTTGTGGAACAGCGCGGTTTCCGGCGAATTGAGGTATTTGGGCCCCGGGTCGCGGCCATCGGCCGGCGCGCCCATGATGCGCCCGCCGAAGGCAATGACGCGGCCGCGGCGGTCGAAGATGGGGAACATCACCCGGTCGCGGAACTTGTCGTAGACATGCCCGCGGTCGTTCTTGGAAAACAGCCCGGCACGTTCGAGCACGCTCATGCGGCGCGCATCGGTGCCCAGCGTGTCCTTCAGGGCGCTGTAGCCATCCGGTGCGTAGCCGATCTGGAAACGCGCGCGGTTTTCGGCATCCACGCCGCGCCCATCCAGATAGTCGCGGGCACGGTCGCTGCCTTCGAGCTGACGCTGGAAGAACTTGGTCGCCGCCTCCAGTGCCGAGTACAACTCGCGGCTGTCATCCTGCTGTTGCGGGGTGCGCTGCTGGGTCTCGCGCGGAATCTCCATGCCGGCGCGCTTGGCCAGCTCATCCACCGCGTCGAGAAATTCCAGGCGGTCGTAATTCATCAGGAAGCTGATCGCGGTGCCATGCGCGCCGCAGCCAAAGCAGTGATAGAACTGCTTGGTCGGCGACACGGTGAACGAGGCCGAGCGCTCGTCATGGAACGGGCAGCGCGCCGAATACTCCTTGCCCTGGCGCTTGAGCGGCACGCGACCGCCCACCACCTCGACGATGTCGGTGCGTGCGAGCAGTTCGTCGATGAACGCGTCTGGGATGCGGGCCATCCCGCTAGGATAATCCCTCGCGCCCGGCTCGGGCCTGTCTCAGCGCGTCTTCATCCGCAGCCGAGCGCCCACGGTTGGGCTCAGCTGCGCAACGGCGTCTCGGTGGAAGCCGGTGTGGCCGGCACAGCAGCGATCTCGGGCGGATGCTCCGGGTCCACGCCGGCATCGCGCAGTTTGCGGTGCGAGCGCACGCGCTCATCGATCACTGCGGTGAGCAGCGCGCCGATGAAGAACACCACTGAGGCGTAGTACATCCACACCAGCAGGATCACCAGCGTGCCCATCGAGCCGTACGCACTGCCGGGCGCAGCCTTGGCGATGTACACGCCGATCGCGTAGCGGCCCAGCGCAAACAGCAGCGAGGTAATGACGCCGCCCACGAAGGCCTGGCGCCAATTGACGGTGCGATCGGGCAGGTAGCGGTACAGGAACGCGAACGCCAGCGAATACAGTGCCAGCGTGGTGACATAGCCCACGGCCGGTAGCACCGAGGGCAGTCGCGCGAAGACCACCTGCAAGGCGGTAGTGGCGATCATCGAGACGATCAGCAGGAAGCCCAGCGCCAGGATCACGCCGAAGGAAAATACACGCTTCTTCAGCCACGCCATGATGCCGTCCAGGCGCTGCTTGTCGGTACGGAAGATCAGGTTGAGTGCGTTCTGCAGCTGCGCAAAGACCGCAGTGGCACCGATGAACAGCAGCAGCGTGCTCCACAGCCCGGCCAGCGAGCCCACACCGGGCTGGTCGGTGGCATTGCGGATCACCGTATCGGCGACTTCTGCCGCGCTGCCGCCGGCCAGTTGCGCGATCTGCTGCACCAGCGCTTCCTGCGCGGGTGGATACAGCGAGGCCGTCAGCCACAGCAGCAAGACCAGCAAGGGCGCCAGCGACAGCAGCGCATAGAACGACAACGACGCGGCCTGGGTCATCACGTCGATTTCGAGAAAGCGATTGAACAGCGCCATGGGCAGGCTGCGCTGCACGCGGGTCAGGTGCTTTTGCAGGTGTTCGGTGGAGAATGTCGTCACCGGCGGAGAATCCTTGGCGCATACCGTGGCGTGTGCAGGATTCAAGGGCCAGGCCGGTATGCGGAGTGCCTGGCCTGCGCCTGCGCTGGCATCACCGTTCTAGCAGGGCGGGATCGAAGGCATGGTGAAAAAATCGATGCTGGAGGATGTCGTGCAGCGTTGGCTGCGAGATCAGGTAAGGGCATGTGCCGGTGGCGCGCTGCCGGCTGGGCCAATATCAGCGCATCGTTGAGTGCTGCACATCACTTGCGGCGCCTGCCGTGCGATGCGTGGTTGACCTCAGCGCGCAGCGTTGATTCCTGTCTGCGATAGGTCGCAGACGCGTGCAGAAAAATCGGTGCGAGCCTTGCCACACTGCAGCGCAGTGTCGGACTTACGGCGAACCAACGGTATGAGGCGCGCAGATGCAATGTGCATTGGCCATTTGCTGGAGCCGGAGCCACATCGTCGCTTGCGCGCCGTTGTTCTCGGAACAGAAAAGGCAGTGGCAACAGCAGTACGGATCAGTGATCAGCGATGTACCAGCAGCACTGCGGCGTCGATGACGTCGTGCGGCTTAGAAGACGTGCGGCGGCGTACCGATATGCGCGGACTCGGCAGCGCGCAGTGCGCGTTCGTAGCAACGAGGCGATGGTTCAACCGCTGCGACTGATGTAACCGTGCGACGCACCGGGGCCTCGCATACCGCCTAGCTGCGATCCACTCGGAAGGCGAAGGCCCATCACCGGCGCGCGTCGTCATCGCACCACGCGGGCTCGACGCGCGCGGCAGCAGCAGCGCGCCCGCCGCCTGCATGCCCCGGCCATCGGCGCAGGGCATGCCGGTTGATCGGCCTCAGCCGGCCAGCTGCTTCTTCACCAGCGTGGACACCAGGCCCATGTCGGCCTGACCGGCCAGCTTGGGCTTGAGTGCGCCCATCAGCTTGCCGATATCGGCAGGGCTGCTGGCGCCCGTCTCGGCGACGGCCGCCTGGATCGCGGCCACGATCTCGGCTTCGCCCATCTTGGCCGGCAGGTAGCGCTCGATCACCACGATTTCCTCGCGCTCGATCTGTGCCAGATCCTCGCGGGCGGCGCCTTCGTACTGGGTCACCGAGTCCTTGCGCTGCTTGACCATCTTGTCGAGCACGGCAATGACGGCGGCATCGTCCATTTCGACGCGCTCGTCCACTTCCTTCTGCTTGATCGCGGCATTGATCAGCCGGATCACGCCCAGGCTGTGCTTGTCGCCGGACTTCATCGCAGCCTTCATGTCTTCGGTGAGCTGTTGCTTGAGGGACATGCTGTACTCCTGGGTGACGTAAGGGGGATCGCCGACAGGCGCCGCCGAGATGGCGGGTAACCGGCGTGAATGCAGCGACGCGGTGGCCGGGCCAACTGCCTCGGCACGCACGGCCGCGTCAGGCCAATACAAAAAGCCGGCGACGCTTACGCGTGCCGGCTCTTGGGTTCTACTCCGAGGGGCCGCGCCTACAGCGCCTGCCCACCGGCGAAGAACCGCGATCGATCAGTACAAGCGCTGGCGCTTGGTGACGTCGCGCGACGAGCGACGCAGCTGACGCTTCACAGCAGCGGCAGCCTTACGCTTACGCTCCTGGGTCGGCTTTTCATAGAACTCGCGCTTGCGGGTCTCGGCCAGCACGCCGGCCTTTTCGCAGGTGCGCTTGAAACGGCGGAGCGCAAATTCGAAGGGCTCGTTCTCGCGGACTTTAACGCTGGGCATGGGTTCTCCAGATAATGGGATTTCCGTCCGGGAGCCCCGGGCGGGTGCGAGCGGACTCGCGTGACGGAATTTCCGGGTTGCCCCGGCGAGCCGCGCATTATAACGACTTGGGAACGGCCTGCAAGCCCCTGGCGCAATCGAATGGATCGAGGGCGCCGGAACGTGCGTGCTGCCGCAGTTGGCGGGCCATTCCGCGGTTGCGCAGCATACCTGCGGAGACCGGTTTGCGCGCGGCAAAAGCTGCGAAAATGTCGCCCATGAACCTGCCTGCCGAACTGTCATGAAAGTGCTTGGGATCGAATCATCCTGCGATGAGACCGGAGTGGCGGTGTACGACACCGCGTTGTCCGGCGTGCCGGCGCTGCGTGCCCATGCGGTCTATAGCCAGATCGCGCTGCATGCCGAATACGGCGGCGTGGTGCCGGAGCTGGCCAGCCGCGACCATGTGCGCAAGCTGCTGCCGCTGATCCGCCAGACCCTGGACGAGGCCGGGTTGCGCATCGATGAGCTGGACGGGGTGGCCTATACCGCCGGCCCCGGCCTGGTCGGTGCCTTACTAGTAGGTGCGGGGGTGGCGCGCGCGCTGGCCTGGGCGCTGGAAGTGCCGGCGATCGGCGTGCACCACATGGAAGGCCATTTGCTGGCCCCGTTGATGGAAGACGACCCGCCGCAGCCGCCGTTCGTGGCACTGCTGGTATCTGGCGGCCATACCCAGCTGGTCTCGGTGAAGGCGCTGGGCGCGTATGAAGTGTTGGGCGAAACGCTGGACGACGCCGCCGGCGAAGCCTTCGACAAGACTGCCAAGATGATGGGGCTGCCGTATCCGGGCGGCCCGCAGCTGGCGGCGCTGGCCGAAACCGGCACGCCGGGGCGCTACAAGTTCGCGCGGCCGATGACCGACCGCCCCGGGCTGGACTTCAGTTTCAGCGGGCTCAAGACCCAGGTGCTGCTGGCCTGGCGCGGCAGCGACCAGTCCGACACCACCCGCGCCGACATCGCGCGCGGGTTCGAGGACGCGGTAGTGGAGACGCTGGCGATCAAGTGCCTGCGCGCGCTGGACGCCGCCGATTGCAACACCCTGGTGGTGGCCGGCGGCGTGGGCGCCAACAAGCGCCTGCGGGCCCGCCTGCAGGAGGCCGCGCAACGCCGCGGCGGCCGGGTCTGCTTCCCGCGCCCGGCCCTGTGCACCGACAACGGCGCCATGATTGCCTTCGCCGGCGCGCTGCGCCTGGAAGCCGGCGAGCACGCCGATGCCGCGGTGCAGGTGACGCCGCGTTGGGATATGGCGACGCTTGCGCCGCTAGCGGCGGCGCGGGAATCGAGAATCGGGAATCGGGAATCGTAAACGCCGTTCTCCGGTCCATTCTGTGCCGCGCTGTTGCTGGTCTTGCTTTTCACCATTCCCTATTCCCAACTCTCGATTCCCTATTCAATGGACAAAGTCTTTATCGAAGGTCTCGACATCGATGCGCTGATCGGCATCTACGACTGGGAGCGGCGGATCCGGCAGACGTTGCGGTTTGACCTGGAGATGGGGTTCGACAATCGCATTCCGGCCGCCAGCGACGACATCGCCGACACGCTCAACTACAAGGCGGTGAGCAAGCGGTTGATCGAGTTCGTGCAGCAGTCGGAGTTCGGCTTGGTGGAGACCCTGGCCGAGCGGTGTGCGGCGATCGTGCTGGAGGAATTTCAGGTGCAGTGGCTGCGGCTGAAGTTGAGCAAGCCGGGCGCGGTGCGCGGCGCGCAGGCGGTAGGCGTCATCATCGAGCGCAGCCGCAGCTGATCTGTGCTCCCACTGGCGCAATAGACGTTGGTGTATCGGAGTGCGGGAGGTGGCCGATCCGCCGGCAACCGGGCTCATCCAACTGCCGGGATCACTGGCGCTGCTGGGGACAGCGTCTGCCGCCGGCTGCGCGAACTGTGTCGCACTGCCGCACCGAACAGCTGAATCCGAGGCTGAACCGGGGTGGGGGCTTTCACCATCATGGTCGCATCAGGCTAGAATTGCCGACCATGTAAACGTTTTCTCAAGGATCTCATGGCTGCTGATCGCATCGACTCCCTGATTGCCCGCATGACCGTCGAAGAGAAGGTCGGCCAGCTCGGGGTATTCGCCGACATGGTGCGGCCGTTCGCGCCGGACGTGAATCCCGAGGCCAATGTCCTCAACGCCGACGAAGTGCTGCAACAGGTCCGCCAGGGCCGGGTGGGCTCGCTGTTCAATGGTGTGGGCGCTGCGTTGGGCGTGCAGATCCAGAAAGTGGCGGTTGAAGAAAGCCGCCTTGGCATTCCGGTGATCCTGGCCGCCGATGTCATCCACGGCATGCGCACGGTGTTCCCGATCCCGTTGGGCGAAGCGGCAAGCTTCGAGCCAGAACTGGCTGAGCGCACCGCGCGGGCCACCGCGATCGAGGCCACCGCTGCCGGCCTGCACTGGACCTATGCACCTGCGGTGGACATTGCGCGCGACCAGCGCTGGGGCCGTGGCGCGGAAGGCGCCGGCGAAGACGTGGTGCTGGGTATGGCGTTTGCCGCCGCGCGCGTGCGCGGCTTCCAGGGCAGCGATCTCAAAGCCGACGATTGCCTGCTGGCTACGCCCAAGCATTTCGCCGCCTACGGCGCGGTGGCGGCCGGCATGGAATACAACACGGTGGATATCGCACCGCAGACGCTGCGCGATGTGCATCTGCCGCCGTTCAAGGCGGCGTTCGATGCGGGCGCGCTGACGGTGATGTCGTCCTTCAACGACATCAACGGCGTGCCGGCCAGCGCCAACCACGAACTGCTTACCGAGATCCTGCGCGGTGAATGGCAGTTCCCGGGCGTGGTGATTTCCGATTACACCGCCGACATGGAATTGATTGCGCACGGCTACGCGGCCGATGAGCGCGACGCCACCAAGAAGGCGTTCCTGGCGGGTCTGGACCTGAGCATGCAGAGCGGTTTCTATGCCGCGCATCTGCCGTCGCTGGTGGAAAGCGGCGAGGTGCCGATGGCTACGCTGGACGCCAGCGTGCGCCGCATCCTGCAGCTGAAAGAGGCGATCGGCCTGTTCGACAATCCGTACCGCTCGCTGGATCCCGCACGCGAAGCCGATACCGCGCATCTGCCCGCGCACGATGCGTTGTCGCGCGATGCGGCGCGGCGTTCGATCGTGCTGCTCAAGAACGAAGGCGACCTGCTGCCGCTGAAGAAGAGCGGGCAGAACATCGCGCTGATCGGCCCGTTCGTGCAGGACCGCGAAAACATCGAAGGCTGCTGGACCCTGTTCGGCGACAAGGAACGGTACGTCACGCTCGAGCAGGGCGTACGTGCAGTGGTGGCGGCCGACAACCTGAGCGTGGTCGCAGGCTGCGGGCTGGAAGAGCCGTTGCCAGGCGGCATTTCCGCGGCAATCGATGCCGCGCAAGCTGCCGATGTGGTGGTGCTGGCGCTGGGCGAGCCGCAGCGGTTTAGCGGTGAGGCGCAGTCGCGGACCGAGATCACGCTGCCGCCGGCACAGCAGGCACTGGCCGAAGCGGTGGCCGCCACCGGCACGCCGATGGTGATCCTGTTGCGCAACGGCCGCGCGCTGGCGCTGAGCGGTGCGGTGCGCGATGCCGATGCGATTGCGGTGACCTGGTACCTGGGCACCCAGACCGGCACCGGCGTGGCCGACGTCCTGTTTGGTGATTACAACCCCTCGGCACGCCTGCCGATCAGCTTCCCGCAGGTGACCGGCCAGCAGCCGTATTTCTACAACCATCTGCGCACCGGCCGCCCGGAATTGCCCACGCTGTCCGAGTACAAGGCGCGCTGGCGCGAGATGCCCAACGAGCCGCTGTACCCGTTCGGCCACGGCTTGAGCTACACCACCTTTGCGTATGCGGCGCCGCAACTGAGCACCACGCAGCTGGGGTGGGAGCAGACGCTGACCATCACCACGCGCGTCACCAACACTGGCGCGGTGGCCGGCGAAGAAGTGGTGCAGCTGTATGTGCACGACCGGGTTGCCAGCCGCGTGCGCCCGGTGCGCGAGCTCAAGGGGTTCCGCAAGGTGCTGCTGCAGCCGGGCGAGAGTGCGGAGGTGGTGTTCACCCTGCAGCGCGATGCGCTGGCGTTTACCAACCACAAGGGCGTGTTCGGCGCCGAGCCGGGGCTGTTCGATGTGTGGGTGTGCGCGTCGGCCAAGAGTGGCGAGCCGGTGTCGTTCGAGTTGCTGGAAAGCTGAGGCATCGCCGTGGGCGTGGCCTGCCGCAGTGCAGGTCACCTTGTTATCAGGATGAAACGCGGGTCTCTGGATGGGCGACCTGTGACTCAGGTCAGGTGACCATCACACGCGTCGTTCGCATGCGAGTGCGTAGCGGCCAATCAGCGTTAGTGGTCAACGCGGTTGCCGCTGCGCGCAACTTTTTGCCGAAAGGCATGCATGCTGCAGAAAGTGCGTGTCGCAGAAAAAAAGCGCCGATCGCTCGGCGCTTCACCTCGCATCATGACCATCGCCAGCACGCGATGCGTGCGTGGCGATGGCATGACTCCCCTACTCAAACTCGCTGGTTCACGCGTCTTCCTCGACAGCGCCGGTGCGCTTGGGTGTCAGCTTGAGCAGACGGCCAGTGCTGCCGCTGGCCTCGTCTTCCAGCAGCCACAGCGCGCCATCTGGACCTTGCTCCACCTCGCGAATGCGCGCGCCCATGTCGTAGCGCGCCAGTTCGCGCGGTTGTTCGTCCAGCGACACCTGCACCAACGCCATCGACGATAGGCCACCGATGAAGCCATTGCCGCGCCATGCTGGGAATTGCTTGCCGCTGTAAATCACAAAACCTGCTGGCGAAATCACCGGCGTCCAGCTGATCTTGGGCGCAGCGAACTCCGGGCGCGTGTTGTGGTCCGGGATGGGCGTGCCGTCGTAGTTGTCGCCGTTGGACACCACCGGGTAGCCGTAATTGGCGCCACGCTGGATCAGGTTGAGCTCATCACCGCCGAGCGGGCCCATTTCGTGTTCCCACAGTTTGCCCTTGCTGTCGAACGCGATGCCCAGGATGTTGCGGTGACCTAGCGACCACACCTGCGCGGCAACTCCACCTTGCGCAGCGAAGGGGTTGTCGGCAGGCACGCTGCCGTCGTCGTTGAGACGAATCAGCTTGCCCAGATTGGCCTGCATGTCCTGCGCGGGCGTGAACTTCTGGCGTTCGCTGGAGCTGATCCACAGCTTGCCGTCCGGGCCGAAGGCAAGGCGATGACCGAAGTGCCCGTTGCCGGTCACCTTCGGGTCCTGCCGCCAGATCACCTTCAGGTCCGACAGGCTGCCACCGCCGTTTGCGTCCAGCGTCAGCTTGGCACGCGCCACCGCCGCGCCGCGCACATCGCCTTCGCCAGGTTCGGCGTAACTCACGTATACCAGCCCGTTGCGGGCGAACCGTGGATGCGCCAGCACATCGCCGAAACCACCCTGGCCGCCGTAGGCGACGGTGGGGATACCGGTGATGGCGCGTTTGCGCTTGGTTTTCAGGTCCAGGCGCATCAACGCGCCACGCTTTTCGCTGACCAGCAGGCTGCCGTCGGGCAGGAACGTCATGGCCCACGGCTCATCGAAATCGGCCACGGTGGTGGCCTGAAACGGCCATTGCGCCTTGGGAATGGACGCTGCCGGCGCGGTGGCAGGTGCGGCAAGTGCGGCGCCGGTGGCAAACAAGCTGGCCGTGCAGGCCAGGGCAAGCAGACGTCGAACTGACATGAGGTCCTCCAGGGGATGAGGCACGGTCACGTCGCAGCCCTCCCACAACGTGTCCCGCGTCGGGTTTTCAAGTACCTTACACGACGCCGTCCAGGCCGCCCTTGTCGTAGATCACCATCTGCGAGACCGCCGGGTCCCCTCTCGATGCTTCACCATGAAAAGGAGTTTCCATGGCTGTCACGCAGAAAACCTCGTTTGCCTTTGTTGCCGCATCGTGGGCCGCCTTGCTGCTCGGTGGCGGCGCCTATCTGGTCGGCCTGTGGAATGCCGAAATGCTGCTCAACGAAAAGGGCTATTACTTCACTCTGCTGTTGTTCGGCCTGTTCGCATCGGTGTCGCTGCAAAAAAGTGTGCGCGACCGTGTCGATGGCATTCCGGTCACCGGGTTGTATTACGCCATCTGCTGGTTTTCGCTGATTGCCGCGCTGTTGTTGCTGACCATCGGCTTGTTCAACGCAACACTGTTGCTCAGCGAAAAGGGCTTCTATGCGATGGCCTACGCACTGAGCCTGTTTGGCGCGGTCGCGGTGCAGAAAAACACGCGTGATGCGATGGATGGCCCGGCGGGGTCAGTGAGCCGCGCCGTCCCACCTGCCTTGGACTGACACTGCACCAGCTGGTACGTGTTAAAGCGAAACGCCACCTCAACGGTGGCGTTCTGCGTTCTTGGCGTGGTCATCGCCACTGACAAACTCTGCAGCGCTTTCCCACGCGCGCCGCACGGCATGGCGGGCCTTGCTCCAGCTCAACGACGAAGACCCACGATTGGCATCCCAGTCACGATGCAGCTCGGCTTCGACCTGATCGTAGGCGCGTGCCATATCGCGCACGCGTGCTTCGTGGCCGGCAAGATACGCGGCTTCATAATCTTCGTAGCGATCGCCTTCGGCGTAATACGGCTCCTCGGTGAAACGCTCGCGCCAGTATTGCGAGACGTTCTGGTTGCGGGTTTCGTCCGGGGCACGGCCGGGAATCTGGTAGGGCACGTTCATGCGCGTCTCCATTATTCGAATGTGCGAAATACCCTAGGGCGGCGGTTGTTAACTGCATGGCACGCCGGGTGATGGGTAGATCAAACTGTGGTGCTCGTCGGGTGCGTTGTCCAGGCTGAAGTTGGTTGCTCGGAGTATGCAATTGCGCCCACATCGGATATTTCCGCTGATGCTTCAGGTCGCCGCTGACGCGGCTTCATACGGCAATGGCGTTGCCCCTGCGCTCACCAGCGCAGATTCCGCATTGCGGAGTTCCTGTTCTTCGGCATCGATCACCACCAGCACGCGGCCGGCCTCGATCTCGTCTTCGAACTGGCGCCGCACCGGATCCGGCACGGTGGCACCCACCAGCGCGGACGACCACGTGCCAACCAAAGCGCCCGCAAGGGCCATGACACCGGCGCCAGCGACAGTGAGCCCAATTGGCGGCACCGCGATGGCGACCAATCCTGCGACCAGGCCCGCGGCACCGCCGGTGACAGCACCGCGGGCGGCGGCGGGAAGGAAATCGGTCTTGGCGTCCTTGCGTTCGTCGGGAACGCCTTCCACTTCGATATCCGAACGCGCGATCAGTGAGAGCGCATCGTTGTCGAGCCCCGCGCCGCGCGCGGCCTGCAGGACGCGTTGGGCACTGTCGATATTCGGTGTGCTGTAGACACGGCGCAGCTTCATCGCAACCTCCCGCAGGACTGTGCGTGGCAGCGTCATGCGCACGCAGTTAGTCGTGCGTGAGCGCTGCGCGAGCGCGGCGCGAAGCGCTCAGGCCGGCTTGCGCGGGAACAGGTAGAACACGCAGCCCACCAGCAAGGCCAGCCCGGCGGCGGCCAGGTTCTGCCAGCTGGCGCTCGCCAACAGGCCAAGCGACAACAGCAGAGCGGCGATGGGAATGAGCGGGCCGCCGGGTAGGCGCAAGGCATCGGTGCGCGCGCGATAACGCCGTGCCAGCACGATCACCGCCGCCGCCGTGCCGATATAGGCAAATAGCCGCGTGACCATCGACAGCAGTGCCAGCTGCGTAAACGAGCCCGACAAAGCCAGCGCCAGCGACAGCACACCTTGCGTGAGCACGGCTGCCGCTGGGGTGTGGAAGCGCGGGTGGACGCGCGCCAAAAAGGCCGGGCCGTAGCCGTCCTGGGCCAGCGCAAACAAAAACCGCGGGCCCAGCATCACCGTGTTGCTGGTGGTGCCCAGGATGGAGATGGTGGCGCCCACGGTGAGGATCAGCGCCAGGGCTTCGCCACCGAAGCGGCTGGCGGCATCGGCCAGTGGCGTCGGCGATGCCGCGAGATTCGGCAGGGTGCCCTGCGCCACCACCTGCACGGCGGCATAGATCAGGGTCACGGTGACGATCATGGTGATCAAGGCGAACGGCACGTCGCGGCGCGGGTTGCGGTACTCGCCTGCAGCGGCAGGGATGTTCTCGAAGCCGGCATACGCAAACAGCAACAGCAACGCGGCTTCGCCCAGATTGCCGAGGTCGCGCAGGTCTGGCGTGCTGCCGGCAAAGGCCCACGACCAATCCACGTAAAACAGGCCGATGGCCACGAACAACAGCAACGGCACCAGCTTGCCGATCACCAGCGCCACGCCGGTGCGTGCGGCTGACTTCACCCCGATCACGTTGATGGCGGTGAGCAAGCCCAGCGAGCCCACCACCACCAGCAGACGTTCCCAGCCGTCGCTGCCGGCGGCCGGCCAGAAGCGCGCCACTGCATCGGCCAGCCCGTTGCTCAATGCAGCAGCCGAACTGATGCGTGTCAACCAGATCATCCAGCCGATCTGGAAGCCGGTGAACGGGCCGAAGGCTTCGCGCGTATACAGATAGCTGCCGCCGGGCGTATCAAAATAACTGGCCGCCTGGGCGTAGCACAGCACCAGCAGCGCCACTGCCAGGCCGGCCAGCATCACCGCCCACAGGCTCATCGGCCCCAGCAGCGCGGCCGTGGCCGCGGGCAGCAGGTAAATGCCGCTGCCGATCACATCGTTGATCGACAAGCCCACGATCTGCCAGCGGCTGACCGCGCGCACCAGTGCGGGAGATTCATTGCCCTGGCTGCTCATGGCGTGGCCTGCGCCAGTGCCGGCAACTGCCAGCTGCGTTGCAGGCGCGCGTATTCGGCACGTGGCAACAGCACGAACAGCGGCGCGTCCTCGGGCTTCAACCAGGCGAGCAAGCGTTGCATGTCTGCCGGCGCCATCGCGGTGCAGCCGGCGGTGGCATGGCCCGGGCTGCGCCACAGATGCGCGAAGATGCAGCTGCCGCGGCCGGGAATTGCCTGTGGGTTGTGCGCAATCACAAACCCTTCCTGGTAGCGCGCATCACCGGGCTGGCGCAGATCCAGGCGCATCGGTTCGGTCGAGCCGGCCACCGCGGCCTTGCCCACCTGGTCGGCATCGACGATGCGGTTGTACAGCGGCGAGCTGGGTACATCCATGCAGTAGTGGCTGGCCTGCATCGGCTGGTACGGCATGGCGCTATCGATCTGCGGCGCATAGCCGAACGCGGGGCCGATGGCGAAGATGCCGGCCGGGCTGCGGCCGTCGCCTTCCCGTTTTTGCGGGCCTTGCGTCTGGGCCGGGTGCAGGCCCTCGCCCCAGGCGCTGCCATGCTGGCCCAGCGCAACGGCAAACGCCGGTGCAGCCGGTTGCCAGCGGCCATCCACGCGGTGGAAGGCCTGCAGGCGTGCCTGGGTGCTGTCCCAGTCCGCAGTGGTCACCACGATCAGGGCGCGTGCCGCCTCCAGTGCCGGCACCGGGGCGGCACTGCCTGGCGCACTGCTGCTCAGCAGGACCGCCAGCACCACGAAGGATCGAAACAACACAGCGATGCGCATGCAGGCTCCAGTGATCACTGACCAGCGGCAGACACCGCTGCAAAGGGGGCGGCGCGCACCGTATTGCCGTTCGGCACTGCACGCCTGATCGCTACTGTACCCAGCAACGCGCGCGCCTGCGCATCGGTGGATGCAACGCAGCGCTGCGCGGCATGTGCGCCGATCAGGGCAACAGCTCCAGCCCGCGGATGCGCCGGATGCCCAGGCCGGGCGCGTCGTCGATATGAATCTGCGCTTCATTGAAATGCACGCCGCCCTCGGTGGGGTCGAACTGCCCCAGCGCCGGCGCGTCCAGGTCGGCCAGGGTGATGCTGTCGGCCTTGGCCACCGCCAGATGCACCGCGGCGGCCACGCTGATGCTGGATTCGATCATGCAGCCGATCATGCACGGCATGCCGTACAGCGCGGCGATATCGGCAATCCGGATGGCTTGCGACAACCCACCGGTCTTCATCAACTTGATGTTGACGATGTCGGCTGCGCGGCGCTGGATGAGGTCGATCACCTGCGCCGGCGCGAACACGCTTTCGTCGGCCATCACGGGTGTATCGATATGTGCGGTGACGAACGCCAGGCCATCGAGGTCGGCAGCCTTGACCGGCTGCTCCAGCAACTCCGGAGCGATGCCTGCATGCTCCAGCGTGCGCATGGTGCGCACCGCCTGCTTGGGCGTCCACCCCTGATTGGCATCCAGCCGCAGCGATGCGCGGCCCTGCACGGCAGCGTGGATCGCCTGCACGCGGGCCAGGTCCGAGTCGCTGTCCTTGCCGACCTTGATCTTCAGCGCGCGGTAGCCACGCGCAAGCGCGTCGTGCGTATCGGCCACCATCACCTCGATGGGATTGGCGCTGATGGTGATATCGGTGGTGATGCGCGGAGTGCCGCCACCCAGCAGCTGATACAGCGGCGCATCGAACGCCTGCGCCCACAGATCGTACAGCGCGATTTCCACCGCGGCCTTGGCACTGCTGTTGCGCTCCAGCGCCTGCTGCACCAGCCCGCATAAGCGGTTGAGATCGGCCACGTCCTGACCGACCAGGCGCGGGCCGATGCAGTGCGTGATGGCAGCGATGATGCTGGCATGCGTCTCGCCGGTGATCAGCGCGGTGGCGGGCGCGGCGCCATAGCCGATGTGGCCGCCGTCGGTCTGGAGCAGTACCACCACATCCTCGATGGCCTGCACGGTGCGCACCGCGGTCTTGAACGGGGTTTTCAACGGCACGCGCAGCATGCCCAGGCGGAAACCGGTGATCTTCATGGCAAGGCCGTGGCGGCGACGCGTTGGATGCGGGTGATGTGGTCGATGAAGGGGGTACCGTCGCCGGCGAGCAGCGGCAGCAGCGGCGTGACCGAGACGCCGTTCAAGCGCGCGCGCTGCAGGGCGCCGGCGGCATCGCGGTAGCCCGCACCGGCCACGTCGTGGATCACCCACGGCGCACCCTGCACATGCCCGATCACCAGCATCACGTGGCCGGGGATGTAGATCAGGTCGCCCACCTGCAGCCGCGCCAGCTGTTGTTGCCGTTGCGGCAAGGGAGCGCGTTGATCGAAGGGCACGCTGTGCAGCACCGGGCTGCGAGCCTGGTCGCCGGTGTTACGTGGCAGCGCGATGCCGAGGCTGCGATAGACATCCAGCACGAAGCCGCTGCAATCGCGCGCGGCGTAATCGTTGCCCCAGCCGTAGCGCTCACCTAGGAACTTGAACGCCTGGCGCAGCAGTGCTGCCTCGCTGAGTGGCAACGCACCGACACGCACATCCGCACCACGCGGCACCAGCGCCGGCACCAGTTGCAGAGCACCGCGCGCATCGCGCTGCGGCAGCTCCACCACGTATGCGGCGAGTGGCAATTGCCCGTTGACCGGCGTCTGTGGCGGCCAGCGCGGCAGCAGCGGCAGGTTGGTGCCCATATCCAGGGTCAGTGCGGAGACCGCCGGCAATTCCGGCGTGTAGGCGCTCTGCACGCGCGCGCCGGTTACCACCAGGCGCGGGCCGCGTTGTGCGTAGTCGAGCACCTGGGCGCGCGTGCCCACCGCCAGCTGATCATTGGCGACCCAGGCGGCGTAGTTTTCGGCCAGCACGAAGCGCCACGCACCATCGGCACTGGTGTGCAGCACGGCGACCGGCGTGCCGGGGTAGAGCGCCGACTCCTGAAACCGGTCGATATCGCGGTCGTCGGGAGTGGTGAACACCCGCTGCGTGGTCGGGAAGGTGCGCAAGGCGGCGCGCTGCACCACCAGGGCATAGGCCGGCGTGATTCGCGCGGGTAACGCATCCAGCGCCAGCGATTGCCGCAATGCATCCAGCTGCGCTGCACTCACCGTCTGGCCATCGGTACTGTAGAGCGTGCGCCTTGGCGTTGCCGACAGCGTCTGGATCCATGCGCGCACCTGCGCGGCCGTCAGCGTGGCGGGCAGGCGCGCCAGGTCGTGCATGGAGGCATCGTCACGCAACAGCCGTGCATTGAACGCGGCGATCTGCGTGCCAGGCATGCGCGGCGCGTTAGCCGTGTCGCTGCGTGCGATCCAGTAATCGGCCTGCAGCTGCGCGTCGTCCACGGCGAACGGTGCCTGCAGGGAAGGCGAGCTGTCCGCGCACGCCATACCGCTGGCGAGCATCACGACCAGACAGAGCAACCACAAGCACAGAGGGCGCGACACGGGCATGGCAGGAGTTCTCGACGATGGCCGCGGCCGGCATGCTGCGAAGCGTTTAGTCTAGTCGCGTTGCGCTGTGCCCGCGCGGCGCTCACCCGCACGTGTGCCCAGGCCGGTGCACGTCGCACCTGCCTGCGTTTGCCGTCATTGAAGGAGAACCGGATGTCCCCTCGTCCTCGCGCGTTGCACCTGTGGTCACGTGCCGCGCTGTGCGCGGCGGTGCTGCTGCTGGGCGCGTGCGCGCATGCGCCGCAGCGCAACCCGCTGGCCCAGTGGGTGCCGTCGCCAAACCAGGATGCGCGGCGCCCGATCCTGATCGTGCTGCATTTCACCGACCAGCACTCCGTGCAACAGAGCCTGACCACCTTGCGCGGCCGCAACAGCGGCGGCCGGGTCAGTGCGCACTACCTGATCGGCGAGGATGGCCAGCGCTATCAACTGGTCCCCGACAGCGCACGCGCCTGGCATGGCGGTGCCGGGCGCTGGGGCACCATCACCGATGTCAACTCGGCCTCGATCGGCATCGAGTTGGACAATGATGGCCACGAGTCCTTTGCCCCGGCGCAGATCGACAGCCTGCTGGTGTTGCTGGAGGACCTGTGCACGCGCCTGCGCATCCCGCGCACCCAGATCGTCGGGCATGAAGATGTCGCGCCCACACGCAAGAACGACCCGGGCCCCCTGTTCCCGTGGAAGCGCCTGGCCGATGCCGGCTTCGGCCGCTGGCCGGCCGCCGACAGCCCCACCGCGCCCGCCGGCTTCGACCCCTGGCAGGCACTGGCCCTGCTCGGCTACAGCCTGGACGACCCCGCCGCCACCCTGCAGGCCTTCCACCACCACTTCCGCGGCAATGATGCCAAGGTGCTGGATGCGGAAGATCTGCGCATCCTGTTTGCGTTGACGCGGCCGTTGCTGCCGGCTTCGCAGCCCGCGCTGACCGATGACCGCAGCGACGCTGACAGCAGCCGCTAGACACTGCTGCGTGCGGGCCTATGCTGCGGTTTGTGGGTGTCGATTCATCGTGGATCCGCCACCGGTTTTTATTAAGAGGTCTTCATGCGGCACATCCTTTGCGGTGCAGTACGTCAGGTGCGTATGGCGCTGGCCGCGGTCCTGCTGCTGCCCTTGACCGCGCTTGCCGCTGATGTACGCATCTCGCCAGCCACCACGGCTGCAGAAGCGGGGCTGATCGATGTGCGCACCCTTGCGCCCAACATCGATGTCGACATGCGGTACGCCGGGCGCGACAACTTCACTGGCCGCGTGGTGCCGGGCTACGTGGCGCCGACCTGCTACCTGCTGCGACCGGCCGCCGAGGCGTTGGCAAGGGTGGCACGTGCGGTGAAGGCTGATGGCGATCGCCTGCAGGTCTTCGATTGCTATCGCCCGGTGCGTGCGGTGCAGGCGTTCGTCGCGTGGGCGCGTGATCTGCAGGCGCAGTCGACCAAGGCGCAGTACTACCCGCGCGTGAACAAGCGCGCGCTGCTGGGCGATTACATCGCCGAGACCTCCGGGCACAGCCGCGGGGCCACGCTCGATCTGGGGTTGCTGACCTGCAAGCGCGGAACCTGCGCGCCGGTGGACATGGGGACGCCATTCGACTTCTTCGACGCCCGGGCACATACCGACGCGCCCGACATCAGCGCAACCCAACGCGCGCACCGCCAGCGCCTGCTGCGCGCAATGGCGGCTCAGGGCTTCGTCAACTACCCGATGGAATGGTGGCACTTCACCTTTCGTCCGGAACCCACGCCCGACACCGCCTACGACGTGCCGGTCAACTGAGGAACCTGCCATGTCCGATCCGGAACGCTTTGTCGATATCGCCTGCCCCTATTGCGGGGAATGGATCACCCTGGCGCTGGATCTGTCCGGCGGCGACCAGCATTACATCGAAGATTGCCAGGTCTGTTGCAAGCCCATGTCGGTGAGCGTGCAGTGGGATGAGGAAGGCGAAGCGCAGGTCAGCGCACGTGGGCAGGACGACGCCTGAGCGCTAGGCGGCTTTGCGCAGGCTTGGCGAACGAACAGCCCACCGCGTAACGGTGTTGCGCCGCCGAACGAATGAGTGGAATGAGGCGTTACCCACGTCGCTTCGCTTGCCGCACCGAGGCTGCGGCAGCGGCCGCTGGCTGCACGATCCAGTGGCGCGCCAACCGCAGTGCCGCGCGTGGTTGCCCCGCGCACTGCCGCTAGACTGGGGCGTCTCTCGCGCTGGAACGCCTTTTAATGAATCTGCCTCTGCACTTTGGCCTACTCGGATCGCTGGAAGCCGGCCTGATCGCCCTGGTGATCGGGGTATTGCTGTTTGCCGGGGTCGAGCACCTGGGCCGGCGTCTGCAGTTCACCCATGGGCACACCCTGGGCATCGCCTGCCTGCTGGCGGTGGCCATCGGCGCTGGCTACGACATGTGGCATCTGGTTTACACCAGCGTGGTGCGGCTCGAATCACCGCTGTATGCGCGCGTGGCATTGGCCAAGATCCACGACCCGAATGAACTGGGCTCGCGCGTGGTGCTCGAAGTGGCCGGTGCGATCGCCGGTGTGGTGCTGGGTTGGCGATTGTTCAGTTCCGCGACGTGGGACGATGACGCGCCTGCTGCGTAAAAGCGGCCATCAAAACGAGCCTCAAGTCTCAAATTCGCGGTGATTGAATGGGGCGCTTCTGTTTGGCTCACGCATGCCTAACAGCCGCCTAATCGCAAAGAATTGTTGGGTGGTTAAGAGGACGTTTTGCGGCAAATCAGGGCAGGTTGAACGTTCATTTGCGATGGGTAGGGTGGTGCCATGTGCGGCGACACCGTGCATTCCCAAGACAAAGGAGACCACCCAATGAAGACCCGTAACCGCACTTCGCTGATCGCTGCCACCGCCGCCCTTGCTGCCGCTCTGGCGCTGCCGGCCATGGCGCAGAGCGCCTCCCAGGATGCTGCGCAGCCGGCGCAGACCGGTAGCTCGGCAACCAGCGCACAGTCGCAGTCTGGCGGTGGTCAGACCTGGGCCAGTGTAGACACCGATAGTGATGGCGCCATCAGCAAGCAGGAAGCGCAGGTCAATGCAGGTCTTGCGCAGATTTTTGATAGCGCGGACGGCAACACCGACGGCAAGCTGACCCCGGATGAGTACAAGGCCTTCGTCGCCAAGCAGAGCGGCGGCGCGACCGGTTCGCAGGGGCAGTAAGCTGCAACCCACAGCTTGAGCGTTTCTTCCAACCGGCGGAAACATGGAGAACTCAACGCGATGTTTACCCACTGACATGACGATGGAGGTGCGAAATCAGCCAACCACTGCATGAGCGCCGCGTGCGCTGAGAACATTGTTAGGATGGAACACACGGGAGCGGTCTGCCAGGGTCGCTCCCGTTCTTTTTACGTCTACCGGGTTAACGTGCACTGCTTTCCTGTGCCCGGCGGTCATCTATGTCTGTGCGTCTCACACTACTGATCGGCTTGTCGGCAACGGGCATGGTGTGGGCCGCCCCACCGGAACTGCCGCCTGTCACGCCTGCGCCGGCCCCGGCCGCGCCTGGATCGAGCACGCAGACCATGGCGCCGCTGCCGATTGATCCACCGGCACCGGCCAGCACGCCGTTGTTGCCCGCGGCGCCCGCGGCCACATCTGGTGCAAAAGGCGGCGCAGAAGCGGCGCTGCCCAGTCAGGCCGGGACCTTGGGCCCGCGCAGTTTCCGCAGCCTGGATAGCGATGCCGATGGCTCGCTGACCGCTGCGGAAGCCGGCGCGGACCCGGTGCTGCGCGAGAATTTCGCCCGGTTCGACAGCAATGGCGACGGCCGCCTGTCGCGGGACGAATTCGCCAGCTACCAGCCCGGTCCGGGCGACGCGGCGGGGGACTGAGGGCGCGATTGAGATGCCGGTGCCGCCGCCAACAGGCGCGCTGCCGTGGTCAGCAATCCGCATCTGCCAACCGCGCGCGACGGTCGTTGCAGCCTGCGTTGGCGACGGCTCGTCACACGCCGCCAGCCACGCTGAACACGGCCATGCGCGCTGCTAGACTTGCCCGATGACTCCCATTGCACAGCGCGACGGCCAGGCGATCCAACTGGTCGGCTTCGACGGCGACGACACCCTCTGGAAGAGCGAGGATTATTACCGCACGGCCGAAGCGGACTTCGAGGCCATCCTGTCCGGCTATCTGGACCTGGGCGACAGCCGCATGCAGCAGCATCTGCTGGCAGTGGAGCGGCGCAATCTCAAGATCTTCGGCTACGGTGCCAAAGGCATGACGTTGTCGATGATCGAAACCGCCATCGAGTTGACCGAAGCGCGCATCGAGGCACGCGACATCCAGCGCATCGTCGAGATTGGCCGCGCCACGCTGCAACACCCGGTGGAGGTCATTGCCGGCGTGCGCGAGGCGGTGGCTGCAATCGCCGCCGACTACGCGGTGGTGTTGATCACCAAGGGCGACCTGTTCCATCAGGAGCAGAAGATCGAACAGTCGGGCTTGAGCGATCTGTTTCCGCGCATCGAGGTGGTGTCCGAGAAGGATCCGCAGACCTATGCGCGCGTGCTGGGCGAATTCGATCTGCCGCCGGAGCGCTTTGTGATGATCGGCAATTCGCTGCGTTCGGATGTCGAGCCGGTGCTGGCGATCGGTGGCTGGGGCATCTACACACCGTATGCGGTGACCTGGGCACACGAGCAGGACCATGGCGTAGCAGCGGATGAGCCGCGCCTGCGCGAAGTGCCGGACCCATCCGGTTGGCCGGCCGCCGTGCGTGCGCTGGATGCGCTGGCGGGGCGCCAGCAGTAAGCTGAGCCGGCACTGCCGGGCAGGACGGCACGGCGCGTTCCACCGCACTGCAGTGGACAGGACGTTTTTTTGGAGCGGCGCGGTGCGCCGCCGAGCGAGGAGGGAATCTGATGAAGGTGTTTTCGTTGCTGCAAGCGTCCACCGCGCGTGCCTTGGTGTTGGCGGTGTTGTGCTGTTCCGCGCCGCTGCTGGCAGCGGAGCTGGAGGAGGAGCGCGTCAACCCCAGCGAGGTGGTGTTCCGGCAAGGCCAGCCTTACTACGACGATGGCGGCACCTTCGTGCAGCTGCAGACGCGCCGCATCGATGGCGAACTGGTGTATGTGCGCAAGGTGCGGTTCGATCCTGAAAACGGCTATGTGGACGCGCAAGGCGACAGCGTGGCGCGTTTACAGCCACGGTCAGGTGCGCGCCACGCTGCTGGCGATGACGGCGCGAGTCCCTGGGCACGCGCCGGCTACGGCGATGGCTACGGCTACGGCGCGATCCGGCTCGGTGCCAGCCGCAACCGCCCCTACGGGCAGGTGTACTACGGCAACGGGCTGTACGGCCCGGACCCGTACAGCAGTCCGCACAACCGCGATGCGCGCCAGCGGTATGTCGGCCCGGGTTACATCGGATCCTGCGATCTCAGCGGCTGCCGTGAAGTGCACTACTACGGCGTGTACGATCTGCGCTGATGCGCCACCGGCCTGACAGCCGCACAGGCTTGCGGCATCATCTGCGCATGCCTGTGTTGCACGCCCTGTCGCTTCGAACCGTGCCGCTGCTGCTGGCGCTGCTGCTGTTGCCTGCATGGGCCGCGGCGCAGAGTGCGCCAGCGCCAGCAGCGCCTGCGTCGGCCGCTGCCGCGACGGGACAGGAAACCGCGCCGGCAGTGATGCCGGGCACCGGCGACGCCTGGGTGGACCAGCATCTGGCCGATATGGGCAGCTACGCGCAGCGCTATCCGGACAGTTTCATGGACGAGGTGGCGCGCTACGCCGGTGTACGCCGCGGCTATGTGCAGGCGCTGCTGCAGGTGCACGGCTGGCATGCGGGGGACATCTATTTCGCCTGTTTCTGGGCGCAGACGGTGCAGCTGTCCTGCCGCGACACCGTGCGCGCCTTCAGCCGCGACCATCACGACGGCTGGCAGGGCGTGATCACGCGGCTGTCGGTGGCGCCGGACACGGCGCACCTGCGTGCGTTGCGCCACGCCATCGTGGCCAGCTACGACCGCTGGGAGCGGCCGATCACGCTGGACGCGCTGCTGCGCCGCCAACTGGGTGACCATACCCAGCGCCTGGAAGCGGCGCGCGAGGCCAGCGAGGCGGCCGAAGCAGCAGTGCAGGCCGGGTTGTAGCGCGGTAGCTGTCGCGTGGCAGCGCGATGGTGCAGGCGCAACGGGCGCTGCGATGGACTTGCCGATGACCGCGGCACGGCGCAATGACGCGACACTGCGCAGCATGGCGCGCGAGTAAGCCGAACGGCGCCTGGCAGCGCTGCTGTCTGCCCGCCAACACGCGATGCCGATGCTGCCTTGCAGCTGGCCGCCAGCTGGCAGGGTCGGCGAGAATGGGGCAACGTCGGCAGTGGCCGGCACTGCCAAGACTGTCCCATGCGCGAGACCGTGTTTGTTTCCCCTGACCAGATCCGCAGCCTGTTTGCGCAGGCCATGTCAGACATGTATCGCGCCGAGGTGCCGCTGTATGGCGACCTGATGACCCTGGTGGCCGACGTCAACGCGCAGACCCTGCAGGCCGATCCGGCACTGGCGGCGCGGCTGCAACGCAACGACGAGCGCGCGCGGCTGGATCTGGAGCGGCATGGTGCGATCCGGGTCGGCACGGCACAGGAGCTGGCCACGTTGCGGCGGCTGTTTGCGGTGATGGGCATGCACCCGGTGGGCTATTACGACCTCTCTGTTGCGGGCGTGCCGGTGCACTCCACCGCCTTCCGCCCGATCGACGATGCAGCGTTGTCGGCCAATCCGTTCCGCGTGTTCACCTCGCTGCTGCGCCTGGAGCTGATCGAAGATCCGGCGTTGCGCGCGCAGGCGGCGGAGATACTGGCGCAACGCCAGATCTTCACCGCCGAGGCGCTGGCACTGATCGAGCAGCACGAGCGTGCTGGAGGCCTGGATGCGACACAGGCGCAGCAGTTCGTGGCACAGGCGTTGGAAACCTTCCGTTGGCACGGCGATGCAACGGTGGCGCTGCCGACCTACCGCGCGTTGAGCCAGGCGCACAAGCTGATTGCCGACGTGGTGAGTTTCCACGGCCCGCATATCAATCACCTCACGCCGCGCACGCTGGATATCGATGCGGCGCAGGCGCAGATGCAGCGCGCCGGCATCGAGGCCAAGGCGGTCATCGAAGGCCCGCCACGCCGGCGCGTGCCGATCCTGCTGCGGCAGACCAGCTTCAAGGCGCTGGAAGAGCCGGTGCGCTTCCTGGGCGAAACGGGCCAGGCCGAGCAGGGCACGCATACCGCGCGCTTCGGCGAGATCGAGCAGCGCGGGCTTGCACTCACACCCAAGGGCCGCGCGCTGTACGACGCGTTGCTGGCGCAGGCGCGCGAGACCGAGGGCGCCGGCAGTACCGGCAGCGATTACGCCACCGTGCTGCAGACCGCGTTCGTTGCGTTCCCCGATGATGAAGCGGTGCTGCGCCAGGAAGGCCTGGGGTATTTCCGTTACGCGCTCACCGAGGCCGGCCGCGCCGACCCGGCGCAGGTTGCCGCGATGCCGGCCGAAACCGCGATCGCGCTGGGATTGGTGCGCGCCGATCCGATCATCTACGAAGACTTCCTGCCGGTGAGCGCGGCGGGCATCTTTCAATCCAATCTGGGCGGCGCCGAGCAGCGCGCCTATGCCGCGCACGCCAGCAAGAGCACCTTCGAACGCGAACTGGGCGCGCCGGTGCATGACGAGTTTGCGCTGTATGCGCAGCTGGAGCGCGACTCGTTGCGGGCGTTGCTGGTGTAGCCAGGCGGTGGCGTTTGTATCGCGTGCCGCGCCGCATTGGGGCTGCGGTACGTGCGGCGAACCCATCTAATCGTTCGGCGCAAGCAAGCACGTAAAACGACAACGCGTGCGTTACGCGGGTAATCCGGTGCAGGCATCCGCGCGGGCCAGCAGGAATGTCTTGTCGCGTGCGTTGCCGGCCAGCGTGGCGGCGTGCAGGAAGTCAGCGCGTGCTTCGTCAAACCGGCCGAGCTTGTAGAGCAGGTCGCCGCGAACGCTGGGCAGCAGATGATAGTGACGCAGCGTGTTGTCCTGCTGCAATGCCTCTACCAGCACCAACCCTGCCGCCGGGCCCTCGGCCATGGCGATGGCCACGGCGCGATTGAGTGCAATCACCGGTGATGGAACGCGCTGCGCCAGCCGTGTGTACAGCGCGGCGATGCGCGACCAGTCGGTGTCCTGCGCCTGCGCGGCGGTGGCGTGGCAGGCGGCGATGGCAGCCTGCAAGGCATAACTGCTTTCGCCACCTCCCAACTGCTGCGCGCGGGCCAGCGCGGCCAGGCCGAGCTGGATCAGCGGTTGATGCCAGCGGCTGCGGTCCTGCTCCAGCAATAACACCGGTGCGCCGCTGGCATCGCTGCGCGCAGCGCTACGTGAGGCCTGCAATGCCATCAACGCGCGCAATGCATGCACCTCGGCGGCAGTGGGCATCTGCTCGGCAAGCACGCCGATCAAGCTCAGCGCTTCGTGGCAGAGCGCAGGCCGCTGTGCATCGTCGCCGTCGCTGGCCGCGTAGCCTTCGTTGAAGATCAGGTACAGCACCTCCAGCACCGAGGCCAGCCGCGCATGCCGCTCGCTCCCGCGCGGCACTTCGAACGGCACCTGCTTGTCGCTGAGCGTGCGTTTGGCCCGCACGATGCGCTGGGCGATGGTGGCTTCCGGCACCAAAAACGCGCGTGCGATCGCGTCGGTGCTCAAACCGCCGAGCAGGCGCAAGGTCAGTGCGACACGCGCATCGGTTCCCAGCGCCGGGTGGCAGGCCACGAACATCAAACGCAGTTGGTCATCGCCCAGGTCATCATCGGGATCGACGACCTGCGCGGCACTGGCGGCTTGTTGTTCGCGTTCGATCTCGAAGCTCAGCGCATCGTGCTTGCGCCGCTGCAACTGATAGTGGCGCAGGCGGTCGATGGCGCGGTGCTTGGCGGTGGTCATCAGCCACGCGGCCGGGTTGTCGGGAATGCCGTTGCGCGGCCAATGCTCCAGTGCAGCGACCAGCGCATCCTGCGCCAGTTCTTCGGCCAGCCCGACGTCGCGGAGCTGGCGTGCCAACGCACCGATGATGCGTGAGGCCTCGCGGCGCCACAGGGTGTCCAGCAGTGCGGAAATGTCGGTCGCGGCCATGGGCACCGATCAGAGCATTCCCGCGTGTCGCCAGCAAGACGCGCCGCAGCGCGCCTGCATGGCTCAGCCCGGTTCGCAGAGGTTGTGCAGGACATCTGCATCGCCGCAGCGTGCGAACGTGCGCTGTGTCTGCCAGCGATGCTGCAGCAGCGTTTCTGCAGGCGGCGTGGTGTGCACGGCGACACGTGACGGTGTGCACTGCGCGCTCCAGATCGCCCTGCTGCACGCGGTGCACGGCTGCTGCGTCATCCGTGCCATCGGCGCAAGACACTGCACCGTGGCGACTGCGCACATACCCCGCAACATCAAACA
This sequence comes from Xanthomonas sp. fls2-241-TYG-148, assembly GCF_030208815.1. NCBI lineage: Bacteria > Pseudomonadati > Pseudomonadota > Gammaproteobacteria > Lysobacterales > Lysobacteraceae > Xanthomonas > Xanthomonas sp. fls2-241-TYG-148. The sequence continues at coordinate 42,849 of NZ_JARVTE010000021.1, forward strand.
GTCCTCGCACACGTTACAGGGCAGCAGGCGCAGCCCCATCGCGTGGAAGAACGCGATGGCGAGCGGCAGTGACACGATATGTGCATCCATCGCGCGCTGTGGGTGCATGGGCAGCTCCTGCGAGCGAGCGTAACGGCTGGGGTCAACTCTGCTGGTAGCGCCCGTTGACCAGCCACTGGATCCCGAACCGGTCAATGCACATGCCAAAGCGCTCGGCCCAGAAGGTTTCCTCCATAGGCATACCGATCTGGCCGCCCTCGGCCAGCGCCGCGAACACGCGCTCTGCCTCGGCGTTGTCATCGAAGTTCAGGGCGACCGCGATGTTGGAGCCGCCCGGCGCGTGCTGGCCGGGCGGCATGTCCGAGCCCATGAGCAGTGGCGCTTCGCCTGCGGCGAGCGTGACGTGCATGACCTGGTCCGGTGCCGCGGCGCTCACGTCGGCGCAGCCGTCATCGCGGCTGTCTGCCGGCATCTGTGCGTAGGTCATCAGCATCAACTCGCCACCGAGGACGCGTTGGTAATGGGCGAAGGCCTCACGGCAATGGCCGTTGAAATTGAGATAGGGCGTGACGTGCATGGGGCGGTCTCCTTGGTGCGGGGATCAGTGGGCGAGTTGTTGGCGCAGCGCGTCTTCCAGGGCGCGTGCCTCGGCAGTAAATGCAGTGCCGAAGTCCTCGGCCTCGAAGACCGGGCGCAATTCGATCTCGATCGGCGCGTTGTCGGGATTGGGCATGCGTTTCAACCACGCCACGGCGTCGTCCAGTGAGTTCACCTGCAGCAGCCAGAAGCCGGCGATCAATTCGCCGGTGGCTGCAAACGGGCCGGAGGTGACACGGCTGCCGTGCGCATCCAGCTGCAGGCGCAGCCCGCGCGCGCTGGGATGCAGCCCCTCACCGCCGAGCAGGATGCCGGCGTCGAACAGTTCCTGGTTGAACGCACCCATCGCAGTGAGCTGGCGCTCGCTGGGCAGAATGCCGGCTTCGGATTCGGGGCTTGCCTTGATGATGGCCATGCAGCGCATGCGGATCTCCTTCGTAATGTTGGGCGGATGACCGCTCACTGCGGCCATTGCAGACACGACGAACCAGCACGCGGCAGATCGACACGCGTGCGGAGATTTTTCAGTTGCATCCGCTCAAGCGGGCGCGAGCGGCCCGCCCGTCCCGCCACGTCGGCCCGCGTGGGCTAACGTGGTCACAGCGCCGCAGCTTAGAGCAGCTATCAAAACTACTGCGCAGCCGCCGGGCGGGCGCGGCCGGTGCTCGGAATCCTCATGTACCCACGTACATTCCGGTTCCTCCGCGCCGTCCGCACCCACCTGACGGCTGCTCGCTACGTTTTGTTAGCCGCTCTTAGTGTGCGGAGGCTGCCGGGCGGCGTGCGGCGGCGCGTTCGGCTCGCTGTGCACGCTTGCGCGCGCGGCGCGCCTTCCAGCGCTCGCTCAGGCAGGAAAAGATCACATACAGCGCCGGGGTGCTCAGCAGGGTCAGGCCCTGCGAGAACACCAACCCGCCAATCATCGCGATACCCAGCGGCCGGCGCAGTTCCGAGCCTTCGCCCAGGCCCACCGCCAGCGGCACCGCGGCCAGGATCGCCACCATCGTGGTCATCATGATCGGGCGGAAGCGCACGATCGATGCCTCGCGTGCAGCCGCACGTGCATCCTTGCCATGCTCGCGCTGCGCCACCAGTGCGAAGTCGATCATCATGATGGCGTTCTTCTTGACGATGCCGATCAGCAGCACCAGCGCGATCATCGAAATCACCGAAAGCTCGGTGTTGGTGATGAACAACGCCAGCAGCGCGCCCACGCCGGCGGCCGGCAGCGTGGACAGGATGGTCACCGGGTGGATCAGGCTCTCGTAGAGCATGCCCAGCACGATGTACACGGTGAGCACTGCAGCCAGCAGCAACACGCCCATCGAATTGGGGTTGAGTTGCACGTTGAAGCCGCCACCATCGCTGATGCGAATGTCGCCGGGCATGCGCAGCCCTTCCACGGTGTTCTTGATGATCAGATCCGCCTCGCCGGTGCTCACGCCCGGTGCGAGGTTGTAGCTCAGATCCATCGTCGAATACTGGTTGTCGTGGGTGATCTGCGGCGGTGCCAGGCCCGGCACCTGCGTGGCCACTGCGGTGATCGGCACCATCTGGCCGGCGCGATTGGGCACGAACACTTCATCCAGTGCCTTGGGCGTGGCGGTCTGCGATGGCAGCGCATTGACCACCACGCTGTACTGGTTGAGATCCGAATAGATGGTGGAGATGGAGCGCTGGCCGAACGCGCCATACAGCGCGCCATCGATGGCACCCACTGAAATCCCCAGGCGCGCGGCCTTGGCGCGGTCGATCACGATGTTCTGGCGCAGGCCCGAGGTATCCACGTCGGTACCGACATCGCGCAGGCGCGGATTCTTTTTCAGTGCGGCCTGCACCTTGGGCAGCCATTCCTGCAGTTGCGCCAGGTCGTTGCCCTGCAGCGACACGCGGTATTGCGCCCCCTGACTGGTGCCGCCACCGCCGTCGCTGGGCAGGTCCTGGATTGCGCGCAGGCGCAAATCCAGATCCGGGTAGCGGTCGGCCTTGGCGCTCAGGCGCGCAACCACCTGCGCGGTGGTCTCGCGCCGGCCTTCGTCGCGTTTTTTCAATTCGATGTTGAACGAGGCGCTGGACCCCTGGCGGCCGGAGCCCAGGCGCGCGCCCACGGTCCTCACTGCCGGGTCGGACATCAACATGTCGGTGATGCGGCGCTGGCGGCTGACCATGTCGGCAAACGACACCGTGGCGCTGGAATTGGCGCGGCCCCAGATCAGGCCGGTGTCCTGTGGCGGGAACGAGCCCTTCTTGACCGCGCCACCCAGGAAGATGGTGGCGGCGATCAGCACCAGCGGCGTCAGCGACAACAGCAAGGCATGCCGCAACGAAAAATCCAGTGCCACGGTGTACACCGCGAGCATGCGGTCGTGCATGCGATCCAGCCAGGCGCCGAAACGGCTGGGTGTTTCCGGCGCGGTATGGGCGGAGAGGAAGCGGCTGCACAACGCCGGCGTCAGCGTCAGCGACACTAACATCGAGACCACGATGGCGGCCACCAAGGTCACGGTGAACTCGCGGAAGAACGCGCCGACCATGCCGCTGGCAAACAGCATCGGAATGAACACCGCCACCAGCGAGGCGGTGATCGACACGATGGTGAAGCCGATCTCGCGCGCGCCGGTGAGTGCGGCCTGCAGGCGCGGCATGCCCTCGTCGAGGTGGCGCATGATGTTTTCGATTACCACGATCGCATCGTCGACCACGAACCCAATCGCGATCACCAGCGCCAGCAGGCTGAGGTTGTTCAAGGTGAAGCCGAGCACATACATCACCAACGCCGAGCCGGCCAGCGACAGCGGTACGGTGACCGCGGCGATCAGCGTGGGCGCCAGGCGGCGCAGGAACAGCGCCATGGTCAGCACCACCATCGCCAGGCTGATCATCAGCGTGGCCTGCACTTCATGCAGCGAGGCGCGGATGGTGGGCGTGCGGTCGAAATACGGTGTGAGGGTGGTGCCGGGCTGCAGGTAGGCGCGCAGCTCGGGAATCTGCGCTTTCACCTGGTCCACGGTTTCGACGATGTTGGCACCGGCGCGGGTGAAGGCATACATCACCACCGCGGGTTTGCCGTTGAACCAGGCGGCCTGGTAGGCATCCTGCTGGCCGTCGTAGACGGTGGCCACATCGCCCAGCCGCACGATGCGCCCGTTGGATTGGGTGGAGATCGCCAGCTGCGCGAAGTCGGCGGCCTTGGCCACCGAATCGTTGGCGATGATCGCCATGGTGGTGTTGCCGTCGGACAAAAAGCCGGTCGGCGAGGTGACGTTGGCCGCGCGCACCGCGTTGCGCAGGTCGTCCGGGGTCAAGCCCAATGCGTTGAGCGCGCGCAGGTCCACATCCACGCGCACCGCTGGTGTGGAGGCACCTGCGATATCCACCGAGCTGATGCCGGTGATCTGCCGCAGCCGTTGCGCCAGCAGCGAGTCGGCCACGTTGTAGAGCTCATCGGCCGATTGGGTGTCGGAGGTCAGCGCGATGGCGATGACCGGGTCGTCGTTCGGGTTGGCCTTCTGGTACATCGGCGTGCCGAGTCCGGAGGGCAGATCGGACTGCGCCGAGTTGATCGCGGTCTGCACATCCTGCGCGGCCGAATCGATGTCGCGATTACTCTGGAAAATCATGAACACCATGCTGCTGCTCTCCGAACTGGAGGAGCGCATGCGGTCGATGCCGGGCAGCTGGCCCAGGTGGCGTTCCAGCGGTGCGGTGACCGTGGAGGCCATGGTGCTGGCGTCGGCGCCGGACTGCGTGGCGTGCACGAAGATCACCGGGATCTGGATGTTCGGCAACGCCGCCACGCCCAGCCGCAGGTAGCACATCAATCCGATCACGAACAAACCGATCGCCAGCAACGAGGTGCCGATCGGGCGCTTGATGAAGGGCGCGGAGATGTTCATGGCTGTGGCGCCGGGAATTGGGAATTGGGAATCGGGAGTCGGCGAACAAGGTCAAAGCCACGTCCCAGTGCCTGCGTGCGCAGACGAAACCGCCGGCCGGCAACCCGATCAGCAATCACTGCGCCAGTCGTCATGCCGGGCGCTCCGTCGTGGATGCCGGAGGCACGCCATCGCGGCGTGCGGCACGTCGCGCGCGCCAATCGCGCATGCGCTCGCCGGCGCGCTCCATGTACAGGTAGATCACCGGGGTGGTGTACAGCGTGACCAGCTGCGAGAGCAGCAGGCCGCCGACAATGGCGATGCCCAGCGGGCGGCGCAATTCCGAACCAATGCCGGTGCCCAATGCCAGCGGCAGCGCGCCCAGCATCGCGGCGGCGGTGGTCATCATGATCGGGCGGAACCGCAGCAGGCAGGCGCGCCGGATCGCTTCGTGCGCGTTGACGCCGGTACGGCGGGCTTCGATCGCGAAGTCGATCATCATGATCGCGTTTTTCTTGACGATGCCGATCAGCAGCACGATGCCGACGATGCCGTCCACCGACAGGCTCAGCCCACACACCATCAACGCCAGCAACGCACCGACACCGGCCGGCGGCAGCGTGGAGATGATCGTCAGCGGGTGGATGTAGCTCTCGTAGAGCACGCCCAGCACGATGTAGATCACCACGATGGACGCCAGCAGCAACCACACAATGTCGGTCTGGCTGCCGGTGAACTCGGCGGCCTTGCCGACGAATTCCGCATGCACCTGGGTAGGAATCTTGAGGTCTGCGCGCGCCTGTTCGATCGCCGCCACGGCCTGCGAGAGCGAATGCCCGGGTGCCAGGTTGAAGGAGATGGTCACCGCCGGCAGCTGCTGCTGATGGCTGACCACCAGCGGCGTGTTGGTGACCTTGGCCTCGGCCAGCGCGGCCAGCGGAATGATGCTGCCGGCGCCGACCACGATGCCGGTGTTCTGGTTGCCCACGCCGGTGGCGGTGGACGAGTTGGAGGATGTCACCTGGCCGAAGCTGGTGGCATTGGTGCCGGTCAGCGCGCCGCTGCCGTTGCTGGCCACCGCCAGCTGGTTCATCAATGCAGTGCTGCTGCGGAATTCTGGCGCCACTTCCAGCACCACCCGGTACTGATTGAGTTCGGTGAAGATGGTGGAGATCTGGCGTTGGCCGAAGGCGTCGTACAGCGTGTCGTCGATGGTCTGCATCGGCACGCCGAGCATGCTGGCCTTGTCGCGATCGATGCTCAGTTCCAGCGCACGGCCCTGGTTGGCCAGGTTGTTGTCCACGTCGGCCAGCTCGGGCAGCTTGCGCATCGCCTCGGTCATGCGCCCGGCCCAGGTGGCCAGCTCGCTGCTGTCCACGTCCGATATCGAATACTGGTATTCGGTGGCGGCCACGCGGGTGTCCAGGGTGACGTCCTGCACCGGCTTGAGGAACAGCGCCACGCCCGGAATGCCGGCCACCGCCTTCTGCAGGCGCGGCAGCACCTCGTCCAGGCCCTCGCGGTCGCCGCGCGTCTTCAGCACGATTGCCAGCTGGCCCTGGTTGATGGTCGGGTTCATGGTGCCGGCGCCGATGAAGGCGGCCACGCCGGTCACCGCCGGGTCCTTCTGCAGCGCCGCGGCCACCGCCTGGGTGCGCTGCTCCATCTGCGGGAACGCCACGTTCTGGTCGGCCTGCACCACGCCGGTGATCAGGCCGGTGTCCTGCTCGGGCAGCAAACCCTTGGGGATCGCCACGTACAGCACCACGGTCAGCGCCACTGCGCCGATCGCTACCGCCAGGGTCAGCGGCTGGTGCGCCAGCACCCAGTCCAGGCTGCGCTCGTAGGCGCCCACGGTGCGCGTCCACAGGTTGGTCCTGCCGGCGGCGGCGGCGCGTTCGTGCGCGTCCTCGCCTTCGGGCAGGGCGTCGGGCTTGAGCAGGTAGGCGCACATCATCGGCGTCAGCGTCAGCGACACCAGCATCGAGATCACCACCGCAATCGACAGCACCCACGCAAACTCATGGAACAGGCGCCCGGTCACGCCCGGCATCAGCAGCAGCGGCAGGAACACCGCTACCAGCGAGACGGTCAGCGACAGCACGGTGAAGCCGATCTGCTTGGCGCCGATTTCGGCCGCTTCCCGCCCGCTCTTGCCCTGTTCGATGTAGCGCACGATGTTCTCGATCATCACGATCGCATCGTCGACCACGAATCCGGTCGCCACCACCAGCGCCATCAGCGACAGGTTGTCCAGCGACATGCCCGCGAACGCCATCACCCCGAAGGTGCCGGCCAGCGACAACGGCACCGCCACCGAGGGAATGATGGTGGCCCACAGCCGGCGCAGGAACACGAAGATCACCGCCACCACCAGGAAGATGGTCAGCACCAGGGTGAACTTCACTTCATGCACCGAGGCGCGGATGGTTTCGGTGCGGTCGGAGAACACATCCAGGTGCACGTCGGCCGGCAGCACGCCCTGCAGCTGCGGCAGGATGCTGCGGATCTGCTCCACCGTCTGCACGATGTTGGCACCGGGCTGGCGGCGGATTTCCAGCAGCACCGCCGGCTTGCCATCGGCCCAGGCGGCCAGCTGGTCGTTCTCTACACCATCGACGACCTTGGCCACATCAGCCAGCCGCACCGGTGCGCCGTTGTTGTAGCTGATGATGGTTTCGCGGTACTGCGCCGCGTCGGTGAGCTGGTCGTTGGTGCCGATGCTGTAGGACTGGGTCTTGCCGTTGAGCGAGCCCTTCGGCGCGCTGACATTGGTCTGGGTCAGTGCGCTGCGCAGCGACTCCATGGTCAGGCCCATGTTCGACAACTGCGCCGGATTGACCTGGATGCGCACCGCAGGCCGCACGTTGCCGGCGATCGACACCAGCCCCACGCCCGGCACCTGCGACAGGCGCTGGGCCAGGATCGCATCCGCATAGCGGTTGACCTCGCGCAGCGGCAGCGTGTCGGAGGTGAGCTTGAGCGTGAGGATCGCCGCGTCTGCGGGGTTCACCCGGTTGTAGACCGGCTGGTAGGGCAACGACGAGGGCAGGGTGGCCTGGCGGATCGCCGCCTGCACGTCCTGCGCGGCGATATCGATGTTCCGGTCCATCGAGAACTGCAGAATGATCGTGGACAGCCCCGCCGACGAATCGGAGGTCATCATCTGCAGCCCGGAAATCTGCCCGAACTGCCGCTCCAGCGGCGTGGTCACCAGCGAGGCCATGGTGGTCGCGTTGGCACCGGGGTACTGGGTGGTGACGACCAGGCTGGGGGCATCGATTTCCGGCAACGCGGACACCGGCAATTGCCGGTAGCCCAGGATGCCCAGCAGCAGGATGCCCGCCATCAGCAGCGAGGTGGCGATCGGACGGCGGATGAAGATGGTCGAAAAGCCCACGGAGGGTGTCCTTGCTGAAGACGTCAATCGAAGCCGGCGCCGAGGGCGCCGACGCACACAGGCAACGGGGCTGCCGTTGCCTGTGGTCGCGAGTTAGCGCGGGCCGCCGCCACGCCGGCCGCCGGCACTGCCGCGGCTCTTGTCCTGCGCCGCCTTGAGTTCGGCTTCGGTGGGCTCGGGCGGGGTTTCGCCCGGCTTGAGCGCGCTGACCTTGCTGCCCGGCTTGAGCCGGAACTGGCCTTCGGTCACCACGCGTTCGCCGGGCTTGAGGCCCTTGGTGATCTGCACGTGGCTGTCGTCCACTTCCACGCCCTGCACCACGGTGCGCATCTGCGCAGTGCTGTCGCTGCCGACCACATACACGTAGTCGCCATCCGGGCCGCGCTGCACGGCCTGGGTCGGCACCACGGTGCCGCCGGAGATGGTGCGCAGCTGCAGCCGCACGTTGACGAACTGGCCCGGCCACAGCGCGTTGTCGGCATTGCCGAAGATCGCGCGCGCACCAAAGGTGCCGCTATCGGCGGCGATGCGGTTGTCGATCACATCAAGCTTGCCGTCGGCACTGATCACATGCGCATCGCCACGGTCCAGCGCGGCCACCGGCAACGGGGTGGCGGCCTGGCCGCTGCGCACTGCCGGCAGCTCGCGCTCGGGCAGGCTGAAGGACACGTAGATCGGGCGGATCTGGGTCAGGGTGACGATGGTGGAGGTGGTGCTGACGATATTGCCCACGTCCACGCCGCGGATACCGGCAATGCCATCAATCGGCGCGGTGACCCGGGTGAACTGCAACTGCACCTGCGCCGAGCGCATCTGTGCATCGTTGGCGGCCACGGCGGCCTCGTACTGCGCCACCTGGTTGCGCTGGGTGTCCAGGTCGGTGCGCGACACGTACTGCTTGTAGGCCGGGTCATTGGAGCGCTGGTAGTTCACCCGGGCGGTGGCCAGCAGCGCCTGGTTCTGGCGCTTGGCGGCCAGCGCCTGGTCGTAGCTGGCCTGCAGCGTGCGCGGGTCGATCTGCGCCAGCAGCGCGCCCTTCTTCACTTCCTGGCCTTCCTGGAAATTCAGGCTCATCAGCTGGCCTGACACCTGCGGGTTCACCGTCACCGTGTTGAGCGCGGTCACCGTGCCCAGCGCGGTGGCGTACACCGGCACGTCCTGGGTGGCGGCGGGCACCACCGTGACCGGCACCGGGCCGCTGTTTTCGGTGCCATTGCCGTCCGGCGCCCCTGGCCGCTTGCCCTGCTGGCCCCCGCCCATCATGCGCATTGCAACGAACACAACGACGAGCACCGCCACGACCAGCAGTGAGATCTTCCAGAAACGCGACATTCGACAACTCCTGATGGCGGGCCGGGCGCGTGGGTGCGTCCGTGGGGGGCGGCTGAGCAAAGCATATCGTCGCGCCCGCAGGTTGGAACGTTACTGAAGTAACGGGCCACCCCCTGCGCGACAGGCCGATTCATTGGCGTGGTGCTGCGGCAACGCGCCACGGTCGTTGCGGTTGACCGCGGGGCTGAATCGCACCCCACTGTGGCGCGGGCGCGGCGCCGGTGCACTACAGTGAGGCATCCCGATTGGAGAATGTTCAATGCGCCATCGCCTGCTTAGCAGCGCCCTGCTGCTTGCCCTGCCCACGCTTGCCGCCGCCCAGGCCGCGCCCCGGCCCGAAGTCCAGGCGGCTGCGGCGCCCTTGCAGGCCAAGGTGGTGCAGTGGCGCCGCGACTTCCACCAGCACCCGGAGTTGTCCAACCGCGAGGAGCGCACCGCCGCCACCGTGGCCGCGCAGTTGCGCAAGCTGGGCCTGAAGCCGCGCACCGGCATCGCCCATCACGGCGTGGTGGCCATCATCAAGGGCGGCAAGCCCGGCCCGAAGATCGCCCTGCGCGCGGACATGGACGCGCTGCCGGTGACCGAACAGACCGGCCTGCCGTTCGCCTCCAAGGCCACCTCTCAATACCGCGGCGAGACCGTGGGGGTGATGCACGCCTGCGGCCACGACGCCCACACCGCCATCCTGCTCGGCGTGGCCGAGGCCCTGGTGGGCATGCGCGAACAGTTGCCGGGCGAGGTGATGCTGATCTTCCAACCCTCCGAGGAAGGCGCGCCGGGCAATGAAGAAGGCGGCGCCTCGCTGATGCTCAAAGAAGGCCTGTTTGCCGACTTCAAGCCGCAGGCGGTGTTTGGCCTGCACGTGTTCTCCAGCGTGCAGGCCGGCAAGATCGCGGTGCGCGGCGGCCCGCTGATGGCGGCCTCGGACCGGTTTGCGATCAAGATGATCGGCCGCCAGACCCACGGCTCGGCACCGTGGAACGGCATTGACCCGATCGTGGCCAGCGCCGACATGATCGGCACCGCGCAGACCGTGATCAGCCGCCGCGCCAATTTGTCCAAGCAGCCGGCGGTGGTCAGCTTCGGCGCGATCAAGGGCGGTATCCGCTACAACATCATCCCCGACGACGTGGAGATGGTGGGCACCATTCGCACCTTCGACGAAGGCATGCGCCAGCAGATCTTTGCCGACCTCAAGACCGTGGCCGAACACACCGCCGCCGCGCACGGCGCCAAGGTCGAGGCGCAGGTGCCCGACCAGGACGGCAACCCGGCCACCGTCAACGACCCGGCCCTGACGGCCAAGATGCTGCCCAGCCTGCAGGCCGTGGTGGGCGCGGACAACGTTTACGAGCCGCCGTTGCAGATGGGCGCGGAAGATTTCTCGTTCTACGCCCAGCAGGTTCCATCGATGTTCTTCTTCGTCGGCTCCACCGCCAAGGGCATCGACCCGGCCACCGCGCCCAGCAACCACTCGCCGCAGTTCCTGCTGGACGAATCGGCGCTGGATGTCGGCCTGCGTGCGCTGTTGCAGGTGTCGCTGGATTATCTGCAACAGGGCTGAGGCTGGAGAAGCGGGAATCGGGAATCGGCTGCGGTTGGGCGATTCCCGGTTTCAGGGGGCGTGCCGCTAGGCGACGGGCGACGGGCCGCGTGACGCGGGTCGTCGCCTAGCGTCGATCCAGGTGATTGCGCCCGCGTCGCCATACACCTCACGGCCAGCCCGGCCGCCCTAAAATGGCGGCATGAATACCCCAGAAGATTCCTCCCTCGGTCGCGAAGTCGCCTACCCGAGCGGCTACGACCCGTCACTGCTGTTTCCGATCCCGCGTGCAGCCGGGCGCGCGGCCATCGGCCTGCGCGGAGCGCTGCCATTTGTCGGCCGCGATCGCTGGCATGCCTACGAACTGAGCTGGCTGGATGCGCACGGCAAACCATGCGTGGCCACCGCCACCTTGCACGTGCCGTGCGAGTCGCCGGCGTTGATCGAATCCAAGTCGCTCAAGCTGTATCTCAACTCGCTCAACGCCACGCGCTTCAACAGCGCCGAAGCCGTACGTGCACGCATCGCCACTGATCTGTCCACACGCGCCGGCGCCGATGTATCGGTGGAATTCGGATTGCCGCCGATCGATGCGGTGGGCGAGGGCGAATCGATCGATGCGCTGGATATCGCCATCGACGATTACGGCCCGCCCAAGGCCGACTATCTGTCCACCCACGCAGGCAAGGTGGTGGAGGAAGTGCTGACCTCTGCATTACTCAAGTCCAACTGCCCGGTCACCGGGCAACCGGATTGGGCCAGCGTCACGCTGCGCTACCGCGGCGCGCCGATTGAGCGCGAAGGATTGCTACGTTATCTGGTCAGCTTCCGCGACCACGCCGATTTCCACGAACAATGCGTGGAGCGCATTTTTCAGGACCTGCTGGTGCGTTGCGCGCCGGAGTGGTTGGTGGTGGAAGCACGCTATACCCGCCGTGGCGGGCTCGACATCAATCCGATGCGCACCTCGCCGCAGGTGCCAACGCCGCTATCGATCTTTCGCGATCTGCGCCAGTAAGGCGCACATTGCAGGCACTCGCGCCGGCTTCACGGCGGCGCGATCAGCACTTAACGGCGCGCCGCGCACCCTGCGCATCATCGTGATGGACAGGGAGCGCGGCAATGAATGTCGACAAGAAAGCAGATTTTTCCAATGTCACGTCCACGGTCGACAGCACCGCGGAGGTCGTGCCATCGCCGGATTTTTCCAACGTACGTTCCAGCGTGGAAAGCACCGCGCAAATCATCGGTGACGAGTCGGTGACCGTGCAGGCAGGCGACAGCCTGTCGGTGATTGCCAAGCGCCATTACGGCGATGGCAACTTGTGGCCACGCATCTTCGAAGCCAACCGCGACACGCTGAAAGATCCCGACACGATTTTTCCGGGCCAGGTGTTGCGCTTACCGCCGAAAGCGTAACCACCACGCTGCCCGCGCGTTGCCGCGGCCTGTTGCACACCCCCTTACTGTGATTCTTGGAGATCGATCCCATGCGTAGCAAATCCGCATCCAGCACCTTGGTCCTCGCACTTGCCGGCGTTCTGGCCCTGTCCGGCTGTCGCAAGGAAGCCCATGACGATTCCAGCGTGTCGCAGGATCCAACCTCTGGCGCCGCTACCTCCGACATTCCAGGCCCCGCGAGCACGCCGCCGGCCGGTGACCAAGCCGCGCAGGGCACTGCCACCGGCGCCGCCAGCACCGATACGGCCGCAGCCAGTGGCGCGGCGGTCACGGTGTCCAGCGTGGCGGTGGGCAGCAAGGCGGGCGCCGACAAGAGCGTGACGCCGGCCACCACACTGGGCAGCAAGGACACCATCATCGTTTCGGTGAAGACCGATGGCAGCGCCAGCAACGTGCCGGTTTCGGCCAAGCTGACCTTCCAGGACGGGCAGGTAGCGGGCGAGCAGAACGCGACACTGACCACCACCGGCGCGGAAACCACCAACCTGAGCTTCAGCAAGCCCGATGGCTGGCCGGCGGGTAGTTACACCGCGCAGGTCATGGTCGACGGCAAGCCGGCCGGCAGCCCGCAGACCTTCACCGTGAAGTAAGCCGCAGCGCGCTGCGCGGCCAGTACGCGCGCAGGTGTCAATCAAGCTCACCCATGCTGCGACGCTCTCCCGCAGCTTGGGACCTGAGGCGCGATCGCAAGGTCGCGCCTTTTTTTGTGGCTGTGTGCGTCTGCGCGGCAGCGTTCGCATTTCGTTACAGCTGCATCCATAGCGATTGGACGCGTGGCGGGATGAAGCATCCGCCTGTGGTCGCTTTACCCGGGCAAGGCCCAGACGCGACAATGCCGTGCTGATTCATCGCCGCGTCCACGCGCGTCGGCCGCTCGGCGTGCCACCAGCGACCCCCGTCGCGCACGCCCACGGCCACCGCCGTGCGGACCGGTGCTCCTCCCGACCACAAGAGCTATCGCACCTCATGTCGAAGACACCGAAGATCATCTACACGCTCACCGACGAAGCACCCTTCCTGGCCACGCAGTCGCTGCTGCCGATCATCGATGCCTACACCGATACCGCAGGGATCGTGGTCGAGACCCGCGACATTTCGCTGGCCGGACGCATCCTGGCCCTGTTCCCGGAGCAGCTGACCGACGCGCAGAAAATTGCCGACGATCTGGCTGAACTGGGCGCGCTGGCCACAACGCCGGAAGCCAACATCATCAAGTTGCCCAACATCAGCGCCTCGGTGCCGCAGCTCAAGGCCGCGATCGCCGAACTGCAGAGCCAGGGCTACGCGTTGCCGGCGTATCCGGATGAACCCAAGGATGCCGCCGAGCAGGACATCAAGACGCGCTACGACAAAGTCAAGGGCAGTGCGGTGAATCCGGTGCTGCGCGAAGGCAATTCCGATCGCCGCGCACCGCTGTCGGTGAAGAACTATGCACGCAAGCATCCGCACCGCATGGGCAAGTGGAGCAGCGAGTCCAAGTCGCATGTGGCGCACATGGACAACGGCGACTTCTTCGGCAGTGAACAGTCCACCACGCTGGCGCAGGCCGGCACGCTGAAGATCGAATTCATCGGTGCCGACGGCAGCAGCAAGGTGCTCAAGGACGCCGTTGCAGTGAAGGCCGGCGAGATCGTCGATGCCGCCGTGCTGAGCAAGCGCGCACTGGCCAGCTTCATCGACGCGCAGATCGCCGACGCGAAGGCCAAAGACGTGCTGTTCTCGGTGCATCTGAAAGCCACCATGATGAAGGTCTCCGACCCGGTGCTGTTCGGCGTGGTGGTTGGGGAGTTCTACAAGGACACGCTGAGCAAGCACGCCGAGGTATTGAAGTCGGTGGGCTTTGACCCGAACAACGGGATCGGCGACCTGTACGCCCGCATCGGCACGTTGCCGGAAGCGCAGCAGGCGCAGATCAAGGCCGATATCCAGGCCGAGTATGCGCAGCGTCCGGGCCTGGCGATGGTCAATTCGGACAAGGGCATCACCAGCCTGCATGTGCCCAGCGACGTGATCGTCGACGCCTCGATGCCGGCGATGATCCGCGACTCCGGCCAGATGTGGAATGCCGACGGCAAGCTGCAGGATACCAAGGCAGTGATTCCGGACCGTTGCTATGCCGGCGTGTATCAAGCGGTGATCGACGACTGCCGCACGCATGGCGCCTTCGACCCGGCCACGATGGGCTCGGTGCCCAACGTCGGCCTGATGGCGCAGAAGGCCGAAGAATACGGCTCGCACGACAAGACCTTCCAGATGGCCGCCGCTGGCACCGTCAAGGTCACCGATGGCAACGGCAGCACCGTGTTCGAGCACGCTGTGGAAGCCGGTGATTTGTGGCGCATGTGCCAGGTCAAGGACGCGCCGATCCAGGATTGGGTGAAGCTGGCGGTCGAGCGCGCCCGCCTGAGCGACACCCCGGCCGTGTTCTGGCTGGACAAGGCACGCGCGCACGACGCGCAGGTCATCGCCAAGGTCGAAACCTACTTGAAGGATCACGACACCAACGGCCTGGACATCCGCATCCTGCCGCCGGTGGAGGCCACCACCTTCTCGCTGGAGCGCATCCGCAAGGGCCAGGACACCATCTCGGTCACCGGCAACGTGCTGCGCGACTACCTCACCGACCTGTTCCCGATCATGGAGCTGGGCACCAGCGCCAAGATGCTCTCGATCGTGCCGCTGATGGCCGGTGGCGGGCTGTTCGAGACCGGCGCCGGTGGTTCGGCGCCCAAGCACGTGCAGCAGTTCGTCGAAGAGAACTGCCTGCGCTGGGATTCGCTGGGTGAGTTCCTGGCCCTGGCCGCCTCGCTCGAGCACCTGGGCAACCGTTACGACAACCCGTCCGCCACCGTGCTGGCGAAAGCGCTGGATGTGGCCAACGGGCAGTTCCTGGACAACAACAAGTCGCCGGCGCGCAAGGTTGGCGAGCTCGACAATCGCGGCAGCCATTTCTATCTGGCGATGTACTGGGCACAGGCCCTGGCCGCACAGACCGAAGACACCGCGCTGCAAGCCAAGTTCGCACCGCTCGCCAAGGCCTTGACCGAGAACGAAGCCACCATCGTGGCCGAGCTCAACGGCGCGCAGGGCAAGCCGGTGGAGATCGGTGGCTACTACCACCCGGATCTGGCCAAGGTCAGCGAGGCGATGCGTCCGAGCAAGACCTTCAACGACGTGTTGGCCACGCTCAAGGCCTGATCCCGCGCACCGCCTGTCGGTGCGTTAGTCAGTGCTACCTCCAAGGCCCGCCTCGGCAAGAGGCGGGCCTTGTTGTTTCAGCGAAATGGCGACAACGCCGTCATCGCCCGCACCAGCCGGCGTGCACGCCGCGCCATGCGGTGTTCGGCACGCTGCTGGCGCGCAGCGTCCGGCGCGACCGAGGCAGGTTGCGCTGCCTGCGCAGCTGCATCCAGCGCCGTGTCCGGCTCTGCCAATTGCTGTGCAAGCGTCACGTCGGCAATGTGCCCGTGCTGGAACAGCAAGTCGGTAAAGATGCGCATGATCCTGCTCCCACTTGAGTGAAAGCCACAGTAGGTGCAGGCTGGGCGTGGCAAAAGCGAGGCTTTTGCAAGTCGGCGTTGAATTTCATTCAAGGGTGAGCCATGTCGCGTCCGCCGCTTCACGCATTGCAGGGATTCGTCAGTGCCGTGCGTCTGGGCAATCTGTCGCGCGCGGCGGCGGCGATGCACCTCACCGTCAGCGCGCTCAGTCACCAGGTGCGTTCGCTCGAACAACGCTTGGGGTATCCATTGCTGCAACGGCACGCACGCGGCGTCAGTGCCACGCTGCAGGGGCAGCAGTTGCTCGATCGCATCGCACCGCATCTGGATGCCATTGCCGAAGCGTTCCAGCCGTTCGCTGCGCGCCGCGAAGACACGTTGACCCTGAGCATCACACCGTCGATGGCCTCGGCCTGGCTGGTGCCGCGTCTGGGTGGATTTCTTGCGTTGCATCCCACCATCGAGATCAACCTGTTCTCCAGCGAGCGGCTGGTGGACTTCGAACGCCAGCAGCAGGTGGATGCCGGCATGCGCATCGGTGCCGGGCACTGGCCGGGCTTGATCGCCGAACCCTTGTTCGACGAGTGGCTGGTGCCCATGGCAAGCCCCGCGCTGATCGCGCGCATGGGCGGGGTCGATGCGCAGCCACTGCATCATTGGCCGCTGCTGGGCGATCCGGATGGCGACTGGCTGCGTTGGTTTGCAACCTTCGGCGGCGAAGCACCGCGCCGCTATGCGGCGGTGCTGGACGAATCCGAAGCGCACCATCGTGCCGCGCTGGATGGTGTAGGTGTTGCACTGGGGCGGGTAACGCGCGCGCGGTTGTTGCTGGCGTCCGGCCAGCTGGTGGCCTTGTCTGCGCAACGGCTCAAGACCAGCTGGTCGCATTACCTGGTGTATCCGGCGCGCTCGGCCTCGCATCGCGGTTTTCTCGCCTTCCGCGCGTGGCTGCAGGAGCAGGCGCGCGAGCATGCGGCGCACGCGCAGCAGGCGGCATCCGCAGTTCCCACGCCACGCCGTCGCAAGCGCTGAGGACAGCCATGAACCAACTATCGTTACCACCGCAATCCGAGCGCCGCGCGCTGGCGATCGGTCGTGCTGTCTATGAGGCGTTTCAGGACTACCACGCGCAGTTCTCGCAGATCACCGCGCGTGCCAGGCAGCGCTTCGAAACGCGCGACTGGAGCGGCGCACGCGAAGATGCGGTGGCGCGGATTGCGCTCTACGATCAGTACATCAGCGAATGCATGTTGCGCCTGCGCGCGGTGTTGCTGGGGCAGGCGCACGATCGCGCGCTGTGGATGCGTGCCCGCACCCACTACGCGGAGCTGCTCACCGGCCTGATCGACCAGGAGTTGTACAAGACCTTCTACAACACGCTGACGCGGCGTTACTTCCGCACCCAGGGCGTGGATGCGCAGATCGAATTCATTGCGCTGGATATCGAGCCCACCGATGCCATCACCGTGCCGGTGGCGCGGCATACCTACGCGGTCTCGCCTGGCCGGTTGACCGAGATGCTGGTGCGTGTGCTCGGCGATTATCCATTTGAGGTGCCGTATGCGCACCGGACCCGCTGCGCGGCGGCAATCGCGGTGCGGCTGCTGGACGACCTTGCCCATTGGGGCGAGCACCCGGTGCGCAGCGTCGAGCTGCTGGAGACGGTGTTCTATCGCGAACGTCGTGCGTATCTAGTCGGGCGCGTGTTCGGCGAACATCGGTTTTCGCCGTGTGTGATTGCGCTGGTCAACGACGATGCCGGGCTACGCGCCGAAGCGGTGCTGACGCGCCGCAGCGATGTCGCGCAATTGTTCAGTAATTCCCGCAGCTATTTTCAGGCGGATCTGACCACCGTCGGCGATGCAGTGGTATTCCTGCGCAGCCTGCTCACGCACAAGCCCATCGACGAGCTGTACACGATGCTGGGGCGTGCCAAGCAGGGCAAGACCGAGCGGTATCGCACGTTTTTCCGACACTTCCAGGCCCATCCAGCCGAACAGCTGGTGCATGCCGACGGCACGCCGGGGATGGTCATGGTGGTGTTTACGCTGCCCAGCTATCCGTTGGTGTTCAAGTTGATTCGCGACCGCTTCGCATATCCCAAGACCATGAGCCGCGCGCAGGTCGAAGGTAAGTACGAGCTGGTGTTTCAGCTCGACCGCATTGGTCGCCTGCTTGATGCGCAGCCATACCGGTTTCTGCGGTTTCCCAAGGCGCGTTTCTCGCCTGCACTGCTGCAGGATCTGCAGAGCAGCTGTGCGATGAGCCTGAGCGAAGACGGCGACGATGTGCTGATCGCGCTGTGCTACGTGCAGCGCCGCCTGCGTCCGCTCAATCTGTATCTGCGCGAGCAACTGCCCGCCGCCGCGCATGCCGCCGCGCTGGACTACGGGCAGGCGATCAAGGATATGGCGCGCAACAACATCTTCCCCGGCGACATGCTGCTGAAGAACTTCGGCATCACCCGGCACCAGCGCGCGGTGTTCTACGACTACGACGAGCTGTGCCTGATCACCGAATGCACCTTCCGCGATTGGCCCACGCCCACCAACTATGAAGAACAGATGGCAGCCGAGCCCTGGTTTCACGTCGGTCCGCGCGACGTGTTTCCCGAGCGCTTTGCGTTGTTCATGGGCCTGCCGTCCTCGCAGCTGGAAGCGGTCAAGCACACCCATCCCGAACTGTTCGACCCGCAGTGGTGGCGCGACCTGCAGGCACGCCTGCGGGAAGACGATTACCCGGACACACCGCCGTATGCGGACGCCCAAAAGCTGGTATGACGATTCCGTTTGTGGCCGGCGGCTGGTAAAAGGACGTTCCAAGACGAATGGAGTGTGGTCATGCAGTGGATGCAACGGTTGGGGCTGGTAGCGATGTTGGGGATGCTGTCGATTGGCCAGGTAGCGGCGCGCACGAGCGAGGCGGCAGAACAGGTCGAGGCCAGCATGAATGTTGCGGGCGAATTGACGCTGACGCCGGATGGCACGGTCACTGCGGTGATGTTGACCAATGAAGACAGCTTGCCGCCTGCCGTGCGCAGCCGGATCAGGCAGTCGATTGCGGGGTGGCGCTTCGATCCGGTCACCGACAGTGGCACCGCCTTGCCAACCACGCTGCCGATGCGTCTGCTGCTGGTCGCCAAGCCTGGCGAGAAGAATCAGTATCTGGTTTCGATCCGCAGCGCTCACTTCGGTGGAGAGGCCAGCGACGGCAGCAGCGTGCGTGCCAAGGACATGACACCACCCAGCTATCCCAAGGCGGCGTTTCAGGATGGCGCGACCGGGATCGTGTATCTGCTGCTGAAGATCGGCCGCGACGGCAAGGTGGCGGATCTTGTCGCAGAGCAGGTCAACCTCACCGTGTCGATTCCCGCAGCCAAGCGCGAGCGCGTGCGCAAGATGCTTGCCGACGCGTCAATCGCCAAGGCACGCACGTGGACTTTCGATCCGCCTAGCGATGGGCCCGAGCGCGCAGCGCCCTACTGGACCATGCGCGTGCCGGTGAGCTTCGATATCACCGACTCGATACGCGACCTGAGAAAACGGCAGGCCAGCTGGCGGTCCTATCTGCCAGGCCCACGCCAAAGCGCGCCATGGAGCGAGCAAGGCGTGCTGGCGTCGGCCACTGACAGTCCGGATGCATTGCCCGACAGCGGGCTGTTCTCGGTACGTGGCGAAGGCGTGCGGCTGCTGACGCCGCTGCAAGGCGGCTGAGCAATCGGGGGCCGTGTCGCTGCGGCGTGGCGGCATGCGGGTGGACTGGATCGATAGGTACGCCAGGCGCCCAGGGCTCAAGAGATGGTGCCACGCAGTGCTACCGATCAAGCCCCGCAGAGCACGAGTTGAAAGTCGCGGTGGCCTCACGCCTGAGCCAATTAATTCGGCCCAAAAAAAGCCCCGCAACGCGGGGCTTTTTCGTAACACACCAACCAACTGAACTCAGCGCTTCATTGAGCTGAAGAATTCGTCGTTGGACTTGGTGGTCTTCATCTTGTCCAGCAGGAACTCCATCGCGGCAATTTCGTCCATCGGATGCAGCAGCTTGCGCAGGATCCAGATCTTCTGCAGCAGCTCCGGCTCGATCAACAGATCTTCGCGGCGCGTGCCCGAGCGGTTGATGTCGATCGCAGGATAGACGCGCTTTTCGGTGATGCGGCGGTTCAAATGCACTTCGCTGTTGCCGGTGCCCTTGAACTCTTCGTAGATCACCTCGTCCATCTTGCTGCCGGTTTCCACCAGCGCCGTGGCAATGATGGTCAGCGAACCGCCTTCTTCCACGTTACGTGCCGCACCGAAGAAGCGCTTCGGGCGATGCAGGGCGTTGGCATCCACACCACCGGTGAGCACCTTGCCGGAGCTCGGCACCACGTTGTTGTAGGCGCGTGCCAGACGGGTGATGGAGTCCAGCAGGATCACCACGTCCTTCTTGTGCTCGACCAGGCGCTTGGCCCGTTCGATCACCATCTCGGCAACCTGCACGTGGCGCGCGGCCGGCTCGTCGAACGTGGAGGAGATGACCTCGCCGCGCACGGTGCGCTGCATTTCGGTCACTTCTTCCGGGCGCTCGTCGATGAGCAGCACGATCATGTGCACTTCGGGATGATTGGTGGTGATGGCCGTGGCCACCTGCTGCATCATCATCGTCTTACCGGCCTTTGGCGGGGAGACGATCAGCGCACGCTGACCCTTGCCCTGCGGTGCCATCAGATCGAGGATGCGGCCGGTGATGTCCTCGGTGGACCCATCGCCGCGTTCCAGGCGGAAACGCCGACGCGGGAACAGCGGGGTCAGGTTCTCGAACAGCACCTTGTTCTTGCTCGCTTCCAGCGGCTCACCATTGATGGTGTCCACGATCGACAGCGCGAAATAGCGTTCGCCGTCCTTGGGGAAGCGGATGCGGCCGGACAAATGGTCGCCGGTGCGCAGGTTGAAGCGGCGGATCTGGCTCGGCGAGATATACGTATCGTCCGGGCCGGCCAGGTAGCTGGCCTCGGCGGCACGCAGGAAGCCGAAACCGTCCGGCAGGATCTCCAGCACGCCGTCGGCGGCAACGCCTTCGCCATGGCGGGTGAGCACCTTGAGCAGCGCAAAGATCACATCCTGCTTGCGTGCGCGGGCAACGCCTTCCTGGATGTTGAGCTGGTCGGCGATATCCAGCAGCTTCTGCGCCGGCATCCGCTTGAGGTCGCTCAGCGAGTACGCCGGGAAACCTTCCGGCACGGCCGGATGCGGACGCGCGATGAACGGCTCGTTGCTGCCATCGGACGACGGCATGCCGCCTTCGCTCTCATTGCCGAAGCGGTCGCGGCCACGGTCGCGACGGTTGCGGAACCGGTCACGGCGGTTGCCCTGCTGGTTCTGACCCTGGCCCTGATTCTGGCCTTGACCTTGACCCTGCTGGCCTTGGCCCTGGTTCTGACCCTGGCCTTGCTGCTGGCGCTGCTGACCCTGACCCTGGCTCTGCGCCTGGTTCTGGTTTTGCTGCTGCTGCGCCTGGTTGAAGCGCTGCTGCTGCGACTGGCCGCCCTCGCGGGACTCGCCGTGCTGCTCGCCAGCATGCGCCGCCTGGGCTGCGCCGCCATCGCCAGACGACTGCGCCGGCGCCGATTCGGCTGCGGGCGATGGGGTCTGCGCGGGGCGCGGAGCCTCGGGAGCGGGGCTGCTGGGCAAGGGAAGATTGGGTTGTTGCGACCCGGCGTCGTCATGGGCGACGGCGGTCTTGCTGACACGTGGCTTGCGCACACGCTTCTCGACGGGGGCGTCAACGCTCCCGGTATCGGAGGAAGGATTCTCGGACAAGTGCTTGATTCCTCGCTAAGAGTGCGAGCGCCCGGCTGGGGGGCGAACTGTGGTGATGGGAGTCTAGAAGAGGTTTCTAGAGGGGTACGGCGGCGCACGAACGTGTGCCGGATCAACTGACACTACCACCGCCGCGCAGAGCGGCGCAAGCGTCTGCCAAAGCAGGAGTTAACTGCCGGCAAAACGCAGGGCGCCCATGGCTGGACGCCCTGTCACTCAGGCGGCCGCGCCGCCCAGGGTCTTGTCGATCATCTGGGTCAGCTGGCCCTTGCCAACTGCCCCGATCTGGCTTGCCTGGACCTCACCGTCCTTGAACAGCAACAGCATCGGGATCGAGCGCACGTGGTACTTGATGGCCAGAGCGCGGTTCTGGTCCACGTTGACCTTGGCAACCTTGAGCTTGCCCTGGTATGTATCGGCCAGATCGTCCAGCACCGGGGCGATCATCTTGCACGGGCCGCACCATTCGGCCCAAAAATCCACCAGGACCGGTTCGCCGGATTGCAGTACAGCTGTATCGAAGTCGGCATCGCCGACATGTTGAACCTTGTCGCTCACGTTGGGTCTCCTGGAAACCAAAACGGCCTACCCGACCGGGCAGGCCGCCACATTGCGGTAAACTGGGGCATTGCGCGACTGAATCAAGTGTCAGTCCTGAAGCCGCGCTGTCCGCCACAAGAGCCGCAGTTTGCGACGCTGTCGGCATCGATGCAAGCCGCGCCCGGGCTGCCCAGGGCGCCTCACGAAGACGGAATAATGAGCGACAAACCGCTGACCGATTTGACTTTTTCCTCGTTCGACCTGCATCCGGCGCTGGTCGCCGGGCTGGAGAGCGCCGGGTTTACGCGCTGCACGCCGATCCAGGCGCTGACCCTGCCGGTCGCCCTGCCGGGCGGCGACGTCGCCGGCCAGGCCCAGACCGGCACCGGCAAAACGCTGGCGTTCCTGGTCGCGGTGATGAACCGCCTGCTGATCCGCCCCGCGCTGGCCGACCGCAAGCCGGAAGACCCGCGCGCCCTGATCCTGGCGCCCACCCGCGAGCTGGCCATCCAGATCCACAAGGACGCCGTGAAGTTCGGCGCCGACCTGGGGCTGCGCTTTGCGCTGGTCTACGGTGGCGTGGACTACGACAAGCAGCGCGAGCTGCTGCAGCAGGGCGTGGACGTGATCATCGCCACCCCGGGCCGGCTGATCGACTACGTCAAGCAGCACAAGGTGGTCTCGCTGCATGCCTGCGAGATCTGCGTGCTGGACGAAGCCGACCGCATGTTCGACCTGGGCTTCATCAAGGACATCCGCTTCCTGCTGCGGCGCATGCCCGAACGCGGCACCCGCCAGACGCTGTTGTTCTCGGCCACGCTCAGCCACCGCGTGCTGGAGCTGGCCTATGAGCACATGAACGAGCCGGAAAAGCTCGTCGTGGAGACCGAGACCATCACCGCCGCGCGGGTGCGTCAGCGCATCTATTTCCCCTCCGACGAAGAGAAGCAGACGCTGCTGCTGGGCCTGCTGTCGCGCAGCGAAGGCGCGCGCACCATGGTGTTCGTCAACACCAAGGCGTTCGTGGAGCGGGTGGCGCGCACCCTGGAGCGGCACGGCTACCGCGTGGGCGTGTTGTCCGGCGACGTGCCGCAGAAGAAGCGCGAGTCGTTGCTCAACCGCTTCCAGAAGGGCCAGCTGGAAATCCTGGTGGCCACCGACGTGGCCGCACGCGGCCTGCACATCGATGGCGTCAAGTACGTTTACAACTACGACCTGCCGTTCGACGCCGAAGACTACGTGCATCGCATCGGGCGCACCGCGCGCCTGGGCGAGGAGGGCGATGCGATCAGCTTCGCCTGCGAGCGTTACGCGATGAGCCTGCCGGACATCGAGGCCTACATCGAGCAGAAGATCCCGGTCGAACCGGTGACCTCCGAGTTGCTGACCCCGTTGCCGCGCGCTGCGCGTGCGCCGGTGGAAGGCGACGACGTTGGCGATGCCGAGGGCGAAAGCGTCGGTGCGATCTTCCGCGAGGCGCGCGAGCAGCGTGCGGCCGACGAAGCGCGTCGTGGCGGTGGCCGTAGCGGTCCCGGTGGCGCATCGCGTAGCGGCAGTGGCGGCGGTCGTCGCGACGGCGCCGGTGCCGATGGCAAGCCGCGTCCGCCGCGTCGCAAGCCGCGCGTGGAAGGCGAGGCCGATCCGGCCGCGGCGCCCAGCGAGACGCCGGTGGTTATCGCTGCTGCCGCAGAAACCCCTGCCGTCACGGCGGCCGAAGGCGAGCGCGCACCGCGCAAGCGCCGTCGGCGTCGCAATGGCCGCCCGGTCGAAGGTGCCGAGCCGGTGGTGGCATCCACGCCCGTGCCGGCCCCCGCCGCGCCGCGCAAACCCACCCAGGTGGTGGCCAAGCCGGTACGTGCCGCAGCCAAGCCGTCGGGCAGCCCGTCGTTGCTGAGCCGCATCGGACGCAGGCTGCGTTCGTTGGTCTCCGGCAGCTGAGGTATTGCGGCATAGATCGCATCGCCGTGCACCGGCGATGCGACGCAAGCGCTGACGCTCCGGCATAATCGCTGGATGACCGTTCTGCGTTTCGACAACGTCAGCAAGCACTACGCCGGTGGCCACCAGGCGCTGACCGATGTCAGCTTCGAAGTGGCCGATGGCGAGATGCTGTTCGTGACCGGCCACTCCGGCGCCGGCAAAAGCACCTTGCTCAAATTGATCCATCTCAGCGAGCGGCCCAGCCAGGGCGCGGTGCTGCTGGGAGAACGCAACCTGCTCAAGGTGCGTGGCCGGCAGATTCCACTGCATCGCCGCCAGGTGGGCGCGGTGTATCAGGATCACCGCCTGCTCAACGATCGCAGCATTGCCGAAAACGTCGCCTTGCCGTTGATCCTGCGCGGCACCCGCCGTGCGGAAATCGGCAAGCGCGTGCGCTCGGCACTGGAACGGATCGGCCTGGCCCATCGCGAGAAGGCGCTGCCTTCGCAGTTGTCGGCCGGCGAACAGCAGCGCGTGGGCATTGCCCGTGCCATTGTGGGCGAACCGCGCCTGCTGGTGGCCGACGAACCCACCGGCAACCTGGATCCGGCACTGGCCGCGGAAATCATGCAGCTGTT
The DNA here is from genome assembly GCF_030208815.1 of Xanthomonas sp. fls2-241-TYG-148. Taxonomy (NCBI): domain Bacteria; kingdom Pseudomonadati; phylum Pseudomonadota; class Gammaproteobacteria; order Lysobacterales; family Lysobacteraceae; genus Xanthomonas; species Xanthomonas sp. fls2-241-TYG-148. The sequence goes on from NZ_JARVTE010000021.1 coordinate 67,453, forward strand.
TGCCGAGCTGCCGGCGCGCGGCACCAGCGTGCTGGTGGTCAGCCACGACCTGGCGCTGCTCAAGCAGATGCGCAAGCGCGTGCTGATCCTGGACCACGGCCGCCTGGTCGATGACATCTCGCCGCAGGACCTGGCCGAATGAGCAAGCTCGCCAATACCGAATCGGTGGCCCCCTCGCGGTTCGGCGTGTGGATCGACCACCATCTGCACAGCATCGCCTTCAGCCTGGGCCGCGCCATGCGCAAGCCCTGGGCCACCTTGCTCACCATCGTGGTGATGGCGCTGGCGCTGGCATTGCCGCTGGGGCTGTCGATCGCGCTGGACAACGTCAAGCTGCTGGCCGGCAGCGTGCAGCAGTCGCGCGAGATCAATCTGTTCCTCAAGGTGGACGTGGCTGCCGACGCGGCCGAGCGCCTGGCCGGCGAGCTGCGTGCACGTGCGGACATCGCCCAGGTGGCGGTGCGCACGCCCGCGCAAGGCCTGGCCGACCTGCGCGAGAACGCCAAGCTGGACGAAGCGATCGATGCGCTCGGCGACAACCCGCTGCCCACGCTGCTGATCGTCACCCCGGCCGATGCCACCGACGATGCGCAGCTGGCCGCCGCCTTGCAGGCTTTGCCGCAGACCGATCAGGTGCAACACGACGCGCTGTGGCGCAAGCGCCTGGATGGCTGGCTGCACTTCGGCGAACGGCTGGTGCAGGTGCTCTCGGCCCTGCTCGGCATTGGCGCGGTGCTGGTGGTCGGCAATACCGTGCGGCTGGATATCCAGTCGCGGCGCGAAGAGATCGGCGTGCTGCAGCTGCTGGGTGCCAGTGATGGCTTCATCCGCCGCCCGTTCCTGTATCTGGGTGCGTGGTACGGGCTGGGCGCCGGCGCGGTCGCGCTTGCTCTGATCGCCGCTTCCGGGTTTGCATTGCGTACGCCGCTGGCCACGCTGGCCGACAGCTACGGCAGTTCCTTTACCCTGCACGGACTGGATCTGCTGCATTCTGCGATGGTGTTGGTGGGTACCCTGGTGCTGGGTTGGCTGGGTGCCTGGCTGGTCACCGGCCACTTCCTCCGTCAGACCCGCCCCACCGAGACCTGAGACCTGCCATGCATCCACCAGATCTCAAACACCTGATCAGCGACGCACCGCGTGTGATGGTGGTCGATGGGTCCAAGCTGGTACGCAAGCTGATTGCCGACGTGCTCAAGCGCGACTTGCCCAATGTGCAGGTGATTGGCTGCGCCAGCATCGCCGAAGCACGCGATGCGCTGGAGGCCGGTGCGGTGGATCTGGTCACCACTTCGTTGTCGTTACCCGATGGCGACGGCCTGACGCTGGCGCGCAGCGTGCGCGAAGCGGCCGGCCAGGCCTATGTGCCGGTGATCGTGGTCTCCGGCGATGCGCAGCAGCATCTGGTGGAGCGCCGCTTCACCGAGTACGTCACCGATTATTTCGACAAGGCGCTGGGCCACGAGGCGCTGGCGACCTTCATCCGCGGCTACGTGCAGCCCGAGCCGGTGGTGGGCGCCACCGTGCTGTACATCGAAGACAGCCGCGTGGTGGCCGAAGCGACCAAGCGCATGCTCGAGCGCCAGAGCCTCAAGGTGGTGCATGTGCTCACTGCCGAAGACGCCTTTGCGCTGCTCACCGCCGAATCGCTGGGCCGCACCGAGCGGCGCATCGACGTGGTGCTGACCGACGTCACCCTCAAGGGCGAGCTCAACGGGCGCGATGTGGTCGAGCGCATCCGCATCGATTTCGCCTACGGCAAGCGCCGCCTGCCGGTGCTGGTGATGACCGGCGACACCAACCCGCGCAACCAGTCGGAGCTGCTGCGGGCCGGCGCCAACGACCTGGTGCAAAAGCCCATCGAAGAACGCCTGCTGGTGACCAAGGTGCTGTTCCAGCTGCGGCTGGCGCGCCTGGAGGATCAGGCCGTCACGCTATGACCGAAGGCGAGGGGCGTATCCAGCTGGAACCGTCGTGGAAGGCGCGGGTGGGGGAGTGGTTGTTGCAGCCGCAGATGCAGGAGCTGTCCGCGTTCCTGCGCCAGCGCAAGGCCGCCAATGCGAGGGTGTTCCCGCCCGGCCCGCAGATCTTTGCCGCCTTCGATGCCACCCCGTTCGAGCAGGTCAAGGTGGTGGTGCTTGGCCAGGACCCGTATCACGGCGAAGGCCAGGCGCATGGGCTGTGCTTTTCGGTACTGCCCGGGGTGCCGGTGCCGCCGTCGCTGCTGAACATCTACAAGGAAATCCAGGACGACCTGGGCATTCCGCGCCCCGACCATGGCTACCTGATGCCGTGGGCGCGCCAGGGCGTGCTGCTGCTCAATGCGGTGTTGACGGTGGAGCAGGGCCGTGCCGGCGCGCACCAGAACAAGGGCTGGGAAGGCTTCACCGACCATGTGGTGGAAACCCTCAACCACGAGCGCGAGGGCCTGGTGTTCCTGCTCTGGGGCAGTTACGCGCAGTCCAAGGGCAAGATGATCGACCAGGCGCGCCACCGCGTGTTCAAGGCCCCGCATCCGTCGCCGTTGTCGGCCCACCGCGGCTTCCTGGGCTGCAAACATTTCTCCAAGACCAACGAACATTTGCAGCGGCGCGGGCTGAGCCCGATCGACTGGTCGTTGCCGCCGCGCGCGGCGCTGGATCTTAGCCTCGCCGGCGGCTGAACGGGCTGGGCCGTCGCGCCTGGCAAGTAGGCGCTTTGTCACGATCCGCGAGCGGTGACGGTGGTAGCGTAGGCACCTGAATCGAGGCGGCACGGATTGGAACAGCACCGGTGCCGGAAACCCGAACGTCCTATAAATGGAACGCTGGAACTTTTTCTGTACCCAGCAGTCCAATAGTTCGACTGCTAAGATGGTGCCCTATGAACCAGATCACCTCGACTGCCCTTGTGGCAAACAATCTCCCGATTCCCAGTGCGCTCGGTTCGCTGGACGCCTACATCGGTGCCGTGCACCAGATCCCGGTGCTGTCGGTCGATGAGGAACAGAATCTGGCCCGCCGCTTCCGCGACGAGCTGGATCTGGACGCAGCGCGCGAATTGGTCCACTCCCACCTGCGCTTCGTGGTGCACGTGGCCCGCGGTTACAACGGCTACGGCCTGCCGCTGGGCGACCTGATCCAGGAAGGCAATATCGGCCTGATGAAGGCGGTCAAGCGCTTCGACCCGGAAATGGGCGTGCGCCTGGTCAGCTTCGCGGTGCATTGGATCCGTGCCGAGATGCACGAGTTCATCCTGAAGAACTGGCGCATCGTCAAGGTCGCCACGACCAAGGCGCAACGCAAGCTGTTCTTCAACCTGCGCAAGTCCAAGACGCGCCTGGGCTGGCTCAATGCCTCCGAAGTGACTGCGGTTGCCAAGGACTTGAACGTCTCCGAGCGTGAAGTGATGGAGATGGAGTCGCGCTTGTCCGGTCGCGATATCGGCTTCGACGCTTCACCGGACGAAGACGATGACCACGGCCCGCCGTCGCCGGTGAGCTACCTCGTGGCCAACGAGGAAGACCCGTCGCAGGCCTATGAGCGGCACGACAGCGAAGACAATCAGCTGCAGTTGCTGCGCGAAGGCATGGCCGGCCTGGATACGCGCTCGCGCGACATCGTCAAGCGTCGCTGGCTGGATTCCGAATCCAAGGTGACGCTGCAGGAGCTGGCTGACGAGTACGGCGTGTCCGCCGAGCGTATTCGCCAGATCGAAGCGAACGCGCTGAAGAAGATGAAGGCGCTGTTCGTCGCCTGATCCGGTGTGACATTGCCAGTGAGACAAAACGGCCCGGTCTTCCGGGCCGTTTTTCGTTGCGGGCGTGGCACGGCAAGCAGTGCGTTTGTGTGCTGATGTCTCATCGGCCCAGCAACGCCTTGCACGCAGCACGGCCGCAACGGCAGCCGTTACGAATCGTCAGGTCACGTTGGAACAACGCCGGTTGCGCGCAGCGCTACTCCGGTAGCCGTGCCACCGGCAGATGCCAGCCGTAGCGGATCGCCATGAAACGCAGGCCAAAGCACACGCCGGCGCCGGCGGTCAGCGACCAGGATTGCGGCAGGCCGAGAACATGGCCGATCGCGACCAGGCCGCCGCCGGCCAGCGCCGCCACCGCATACAGTTCGGCCTGCAATACCACCGGGGTGCGCGCGACCAGCAGGTCGCGGGCGATGCCGCCGCCGATGCCGCTGAGCATGCCGAGCAGCGTCGCACTGAGTGGGCTGAGCTGATAATCCAGCGCCTTGCTGGTGCCGTAGACCGCAAACAGCGCCAGCCCTGCGGCGTCGAATAGCTGCACCGGGTTGCGCAGGCGCTCCACGGCGGTGTGCCAGTAGAAGCCGGCGATACCGGCCAGGCAGGCGGTGATCAGATAGTGCGGGTGCACCAGCGCTGCCGGCGGCGTGGCACCGATCAGCACATCGCGCACGATGCCGCCGGAAACCGCCGCTGCGCAGGACAGCACCAGCACGCCAAACAGGTCCAGGCGGTTGCGCACCGCCACGGTGGCGCCACTGAGCGCAAACACGAAGGTGCCGAGCAGATCCAGCAGGAACAAGGCAGTAGCCACGGCACAACGGTCGACAGCGGGCGGCACAGCATCGCGCACCGCCCGCCGGCTGTCATCCGTCCTTGCTGGGCGGTGGCTGGTCAGTGCCGCCAAAGATGATGCGTGCGGCGCGCTGGTAGCTCCAGTACGCCATGGCCCAGTTCACCAGCACCACGAAGCGGTTGCGGAAGCCGATCAAGAAGTAGACGTGGGCGGCCAGCCAGAACCACCAGGCCACGATGCCAGAGAGCTTGAGCTTGCCGACATGCACGATGGCGGCCATGCGCCCGATCGTGGCCAGGTTGCCGAAGTCCTGGTAACGGAAGGCCGGCGCGGCCTGGCCGCGCTGGCGTGCGCGGATCGCCTTGGCGATGTGCTTGCCCATCTGCTTGGCCGCCGGCGCCACGCCGGGCACGGGCCGCCCGTCCTGTTGTACCGAGGCCAGATCACCACCGACGAAGATCTCCGGGTGGCCGGGCACGCTGAGGTCCTGTTCCACCAGCACGCGGCCGGCGCGGTCCAGCGGCACGCCCAGGGTGCGCGCCAACGGCGAGGCGGCCACGCCAGCGGCCCAGACCACGGTGCGCGCCGGCACGAAGGTGTCGCCCAACTGATAACCGAACGCATCGATGTTGGTCACCGGCGTGCCGGTGTGCACCTCCACGCCCAGGCGTTCGAGCTGCTTGCGCGCCTTGTCGGTGAGGTCGTCCGGGAAGGACGGCAACACGCGCGGCCCGGCCTCGACCAGGCGCACGCGGGCCTGCTGCGGATCGATATGGCGGAACTCGTTCTTCAGCGTGTGGCGGGCGATTTCGGCCAGCGTGCCGGCCAACTCGACCCCGGTCGGGCCGCCGCCAACCACCGCAAAACTCAACCAGGCCGCGCGCGCGGCCGGGTCGGATTCGGCTTCGGCGCGCTCGAAGGCGAGCAGCAATTTGCGGCGTAGCACCAGCGCGTCATACAGGGTCTTCAAACCGGGCGCGTGCTCGGCCCAGTGATCGTTGCCGAAATACGCGTGGGTGGCGCCGGTGGCCAGCAGCAGCATGTCGTAATTGACGGTGTTGCCGTCGGCGAGCACCACGGCGCGGCGGTCGGTGGCGATATCGGCGACATCGCCGAGCAGCACTTCGACATTGCGCTGCTCACGCAGGATGTGGCGCAGCGGCGCGGCGATGTCAGGCGCCGACAGGCCAGCGGTGGCCACCTGGTAGAGCAGCGGCTGGAACAGGTGGTGATTCTGGCGGTCGATCAGGGTGATGCGGATGTCCGGATCGGCGAGCGCGCGGGTTGCCCATAAACCGGCAAAACCGCCGCCGACCACGACCAGATGCAGCGGCGCTCGGGAGGGGGATGAGGTCATCGTCAGGTCCGATGGATCGCAACGTGGGCACGCAAGGATGCAACAGCGGCAATGAATGTGGCGCGTCGGGCAGGGCCCGCCTGCGGCATCATGTCGCATCTCGCTCACCTGGTCACCGTATGTCCACCTTGCCGCCGCCGTTGCCGCCGCTCGCATCACCACCTGCCGCCGTTGCGCCTGCGCGCGTTTCTCAGCGCAGCCCCGCGACCGTTGCGTTGCTGATCGTGCTGGGCGGTGTGATGACGTTCGGTGTGGTGGTGCTGGGCGTGATCGCCTGGATCGCGGTCGCCGGGTGGTCGATCTTTTCCGAGCAGGCCCAGGCCGCGCTGCAGGCCGACGCGGTGGTGCAGCAGCACATCGGGAAAATCGACACCATGGAGGTCGATGTTCTCGCTACTGGTGCGGCGCCTGGCGGTGACGAATTCGTGTTCTCCGTCACTGGCGATCGCGGGCGTGGCAAGGTCAGTGCGACCTGGGTCAGTGACGGTGCCGAGCGCGAGATCCTGACCGAGGGCGTGCTGACCATGCACGATGGTAGCGAGTACACGCTGCCGGCGGAGCAGGCGTCCGACAGCGACAGCGAGACTGAAATCGAATCCGCCGAGTCTTTCGAGGAGCAGACATGATCGACAATCCCGATAAACGCATCGCACTGCTGATCGATGCCGACAACGCGCCAGCCGGCAAGATCGATGTAGTGCTGGCGGAAGTGGCGCGCTACGGTGTCGCAAATGTGCGCCGCGCGTATGGCAACTGGAAAAGCCCGCACTTGAAGAGCTGGGAAGCGGCATTGCACGAATACGCGATCCGCCCGATCCAGCAATTTGCCTACAGCTCCGGCAAGAATGCCTCGGACATGGCGATGGTGATCGATGCGATGGATCTGCTGTACGCGCGCAACCTGGACGGGTTTGCGATTGTCTCCAGCGATGCGGACTTCACCCCGCTGGTGATGCGCCTGCTCACCGACGGCATGAAGGTGTATGGCTTTGGCGAGAAGAAAACCCCGGCGCCGTTCGTCAATGCGTGTTCCAAATTCACCTATGTCGAAGCACTCGGCGAGCAGGCTGCCGCGGCCAGCGACACCGCCGCGGGCCGCAAGGATGCCACCGCGCTGCGCGGCGATACACGCCTGGTGCAGATGCTGCGTAACGCGATCGATAGCGCCTGCGAAGACGATGGTTGGGCGCATCTGGGGGCCGTCGGCAAGCAGGTGGCCAATCAGGCCTCGTTCGATCCGCGCAACTACGGCTACCGCAAGCTCAGCGATCTGGTGCGCGCGATCGGTTTGTTCGAGATCAAGCAGGACGAACAGGCGTTGTGGGTGCGCGATGTGCCCAAGGGCAATCGCCCCAAACAACCCCTTGCTGCTGCGGCCCCCGCGCCGGCCGCGGCCAAACGCGGGACGCGTGGTGCACGCAGTGCGCCGAAGCCGGCGGTGGAAAAATGACCGACGAACGCATGGCGACCGCACACGTGCCAGCGGGCGATGGCATCACGTTGTGGGGGCGGCGCAATTCCAGCAACGTCCGCAAGGTGCTGTGGTGCCTTGAAGAGGCGGGTGTGGCGTATACCTCGATCGAGGTGGGCGGCGCATTCGGCGGAAACGACACGCCTGCGTACCGCGCATTGAATCCGAACGGGCTGGTGCCGGCGCTGCAGGATGGTGCGCTGGTGCTGTGGGAATCCAACGCGATCGTGCGCTATCTGGCGGCGCGTTATGCACCGGCGTTGTACCCGCACTCACCGGCCACGCGCGCGCTGGGCGACCGCTGGATGGACTGGACCACGTCGACCTTTGCCGGCGTATTTCGTGACCTGTTCTGGGGCGTGTTACGCACACCGCAGGCCGAACGTGATGCCACACGGATTGCCACAGCGCTTCAACGCTCCGGTGAGCTACTCGCAGTTGCCGACGCTGCGCTGGCACAGCAGCCGTATCTGTCCGGCGACGACTTTGCGATGGGTGACATTCCGTTGGGCAGCTTTATCTACGCGTGGTTCGAGATACCAATCGAACGGCCCGAGTTGCCGCATCTGCACGCCTGGTATCAAAGATTGCGTGCGCGGCCGGCCTACCAGCGTGGCGTGATGACGCCGCTGACTTGAGTTAGCAAGCGTACTGATCTTGAGCCATTGAAGGTGCGAGGGGCCGAGCACCGTCGGATGCGTCGATACGAGCCGAATGCTGCGGCACATTGGGATACGTGTAGCGCCCGCGATGGTAGGAGCGCGCTGGCGCGCGATGTGGCATGACTGGGAACGCTTCATCGCGCGCAAGCCCGCTCCTACCGAGCATGTGTCTGTCTCGGGTTAGCCGCCTCGACCCTTGCCTCAATACAAATCGATCGGGTCCACATCCAGCGACCACCGCACCTGCAACGCGCGGATGCTGCGACACACGGAAAACGGCGTGGCAGCAGCTTTGGTAGTAGCGCGCTTGCGCGCGATCGGGTATTACTAGGAACGCTTCATCGCACGCCAGCGCGCTCCTACCGGGCGTGTGTCTGTTTGAGGGCAGGCGTCTCGACAACGGACGCAATAAACGACCAACGCACCTTCAGCGGACGGATGTTGCGGGACATGAGGACGCGGAGTGGCAGCATCTTTGGTAGGAGCGCGCTTGCGCGCGATGGGGCATTACCGGTAACGCTTCATCGCGCGCCAGCGCGCTCCTACCAAGCGCGTGTTCGTTTGCAGTCAGGCGCCTCGACCCCGGCCTCAATACAGATCGATCGGGTCCACATCCAGCGACCAGCGCACCCGGCGCGCTTGCGGTAAGGCATGGATGACGGGCATCTGCGCGTCCAGCACCCGATGCAGCGCAGAGCGTTGCGCTGCCGACAGCAGGAGTTGGGTGCGCTGGAAACCGGCGCGGCGTGGCATCGGCGCCGGCATCGGCCCGTAGCATTCCACCGGCGCGATGGCCGGCGAGGGGGCTGGTGCCTGCTCGCCGACCAGCGCGCGCACCGCGATCAGGAACTGATTGGCCGCGGCCACATCCTTGGCTTCGGCACGGAACAAGGCCAGATGCGCGAAGGGCGGGAAGCCGGCCGCTTCGCGCTGCTGCAGTTCGGCATCAGCAAACGCGTGGTAGCCGCCGTTGACCAGGGTCTGCAGCAACGGATGCTCGGGGTGATGGGTCTGTAACCACACCTCGCCGGGGCGATCGGCGCGGCCGGCGCGGCCGGCGACCTGGATCAGTTGCTGGGCCAGTTTCTCGGCGGCGCGGAAGTCGGCGGAGAACAGGCCTTCGTCTATGCCCACCACCACTACCATGGTCAGCCGGGGCAAGTCGTGGCCCTTGGCCAGGATCTGGGTGCCGACCAGGATGCCGGCGTCGGTGCCGAGGCGGGCGAGCTGGGTTTCCAGCGCGTCGCGGCGCTGGGTGGTGCTGCGGTCGATGCGCACCACCGGCGCATCCGGGAAGGCCTCGACCAGGCGCTCCTCCAGCCGCTCGGTGCCGATGCCCTGCGGCTGCAACGCCAGGCTGGCACAGGCCGGGCAGGCCAGCGGCGCCGGTTGGCGCGCACCGCAGTGGTGGCATTGCAGGCGGCGGCCGCCGGCGTGCACGGTCATCGGGGTCTGGTGCAGCGGCGTGCTGCAGCGCTGGCAGGCGGCGGTCCAGCCACAGTCATGGCACAGCAGCACCGGCGCATAGCCGCGCCGGTTCTTGAACACCAACACCTGCTCTCCGCGCGCCAGGGTGGCGCCGATGCCGGCCAGCACCTCCGGCGACAGGCCGTCCTTGAGCGGGCGCTTGCGCACGTCGAGCACGCGCACGCGCGGCGGCCGCGCGTCGCCTGCGCGGCGCGACAGCCGCAGATGCCGATAGCGGCCGCTGTAGGCGTTGTGCAGGCTTTCCAGCGATGGCGTTGCGCTGCCCAGGATCACCGGCACATCCAGCGCCTTGCCACGCACCAGGGCGAAGTCGCGTGCGTGGTAGCGGATGCCGTCCTGTTGCTTGTAGCTGCCGTCGTGTTCCTCGTCGATCACGATCAAGCCGGCGTTAGGCAGCGGCGTGAATACCGCCGAGCGCGTGCCGACGATCAGCTTGGCTTCGCCACGCCAGGCCGCGGCCCACACCCGCGCACGCTCGCCGTCGGAGAGCCCGGAATGCAACGCATGCACCGGCACGCCCAGGCGCGCGCGGAAGCGGCCCAGCGTCTGCGGGGTCAGGCCGATTTCCGGCACCAGCACCAGCGCCTGCTTGCCGGCGGCCAGGCAATCGGCGATCGCCTGCAGGTAGACCTCGGTCTTGCCGCTGCCGGTGACGCCGTCAAGCAGATAGGTGGCAAAGCCGCTGCCGGCGCGGATGGCGTCGGTGGCCGCCTGCTGTTCGTCGTTGAGCTGCGGCCCGGTGCCAGGGCGCGCCGGCAGCGTGTCGGCGGCCACCGCCACGCGCTCGGCGTAGCCACGCTTGGCCAGGTTGCGGGCAGCCTCGCGCCACTGCGGCAGCTGCTGCTCCAGCGGCTCTTCGGTGAGCGGGCCGGCCAGCAGCAGCGCGGCCAGCAGGGCCGGGCGGCTACCGGCGCGTAGGCTACCGGCACCAGTGCGGCCGGCCTCGGTGAGTTGCCAGGCCCAGGCATGGGTGTCGGCCAATGGTTCGCCCCGGCGCAGCGGGCCGGGCAGGGCGCTGGCCTGGGCCTCGCCCAGCGGTGCATGGGTGTAGCGGGCAAGCCAGTGCAACGAACGGGCCAGCTCATCGACCAGTAGCGGTGTGTCGTCGCACCAGTCCAGCGCCGCGCGCAGCCCCTCGGCCGACGGCTGCTGGCCTGGTGCGACGACCACCCCGATCAGCTCGCGCGGCCCAAACGGCACGCGCACCCGGCAGCCGACCCGGTCCGAACCGTCCACGTCGGTGTCTTGGGGGGGCAGGTAATCGAACAATTGCGGCAGCGGCACCGGCAGGGCGACGCGCAAGGTGGTGACTGGAGCGGACATCCGGCCAGTCTAACGACCCTGTCCAGTGCCGGCAGCGGAGCGCACCGCGCAGCCCGGAGCGGCCTGTTCAGTTGCGGCAGCTTTCTGTGACCGAAGTGATAAATCCGACGTAAACCCATGTGAGGGTTGGAGAAACCGGTTTATCCACACTGCCTGTGGATAAGCCTGTGAATTAGTCTCGTGCTCCACGCCGTGAAGGCGGATTCACTAGCCTTGGCAACCCGTTGGACATTTTTTCGCCATCTACCATAAATCTATAAGTATCAAATACTTAGGCGTGAAACAAGAATGCAACACGGAAAAACCAACAGTTGACAGACGGCGGCGTATCGGCATGTCTGCCGCTGTGCACAACGTGCGTGGGCGGCGGCCACGGCAGGAGCAACGGTGTGTGGATCTGTCAAGCCATCGGCGGGGATCATTTGCGTCGGTATCATGCCGGCCGATGCTGGAGTTCTCATGACCGTAGTCCCCGACGCCCCCGTCACCCCCGCCGCGCTGTCAGCCTTTTTGCGCGGTGTCGAACGCCGGGGACTGGTGCTGGCGCAGTTGCAATGCGGCGATGACGCCGCCGCCGAGCGGGCCCTGGCCGCCGCGCTGCGTGCCTTCAGTGGGCAAGCCGCCGGGCGGCCAATGGCAGGCTGGCCAATGCGCTTCTGGAGCCTGCTGGCGGCCGCGCCGCCGCTGCGGCGCGAGCCGATGCCCGGCACCTGGTTGCCACCCTTCACCGCCCTGGGCCGGATGCAGTCGGCTGACCGCCTGGCGCTGCTGCTGCGTATCGTCGGCGGGCTGCAGGAAGCCGACGCCAGCGAAGTGCAGGGCATGGAGACCCCCGCGTACCAGGCTGCGCTGGCGCGTGCCTGCCCCCGCGATGCGGCCGGTAACCCGGATGCGCAGGCCTGGCGGGCATTGGCCGAGGCCGCTCAGGCCGAATTGCGTGAGTTGAGCCCTGGGCAATTGAGCCGGCTGACTCAATTGCGGGAGTCGGCCCTGGCCGGCATGCCGTTGCAGCCGGCGCAGGACGGCGCCTCCAGCCCGGCGGCATCGGCTCCCGCGCGCAGCGAACGGCCCGCCGATCGGCGCCCGCGCGCCCGTGCCGCACGCCGGCAATGGACGTGGCCACGCATCAACCGCCGCCATGCCGGCATCGCGCTGGCGCTTGTGGCGCTGGTGCTGTTGGTGGGAGCGCTCGGGTGGTGGTGGACGCATCGCCGCCCCGCCTTGCCGCCGGAGCCGGTGTCGCAGGCGCCCGCGGGCGTCCTGCATGTCACCGACGCAGCCCCGGTGCTGGTGGAGGAATTACCGGCCGCCAACCTTCCCGATGCCGTCGCTGCGCCCGGCCTGGATGCGCGCGACCAGGCAATGCTTGCCGACTCTGATCTGGAGCTGGCGCGCTCGGCGGACCTGTACGCCTGGTACGCCGCCGGGCACCCCGTGCCACCGGACGAATCCGGCGCCCACGCCACTGCGGCCGAACGTCCGTCGAGCGAACTGGAGACGGTCGATGACCAAAACTAAGTGGTGCGGCCTATGGCTGGCTGCCATGGCCGGTGCCGCAGGGGCGCAGTCGTTGCCCGCGGCACTGGACGAAACGCCGGCCGGGCCGGTGGCTGCCCCGGCAGCGCCCGCCGTGCCGGCCCGGAGCATTCCCAGCGCTGCGCAGCAGCGGGCGCGATGGGATGCGCTGACGCCCGCCCAGCGCACCGAGCTGCGCGCCCGCTACACGGCCTGGAAGGCACTGACCGCCACCGACAAGGTGGTCTTGCGGCAAGCGCGTGAGCGCCTGCAGGCCTTGCCGGACGATCAGCAGCGTGCGCTGCGCACGCAGTTCGGCGCCATGGACCGGCTGCATCGCGATGGCTGGCGCCTGGGCTCGCAGCTGGGCAACTTCTATCCGCAACTGCAGCCGCTGATCGGTTATGTGCCCGTCGCCCAGCGCGATGCACTGCTCGGTGTCCTGCGCAGCCTGGATGCCGGCCAGCTGGAGCAACTGGCGGTGCTGGCGCAGCGCACCCCGCCGCAGGAACGCGATGCCTTGCGCGATGCCTTGCTTGCCGAGTCGGCGGCAACGCGGTCGACCTGGCTGAAGCGGCAGTTGGCGCGCTGATTAGAGGGGCCGCTCGTGGCGGCCGTAGTCCCACTCGCGCGGTGAGCGCGTGGGCGTCAGGCAGCCCGCGTGCGGGGTCATCGGGTGTCGACCGACGCCGCCGTTACGGCTCCGCTGCCAGGGGCCTCCGAGGCGCGCGGTCCAGGCGCCTGCCCCTGATTGCTCAAACGCGCGTCACACGCACTCCGCGCACGTTGCAGCGCCGCACCTTCACCCGCAGCGCCAGCACTGGCGACAGGCGTCACTGCGCTGGTCAGCGCTACGCTCGCCACGCATGGCCCGCACGGCAAGTGCAGGTAAGATAGCCGCCCCCACGCGACCCGGTGCCAGCGCCGCCAGGCACGGCCGTAGTCCGCGTGGCGATCGGTTCTGCAATGTCTGTCCCTCACTCCTCCCCGTCGGCAACGCCACGCTTTGCAGCGGAAGTGCGTACCACTGGCCTGCTCGCGCTGCCGTTGGTGCTCGGCCATGTCTCCACCGGCCTGATCGGTTTTGTCGACAACGTGATCGCCGGCCACCACGGCACCGCCACGCTGGCCGCGGTCACCATCGGTACCTCGTTGCTGTGGCTGCCGATGCTGGTGCCGATCGGCACATTGATCTCGCTCACCGCCTCGGTGTCGCAGTTGCTCGGTGCCGGGCGCGAACGCGAGATCGGACCGTTGTTCCGGCAAGCGCTGTGGCTGTCGCTGGGGCTGGGCGCGCTGATGTTCGGCTTTCTCACCGCGGTGCCGCCGTTGCTGCCTACCTTCGGGATCGCGCCGGACATCGTGCCCGGCGCCACCGACTTCCTGCACGCGGTGCGCTGGGGTGGGCCGGCGCTGACGTTCTACTTCTGCATGCGCTACCTCAGCGAAGGCATGCACTGGACGCTGCCGACCATGCTGCTGGGCTTTGGCGGGCTGCTGGTGCTGGCGCCGCTGGGCTACGTGCTGACCTACGGCAAGTTCGGCTTTGCCGAGCATGGTGCGCAGGGGCTGGGCATGGCCTCGGCCATCACCATGTGGGTGCAGGCGATTGCCTTTGCGCTGTATCTGTGGCGTTCGCGGCGCTTCGCGCATCTGGAGTTGTTCACCCATCTTGAAGGCCCGCGCTGGCGGGCGATCGGTGATCTGTTGCGCACCGGCTTGCCGATCGGCATCACCGTGTTGATGGAAGGTGGGCTGTTCATCGTCACCGCGTTGTTGATCGGGCGGCTGGGCTCCACCGAAGCGGCCGCGCACCAGATCGCGATCAACGTCTCGCAGCTGTGTTTCATGATCCCCATGGGCGTGGCCGAAGCCACCACCGTGCGCGTCGGCCACGCGGTCGGCCGTGGCGATCCGCTGGGCATGCGCCGCGCGGCCTGGGCGGGCTACGCCATCGTGCTGGGCACGCAGGCGGTGTCTGCCAGCATCCTGTTGCTCGGTCACGATGCCATCGTGGGTGTGTATACCAACGATGCCGCAGTAGCTGCGCTGGCATCGGTGCTGTTGTTGTTCGCGGCCACGTTCCAGTTTCCCGACGGCATCCAGGTGTTGTCGGCCGGCGCCTTGCGCGGGCTCAAGGACACGCGCGTGCCGATGTTCCTGGCGATGTTTTCGTACTGGGGCTTAGGCATGCCGCTCGGTGCCGGGCTCGGCCTGGGGCTGGGCTGGGGGCCGCAAGGCATGTGGATCGGGCTGATTCTGGGCCTGACCGCCGCCGCGATCCTGATGGGCTTGCGCTTCCGCCAGACCAGCCGGCGGCTGACTGCCGACCCGGCACCCTGACTTCCTGCGCATGCCCTGCACTGCGCGCAGCCGGTATGCTGGGCGCAACGATCGATCCATCGCGTCTTTCCGACGGAGTTTTCCATGAACCACCCCGTGCGTCGCAATCCCATCGCCACGTTTTTTGTCGGCCTGTGGGATGTGATGAATTTCACCCGACGCCTGATTTTCAACCTGGTGTTCTTCGGCTTCCTGTTCCTGTTGCTGCTGCTGTTTGTGGTGGCGATCGCCCGTGGCGATGGCACCAAACCGCTGGCTGCGCGCACCACCTTGGTGATCGCACCGGAAGGCACCTTGGTGGAGCAGTTCAGTGCCGACCCGGTGAGCCGTTCGCTGGCCAAGGCGGTCGGTGACAAGAGCGCCGAAGAAGTGCAGCTGCGTGACCTGGTGCGGGTGATCGAGGCCGCCGGCAAGGACAGCAAGATCGAGCGGGTGCTGTTGAACCTGGACAAGCTGCAGCCGTCCGGTTTCGCCTCCCAGCGCGAGGTGGCCAAGGCGTTGCAGGGGCTGCGCGCGTCCGGCAAGCAGATCGTCGCCTTCAGCGAAAGCATGAGCCAGGGCCAGTACCTGCTGGCCGCGCAGGCCAACGAGGTCTATCTCGACCCGATGGGCAGCGTGTTGCTCGAAGGTCTGGGGCGTTACCGGCAGTATTTCCGCGAGGGTCTGCAGGACAAGCTGGGCGTGGACGTGCACCTGTTCCGCGTGGGCGAATACAAGTCCGCCGCCGAGCCGTACATCCTGGATGCGGCCTCCGCCGACGCCAAGGAAGCGGACCTGTTCTGGATGAACGATGTGTGGCAGCGCTACCTGGCCGACGTGGCCACCGCACGCAAGCTGTCGCCAGCGCAGCTGGCGGCCGGCATCGACACGCTGCCGGAAGGCGTCACCGCCGCCGGTGGCGATCTGGCCAAGTTCGCGCTGCAGCAGAAGCTGGTGGACGGGCTGAAGACGCGCGAGCAGGTCGACACGTTGCTGACCGAACGCGGCGTGGCCGACAACGATGCCGATGGCGGCTTCCGCAGCATCGATTTCGGCAGCTATCTCACCCAGTTGCAGGCCCAGCATTCGCCGATGGACAGCCGCCCGCAGGTGGCCGTGGTGGTGGCTGCGGGCGAGATCAGCGGCGGCGAGCAGCCGGCAGGCCGCATCGGTGGCGAATCCACTGCCGCGTTGCTGCGCCAGGCGCGGGACGACGAGGAAATCAAGGCGGTGGTGCTGCGCGTGGATTCGCCCGGTGGCGAGGTGTTTGCCTCCGAGCAGATCCGTCGCGAAGTGGTCGCGTTGAAGCAGGCCGGCAAGCCGGTGGTGGTGTCGATGGGCGACCTGGCTGCGTCGGGCGGCTACTGGATCAGCATGAATGCCGATCGCATCTATGCAGACCCGTCGACCATCAGCGGCTCGATCGGCATCTTCGGCATGGTGCCCAACCTCACCCGCGCGCTGGACAAGATCGGCGTGCATACCGATGGCGTGGGCACCACGCGTTTTGCCGGCGCCTTCGACATCACCCGCCCGCTGGACCCGGCTGCCGGCCAGGTCATCCAGGCGGTGATCAACAAGGGCTATGCCGACTTCACCGGCAAGGTGGCGCAGGCGCGGCACCAGTCGGTGGAGGCCATCGACAAGGTTGCCCGTGGCCGCGTCTGGAGTGGTGCGCAGGCCAAGGATCACGGTCTGGTGGACGCGTTTGGCGGCATGCAGGAAGCGGTGGCCGATGCGGCATCGCGCGCCAAGCTGAGTAAGGGCAAGTTCCGCGTGCGCTACGTGGAAAAGGCCGCCACGCCGTTCTCGCAATTCATGAGCGGGTTTGCGGGCAGCCGCCTGGGCGCGTGGATGCTGAGCGACTCGGGCATGGCGCGTGCGCTGCTGGCACGCTCGCTGCCGGAAGTGGACACCCAGCTGCGCTTCGTCGAAGACGCCGTGCACGACAGCAAGGCGGGCGGCACGCCGGTCAAGGCGCTGGCGTATTGCTTCTGCGGGTTCTGATGCCGCCTCCCCTCGAGGGCGGCAGTCATGACAACGCCGGCTTCGCGCCGGCGTTGTCGTTTTCAGCGGTTACTGCGTCGCCGCGTCGATCGTTGCACGCTGCTGTGCGGCGGCCTGATCGGTGGCGGCCTGCACGCCGCGCGCCTTGTCCAGCGGCTGCTGGATGTGGTCACGCAGGGCGGTGGCCTGCGGTTCGGGTTTCTGCTCGGTCGGCGCGGGTTGCGGCCGCTGGCAGGCGGCCAACGTCAACGTGGCACAGGCCAGTACGGCCCAGTGGATCTTCATCGTCGTGACCTCGCTCGGGGTGGCGGTATCCTACGCCCCGGCCGTACGCGTGCGCCAACCGCACCGCACAGCCCGTTTCCCGCGTATTCAAAGGACACCCCACGTGACAGCGCACCGCTGGCGGCTGGATGGACAGACCGCCCTGATCACCGGCGCCAGTGCCGGCATTGGCCTGGCCATCGCACGCGAATTGCTCGGCTTCGGCGCCGACCTGTTGATGGTGGCGCGCGATGCCGATGCGCTGGCGCAGGCCCGCGACGAGCTGGCCGAAGAGTTTCCTGAGCGCGAACTGCACGGCCTGGCCGCGGATGTTTCCGACGACGAGGAGCGCCGCGCGATTCTGGATTGGGTCGAAGATCGCGCCGATGGCTTACACCTGCTGATCAACAATGCCGGTGGCAACATCACCCGCGCGGCCATCGACTACACCGAAGACGAATGGCGCGGCATCTTCGAAACCAACGTGTTTTCCGCGTTCGAACTCTCGCGCTATGCGCACCCATTGCTGACCCGGCACGCCGCCTCGGCGATCGTCAACGTGGGCAGCGTGTCGGGCATCACGCATGTGCGCAGCGGCGCGCCGTATGGCATGACCAAGGCGGCGCTGCAGCAGATGACGCGCAACCTGGCGGTGGAATGGGCCGAGGACGGCATCCGCGTCAACGCGGTGGCGCCGTGGTACATCCGCACCCGGCGCACCTCCGGCCCGTTGTCCGATCCGGACTACTACGAGCAGGTGATCGAACGCACGCCGATGCGCCGCATCGGGGAGCCGGAAGAAGTCGCCGCCGCGGTCGGTTTCCTGTGCCTGCCGGCGGCCAGCTACATCACCGGTGAATGCATCGCGGTGGATGGCGGCTTCCTGCGTCATGGGTTCTAGCGCAACGCCGCTAGCCCGCAGCTTCTGTTCGGTGCACGCCGGAGTTGGCCGTGGCTGACGCGCCCATGCCGCAGCATCCGCTCGCGCACCTGCACGACATCGTGCACGACAACAGCGACTGGATCTGGGAGGTGGATGCGCAGGCGCGCTACACCTTCTGCTCGCGCGCCTGCGAGCGGTTGCTGGGCTATACGCCCGAGCAGATTCTGGGGCGCACGCCGTTCGATCTGATGGAGCCGGCCGAAGCGGCGCGCGTGGGCGTGGCGTTTGCCGAAATCGTGGCAGCGCGTCGCCCGTTCCAGGGCCTGCTCAACCGCAACGTGCGTGCCGATGGCCGCACCGTGATGCTGGAAACCAGCGGAATTCCGCTGTTCGATGCCCAGGGCGCGCTGCGCGGTTATCGCGGCATCGACCGCGACGTCACGCCGATTGCCGGCGGCCCCGACGACAGTGCCACCAATCAGCGTCTGTTCCAGCTGGAGGCGCTGTATGCCGCCGCGCCGGTGGCGTTATGTCTGATCGACCGTGCCGGGTGCTATCTGGCGGTGAACGAGGCGATGGCGGCCATCGCCGGGCGCAGCGTGCAGGAGATGATCGGCATGCGCGTGGCCGAGGTGTTTCCGCAAGCAGCGGCCGAGCAGGCTGACGCGTTCGCCAGGCTCGCTGCCGGGCACGACGTGCCCGACCAGGTGTTCGACTGGCAGGACCGCAGCTACCACGTGCGGGTGCGCGGCGTGCGCGATCTGGAGGGCCGGCTGATTGCGCTGACCACCGCGTTGACCGACATCAGCGAGCACCTGCGCGTGCAGTGGCGGCTGACCAAAACCACCGAGGCGCTGGCCGAGGCCAACCGTCAGCTGGAGCAGGCCAATGCGCAATTGCTTGGTGCCGCCCGCAACGATCACCTGACCGGGCTGGCCAACCGGCGCGGCTTCGATCGCGCCTTCGAGCGCCTGCTGCCGGCGGTGCGCGACGGCACGCGCGGCGCGTCGGTGCTGATGCTGGATGTCGATTACTTCAAGCAATACAACGACCGCTACGGCCACCCGCAGGGCGACCAGTGCCTGCGGGACATTGCCGCCGCGCTGCGCAGCGTGGTCACGCGCGGCGAGGACGTGGTGGCCCGCTATGGCGGTGAGGAATTCGCACTGCTGCTGCCCGATACCGATCTGCCAGGCGCGGCGGAGGTTGCGCGGCGACTGCAGGAGCGACTCGCGGCCATGCCGATCAGCCATGCGGGTAGCCCGTGCGCGCGCATCACCTTGAGCATCGGAGTCACGGCGCTGCAGCCGCAGGAGTGCCAGGTGCAGGATGCTCAGGTGCGTGAGGCGGTGATGGCGCGCGCCGATCGCGCGCTGTACCAGGCCAAGAACCAGGGCCGTAATCGGGTGGCACTGGCGCCGGCCTAGACACCTGCCAACAGGCGGTGTCCGCGTGGCTCAGGGCGTCGCGGGCGTGCCGGCGCAGCGGCTCTCGTCCATCACCCGCCGCGCTTGGTCGTAGCGCTGCTTGCGCGCGGCCGATTGGGCTTCGTCGGAGAAGCGCCACGCGGCTTCGGCTTGCTCGGCGCGTTGCCGCCACGCCGCGCACAGGCTCTGGTCCGGCACCGGCGCGCAGCGGTCGGTGACCACCTCGCAAGCGCTGCCGCCGCCCTGCGCGGGGCCGCCGGCCAGGTTGGTGACCTGCATCGGCAGGCAGCGCGTGGCCGGCTCGCTCTCTTCAGTGAAGTAGCGGCCATTGTCGTGCGCGGTGCATTCGAACAGCGGCGGCGGTGGCAGTGACGAGGTGGCGGTGGTGGCCGTCGGCACAGCGGCCGGCGCTGGCGGTGCAGGCGCTACTGCAGGCGGCGCTTGCGTGGCCGCGCGGGCAGGCACAGGACGGGCCGACACCGGCGCCGCTGCACTGGACGGCAACGGCATGGCAGCTGGGGCGGTCATCAGTTTCTTCTGCTGCTGCACGCCCTTCGGGCAGGGCATGTTCTGCACCGTCAGCGCGCCTTGGGCATCGGTGCAGCGGTAGATCGCCACTTCCTGCGCGCTGGCGGTGGACGCCAGCACCAGCATCACCCAGCCCCAGCGGCTCATGCGCCGCCGCAGTCGCGCTGCAGGCGCGCATCGATGCCGCGCTGCTCACGGGTCAGGTCCACGCGTTCGCTCTGCAGGGCGCTGTTATAGCGACGGATCAGCTCCCATCTGCGGTCGGCCAACCGTGCACAGACCTCCTGCTCGGGCAGGGCGTGACATTCGTCGCGGATCTGCACATTGCCGTAGGGCACGATCACCGTGCCGCCGTAGCCATTGCCGTAGTCGCCACCACCATAGCCGCCGCGCCCACCCCGGTAGCCGCCATCACCGCCGGCCTGGATCGCACCGCTGGCACCGGCTGGCCGTGGCCCCGGCGGGCGGATGCCCGGCGGCCGGCGGTACGGATCACCCGACACGTAGGCCGGGCCCCAGGTCGGCACCCAGCGCGGATTGCCCTCCGGGCTGTCGCTGGTATAGCGGGTGCCTTCGTCGGTCACGCACTCGTACATCGGCTGCGGCGGCTGCACGGTGACGATGCGTACTTCACGCGGCGGTGGCGCGACCGTTGCGGCAACCGGCGCCGCACGTGGCGGCTGCGGTGGCGGGTCTTGCGGGCGTTGCAGATCCAGCACCTGCTGGCGGCCGCTGCTGCACGGCGCATCCTGCAGCGCCACGGTGCCGGCGCTACTGACGCAACGGTAGATCCGCACGTTCGGATCGGGCTTGGTGGCGGTGGCAGGCGCGGCCTGCGCGGTGAGCGTGGCGGCCAGCAGCAGGAAGGTCGGGATCAGGCGCATACACGCAGTGTGCGCGCGTTATGGGCTCTGGCAAAGAGGCGGCAGGCCCCGCGCTGAACGCGTAACCGCTCGTCCAGGCGGCGGCTACGTGCGGCGACCGGCGCGGTGTTTCGACGCCAGCGTCAGTCGCGCAGGATCTGCCCGGTGCGGGCGTCGCGGATCGGGGTGGGCTGCGCCAGACCGCCGACCTCGCCGTCGAGCAAGCCGTCGATGCGGGCCAGCAGGGCCGGGTCCAGCGCTGCGCGACTGCGCGCGGGCGGCTCACCGGCCAGGTTGGCGCTGGTGGACACCAGCGGCGCCCCCCAGGCCCTGCACAGGGCCGCAACCACCGGATGGGCGCTGATGCGCACGGCCAGTCCGTCGTGATCGCCGGTGACCCAGCGCGGCGCCTGCGCGGTCACCGGCAAGATCCAGGTATGCGGGCCGGGCCATTGCGCCAGCACCGCGGTCAGCTGTTCGCTGCCCAGTGCAGCAATATCGATCCAGTCCTGCAACACGTCCAGCCCGGACGCGACCACGATCACGCCCTTGTCCACCGGTCGGCGCTTGATCTCCAGCAGGCGCAGCACGGCGGACTCCTGTCGCGGATCGCAGCCCAGCCCCCACACCGCTTCGGTGGGATAGGCGATGACGCCCCCGCGGGCGAGGGTGGCAACGGCAGCGTCCAGATCCGGTGCGTGCGGCATGCGCTGACTCAGCCAGCCGCCTTGCTGACGGCTTTCTTGACCACGCGCTTGGTCGCCTTCTTGGCGGCCTTCTTCGCAGGCGCCTTCTTGGCTGCGGTCTTGGTGGCGACTTTCTTGACCGCCGCCGTCTTCTTGGCCGCGTCCTTGGCTTCCTTGGCGGAATCCTTCACTGCATTCTTCTTGAGCGTGGCCTTCTTGGCGCCAAAGCCCTTGCGCACCGGCTTGCCGGTATCGGCCAGCAGCTGCTGCACTTCCTCGAAGGTCAACGAGGCAGGCTCGCGGTCCTTGGGGATCTTGCCGTTGAGCTTGCCGTCGCTGATGTACGGGCCAAAGCGCCCGTTCAACACCTGGATGTCGCTCCCGTCGAATTCCTTGATCACCCGGTTACGCGCGATCTCTTCCTTCTCTTCGATAAGAAAAACCGCTCGCGCCAGGTCGATGGTGTACGGGTCGTCCTCTTTCTTCAGCGACGCGTACACGCTGCCACGGCGGGCGAACGGCCCGAAGCGGCCGATACCGACGCTGACGTCCTGATCCTTGTCCTGACCCAGGGCGCGCGGCATCTTGAACAGTTCCAGCGCATCCTCGATGGAGATCGAATAGATGCTCTGGCCCGGCCGCAGCGAGGCGAAGGTGGGCTTGTCTTCGTCTTCAACCGTGCCGATCTGCACCATCGGCCCAAAACGGCCGATGCGCGCGCTGACTTCCTTGCCACTGACCGGGTCGGCGCCGAGCACGCGCACGCTGCCGGCGTCGGTCTTGTCCAGCGAATCCTTCTTGTCCTCGACCAGTTCCTTGAACGGGCCCCAGAACTTCTCCATCAACGGGATCCACTCGGCTTCGCCGCGCGAGACCGCATCCAGATCGTCTTCCAGATTGGCGGTGAAGTCGTAGTCCACGTAGCGGGTGAAGTGCCCGGACAGGAACTTGGACACCGCACGGCCCACGTCGGTCGGGCGGAAGCTGCGGCCTTCCATTTCCACGTACTTGCGGAACTGCAGGGTCTGGATGATCGAAGCGTAGGTGGACGGCCGACCGATGCCGTACTCCTCCAGCGCTTTGACCAGCGCCGCTTCGGTGAAGCGCGGCGGCGGCTGGGTGAAATGCTGATCGGTGACGATGCGGTCCAGCGGGATGTTGTCGCCGGCCTTCATCAGCGGCAGCTTGCGGCCTTCGTCCTCGTCTTCGCTGCTCTTGGTGTCCTTGCCTTCTTCGTACACGGCCAGAAAGCCCGCCACCACCACGGTGGTGCCGCTGGCGCGGAACACGTGCTCGCTGCCGGCCGACAGATCCACGCTGACGGTATTGAGCGTGGCCGGAATCATCTGGCACGCCACTGCGCGGCGCCAGATCAATTCATACAAACGGCGCTCGTCATCGGACAGGAAGCGCGCCACCTGTGCCGGCGTGCGCAATGCCGAGGTCGGGCGCACCGCTTCGTGCGCTTCCTGCGCGTTCTTGGATTTGGTGGTGTAGGCGTTGGGCTGATCCGGCAGCGAGGCGGTGCCGAAATCGCGCGCGATCACGTCGCGGATTTCCGCCAGTGCGTCCTGCGACAGGTTCACCGAGTCGGTACGCATATAGCTGATCAGACCGACCGAGCCTTCGTCGCCGAGCGCTACGCCTTCATAGAGTTTCTGCGCCACCTGCATGGTCTTGCGGGTGGTGAAGCCGAGCTTGCGCGAGGCTTCCTGCTGCAGCGTGGAGGTGGTGAATGGCGGGGCAGGGCGACGCTTGCGCTCCTTGCTGGCCACATCGGTGACGTGCAGCACGCCTTGCGCGGCCTGCTGGATGCGCAGGCGCGCCGCCTCGGCGGTATCGCCGTCGGTGACGGTGAATTGTTCGAACTTCTGCCCGTCCAGCTTGATCAGGCGCGCATTGAACGGCTGCGAGGGATGCCGGCAGTGCGCATCGATGGACCAATATTCGCGGGCGATGAAGGCTTCGATCTCTTCCTCGCGTTCGACGATCATGCGCAGCGCCGGCGACTGCACGCGGCCGGCCGACAGCCCGCGCTGCACCTTGCGCCACAACACCGGCGAGAGGTTGAAACCGACCAGGTAATCCAGCGCACGGCGTGCCTGCTGCGCGTCCACCAGGTCGGCGGCGATCGCACGCGGCTTGAGCATGGCTTCCTTGATCGCGCGGGGCGTGATCTCGGTGAAGACCACCCGCTGCATCGTCTTGTCCTTCAGCAGCCCGCGCTCTTTCAGGATCTCGGCGATATGCCAGCTGATCGCCTCACCCTCGCGGTCCGGGTCGGTCGCCAGATAGATGTCGTCGGCGCTCTTGGCAGCCCGGGCAATCGCCTCGACGTGCTTCTCGTTCTTTTCGATCAAGTCGTAGCGCATCGCAAACCCGTTGTCCGGATCCACGGCGCCCTCCTTGGGAACCAGGTCACGCACGTGCCCATACGAGGCCAGGACGGTGAAGTCCTTGCCGAGGTATTTATTGATCGTCTTGGCCTTGGCGGGCGATTCGACGATGAGCAGGTGCTTGGGCATGGTGGCAAATTCTTGGGGCGGAGCCCGGGGGGCAGGTAGCGTGGCCTAATTGGCCGGTCGAGGGAAGCAGATCGGCTGTTTCGCACACGTCGACGCCCGGGAAGGTGCCCGGGCGTTCAGTTCTCTTATTAGAAAGATCACGGCGAGCGCCGCCGTGTCAAGCGGCCAGCGCCGCGGTTGTCAACTCTGGTTGATGGCGATCACCGCAAACAGGACGCCGAACACAATGGAGATCAGTAGCATCACTGCGTAGATCGCCAGCACCACGATGGTGACTGTGTCCAGGCCCACCTGCTGGCGTTCCGGCGTGTCGGTGTAGGCCCAGCGGTCCACCACCAGGGTGTCGCAGACCTTGTCGTGAATTGCCTGTTTGCGTGCGCTCATGCCGGCCATGAAGGCCGAGACGATCGCCCCGATGCCCAGCGTCAGCACCGTGATCAGCATGTAGGCCAGGTAGCGCAGCATGTTGCGCCAGAAGCTGACCCGGCCACCGTTGCCGTTCACCAGCTTGATGCCGCAGGCGAGCTTGCCCAGGCTGGCCTGATGGCGGCTGGACTGCATCCACGCAAAGTAAATCGTTGGGATCAGCAGGCCGATGCCATAGGCCAGGATCATGATCGCCACGGTGCCGCCCGCGCCCTCCAGGCTCGACGACGAGCTAGAGGCGCCCAGGCCGATCGACAGCACCAGGACCACCGGGATGACGATCAGATAGACCGCAAACGTGGTGATGAAGCTGTCCAGCACGCTGGCGGCCACCCGGCGCCACAGGCCCGCGTAGACGATCGGTGCGTCCGCGACCGGCGCAACCCCGAGCGAGGTCGCCGGCATGTCCCAGGCGGCCGGCAACGGTGTCGCCTGGGCCGGTGTGGCTGGGGACGCGTTGGTGGCTGGCTGGTGCTGGGTGGGCTCGGCTGCAGTAGTCGCCGACCAGGCGCCAGGGGACGGCGCGGAGCTGGTGACGCTACCGGCGTCCACGGGAGTGGAAATGGGTGCGGCCGGCACGTGGTCTGGCTGCGTGGTCTGGGGCGTGACCGGCGTGAACCCGGCCTCTGGCATCCGTTCGGCACTGGTCGCGGCGCCAGGCGAAGGGTCTGCAGTGATCGGCGCAGGCGTGAACGCGGATGCCGTCTCGGGCGTTGCGGCGGGTGTCTCCAGCCCCAGTTCGGCAGCCACCTCCGCCAGCGTCACCCATTGCGCCAGGCCTTCGCGCCAGACCAGGCTGGAACGATCAATGACCCCCTGTTCCAGGCGCGCACGGAGCTTGTCCGTGTCCACCGGTCCCTGGCGTTGCCGCTGCGCGTCGGCGTAATACCACTGCGTCATACTGTCCCCTTGGTCAAAACCGTTGCCTAGCCGCGGCAATCCTGCGGCAGAAATTTGTCGTCGATCTCGGAACTGCAGTCCCAGCTGCCGGCGTCCTGATCCAGATCCAGCCACAGCGGTTTGCCGTCGAGCTTGGCGTTGTCCGGCATGTGCAGCAAGGCCTCCACGCCGCACTGGGCCGTGTCGAAGTGGCCGATGCGCACGATGCCCAGCGTCCCCGATGCATAGTGTTCCGGCGGATGGAAGCCGGCGTCGTCATTGGTCGGGCAGCGGCCTTCGCGCTCCAGAAATTCGGCGATCTGCGGCTTTAATGGTGCCAACGCGCCAATGGCTTGGCTGACCTTGGCGCGCGCGGTGTAGTCCTGGTAGGCCGGCAGTGCGATCGCGGCGACGATGCCGAACACAAACGCCAGTCCAACCACGCCAATCACTGACCCGACCGCAATCCCGATCGCCCAGCCGGCACCGCTGCGCGAGGTAGCGACGGGTGTCGAATGAGGGAGTGCGGAAAAAGCGGTGCGTGCCGAAGCCTTGCCCACAGCGGCGGGCGGCAACGGCGGTGGCAGCGGCGATGACGCCACGTCGGTGGCGATCGGTGGGCCCAATTCTGCGGCGCAGGCAGCCAACGGCGACCAGTGAGGCATACCTTCGCGCCAGACCAGCGAATCCAGCGCAATCAGGCCGTCGCGGTACAAGTCCCGCAGCGCCTCCACGTCCACCGGGCCACGCCGCTGGCGGCTGCCATCGGCGTAATACCAACTGCTCATCCCCGTCCCCTCGCTCGCGCGTCCGTCGCGGCTTCTGCCTTCAGTGTACGGGTTCAGGCTCGTCGAGGAACATCTGCGTTTCCATCCAGGCGTAGGCCGCTTCGGCGCCCGGTTGGTTGAACAGCACCATCAATACGACCCATTTGAGATCGTCCAGATCCAGCTCGTCCTGGTCCAGCGCCATGGCGCGGTCCAGCACCAGCTCGCGCTGGTCGGCGTCCAGGATGCGGTGCTGCTCCAGGAACAGCAGAAAGCCCCGGCAATCGACGTCGAGCTTGTCCAACTCTGGGCCGTGGTAGATCCGCACCGGGCCGTCGACATGCGGACGCGCGACACTTGGCCGCTGCTCGGCGAGCGCGTCCAGCCAATCGAAGGCTTTACTGATTTCGGCAGGGCTGAAGCCGGCCTGGATCAGGCCGTTCTGAAGCGAATCACGGTCGCGGACCAGGTCCGCATCTTCGCTGAAGTAATGTTCGAACAGGTACAGCAGTACATCGAGAATGCTCTCTTTCATTGCCCCTCGGCCTGCGTCGCGCGACGCTGTGGAGGTGAAGAAACTAGGGATTGCGGGTATAGCGACCGTGCTCGGTGACCACGTCTCCCTCCAGTTCCATGATCAGCAGCATGGAGGACAGCGCGGCGGCCGTCAATCCGGTGCGTTCGAGCAATGAATCCATAGGGGTTGGGTCGTGGCCCAGGGCGTGCCACAAGCGCTGGTAGTCGGGATCGGAGCGCCGCGGGGTGGGCTGCGGCACCGTCTTGGCCTGTTCAGTGGGGGCGGTGAGGCGCTGGCGCAAGGCATCGGCCAGCTCGCCGGACAGCAGGCGTAGCCCTTCGACGAGTTGCGCCGGCTCCTGCACCAACGTGGCGCCTTGCCGGATCAGGTGGTGGCAGCCGCGGGCAAGCGGGTTATGCAGCGAGCCGGGCAGGGCGAAGACCTCACGGCCGGCCTCGGCTGCCAGCCGGGCGGTAATCAGGGCGCCTGAGCGCATCGCCGCCTCCACCACCAGCGTGCCCAGCGCCAACCCGGCAATGATGCGATTGCGTGCCGGAAAGTGCGCCGCCACCGCGCACGTGCCTGGCAGGTATTCGCTGACCACCGCGCCGCGCGCGGCAATCCGGTCGCGCAGAGAATGATGCTGCACCGGATACGCCACGTCCGGGCCGGTGCCGACCACCGCCACGGTGATGCCGTCGGCACGGGCAAGCGCGGCCTCGTGTGCGATCGCATCCACCCCAGCCGCCATCCCGCTGACGATGCCGAGCCCGGCATTGGCCAGGCTGGCGGCGAAGTGACGCGTGTGATCGCGGCCACCTGCACTCGCCGCCCGGCTGCCGACCACCGCCACGCAGGGGTGCCACAACGCGGCGGGGTCGCCGTCCACGAACAGCGCCAAGGGCGGATTGGCGATATGCCGCAACAGTGCAGGGTAGTCCGCGTCCCGCCAGCCGATCAGGTGATGGCCTGGTTGCGCGCACCAGCGCAAGGCGGCGTCCAATGTCGGGGTGTCAGGCGTTTGCAGCTTGGCGATCTGGAGCGCATCGCAGCCGGCAGCCCGCCAGGTGGCCGGGCCGGCAGCCAGGATCTGGGAGGGGGCGTCGAAGGCGTCCAGCAGCGCGCGGCGTGGCGGGCTGCGTCCACCAGCCAGCAGTAAGGTGAGCAGGGCGCGGCGGTCGGGTTCGGTCAGGTCCATGCCGGCAGCGTAGGCCGCAAACGACGACGGCGCCCTCGGGCGCCGTCGCGTTGGTACGTCGGATTTTTCCCGTTACTTCGCGTCGGGATGCTTCACGAAATACCCCAGGCCGGTCGGCTTGACGCTTTCCATCACCAGCGCATAGCTGACCCGGTCGTAAGTGCGGAACACCATCGCATGCGCGGCATATTCGTCCGGCAGGCCGACCGTGGAGCTGGACGGACCGCTGAACCCATCATCTGCACGCGAGAAGCGCGAATGCTTCACGCGGTCGCTGACCGTGCGGCCCTTGCGCCAGATCGAGAACACCGTGCCGTTGTCGATGCCCTCGCGGGCGCCGCCGGAAATGGCGATCACGTCGCGGGTGCCGCCTGCGGTGAACGCATCGGCGATGGCCAGCACGCGCAGTTCGGTCTGCACCGCCTGTTCGGACGGCGGATGTGGAATGAACTGCAGATCGTAGGGCTGTGCTTCGACCGCGATGATGCGATCGCCCGCCCGCACTTCGCGGCCACTGTCCTGCAACAACAGGGTGGCCGCCTTGGAATTACCGGCGGCGGCGCTGCGGGTGATCGTGCCGATGTTGACCTGGGTCAACTCATAGCCGAGGAACTCGCGGCGGGTGCTGGGTGCGATGTAGCTCTTCCAGATGTTGCCCGCGCCCTGCGTGATGTTGCCAGCCGCATCCAACTCTTCGTTGTGCTTGGGCAGGCTGAACTTCACGGTGGGGCGCACCACTGCGTAGCGCTGACCGGGCTGAGCCTCGTCCAGGCCGACCACGTAGGCCAGCTGGCCCTTGGTGGCACGCGAGCGACTGTCCTCCAGACCCACCACATACGGCAGCTCGTCGAAGTCTTCGACCACGCGCAGGTTCTTCAGGAACGGCTCGACGTCGGCCAGCGGAATGGCGTTGATCGGTGCTTCCTGGCGCGGGCCGGGCTGTACGGTGCCCTTGGCGACGCGGTCCAGGTAGGCCAGGCTGATCACGTCACCCGGGTAGATCAGATGCGGATTCTGGATTTGCGGATTGGCCTGCCAGATTTCCGGCCACAGCCACGGTTTTTCCAGAAAGCGGCCAGCGATATCCCAAAGGGTATCCCCCTTGCGGACCACGTAGGTATCTGGATGTTCGCCCACCGCTTGCGCGGCAGCGTAGGTCGCGACGGTCAGCATCGCCGCAGCGACGACCGTACGAAGTCGGTTCAACATGAGTGCCTTCTTGCCTGATTCCCCAACAGGTCCGCGCACTATAGTCCAGAAACCGGGGCGCCACGCAAGCATTGCGCTAGAATGACGCCGTCTTGCCGGCCCAGCGCCGGTGTTCCTTGACGGGTAATCCCATGGCTTTGCTCCCCATTCTCGAATTTCCCGATCCGCGGCTGCGCACCAAGGCCGTGCCGGTCGATGCGGCCGAGGTCGTCAGCCCGGCGTTTCAGACCCTGCTCGATGACATGTTCCAGACCATGTACGAGGCGCCCGGCATCGGCCTGGCTGCCAGTCAGGTGGACGTGCACAAGCGTTTCATGGTGATCGACGTCAGCGAGGAGAAGGATGCCCCGCAGGTGTTCATCAACCCCGAGATCGTCACCAGGCAGGGCGAACAGGTGTACCAGGAAGGCTGCCTGTCGGTGCCCGGCATCTTTGCCGATGTCAGCCGCGCCGATGCGATCACCGTGCGCTATCTGGACCGCCAGGGGCAGGCCCAGGAGCTGAGCACCGATGGCCTGCTGGCGGTGTGCATCCAGCACGAAATGGACCATCTGGACGGCAAGCTGTTCGTGGACTATCTGTCGCCGCTCAAGCGCGAGATGGTCCGCAAGAAACTGGCCAAACTGCGCAAGCATGTGGCGTGAGGGCCGGGATTGGGGATTTGTGATCCGGGATTGGCAAAAGCGGGTTCTTGCTGGTCTTTGAGTCCGCTGTTTCAAATCTTCGGGCGCGGATCCTGGTGTGATCTGTTTCTTGGCGTGAGTCGTCGAATCGCCATTGCCCCAGTCCGCGTGTGCAGAGCCTTGAGACTCGGGATTCGGGATTGGATAAGCCGCTGCCCGTCGCGGTTATCGAATTGCTGTTCGCAATTCCCGCTTCTCACCGCGCCTATCGATGCCGGGCAATGCCGCTTTCGGCGCCAGTCGCCAAACCTGCCCGCGCAACTGTCTACCCCATCTATCAGTTCCATGCCGCCACCGTCCCGGCTAGCACATCTGCCGTTGCGAATCCCCAATCCCGACTCCCAAATCCCAGCCCTATGAGAATTGTCTTCGCCGGTACGCCGGACTTCGCTGTCGCCTCCTTGCGCGCAGCCGCGCAGCGGCATGAAGTGGTCGCGGTGTATACCCAGCCGGATCGCCCTGCAGGCCGCGGCCGCGGGCTGACGCCATCGCCGGTCAAGCTGGACGCCATTGCACGCGGTATCCCGGTCTTTCAGCCGCAGACGCTGCGCTCGCCCGAGGCCCTGGCCACCTTGCGCGCGCTGCAGCCGGACCTGATGGTGGTGGTGGCGTATGGCTTGATCCTGCCCAAGGCCGTGCTGGCGGCGCCCACGCATGGCTGCTGGAACGTGCACGCCTCGTTGCTGCCGCGCTGGCGTGGTGCCGCGCCGATCCAGCGTGCGATCGAGGCTGGCGACACCGAAACCGGTGTCTGTCTGATGCAGATGGAAGCCGGCCTGGATACCGGCCCGGTGCTGTTGTCGCAGCGCATCGAAATTGGCGAGCAGGAAACCGGCGGGCAATTGCATGATCGCCTGGCCGCGTTGGGCGCGCAGGTGCTGTCCGATGGCCTGGGTCTGTTGCGTGCCGGCATCCGCCCGGTCGCACAGCCGCAGCCGGCCGAGGGCGTGACTTACGCGCACAAGCTGGACAAGGCGCAGGCGCGCCTGGACTGGGCGCAGCCGGCCGAGGAATTGGCGCGGCGTGTGCGGGCATTTAATCCATGGCCGGTAGCCGAAGCGATCCTGGCTGGCGAACGCGTGCGTCTGCATGGCGCGGTGGCGCTGGACCTGGCGCATCAGCAGGCGCCGGGCACGCTGTTGGCGGCCAGCAAGCAAGGCATCGACATCGCCTGCGGCCAGGGCGCGCTGCGGGTGCGGGTGCTGCAGCGCGAAGGCGGCAAGGCGATCACCGCCGCCGATTACCTCAACGCGCGGCGCGACCTGCCGGCGCTGCGCTGATGGCCGCCGATACCGCGGCAGCCGGTGTTGCCTCGCGCCTGGCCGCTGCCCGCATCCTGGCAGCGGTATTCGATCAGGGGCGTTCGCTGAAAGCCGAGCTGACCGCCGCGTTGCCGGGCGTCAGTGATCCGCGCGACCGTGCCCTGGTTGAAGCGATCTGTTTTGCGGTGCTGCGCCGCCGCCCGGCCTATGACGTGGCATTGCGGCAATGGCTGGAGCGCCCGCTGCCGCCGCGCGATGCCGAGCTCAAGGCGCTGCTGATGGCCGGTTTCGCGCAATTGGATGTCTTGCAGTTGCCCGCCCACGCCGCCTTGTCGGCCACTGTGGAGGCCTGCCGCGCGCTGGGCCGCCCGCGTCAGGCCGGCATGGTCAACGCGGTGCTGCGGCGCGCGCAACGCGAGGGCTTTCCCGCTGTTGCCGACGATGCCGGCTGGCCGTCGTGGCTGCGCAAGCAATTGCGCGCGGACTGGGGCGACCAGGCCGAAGCGATCTTTGTGGAAAGTGCGCGCATGGCACCAATGTGGCTGCGTGTACAGCGCGCCCGTGTGAGTCCTGCCGAGTATGTTGCGCGGCTGGCCGAGCAGGGCATCACCGCGCACACCGACCCGGTGCTGGCCGATGCCGTGCGCCTGGACACCCCAGTGCCGGTGAGCCAGCTGCCCGGTTTTGCGCAAGGCGATGTGTCGGTGCAGGACGGCTCGGCGCAGCAGGTGGCCGATGCGCTGGCCCTGGCACCCGCAGCGCGGGTGCTCGATGCCTGCGCCGCGCCCGGTGGCAAGGCAGCGCACTTGCTCGAGCGTCACCCGCAGTTGCAGCTCACTGCGCTGGATGTGGATGCGCGCCGTCTGGAACGTGTGCGGCAGACCGTGCAGCGGACCGCGCCCGATCGCACGGTGCGCCTGCACGCCGCCGATGCGGCTGATACCGCCGCCTGGTGGGATGGGCAGCCGTTCGATGCGGTGCTGCTGGATGCGCCGTGTTCGGCCACCGGCGTGGTGCGCCGCCAGCCCGACGTGCTATTGCATCGGCGGGCAGACGACATCGATGCGCTGTGCGCCCTGCAGGCCCGTCTGCTGGATGCCTGCTGGCACACCCTGCGGCCTGGCGGGCAGTTGCTTTACACCACCTGCTCGCTGCTCAAGCGCGAAAACCAGACGCAGATTGAGGCCTTCCTCCAGCGCACCGCCGATGCGCAGGCGCATCCGCTGGGCGCGCAATTCGGCCATGCCGCCGGTGCGGGACGGCAGCGCTTTCCTGGCGAACAGCAGTGCGACGGTTTTTTCTACGCGCTTTTGCTAAAAGCTTCCTGATCCGCGTTCGCAGACATCGCCATGCTCAAGACCCGCGCTTCCAAGGATGTCTGGCTGCTCGCCATCACCGCGGTGCTGGTGATCGGCGCCGGACTGGGCCTGCGTGACCCCTGGCCATCGGACGAGCCGCGCTTTGCGCTGGTCGCCAAGCAGATGGTGCTGAGCGGCGACTGGTTGTTCCCGCATCGCGGCAACGAGCTGTATTCGGACAAGCCGCCGATGCTGATGTGGCTGCAGGCCGCGTTCTACACGCTGCTGGGCAATTGGCGGGTGGCGTTCCTGCTGCCGTCGTTGCTGGCGGCGCTGGGCACGCTGGCTTGTGTGTACGACCTGGGCCGGCGGCTGTGGACGCGGCGAGTCGGCGCCTATGCGGCGTGGATGCTGTTGTTCACGCTGCACTTCACGTTTCAGGCCAAGAAGGCGCAGATCGATCCGCTGGTGGTGTTCTGGATCACCCTGGCCAATTACGGGCTACTGCGGCACCTGCTGCTGGGGCCCGCGTGGCGCTGGTGGACGCTGGGCTGGTTTGCCGCAGGCTTGGGCGTCATCACCAAGGGCGTGGGCGTGATCGCGCTGCTGATGCTGATTCCGGCCGGTATCGCCGCGTTGCGTGGCTGGCCCGGCGTGCAAGTCCGGGTGCGCGACAAGCGGTTCTGGCTTGGCCCGGTGTTTTTCTTCGTCGCGATCCTGCTGTGGTTCGTGCCGATGGTGGTCACCGCGTTGACGGCTGGCGAGCCCGAGTACCGCGTCTACCTCAACGACATCCTGCTGCGGCAAACCGCCAAGCGCTACGCCAACTCGTGGGATC
Organism: Xanthomonas sp. fls2-241-TYG-148; assembly: GCF_030208815.1. Lineage (NCBI taxonomy): Bacteria > Pseudomonadati > Pseudomonadota > Gammaproteobacteria > Lysobacterales > Lysobacteraceae > Xanthomonas > Xanthomonas sp. fls2-241-TYG-148. Next base: position 100,382 of record NZ_JARVTE010000021.1, read on the forward strand.
ACGCGCAACCGGTGTGGTACCACCTCAAGGGCATGGCCACGATGTGGCTGCCGGTGATCCTGCTACTGCCCTGGGCGGTGCCGGCCTGGCGGCGTCGGCTGCGGCGACGCGATCCGCGCTACCTGTTGCCGCTGGCCTGGTGGCTGCTGGTGCTGGTGTTCTTCACCATTCCCAATGGCAAGCGCGACGTCTACATCCTGCCGGCACTGCCGATGTTCTGTCTGGCGCTGGCGCCGTTGGCACCGGGGCTGTTGCGCCGCGTTGGCGTGCAGCGGGTGCTGTTCGGATTTGCGCTGCTGTTGACGGTGGCCTTTGGCGCAGGCGGATTGGCGATGCTGATCGGCCACCCGGGCTTCGAGCAGAAGATCATGGACAGCCGCGGCGTGGGCAGCGAAGCCACCGACCCGCTGGGCTGGGTGCTGCTGGCGGTGTCGCTGTGGGGCGCTGCCAGCCTGCTGTTGCTGCGCGTGCGGCGCTCCGCGCTGGCGGTGGCGTCCTTGCTCGGCGCGTGGTGGGTGGCGTTCGGGCTCATCTGCTACCCGATCTTCAACGACTCCAGCTCGGCCGGCGCGGTGATGCGCGAGGCCGGGCGCCGGATCGGGCCGCAGGCGCAGCTCGGTCTGGTGGCATGGAAAGAGCAGAACCTGCTGATGGCCGACCGGCCGGCACAGACGTTCGGCTTCAAGGTGCCCTGGGAGACGCAGCTGCAGCAGGGCGTGGCCTGGCAGGCGCAGCAGCCGGCCCAGCGCTGGTTGCTGGTGCAGGAAACCGCGCTGCTGGGCTGCGTCGATCGCACTGCCAGCCAGGTGGTGGGCGTGGCCAACCGGCGCAAATGGTGGCTGGTGCCGGGCAGTGCCGTGCATGGGCCGTGCGTGGCCAATGCGACCGAGAAGGTGGTCGAAGCGAAGGAGCAGGGCAACCTGGACACCGAATGAGGGTGTCCATACCGCAACTGCGCAGTCGTGATGCGGTCAATGACGCCGTGCATTGTCGTCTAGCCTCGATTCATGCGCCGCATCGTTAGCTTGGCCTGCCTTTTTGCCGCCGCTTTGCGACTGCACCCCTCCTTCGCCACCCACACCTGATGAATTCCTTGCCCTCACCGCACCCGCCCCTGTCGCCCGCCGTTCCTGTCGCATCGCGCGCCGCGCTGGGATTGGCCGAGCTGGGCGTGTTCGTGCTCACAGCGCTGGTGGTGAACATGCCCAGCGGCCTGCTGCCGTTCGGCGTGTGCCTGCTGGGCGGCACGCTGCTGGGGTGGCGCAGCCTGCGCGCGGGTCTGGCCACGCAGGGCTGGTCGTTGCGGGTGCTGACCGGCCTGACCGCGGTGGTGATTGCGATGTCGGTGCTGTCGATCGTGTTGTTCGAGCCTTCCGTACGCGATGTGGAAAACCGCTCGCGCTTTCTGGTGCTGCCGTGGGCAGCGCTGTGGGCGTATGCACTGCAGCCGCGGCAGGTATGGCTGTGGCGCGGCGCGCTGGCCGGCGTGTTCGCGGCGATGCTGGTGGCGATGTTGCAGGTGATGAACGGTGCCGAGCGCGCAGAGGGCTGGACCAACGCGATTGTCTTCGCCGACGTTGCACTGATGTTGCTGGTGGTGGCCATTTTCTGCCGCCCGAATGGCCAGGTGCGCTGGTTGCTGGGCGCGGCGGTGGCGGCGGTGGCGGTGATCGTGCTGAGCGGTAGCCGTGGCGTGTGGTTGTCGTTGCTGGTGACCTTGGGTGTGTTGGTCTGGGGCGCGCCCTGGCAGAGCGCACGCATGCGGTTGCTGGCGTTCGTCGGCGGCGCGGTGGTGTGCGTTGGCCTGGTGCTCAGCGTGCCGGGGCTCACCGAACAGCTGCGCATCGGCGAGCTGCAAAGTGATTTTCAGCGCTACGAAGTCGGCGATGCCGATTCGTCGGCCGGTGCGCGTATCGAGCGCTTGCATGTGGCCTGGGACACCTTGCAGGCGCATCCGTTGACGGGTGTTGGCGTCGGGCGCTTCGATGATGCAATGCGCGAGCTGCCACTGTGCGCGGGCGACACCTGGTTGCTGCGCTGCCATCTGGGCCACGCGCACAACGATCTGGCCGAGTGGGGCGCCACCCAGGGCATTCCTGGGTTGCTGTTGCTGATTGCCGTGTACGGCGTGCCGCTATGGATGTTCGTGCGCCTGCACCGTCGCAGCGGGCAGCGCCAGTTTCGTGGGCCGGCCGCGGCAGGCGTGATGATCGTGATCAGCTACGCGCTGTGCGGGCTGACCCAATCGATGTTCGCCCATCAGGTCTCGGCCAGCTTTTATGCGGCGATGGTGGGCATCCTGGCGGGGCTTGCCGCGCGTCAGGCGCAGCAGCATGCCACTGCCGCATCGCCAGTGGCTCAGTCCGCGCGCTGATCAGATGCGCGCGGCGGGTCTTGCACCGGTTGGCCCTGCTGCAACAGCCACAACATGATGGTCTTCTGGCGGACGTAGTTCGCACGTACGTAGGCGTAAATCAGCCCGTGCCAGCCATCGCGAAAACCACCGCGCAGCAGATAGCCGCGCCAGAAGCGCCACGTCGGCGCGAGCACCAGCTTGCTCCAGGTCGCCCGTTTGCCACGGGCGTAGTCGTACTCGGCCATCATCTGCGCATAGCGCTGGGTCTTGCCGAGCTGCTGCATCAGCGAGCGGTAGGGGTGGTGGATCAGGTCACCGCGCAAGGTGGCCACGGTGCCATCCACGCTGGCGGCTTCGTGGATCTCGCGCTTGCCGCGCCAGCCGCCGCGGCGCCGGTCGAACAACCGCAGCACGCGGTCCGGATACGCATTGCCGTGGCGCAGGAAGCGCCCGAAATACTCGGAAAGGCGTGCGAAGCGATAGCCGGCCGCCGCGTTGAATCCGGCATCGCGCGCGGCGAGGATCGAGGCGCGCAATGCATCGCTCACGCGCTCGTCCGCGTCCAGGCACAGCACCCAGTCGTGACTGGCCTGCGCCACGCAAAATGCCTTCTGGCTACGGTAGCCGTCGAACGCACGGTGCAGCACGCGCGCGCCGTGTGCGCTGGCAATGGCGGCAGTGGCATCGGTGGAGCCGGAGTCGACCACCACGATCTCATCGCAGAACGCCAGCGAGGTCAGGCAGTCGCGTAGGCGATCGGCTTCGTTGAACGCGATAATGCAGGCGGAAATGCGAGGCCGTTCGTCTGGGGCGGTCGATGAGGACATGTGATGGCCGAATACCTGCTGTTCGCAACGGAGCGTTACGCGTTGCCTATTCTGGCGCCATTGGCGCAGGCATTACAGGCCTCCGGCCAGTCGGTGTCGGCCTGGTTCGAAGATGGTGCGCGCGGGCTGCAGGTGCCGGGCGTGCGCGAGGTTGGCCTGCGGCAAGCGCTGGCGCTGCGCCCACGTGCGGTGTTCAGTGCCGCCAACTGGGTGCCGCCGTTCGTGTCCGGCGCCAAGGTGCAGCTGTTTCACGGCTTCAACGTGCAAAAACGCGAAGACAACCGGGGGCATTTCCGCGTGCGCGGGCTGTTCGATCTGTATTGCACGCAAGGCCCGGCCACCACTGCGCCGTTTCGTGCATTGGCGCAGCGCGAAGGGCATTTCGCGGTGGCCGAGACCGGCTGGCCCAAACTGGACCCGGTGTTTCGCGATGACGGCGGACGCAGCGCCGCATTGCGCGCGCCGGCTGACGGGCGCCCGGTCATCTTGTTCGGCTCCACTTTTACCGAGCGGCTGAGCGCCGCGCCGGTGTTGTACGACCAGATTGCCGCGGACATCGCACGCGGCACGCATTACTGGCTGCTCACCTTGCACCCCAAATGTGCACCGGCGCTGTTCGAACGTTATCGCGCGCTGGCCGGGCCCAATGCGCGTTTTGTTGAACCCGAAGAGGTCATGGCCGCGCAGCGTGCTGCCGATGTGCTGGTCTCGGACACCTCTTCGATCGTGTCCGAGTTCGTGGTGCAGCACAAACCGGTGGTGACCTTCCGCAACCGTGTGCCGCAGCCGCACATGCTGGATTTCCAACAGCCCGAGGAATTGCCGCAGTGGCTGGCGCGCGCGCTGCAGCCAGAGAACGGTCTGCGTGCGGCGCTGGCCGCATACGCCGATGCGATCCATCCGTTTCGCGATGGGCTGTCGTCCGAGCGCGTGATCGCCGCCACCGAGGACTTTATCGCCGGCGAGATGGGCCGTTTGCGCCGTAAACCGCTGGGGGCGCAATGGCGGGCTCTGCAGATTCGTCGCGCGCTTGGCTATTGGGGCCCGTCGCGGCGCTGATCACTAGCGCGTCCATCGCAAGCCGCCATCACCAGCGGAGTTTGCGACGCGTCAACGCGGCGCCGAGCTGGGTCTGCAAGGCCTGCGCGTGGGCCAGCGGGACGAAGCGCAGCCGCAAGGCCGGGCCGGTGGCACTGGCACCGGCGGTATCCAGCAACAAGGTTGCGGTGCCGGAGAGCCGGTCCAGCGGCGAGCGCTGCAGTTGCAGGGCCTGCAACTTGTCCAGTTCGGCCAGCCGCCACCAGCGCTTCCACCAGCCGCCACGCACCGCCACGTAGCGCGCATCCAGCGCGTAGCCCATGCGCTGCACCTGGCGGTAGGCCTTGAAGGCGCTCCAGGGCAGCCACAGCAGCAGCCAGCTCGCCTGCGCACCGAAACGCCAGGCCAGCACGGCGGTCAGTGGCAGCACCAGTAGCAGTGTGGGCAGGCTCAGCCGCCACCAGCAATGCGTGGCCACCGGCTGCCACGCCGCAGGCGGCCAGGCAACGTCGGGCAACAGCTGCTGCAGCAGGGCGTCGCAGCGCTGCGGCTCGGCGATTGGCGCCAGTTCCTTCAGCGCAGCCCCGTCGTTGTCACCGGTGGCCACGGCGGTATCCACGCGCAGCTGGCGGCGGCCGAACAGGGCATGCAGGCGGCTTTCGTACAGCGTCCAGGACTGGATGCGGCGCAGCGCCACGCTGCTACGGATGCGGGTCAGCAGACCGCGTTCCACCGTCAGGCGGCGCTCGGATTCGCTCAGGTGGAAGCCGTGGTACTGCGCCACGGCCAGCGCCACCGACAAGGCCCGCATCGCGGCCAGCACCACCAGCATGCCGAGCACCACCAGCGTCGCGGTCACGGCGGTGCCGGGATGGATTTGCGCCACATAGCGATAAGCCAGTTCGCCGTTGTGTTCGACGAAGTTGGACACCGTGCGGCGCGGAATCATCTGGTACAGCACACCAAAACCGGCGGCGACCACCACCATGCCGCGGTTGGAGATCAGCCCCAGGCGGATCGCCTCGCTGGTGGGCAGGCGCAGCAAGGTGCCGACCTCGGGCGCCCGGTGTGCAGTGGCCGGCTCGGCGGTGTGCGCGCGGCGGCGGATCAGGTCTTCCAGCGCCAGCGCCTGATCCAGCCGCAACACGCGCATTTCCGCTTCCGGCTTGTGCCCGCCAGCCGATTCAAGACGCACCTCGGCCACGCCGGCCAGCCGGTGCAGCAGCGATTGGTGCACCACCACGTTGTGGATGCGGGCGAACGGGATGTCGCGCCGGCTGCGCTCCAGCAGGCCGCTGCGGATCGCCACGCCATCACTGCCGATGCGGTAGCGGTAGGTGAAGTAGCGCAGCACCGAGATGGCGACGAGGACTGCGATCACGATGCCGGTAGCCAGGTGATCGGCCGAGTCGCGGCTGCCATCGCGGCTGCCGAATAAAATCAACGCCGCCAGCGGGATCAGGAACTGGCGGATCTGCTGCAGCAACACGAACAGCCACGACAACGGGTGCAGCCGCTGCTCGTCATCGGTTGACGCATCAATCGCGCTCACAGGGCGTCGTCGTCGTGGTCGAGCTGGTGGGCGAGGCGGTCGCGCAGCCGTTCGGCATCGCGCTGGTCCAGGCCGGAGAGTCCCACGGCGTTGAGCCGGCTACCCGCGGTATGCACCACCAGCGTGGTGAGGCCGGTGGCGCGCTCGATCGGGCCGCGGCGTAGGTCCAGATGCTGCACGCGGGTGATCGGGATCCGCGTTTCGCTCTGCCACAGGTGGCCGCGCTGCAAGGCCAGGCCGTGGTTGTCGAGCTTCCAGCGCGTCAGCCGGTGGCGTTTGAGGGCCAGCCACGCACCCAGCCCGGCCGCCAGGAGTACGGCCACCACCATTGCCGGCCAGTACTGCCAGGCCTGCAGCGCGACGCCGAACACGCCCAGTGCGAACAGGCAGGCCACGCTCATGCCCAGCGCACCCTTGACCCCGGCTACATAGGCGCCGCGGCGTGGCAACGGCTGCCATTGGGCGTGGTCCACCGTGTCGGGCTCGGCCGGCGCGGGCGTGGCGTGGAGGTCGTCGGGAAGCGGGGGTGGGGCGTCGTGCACGCGGCGGGCCTGCGGGAAGCGGTCCGCCAGCATAGCCGGGCGCCGCGCGGGCGCGCACCCGGCAGCCGGCTTACTGGGCCGCCAGGATCAGCGCGTCGACATCCAGCGCGTGGCCGGCGCGGGCCGCCTTGGTGCGCAGGTACTGCTCGTTCTCCGGCGTGATGTCGCCGGTGACCGGGATGCGGTCTTCCACCACGATGCCGGCGGCGCGCAGCCGCTCGGCCTTGGTCGGGTTGTTGGTCAGCAGGCGGATCCGGCTGATGCCCAGGCCGCGCAACATCGCCACCGCACTGCCATAGCGGCGCTCATCCGGGCCAAAGCCCAGCTGCGCATCGGCATCGATGGTATCCAGCCCGGCGTGCTGATAGCCGTACGCGCGCATCTTCGAGGCGATGCCGGTCCCGCGTCCTTCCTGGTCCAGATACAGCAACACGCCGCCGCCGAGCTCCTTGAGCTTGGCCAGCCCGTGCCGCAGCTGGTCGCCGCAGTCGCACTTGAGCGAGCCGAACAGATCGCCGGTGAGGCAGGACGAATGCACGCGCACCGGCACCGCACTGCCCAGATCCGGCTGGCCCACCACAATCGCCACTTGATCGCGCTGCGCCACGCCACCGCGGAACACCACGAACTCGCTCATGCCCAGGCCGCGCAACGGCACCGGGCTGCGGGTGACCAGTTCGTAGCCAGCCGCCGCCGAGGTGGCGCAGCCGCTGTCCAGGTCGTCCAGCGCCAGTGACTGGCAGCCGGCGAAGGCGGCGCGGTCTTGCTCGCCGGGCAACTCCACCGCCAGCATCGCCGGCAGCAGCAGCCCGAGCCGTGCGATCTCCACCGCGCCGGCGTCCAGCGCATCGCCCGGGGTCCACTGCGACGGCACCGGGGTATCGCGCAGATAGGCGAGTGCGGCGAGCTGGTCGTAATCGTGGCTGGCCAGCGCCACACGCGCACCCTGCGGGGCCACCAGGCCCAGCACCTGTGCGCGGGTGGGAGTCACGAACAGGTAATGCCGGCCCTGCGCGGCGCGCGCGAAGGCCGCGTACGACTGCGCCGTGCTGCTGTCCAGCCCGAGCACGGCGCGGGTGTGCCCCTGCGCATCGGTGATGAGTACCGGGCGGCCCGCACGCAGTTCGGAGGCGGCGCGCTCGCAACGGATCGCGGCCGGGTCACCGAAGGGTTGCGCGCTGGGGAAGGGAGAGGGACTGCTCATGCACGACTCCAAATGGGGACTGCCACGACCGCTTCAAGGCGGGCACCAGCGCAACCACACGCTGCGTGCCTGGGCCATTGTCGCGTGCCCGGCGAGCGCCGGTAGCCACGGGCGGATGGAACGCTGCGTCTGTGGCGGACCTGGACTGTGTGGCAGGCGGGGCCACCATTGGTTGCACCACTGCCGCGTTGTTCATCGCCCGGCAATGCTTTTTAATCCGTCCAACCCTTGCCTCTGCCTGGATGCCATGCACATCGTCGACTGCAGCCATGCGCGCCACGCCGGCGCGATCCTGGACATCTTCAACGATGCCATCGCCCATTCCACGGCGCTGTACGACTACCGGCCACGCCCCGCGGAGAGCATGGTGGGCTGGTTCGCCACCAAGCAGGCCGGCGGCTTTCCGGTGATTGGCGTGGAAGACGCCGATGGCACCTTGATGGGCTTTGCCAGCTACGGCACGTTTCGCGCCTGGCCGGCGTTCAAGTACAGCGTGGAGCATTCGATCTACGTGCACCGCGACCATCGCGGCAAAGGCCTGGGGCGCACCTTGCTGCAATTGCTGATCGACGCGGCGCAGGCGCGTGGCGTGCATGTGCTGGTCGGCGGCATCGACGCCAGCAATGCGGCCAGCATCGCGCTGCACGAACAGTTTGGCTTCACCCATGCCGGCACCGTGCGCGAAGCCGGCTTCAAGTTCGGTCGCTGGCTCGACCTGGCGTTCTATCAACGCATCCTCAGCACGCCGAGCGACCCGCACGACGATTGAGCTGGGAGCGATGACTTAGGCCGAGAGCACTCGGAAGGCGCTGCTGCGGCGCCTGATCTGTTTTGAAATGGACGCTCGCGGCTAAGCGCTGGCTCAGCACGCGCAAGGCAGAGCGTTTCTCGCAAGCGCGCGCCGCACTTCAATGCGGATGCCGCTCGGTCGCATACGGATTGGGCTCGCCGCTGCCCGGCGGACGCAGCGTGTAGCGCTTGTAGGTCCACTGGTACTGGGCGGGGTCACGGCGGGCGATCCGTTCGATGCCGGCATTGAGCGCGGTGGCCGCACGCACCGGGTCGGGGTCGGCCACCGCCGGCTCGGCCGGCTGCACATGCAGGGCGAATTGCAGATCGTCGCCGGCGCGCTCGCACCAGCCGTACAGCACGGTGGCGCCGGTGCGCTCGGCCAGCCGGTTGACCAGGGTCATGGTCAGGGCCGGGATGCCGAAGAACGGCGCAAACACGCCATCGCCCATCTTCGGCTGCTGGTCGGGCAGGATGCCGACCGCGCCACCGTCCTTGAGCACCTTGAACAGCTGGCGCACCGCCGGGCCTTCCGCGCGCACCTGGCGCACGTTGTCGCCGCCTCGCGCCAATTGCAGGAAGCCATCCACGGCATCGGAATCCGGCGGGCGGTACACGATGGCGATCGGGCCGCGTTCGGACAGCCACTGATTGAGCAATTCCCAATTGCCGAAGTGCGGCGCCGCCACGATCACCCCGCGGCCCGACGCCAGCGCCGCGTCGTACAGCTCCTGCCCATTGCGCTGCAGCCGCGCCAGGTTCTCGGCCGGCGGGCGGGTCCAGGTGCGCAGCACTTCCAGGGTCTGTCGGGCGGTGGAGCGCAGGATCTGCGCATGCAGCTGCGCGCGCTGTGCCGGTGCCAGTTCCGGGTAGGCCAGCTCCAGGTTGCGCCGCGCCACGCGGCTTTCGCGGGCATCGAGCTTGCGCCAGCTCCAGGCCAGCGTGGCGGCTACGCGCTTGAGCAACGGCCAGGGCAGCCGGCCCACGGTGGCGGCGGTGACATACAACAAGCGGGCGCGGACATCAGGTTTCATCCGGGCAATTCTAAACAGCGCGGCCGGCGATGACCCGTACGTGACAGCACTGGCCGCACTCGGCATGCTCGTGCCGCCCGACTGACTGAGGTGTTGCCTATGCTTGCACTGATCCAACGCGTCACCCGGGCCTCGGTCGCGGTCGATGCGCAGGTGGTCGGACAGATCGGCCCCGGGTTGCTGGCCCTGATCGGTATCGAGCCCGGCGACACCGCGCCACAGCTGCGCCGCCTGGCCGAACGCCTGCTGGGCTACCGGGTGTTTTCCGATGAGGCCGGCAAGATGAATCGCTCACTCGCCGACACCGGCGGTGGGCTGCTGCTGGTGAGCCAGTTCACCCTGGCTGCCGACACCAAGGCCGGTATGCGGCCGAGCTTCAGCAGCGCCGCGCCGCCAGAAGAGGCTGAACGGGCGTTCAATCAATTGGTGGCGATCTGCCGCGAAAAACATTCTGGCGGGGTGGAAACCGGCCGCTTCGGTGCCCATATGGTTGTCGACCTGGTCAATGACGGCCCGGTGACCTTCCTTCTCAGGCCCTAGCGCGCCTCACTCAACCAGCTGCCTGTCTTGATTCCGGCAGACCGGGCTTCACGCTGGTATAATGCTAGGTTCTCTTTCCAATCTCAAAGCCGGTGGCGCGAGCACTCATGGCCAACGAACGTCCTGCCCAGCAATCCGACATCAAGCTACTGATCAGCAAGGGCCTGGAACAGGGCTATCTGACCTACGCCGAAGTCAATGACCACCTGCCCGACGACCTGGTCGACCCGGAGCAGATCGAAGACATCATCAGCATGATCAACGGCATGGGCATCGATGTCCATGAAGTTGCCCCCGATGCTGAAACCCTGCTGCTCAACGATGGCAACACCGGCAACCGCGAGGTTGACGACACCGCCGCCGAAGAAGCCGCCGCCGCGCTGACCGCGCTGGACACCGAAGGTGGTCGCACCACCGACCCGGTGCGCATGTACATGCGCGAGATGGGCACGGTCGAGCTGCTGACCCGCGAAGGCGAAATCGCCATCGCCAAGCGCATCGAAGAGGGCCTGAGCCAGGTTCAGGCCGCACTGGGTACGTTCCCGCTGTCGACCGAGCTGCTGCTGTCCGATTATGAAGCGCACAAGGAAGGCAAGAAGCGCTTGGCCGAGATCGTGGTCGGCTTCAACGACCTGATCGAAGAAGCCGACGCTGCCGCCGCAGCGCTGGCTGCTGCCGGCCCGGTGGCTGTCGACGAAGATGCGGTCGACGAAGACGCCGATGAAGACGGCGACGACGACGCTGCCGAGGAAGAGGCCGGCCCGACCGGTCCGGACCCGGTGGAAGTCGCCACGCGCATGGAGAACCTGGCCAACGAATACGCCAAGTTCAAGAAGATCTATGCCAAGAACGGCGCCGAGCACAAGCTGGTGGTCAAGGCGCGCGAAGACATGGCCGCCATCTTCACCACGCTCAAGCTGCCGCTGCCGCTGACCGACGCGCTGGTCACCCAGCTGCGTGGCGTGGTCAACGGCATCAAGGACCACGAGCGCAAGGTGCTGCACCTGGCGACCACCGTGGCACGCATGCCGCGCAAGGACTTCATCCGCTCATGGGAAGGCAACCAGACCAACCTGGAATGGGTGGAAGACGCCCTCAAACGCAAGCAGAAGTGGTCGTCCGCGCTGCGCGACGTCAAGGACCAGATCGTGTCTGAGCAGCAGGGCTCGATCGAGATGGAAAAGGCCAACTACCTGACCCTGGGCGAGATCAAGGAGATCAGCCGTGCGATGGCTTACGGCGAAGCCAAGGCGCGCAAGGCCAAGAAGGAAATGGTCGAGGCCAACCTGCGTCTGGTTATCTCCATCGCCAAGAAGTACACCAACCGTGGCCTGCAGTTCCTCGACCTCATCCAGGAAGGCAACATCGGCCTGATGAAGGCCGTGGACAAGTTCGAATACCGTCGCGGTTACAAGTTCTCGACGTATGCAACGTGGTGGATCCGTCAGGCCATCACCCGTTCGATCGCCGATCAGGCGCGCACCATCCGTATTCCGGTGCACATGATCGAGACGATCAACAAGTTGAACCGCATTTCCCGCCAGATGCTCCAGCAGTTCGGCCGCGAGGCCACGCCGGAGGAACTGGCCAAGGAAATGGACATGCCCGAGGACAAGATCCGCAAGGTGATGAAAATCGCCAAGGAGCCGATCTCGATGGAAACCCCGATCGGCGACGACGAGGATTCGCATCTGGGCGATTTCATCGAGGACACCAACGTGGAGTCCCCGATCGACAACACCACCAACATCAATCTTTCCGAGACGGTGCGGGACGTGTTGGCCGGCCTGACCCCGCGGGAAGCCAAGGTGCTGCGCATGCGCTTCGGTATCGACATGAACACCGATCACACGCTGGAAGAGGTCGGCAAGCAGTTCGATGTCACGCGTGAGCGGATTCGCCAGATAGAGGCCAAGGCGTTGCGCAAGCTGCGTCACCCAAGCCGTTCGGAACAGCTGCGGTCGTTCTTGGACATCGACTGATCGCGTAGCGGTCAGCGCACCTCGGTTCCACAACAGCCCCGCTCATGCGGGGCTGTTGCGTTATGGGTAGGCATCCACGCTCTGCAGTTCGCAGGAATCAACGCAGGCAGTACACCAATCACGCTGCCTGGCGTGTTCACGGCGCGCGCACGAAGCTACACAGGCCCGCAACATTAAGGGCGCGTTTCCCGATTACTCACGTATTTTTCTAGCGCCACGCCCTACCGTGCTAATCGAACGGACACGAGAGCGCCACCATGAGCAGGCAAAGCCGATTCGAAACCACCACCTACCGCGACAGCGAGATCCGCGTGCGTGTGGAACAGGCGTCTGTCGGTGCGAAGTGGACGCTATGGGTGGATGTGTACGTTGCCCGCGGCAAACGGTTGCCACGGATCAGCGAGCAGAACGTGGAGTACGACAATTACCAGGACGCCATCGCGCACGGCTTTCGTACCGGCCGCGCGCTGGTGGATGCGCAGCAAGAAGTGGCCGATGCGTGAGTGGTTGGTTGTTGTCGAGGACCACGAGTGCAGCGGAACAACCGGTGCAGCAATAAGCGAGTGCGGCAATGAGCGCGTTGTAGTGCTGGCCTGAAGCGGCCGGTGCCAAATGTGCGCTGCGCAACAGAGAAGCCCAGCTAACCGCTGGGCTTTTTTGTGGGCGTGGCACAGCCGGGCGGTTGTGCTTTTTGCAGGTAAGCGCAGACGCAGCAGACAGCGAAGCGGGTGGGCAGGTAAACTTTGCCGACTCTGGGGTAGCTGATGCATGCAGCACCGACGAGCCGCGCGACGCAGGGCCTATAGCTCAACGGTTAGAGCAGAGGACTCATAATCCTTTGGTTCCAGGTTCGAATCCTGGTGGGCCCACCATTAAGACAGGCGCTTAGTGGCGAGCTGAGCGCTTTTTTTGTGGGCTTTGGAAAAATCCCAGGGAACATTAGCGGTGCTTGGGAGGTTTTACGACGGCGGGCGAATGGTCGTAGCGTTGTGTGGTCGTGGGCGAGACCTGATCGTCTTTTTTAATCGCTAGTCTGAAGCAGCGCGTCAATCGGCGCTTGTGGATTGAGCGGATCATCAGCGATCTGTCTGTCAGGCGTCAGCCACGTCGGTCGCCGAGCTCCGGACGGGCGATCCAGCACGAAGCGTGGATAGGACAGTACAAGGCCGGAGTTCGGAAGTATCAGGGTCCTGACGCCGCCGCTCTGTCGCGTCCTGACCGATTGACCGACACCGACCAAGTTCCCGAAGCGGTAGTCTTGGACGACATTGGAGAACAGCACTGCGGAGGAGTAAGTCAGTGGGCCGACCAGCACGTTGACCTCTCCCGTGAAGTGCGCCGCTTCCGCGGTTGCTGGTTGCACGATGGATTCGATCGTTCCTTCCACAAGCTGCCCGGCGACTTCGCCCGGCCCTGGTGTAAGCACGCGTTTGATGTAATGCGAACCGTGCCGATAAGGTTGATCGGCGATATAGCGGAGAATGCCGTCGCGCCACATGTCGTCATCCCCACCGCCATTTTCGCGAATGTCGATAACTAGGTGATGGACCTGTTCTTTGGCCATTTTCGTAAAGCATGCTTCCGTAAACGCGAAAAAGCGGGCCTTGTCTGGCCAGAAGAACGTGCTCACTGTCAGCACGGCGCCTGTACCCCGCATTTCGCAGCGGAACAGCCGCTCGAAGCTCGCGTCGCGCTGCAGGACAGCGGGGAGTACCGTGCGTGAAGCAGCCAGCTGCTCGCGACCTCGCCGGTCAGCAAATTCCAGATCAAAGGTCGCTGGTGTGCCGTAGACCTTGGCATAGAAGAGCCACCAACGTTGAGACAGAAGCGCTGCGCGGGCACTTGGCGTATCGCCGTGAGTGCGATTCAGCAGAGTACGCACAACTTCTTTGGCAGGCACGCCATTGATACGACTGATATAACGCCCGGCATCGGCGGACGGGGCCCCACCGAGTAGCGCAATGAGGCGCAGACGTCCGGATGCCGCTACGGAGACCTCGAAAGGAAACCACGGTGCCCCGTGCTCGGTAGCTGAAGCGGCCGAAGCTCGCCAGTCGGGCAGGCCGATGAGAAGGTGGCCGTCGGCCAGCACGGGATTGAGCTGGGCCAGCACAGACCAAGCCTGTGTCTGATCCATCGGCCGGTCCAGGTCACGCGCGATCAACCTGGCGGTGCGGCGTAGCGTCGATTTGTCCACCGAGTGTCCAAGGTCAGGATGATTCTTCTCGATGGCGTCGATCGCGGTCTGTAGGTCGGCACGCAGATCCGCTGCAGAAATGACGGAAGCAGGGGGTGCGGCAACTGCGGATATGGCAGGCGCTGTCAGCAGCACCAGGGCTGCCAGGCCCAGGGTCTTCCATAAATCGATCGACACATTTGCTCCGGGCGGTTGATGAAGCGCGCCTTGTCGTGCGCTGCTTATGTTTAAATAATGCACACATATTTCAACAAGCGTCTATAGCCATGCGTACATCACCTGGGCATCCCATTTCCCGGCCCGAGCAAGTGAGGCTCCTGAGCTCGTCAGTGCGGCAGGAGATTGTCGACACGCTCGCCTCTCTTGGAGGAACGGCAAGTACGGCCGAACTCGCTGAGCAGTTGGGTCGGCCTGCGGACGGCTTGTACTACCACCTGCGCGAACTGGTCGCCGGTGACTTGCTCACGGAAGTGGCCGAAATTGGAGGCGAGCGTGTCTTTCGCCTGGCGGGCGAAGGCGCCGGCCCGGTTCGCCTGGTCTACGACCTAAGTCCCCACGGCAATGCAGACGAGTTGGCACGTTTCGCGCGTTCCTTGTTGCAAGTGGCGCAGCAGGACTTCGAGGCCGCGCTCAAGGCTAACGGTGTGGTCACCGAGGGCAAAAGGCGCGAACTGTGGGTCTCACGCAACAAGGGCTGGCTCAGTGACGATGACATCCAAGAGGTCAACGTGTTGCTGGAGCGACTCAGCGCGCTGACCAGCCAGCCCAAAGCCGAAGGCCGCAATCGACTCGCGAGTCTTGCGTTCGCCCTCGCGCCGACCAAGCCACAGCCAAAGCGGCGCGGCACGCAGAGCGCCAATCCCGGTAAATGACAAGCAGCTCATGTGTTTTTGCGACGTCTGCGGGAAGCGCAATCGTCGCCCCGTCACGCCTGCGCTCTTCATAGGGCCATCTCAAGTGCTGCTGCAGGGGCGAGGGGAAGCCGAGTTGGGTTCGGACTGCGCTGAGCGGCAGCTCGAGCGGTGCCGGCTCGGGCACGTCACAGTGGCGGCTGCCTGCCTTCCGGTACAAAAGGGTAAAGCTCGCTTAAACGTTCATCGGGCACCGGAGATTGGCTACTGCCGCCCATGACATCATTAAAGGACTAAATCGTCCATTATGGGGTGGTGATGAAATCAATCGACAAGCAGGTCGTGCGCACGCAAAGCCGAGGAAGGCCTAAAGCCAGCGAGGCAGGCTTGGTAGAGGTTCAACTGATGGAGTCTGCAACCGCACTCTTCCTTGATCAGGGCTTTGGACGGACGACCCTAGATCAAGTGGCGAAACACGCCGGGGTGGGAAAGTCGGCGCTGTACGGCAGGTATCGCAACAAGGAAGAGCTGTTTGAGGGTGTCGTCCTTCGCTCGATTCGCTCGATGTTCTCCGAAATGACGCCCGTGCCGGTGCATCTAGATATTGAGGACCGGCTTCGGCATGTTGGAAAGACGCTGGCACAGTGTCGACTCCCCGTAATTCAATGCCAGCCAAAACTAGAGGTCTGCGGTTGTTGTT
>NZ_JARVTE010000016.1:0-114900 GCF_030208815.1 Xanthomonas sp. fls2-241-TYG-148
ACGCCCGCCGGCTCTTAGCGGTTTCGAACCTCCCGACATCCCGTCGCCGTTGGCGCCGGTTCTTGGGTTGTTCCAGGAGGACGTTGCCATGTCTACCGCACCATCCACGCCGGCACCGGTGCCGGGTTATCTGTTGCCAGCCTCCGCTCAAGGCTTGCTGTGGGATGTGGGCGAGGTGCTGCGCCGGCTGGCTGCACGCGCAGCTATTGAGCAGGCCAGCGACGATTCCGCGCAGCAGCTGCTCAGCCAGCCCGGTGTGTTGTCGCAGGCCTTGCGCAGCCTGTCCGCCCGCATCGACGTCGCCTTGCAGCAGTGCGTTGCTGCACCTATCACCAACACTCGCCACCCGGAGGCGCCATGACACGCCGCCGCCCACCCAGCGCGTCCGCCACCGCACGGCCCACCCGCACACGTACGCGCCCCGCGCCACCCAAGCGGGTGCTATGGGTCATTGTCGAACCCGATCGCACCCAGCTGCCACCGATGCTGCCGACCGAGCCGGACACAACGCCGCAAGGCCCCGGCCGTTTGCATGCACCGCGCCGCGCCCGCCGCCCGCGCCAATGCACCGTCAGCTACACCCTCTACCCCGGCGCCCACGACCACGC
The DNA here is from genome assembly GCF_030208815.1 of Xanthomonas sp. fls2-241-TYG-148. NCBI lineage: Bacteria > Pseudomonadati > Pseudomonadota > Gammaproteobacteria > Lysobacterales > Lysobacteraceae > Xanthomonas > Xanthomonas sp. fls2-241-TYG-148. The sequence goes on from NZ_JARVTE010000016.1 coordinate 609, forward strand.
CGGCGACCAGCACGTGCCCCACGTCCGCCTCAGCGGTCTATGGCTGGAACAACTGGGCTTCGCTATCGGCACAAAGCTACGGATTACTGCCAGCGAGGGGCAGGTGTTGATGGAGGTGTTGCCGCCGTTGGAGGCGCCTGCAAAATGACTTAGGACGCGTCGCTAGCATCGCCGGCCGCATTCAGGTGCATGCCTGTGCGCCACTGGTCGATCTTGCAACCGCAGACCACGTGAGGCGGATTGCTGCCGCGGCCTGATCCGAGGTTATTGACGTGGTAAATTTCAGCGACACTCTTAGCGCAGGATCAGAGAGATGGCCCTTCACCTTGGGAACTCCCATGGCCGGCAAGTTAACCAAGGACGTAATGCCCTCCCTTGGGCAGCGTTGTTACCAGTTGCGCTGCTGACACTATGCAGTTTTCATGCGGGATGTGCCCTCAGCACTCCACGCGATCAGCCAGCCGTAGCGGCTGCAAAGTCCTCCATTGAAACCAGGAGCAAAGACGTGACGGAACGCCTCAAGCAAGATGTGGATCGTTTGATCGCAACTGACTTCCAGGATGTCTCCGCCCTAAGTACTCAGCTTCAAGCTCAATTTGGACCGCGACAATTAGACGGAGAAAGAGAGCTTCGGGTAAGCGAGCAAGGCGTGCTGGCAGGTGAAAAGGTGCGGCGTGTTGAGTTCATTAATGCAACAGATGATCCATCGCGTGGGAAGTTAGTTATCGATTTCTCGCCACCTGGCCCGGATTTTATGGAGTCTCCCTGGGTAGACGCTATTCCTTATCCACCTCGTCCAGATGCGCGAGATTCCAGAGCCTATTGGGAGATGACAGTTAACGGCACCAAGGTTATCTTCGGTCTGACGGAAGACCAGTCGCACCTAAGCTATATCTCCATCAGCAAACTTTGAGATAAAGTTTGATGAATCAAGCAAAGGAAATGCGTGATGGAAAGTAATGAAGAACAAAAATCTCCACAGCCGAAACAGGTAGGTGCACCATCCAATGGCGCGCTACCGGCTTCTCCGCTGAAGGATCCAGCATTAGCGCCTTTAATTGCCTCTTCGCCTACACTCCAAGCAGGCCTTTCTCAGTTCAAGCGCGATGGCATAGGCGTTGATTGGGGCAGCGCGGGTGGAGGCACTTACCTGGATCCAGGTAAGAAAGTAGTGATTGACCAGAACGCAGCTGGCAAAGGCGAACGGATCGCCAGATCACTATCGCATGAGATTGGACACCATGGGTTCGCCGAGCCTAAAGATTATTCTTCCAAGCAAGCTTATGTGAACAACATGCTGCGTGGCGAAGCAGCTGCAACGCTCAGTAACGCACTAGTCCGACGCGAGATTCTGAATCATCAGGGGCCGGATATCGGTATTTCTGGAAGCGGCACGAGGCCACAGCAGTACGAGGCAATTGCAGATCAACAAATGGCAGGTCGCATCACACGCGATGCTGCATCGAGCCAGATTGCCCAGGTCTTCAAGACGGAACAACCTTCGGTTGCTCCAAGTAAGACGTACGAGCAATATTATGGCGATTACTACGACAAACACATCGTCCCCTGGAAGCTTAAACAGGGGCGGCCGGAGCCCGGAGTCGTTGGCGACATCACTACTTCTGATGTGAAGCAGGATGGACTTGGTCCTGAATCACACTCGGCGTCACCGAAGATCGCCTTGTTGCCCTCACAGCCAGGCCATGCGGACCACGCGCTGTACCAGCAGATCAAAAGCGGCGTGATGCAGCTAGACGCCCAACACGGCAAAGAGTGGGACGGGGCCAGCCAGCGCATGACCGCCAGCTTGCTTGCGTTGGCAAAAGAGGAAGGGCTGTCGCGGGTGGACCATGTTGCACTCAACAACCCCACGCTTCAGCTGGCCGGCGGCGAGAAGGTCTTCGTTGTACAAGGCGCGCTCGATGACCCGGCACACCAGCGGGCACATATGCCAACGATAGAAGCCGTGCAGACACCTGAGACCCAGTCGTTCGACCGCCTGCAGGCACTCAACCAGACTCAGGCCCAGGCGCGCGAGCAGCAGCAGGCATTGGAACAGTCGCAGCAAGCCGTCTCACAGGCCGGTCCGTCGATGACGCGCTGATATTTTTCAAGAAATAGGCAGAGCCAGTCGCCGTGCTAAACCTGGCGTGGTGAACACATCGACGGAGTAGAAAGTGAGTATGCGGATGATCACGGGGTTTATTTTAGCCCTGCCGTTGCTGCTTGGCACCGACGCCGTGTCGACTACTAAGGTGCGCCGGTCTGTTGCGTATCCACAAGCGCTTCAGGGCATATGGGACCTAGGCCCTCACGCTTGCAAGCTACCCATGAATCCTGAATCCTGACTCCGATACGCCGATACATATCGAGAAGACCTGGTTGCGTGGCCACGAGCACCAGCAGACGCCCATATCGATCAGGCTTGTTTCTTCTGATCCACATGCTTGGCTGGTTTCCGCTAAGTCGGATATCGCGCCAGACATCAGAACTAATGACCTTTACATTCTGAAAGGCGACCATCTGGTGATCTCTGATGGCAAATCGGTTAGCCAGTATCGTCGCTGTCAGTGAGTTGAATGACAGCACACTCAAGATGACAGACATGAACACGGGTAACGCGATCGCCAAACGATCGCGCAATCCTTGGCCAACTGCAGTCACTAAATGGGATGCAGCGAAGGAACAAACCCAGCAGTAGTGGCCAGATGCTTGTGCTTGAAATTCAGCCATCTGGCTCGCGAGTGAGTGTACTCACGCACCTCAGAACCATAGATCACGCACGCAACGGCCATCGGGCGGCAGGTCGTCAAAGCTGTCCAGACCATCGAAGTGGTCGATGGCCAAGTGCGCGACGGCGGCCGGATCGGCTAGCCTGATATTGACTGCCATGCGCCGGCTTCCGTCGGCTTCGAGGCGCAGGCCGCGCCAGCAGATCACGCAGGCGCAGGCAGGGCAGAAGTGAATCTCTAGCGTGGGGTCTTGTTTCTCGGCACGGACATAGGTTTGCGTTGGCCCGTGTAGCGTTATGCGCCCGTGTTCAACGTCGTACGCCCAGAGCGCGCCGTAGCGCCGGCACAGCGTGCAGTTGCAAGCCGTGACCGCGCCTGGATCACCGGAGAGGTGCCAGCCCGCGCTGCCGCAATGGCAGCTACCGCTGAGTGTGTCTGGTGCCACCTCGAATCCCTGTGTCCGTGCGCAATCGCCGCAATCTAGCAGGTTGGAATCCAGACGCGCGGGCCCGTCACATCGCACTTCGTCCGGGTGAATACAGTGGTTTGCGCCGTGAGACCGCTGGGCTACGCCGCTAATACGAGCTCATCCGGCAGGCGCGCCGGCCCGCACCCACTGAATCATCAAGGAGCAGCCATGTCTATTGAAGCGGATCAGACCCATGCAAGTCGTGCGCGTCGCACGCTACTACGCAATGCCCTGCTGACGGGCGCGGCGATGATGGCGCCGGGCACGGCTGCGATCGCGAAAGACGAGCGCCCGGCCAGCGGGGTGCGCGGTGATGTATCCAAAGGCACCGCCCAGTTGACGTTGGGAATGGTGGTGTTCGACGGCTTCCAGCTACTGGATGTCTTCGGTCCGCTGGATATGTTCGGCAATCTTGAGGGCAAGGTCAGAATCGTCATCCTGGGTGAGCGCGCTGGCATGGTCGCTAGCAGCGCCGGTCCTGCGGTTGCCGTTGACCATGCGTTGGACGCGGCGCCGCACATCGACATCCTGATGGTTCCGGGCGGCATGGGCACACGGCGCGAGGTGGGCAACACCGCATTCATCGCCAGCATCACGCGCCTGGCGCGTTCGGCGCCACACGTCGCCAGCATCTGCACCGGGGCGGCGCTTCTGGCGCGCACCGGTCTGCTGGATGGGCGGCGTGCCACGACCAACAAGCGCGCCTTCAACTGGGTAACGACGCAGGGGCCAAAAGTAGAGTGGGTGAAGCAAGCGCGCTGGGTGGAGGACGGTCATGTGTTCACCTCCTCCGGCGTCTCCGCGGGTACGGACATGGCGCTGGCCCTGATCGCAAAACTGTTCGGCCCCGATGCCGCCAGGCAGGCCGCCGACATCGCGGAGTACAGCTGGAATGCGGATTCCACCAATGATCCGTTTACTGCCGCGATCGACGCTGGGTGAGCGAAGGCGTGTTCGGATGCGCCGCTGGATCGAGGCAACGAACACGCCTGCCAAAGCTCGTCCGAGCTCTCTCGGTAGCGATTCAATCTATCTGCTGAAGCAGCACGCGCCCAAGTTGTGAGATGTGGTGGTCGCCGCGGATGGTTGATCTTCTTCCAGGCACGCATGCGCTGCGCACTTCTGATAAAAGCACCGTTTACCTCAGCAAGGAGCCACGCCGGATGCCATTCGCTATTTTCCGCACCTACGTTTCGATAGTGGCAGCAGTAATGGTTGCTAGCTTTGCAGGATGCGCCGTGACGGAGGCGCCGATCTCGCAGAAGCAGTTCTCCGATCATGTCGCGATGCTGCTGGCCGGCAAGGATTCGGCGGTGGTTGAGGCAGGTAAGCTCACCGACTTCCAATGGACGACGCTGTGCTTCGAGCGCGATGACAGTCTGGTGCTGAGGTTCGATCAGGGTGGGAAGAGATCAGTTCTGCAGTTACCGTACGAAGCGTTCTTCGTGGACGAGGGGCATGTGGAGCATTCTCTTGAGGGCGGCTGTGTCACGCCCTCCGATCACATCTTGATCAAAAAGAAATACCCAGGTGATCACGGGCCGATCGAGTTTCAGAAGGCAGCGCACGGCACCTGAGTCTGGCTGTATCGACTCACCTAATGCACTATTCCGGCGTTCCAGCGCGGCGAACACGTAGTTCGCCTGCTGCATGATTCAACAGCATCCGTTCTGCACCGCTGGCAGCGCCGGCCGATGCGCTCCGCCACCGACCCGCCTCACCAATCCGTCGGCGCATAGTCCTTCAAGAACTGCCCCCACACATGCTCGCCGGTGTTGAAGCCGTGGATGATCGGGTCGACGATGCGGGCGCCGCCGTCCACGATGTCCAGCGGCGGGTGGAAGCGTTCTTGCTGCACCTTGAGCGCGGCGATGTCGGCCGGATCTTCGTCAGTGACCCAGCCGGTGTCGACGCTGTTCATGTGGATGCCGTCGTTTTGATAATCGGCCGCCGAAGTGCGCGTCATCATGTTCAACGCGGCCTTGGCCATGTTGGTGTGCGGGTGACGGGTGGTCTTGAAGTTGCGGTAGAACTGGCCTTCCATCGCCGAGACGTTGACGATGTGCTTGTCGCGCTCGGGCGTGCGCAGCATCAGCGGCTTGAGGCGCGCATTGATGATGAAGGGCGCGATGGCGTTGACCAGTTGCGTCTCCAGCAATTCCACCGAGGGCACCTCGGCCAGCAGCAGGCGCCAGGAGTTGCGGCCGCGCAAGTCGACCTGCTGCAGATCCTGATCGAGACGGCCTTCGGGAAACAGGTGCTCCTGGCCCACCAGCTCGTCGTCCAGCAGCGCGACCTGCGACAGCTCGGCGGCGCGGGTGAGGCCGTCGGCGCCGTCCAGGCCGCGTCCGTGCACGGCCGGCAGCGCGGTGGCCGAGGCGTCTCGCAGCAGTTCGGGTGTACGCAGGCCTTCGTAATGGCCCACCAGCTTGCGCACCGTCTCGGGCAGGTCGTGCAGCGCGGCGGTCTCGCCGGCCATCATGTGCGCGTAGAACTGCGGCGGGCGGCGCACGGTCTGGCAGGCGTTGTTGATGATGAAATCCAGCCGCGTGCAGGTGGCCAGCAACTGGCTGCAGAACGCTTCCACGCTGGGCGTGTGGCGTAGATCCAGGCCGAACACCTGCAGGCGGTGGCCCCACTCGGCAAAGTCGGGTTCTTCCGCATAACGCGTGGCCGAATCGCGCGGGAAGCGCGTGGTGACGATGAGTTCGGCGCCGGCACGCAGCAGCTTCAATCCGGCCTGATACCCAATCTTGACCCGGCCCCCGGTGAGCAGCGCCACGCGCCCGCGCAGGTCGGCGGTTTCGGTGCGCTTGAAGAAATTCAACTCCGCGCAGGCCGGGCACATCTGGTCGTAGAAGTGATGCAGCTGGGTGAACTTCTGCTTGCACACATAGCAGTGCCGCAGTTCCGGCGATTGCTGTGGCGCCTCGGCAGCGGCAGCACCTTCGCCATTGTGTGCATCGTGCAGGCCAGCGGCGTGCGGCGGGAAATAGTTCGGCGTACTGAACACCGGTTTGCGCCGCAACGCGCGGATACCGGTCTGCTCGAGCAGGGCCTCGGCCTTGCGGACCTTTTCCTGATGGCGTTCGCGCTCGCGCTGCTTGAGCAGCTGGCGGCGCGCCTTGGGCTCGGGGTGATAGACCTTGGCCACCACCTGATGCAGCCGCACGCGGTCGGCCTCGGAGAGCGTATCGAGCACGCTGCGGTCCGCGTCGATGGCCTCCAGCACATCCAGCGCGGCGCGCAGGCGGTCGGTGAGCGGCAGGTCGTCGGCGGGCAGGGGTGAGGCGGTGGTATTCAAGGCAGATCCGGGCAGAAGCGGTATGGGGCGGGGCGGCGGGCAGCCGGGAAAGCGAGGGCGGCGGCGTGCTGCCGGCTGGCGACAAGCGATTGGCAGCAACTCGGGTATTTTCGCCGATTGTGGGGCCGTGGCGCCAATCGACGCAGGCGCAGGGGCCGAGTTGCTGCCGCGACGCATGAAACATTGGTGGCTGAGATAGGACCAGACGTTCCTGCGGCATCTGTCGGTGCTGCCGACCAGGTGTACTGGCGCCGCATGCGGGCGCCTATTCTCTCAGCGGTATGCTGATACCCCTAGAATCGGCCGTACACGGGACCGGCAACACGGCTCTTGTGGGATGGCCACACCACGTCCAGTCAGGAAGGACCTACCATGCCAGCAGTTGCGGTTCAGTATTTTGTCGGGCTCGCCCTTGTAGCGGCGATGACAGGATTGGCCGCGTGCGGCGCTGCTCCAGAGCAGTCGAAACCGGCGCCTCCGATCAGCCGCGAGGCGGCTACCAAGCGAAGCGTGGTGCCGCTAACGCGCCCCGTCGCCCTGGACAAGGCCGGCACGATTGTGGATCTGGAGTTCGATGTTCCGCCGCCTCGCCCTGGCGCATCTTCCGATCTGATGCTTGGCTTACGTGTGTGGGCGGCGGATGCAACGTCCATGTATGAGATCAAGGATTCGATCAATGGTGGAGAGTTCCTGGCGAGATTGCATCTGACGCGCGTGGATGGCGCAGCTCCAGTGCAGATTGCCATGACGCGTATCAGCAAAGACTTGAGTCATCAACTTCCCGTCGCCGAAAGTGGTGAGGTGTCTGGTACCACATCGACCAGCGTAGACAGTGCAATGCTCGAGGACGCCGGACTTCTCGATCAGAGCTCGGTGTATGGCGTGCTGAGTCTTGCCCAGGTGGAAAGGGCTGCAACCGGGAGATATCGCCTTGTTGTTGAACTCAAGGATGATCGGCCGGATTTGATTACAAAGAATGTTGAGTTGATTGTTGCTTACTTCAATAAAGGGAAATAAGTCATGGCCAAGGAAGACCCTTACCTGCTCACAATTTATCTTGCGTCCCCCGGCAACCCCCTGACAGAAGGTGGGACATCCTTCACCGGGCACATGTATCTGGGAACTTCCCACGGCAGTATCCATGAAAGCTTCGGCTTTGCACCAAGCGGAAGGCCAAGAGCCCAGGGGAGTGATTCGGACGACATCCCTGGCGAGGTGTCCGGAAAAGATGTGGAAAATTATCGGAACCCTCACTACGCAAGGACGATGGAAATCACCAAGGATCAGTACGATAGAATCCGAGAGTTTGCGGCCGACCCTGCAAAGCATGGCTTCGACATGAATTACGACACGTTCTCCAATTCATGCGTCGATTTCAGCTGGGCTGCCCTGAATCATGCTGGCCTTTATCGCCAGACCGTTCTCGGAGGCATTGAAGGCTATGAAGGCGAGCCGAAGGTGCTGCATAACGAGCCTGAAATACAAAAGCTCAAGCCGCCGTTTCCGGATAGTGAATTGAACAGGGAAGTACGAAACCCGAAGCCCGAGCGAGACCTGTGGCAACTCATCTTGTCCGATAACCAGACACACACCAATACTGGTCGCCTGGTCGCAGATGGGACGCCGATAGACCCGCTTCATCGCCAGGCCGAAGAGGCAGTCCGTCGCCTTGAGCAAGGGCTTGGCAGGGAGTACGACGAAAACAGCGCGCGCCTGGCGGCAAGTTCCGCGTCCTTGGCCAAGGAGTACGGTCTGTCGCGGGTCGATCATGTTGTGTTGAGCGAGAAAACGACGTCCGCGCGGCAGGGCGAGAAGGTGTTTGTTGTTGAGGGCGCTCTGAACGACCCAGCGCACAAGATGGCGCACATGAGAACAGGCGATGCGATTGCGCAGCCCGTCGCGCAGTCCCTGGCGCAACTGCAGTCCTTGAGTGAAACGCAGCAGCAGTCACAGCAACAGGAGCAACAGCGAGAGCAATCGATCGCGGCACAGCACCGGATGACGTGATGCCTGCTCCTGTCAGGCGTGGCGGCCGTTGTGGTTATGGAGCGGCGCGCTGATAAAAAATCTTACCTGGGGCCTGGCATTGAGTAGACCCGAGCCGAGAACCGAGATGCGATCGCCCCGATGATTGGGTAATCTTCCATGCGCACCGGGGCGGATTGGCGCCCGGGCATTCAGGGGGACATCGATGAAAAATTTCATGCTGGCCATTGGGCTGGCCGGCTCGCTCTGTGCCTGTACGGTGGTGTCACCGGATCCAGGGCAGCAGGCGGTGCTGGTGGATAAGCCGTTATTGTTTGGCAAGGGCGGCATCCGCCTGGATGACGTGCGTGATCCAGGCCGGACGTACGCATGGTTGACCACGTCGGCCACCTATGTGGATGTGACGCCACAGACCGTGCAGGTGGCCTTCGACGATTTCTCTTCCAGCGACAACATCCTGCTGGACTTCTCGACCCAGATCCAATATCGCATTACCGCACCGGCGCTGCTGCTATCCGGGTTTGGGCAGGATTGGTTCAAGAACAATGTTGCCAGCCAGTACGCGTCCATCGTGCGTGATCAGGTCAAGCGCTACGACATGACCAAGATGATGAGCGATCCAGACACTGCGCGGAAGATTGATGATTCGGTGACGGAAAACGTGCGCGCCTTGGTCAAGGAGCAGCGGCTACCGATCCAGATTCAGAACATCACGCTGGGTCGTGCACGCCCCAACCCGGATGTGCTGCAGCAGATGAACCTGACTGCCGCACAGCAGCAGCGCGTCAAAACGCTGGTCGAAGCCACCACCGCCGAGCGGCAGCGCGAGCAGGAACAAGTGGCAAAGGCTGACGCAGACAATGCCTACCGCAACCGCATGGGGCTGACACCGGAGCAGTATCTCGCCAGCCAGATTGCCGAGCTCAACGCGGAGGCCTGCCAGAAGGCGCAGGCGTGTTACATGGTGCCGTCTGGAACATCGGTGACCGCCAAGTAGCGGTCAATGTCGCAGTGCGGTCAGCGTACATTGCGCTGGTTCGCGGGCGGTGGTGGCGATGCCGGTGGCATTGCCGGCATCGGCGCCACTCACGTGCTCTCCAGGATGGCTGCGCTAGGGTCTGCGCTCGTGTTGTGTTGCAAGGAGACACCATGGGCCTGCTGGTCGAGGGCAAGTGGCAAGACCGTTGGTATGACACCGACAAGAGCGATGGTCGCTTCGAGCGCTCGCAGTCGCAGTTTCGGCATTGGGTGACAGCCGATGGGCGTGCTGGGCCGCATGGCGAAGGCGGCTTTCAGGCTGCGCCTGGGCGGTACCACCTGTACGTGTCGCTGGCCTGCCCGTGGGCGCATCGCACATTGATCTTCCGGCAGCTGAAGGGCCTGGCATCACTGATCGATGTGTCGGTGGTGCATTGGCTGATGGGCACGCAGGGCTGGACCTTCGAACATGGCCCCGGCGTGGTGGGCGATTCCATCCACCATGCCAAATATCTGTATGAGGTCTATCTCAAGGCCGATCCGCAGTACTCTGGCCGCGTGACGGTGCCGGTGCTGTGGGATCGCGAGCGCAATACGCTGGTGAGCAACGAATCCGCCGACATCATCCGCATGTTCAACAGTGCGTTCGATGCGGTGGGCGCGGCAGACGGCGACTACTATCCGGAAGCGCTGCGTGCGCAGATCGACACCATCAACCAACGCGTCTACGACACCGTTAACAACGGGGTGTACAAGGCGGGCTTTGCGACTACGCAGGCGGCGTACGAAGAAGCCGTGGTGCCGTTGTTCGACACACTGGATTGGCTGGACGCGCGCCTGAGCACGCAGCGCTATCTCTGCGGTGATCACCTTACCGAAGCAGACTGGCGCCTGTTTACCACGCTGATCCGCTTCGATGCGGTGTACGTCGGGCATTTCAAATGCAATCTGCGGCGCATTGCCGACTACCCGCAACTGTCGGGCTTCCTGCGCGAGCTCTATCAGATGCCGGGCATCGCAGAGACGGTGAATTTCCAGCACATCAAGAGCCATTACTACCAGAGCCATGCCATGATCAATCCCACCGGGATTGTGCCGATGGGGCCGGTGCTGGACCTGGATGCGCCGCACGGCCGGGGATGATGGCGGCCATGGTCGCTCGCAGTGGATGGGTGGTTTACCGTTGCGCGCGGGTTGCCCTATGCTGCGCGCCCTGCGAATACACCGGAGTGCTGCATGCTGAGTCACGTCATGGTCGGGTCCAACGACATCGCCCGCTCGAAGACCTTTTACGACACGCTGTTGGGAAGCGTGTTCGGCGCGCCGGCGGCGTTCGTCAACCAGGCTAACTCCGGGCATACGCGGCTGTTCTATCGGCACGCGGGCAGCAGCTTCTGCGTCAGCGAGCCCATCGACGACGCGCCGGCCAGCCCGGGCAACGGCACCACGGTTGGGTTCGTCTGCGACTCGCCCGAGCAGGTACGGGCATTTCATGATGCGGCGGTTGCCGCAGGTGCCACCAGTATCGAAGAGCCGCCTGGCCTGCGTGACAGCACCATGGGGCCGACCTGGCTGGCGTATGTGCGCGACCCGGATGGCAACAAACTCTGCGCCATCCATCGGCCGTAAGCCTCCATTTATTGCGGGCCGCGCGACGCGCTGATGCGGCGCGGCCCTCGAGACAGGCGTTACGCAGGCAAGACGGGGAAACGCATTCGGATCGACCGCGGTCGGCACCGGCCCCGCGCAGTCCCTCGCTAAATGCTGCCTGCCGACGTGGCCTATCGGCCACTCACTCTTCAGCAGCGCTGCGCACGATCAATGTGGCTGCACCCACCGAGATGGCATCCTCAACCGCACCGGTGCTGGTCTGCCCGTAGCGTTCGATCGCGCGCATCCGCGCATTGAAGGTGAGATAGGCCGCCGCGACCGCGGTGCCGGCACCCAGCAGGGCCGCAATGCCGCGCTGATGGCGCGGTGCCAAGGCGGCGCCGGCAATAGCACCGGTGGCGACACGGGCCATCATGCCCGCCAGCACGATGCGGTCTGGTGCGGTCTTCATCTTGTCGCCCGCCAGCTCGCCACCTGCCAGCGCCAGCATGCCCGCCGATGCCAGTGGGTTGGCGAGCAGCCGCGGAGCGCCATTGTCGCGTGGCAGGGTGCCGGTGCGTGCCGCATTGGCGACCGCGGCGAGCGGGGTCATCGAGCGCATGCCAGCGACGGCGCCCATCAAAATCGAATGAATCAGAGCCATGTGTACCTCTGCAGGTACGCATCGACGTGCTCCGCCATGGAGCCCGCAGGCGCGCATCAGGTTATTGGTGCTCAGAGCTTAGGAGGTCAGATGTGTGCGAGATGGCAAGGCAGTGCCAGGGCGATGCGACGTAGGTGACGTCAGACCAACGCGGTGTCCGCCTGGCAGCTGACGTCTATTCCGCGATGGCTGCGCCGTGCAGGCACCGCGCCATTGTCATGCGTGGCAGGCGCCACCACGCTGCATCACCTTGTGGGCGCTGCAGCGTGGCGGATGCGTATCAGGGCTGCTTCGCAAACCGGCCTGCGCGCCACGCCATTGCCAGCACGGCAAGGCCGACCGCCAGGCAGATCAGCACGCCAGGCAGCGACGCTTCCGGGCCGAACGCACCGCCGGTGAGCCATTCGGGAAATCCCGGGCGGGCCGTGCTACGCGCGATGGCCGGGCCCATGTCGGTGCCGGAGACGGCCGCACCAAACAGATAGCCCTGGGTGAAGTTCCAGGCGATATGCACGCCGATCGACATCCACACGCGTCCGGTCAAGGCATAGAACGCGCCCAGCAAAATGCCGGCTTCCAGCGCGATGCAGATCGCTGCGAACGCCGTGGCGTGCGGATTGGCGATATGGCCGAAACCGAACAGCGCGGCGGACGCGGCGAAGGCGATCCACGGGCCAAACGCACGCCAGACCAGGCGCAGGAAAATCGCGCGGAACATCAGCTCTTCGATCACGCCCGCCTGCAATGCCTTGCGCACCGCAGTCCATGCCGGCGCCATGCCCAGGGACTGGATGTCGTACAGCCCGAACACCGCCATGATGCCCATGACCGAGGCGAACATCGCCGCGCCGATCAGCAGGCCGAGAAGCACGTGCGGCACCATCGGCCGCACCGCGAGCTCGCTGGCGCGTCGCCCTTCGGCCAGGCGCACCGCAAGCACGTACACGCCCAGGCCTACCGCGATGCCCACCAGGCTGGCCAGCAACTGCAGCGGGCCGGACTCCTTGGGCAGCAGGCCGCTGACGAACCGGCCGCTCATGGGTGCCAGCGTGGCGACCACCACCAGCAACACCACCGCCCAGGCGATGGCGCGGAGCCAGCGCAGGCGTCCGGGATGCAGGAACTTGCGCTCACCCAGTTCGATCGGGCGGCTCATCTGTCTGGTCGTGGCCAAGGACTGTCCGGCAACCGATTGCGTTGATGCGTGCATGTACGACTCCATGTGGTGTGGTTGCTAGCGGGTGGTGGAGCGGGATAATGCGTTGGATGCGTCTGCAATCCGGGTGGAAAACGCACGCTGGTTCAGCGCGTCGATGGCCTCGCTGAGAATGCGGGACAGTGGGACGGACAACTCTGCATCGAGCTGCGCGGCGGCGGCATTGGTCGCGGCCCATTGCCGCTCCAGCGCGGGAATCATCTTTTTCGCCTTGGGCGTCAGCACGACGATGCGTTCGCGCGCGTCCGTGCCTGGTTTCAAGGCAACGAGACGGTGCGTGGTCATCTGGGCCACCGTCTGGCTGGCGGCCGAATGGCTGATGCCGATCTCCTGCGCGAGCACCTTGATGGGAACCGGGCCCACACGCAGCAGGGCGCGTAACACGGGGGTGTAGCGTGGCCGCCAGGTTAGCCCCGCAGCCGCGTAGACACCTTCCAGATCACCATCGAGCCGCTCGATGAGTTGCCGGACCAGGGTGCCAAGGGTAGGTGCAGGTGGGGTCATGACCGAAATGTATAAGCGCTGTTGTAATTGCGCCTGTGCCAGAAGTATTGGCATCTGCCAGCGCTAGCGGCGGGTAAGGCTTCGGCGCTGCCGCTGCATGACATTGCGGGATCGCGCGAACCGATGTGGGCGTATCGATGGATGCGCTGATCGGTTTTGGACTGCCGGCTGCGGAGAGAGCTGGCGCGTCGCGCAGCGCGCGCATCATACGCTGGCGGCACCGCACCACGTGGGTCAGCAGCGATGCAACGATCAAGACGCACTCTTACGCAGCAGCGCTACGCTGTTCCGCGCATGGCCATGCTGCGGAGCATGTGGTCTTGATGGTTTTGGCTGGCCGGGGTCAGTTAGTCGCTTCGTCGCCATACACCCACTGCGCGAACAGTGCTGAAAGATCGCGCCCGCTGGCGTGCTCCATTGCTCCCTGAAGATCGTGGCTGACGACGGTCCCGCCCACGTTCTTGCGGGTGTAACGGCGCATACCCGCCCAAAACGCCTGCTCGCCCAGCGTCTGCCGCAAGTGCGCCATGAACAGCGCGCCTTTGCTGTATTGCACGGCGCGGCGGATACGTAACGAGGGGTACTCACCTGACCAGGCCAGCGGTTTGTCGAAGCCGGCGTCGCGGGCGATGGCAAGCCGGCGGCGTGCTTCATCCAGCTCCTGCTGGTAGGCCGCCTCGCCGAAGGCGTGTTGCCTCCAGGCGGCGACCATGAATGTGGTGATGCCCTCGTTCAACCAGAAGTCTTGCCACGATGCGCAGGTGACAAGGTTTCCCCACCACTGATGCGCCATTTCGTGCGCGATGATCCATGACGAAGCGGGGTCTTCCTGCTCGTCCTGCAGTGCTTGCATGCCAATGAGCGAGAAGGTGGCCGCCTCCTGCGCCTCCTGTCCGGGCACAAGTAGCTGGGTGTAACGACCATCCGGGAGCGCTACGCCTGCTGCCTGCGCAAGAAATGCCGCAATGGAGGGTGTCTGTTGGAATGCGGCTGCCAGGTCCGCACCTTGACCTGCGCCATCGAGATAGACGAACGTCCCGGCCGTGGTTTTGGATGACTGCTGCGAGAAGGTGCCAACCGCAAAGCCGAACAGATAGGCCGAATACGGCCTGGTAGCGCGCCAGCGGTGCAGCACCAGGCCGTTCGGAAGCACCTTCTGGGGTAAGCCTGCGCCGATGCTCAACGTATCGATGCCGGCAGGCACGAACAGATCCAAGGCGAAAGACGCTTTTTGGCCGGGGCTGTCCTGCAGGCAGACCATCCAGTCGCACGCGAAGTAGCTGGTGTAGAAGCCACTGGCCGCGCGAACAACACCCTGCGCCGGCACACCGACGATCTTGAAGGTGAGCGACGCCCGGGCGCCCTTGGCAAGCGCGCTTGGCAACGCAAACGTGATGCCATCGGTGGTGCTGGTCACTGCGATCGGCTGACCATTTAGTTCTGCCGAGAGGATCTGCAGTGCATTAGGCGAGAACGTCAGCTGGGTGAGGTGTTCGGAGGTGCTGCGTAGACGAATGCGCTGCACGCCGGAAAGCGCGGTGGTGGTGAGATCCGGGCGCAGTTGCAGCTGATAGCCCTCGACCTCGAACCCTGCGCCTGGCAGTGTCGGCGCTGCCGCCATCAGCGAAGACGGTGCAAGTGCCAGCAGTGCCAACAGTGTAAGCAGGACCTTGTATCCAGTGAGTCCCCGATGTGTCACTTCTCGCTCCGATCAGCCGTCTTGATCCCGAGCAAGACCTTCAAGCCGTGGGTGGTGCCGCGTGGCCCGATGGTCAGGTGGTCCTCGTCATTGAGAACGTCCAGCGTGAGATGCAACGACGGATAGTGCCGCGCGCGCAGTGTCTGCGCCATGTTCTGTGTGTCGACGACCATGTCGTGATTCTGGTGGTAGCGCACTTGCTCGTACTCGCCAACGTATAGATAGACGAGCGCTGGCAGGTCTGTATGCGAGGCGGCAAAGGTTTTTTCCTGCGCCACCATCGCGTGCTCGCCATACCAATACGATGGACTGCCCAGGATGTAGCCGGCAAACATGTCCGGTGTGCTCAACAGGATCTGCGTGCCCAGCAGGCCACCGTACGAATGCCCGAGATACAGACGCCGCTGTTCGTCGGTTCGGTAGCGGCTGGCAACGAACGGCAGCACGCGATCGCGCAGGTAGCGGATGTAGTCGGCGCTCTTGCCATGGGTCGCAACCGGCGCCGCGCCTGGGCCATCTTCCGGTGTGGGCGTGTAATCGCGCCGCCGGCTGGGCATGGGCTCGTCGCCGACGGCGTAGGACAGGCCGACCAGGATGAAGTCCTCGATCGCCGGGCCTTCGCCATTCAAGCGCCGCGCGATCTGCTTGACCAGGGGGAACGCATAGTCGCCATCGGTGGCGTACAGCACCGGGTAGCGGCGTTGCGGATTGTCCGCATAGCCACGTGGCAGGGCGACGAAGACCTGATACGTGCGACCCGTTGCCGGGTCGGGCACGTCCCAGACCTCGCTGTCGACCATTTCATAGGGCTTGCCGCCGCCACGTTGCCCGCCCAACGGCGTGGCCTGTGCCGGCGCTGCAAGAGCCTGATTGGTGACTGCAGGTGCTGCTGCGGCGGGTGGCGCCTTGGCGGTGTTGTCGCACGCACTCAGCAACAGCACGACCAACCCGATCAATCCGATTCGATTCAAAGACATTCCCAGCCTAAAGTTGCGTGTGGTCCGTCGTGCGGACAGGGGGTGATGATTGCATGCGTGCAGATCATGAGCGGATCGCCAGCGCATGGCGTTGAGGAGGCTGCAGCGTCAACGCTGATCGTCATCAGGCGCGCCCCGGCTCACCTCCCTGAGTACGGCGCCGTAGCCATGGTAGAGATTCGCGGTGGGCAGCTGGTTTTGCGCGTGCATCCAGCGATGCAAGGCCGGCAGTTGGTAGAACGGCACGCGCACATGCTGGTGGTGTTCGATGTGGTAGTGGATGCCATGCGGGCCGCAGAAAAAGGTTTGCCAGCTGCGTGCGACGATGGTGCGCGCGCTGTGCCGCTGGTCCTCGCAGGCGGCGTAGCCGGCATGCTCGGTGATGGCGCGGATGCGGGCGAACAGCTGCAGCAGCGTCAGCGCCGGCAGCAGCCATAGGCCGAGGTACAGCAGCGGGTGGCCAAGCGCGGCGAGAACCCCGAACAGCAGCCCGTTGCTGAGCAGGATCGTGCCGGCAACCAACCCCGCGCGCTGCGGCACGGTAGGGGTGCGCGTACTGGCTGGTTGTGTGCTGCGCCTGCGCAGTGCATCGCGGATGGTGAGTACGTAGCCGATGCCGGTCACATCGCGGAGCAATCGCAGCGCCAGCTCACGGCGCGAGACAGGGTAGTCGGCAATGCCGAACATGATGGCCACCGGATCATCCGGTGACATCGGTGCCCGGTGATGTTGCAAATGCCCTTGCCGGTAGGCGAACAGCGACAGGAACAGCGGGCCGGCGGCCAGTGCCTGCGCGACCACGTCATTACGTGATTGGTGATGCGCCAGCAGGCGGTGGGCGCCCTCGTGCATCATCACCGCGAGCGCAAGCTGGGTGCGGGCAATCACCACGATCGCCAACGCATACACCGCCGGATGCGGATACAGCATGGCGGCGCCAAAGCACAGCGCGATCACGGCCCAGTCGGCGGCCAGTGCCATGCCGCTGCGCCAGGGCTGCAGACGGGCAAGCGTGATCGGCACCGTGGCGCTCATGCGTGCTGCCCGGTGGCTGTGAGTGCCACCCACGCGTGTGCAGGTGCGCCGCGTGCCAAGGCCAGGATCAGGCTGACCCACAGCTGCAGGCGCTGTGGCGCATCCAGCGTAGATGCGTCGTGCCCGGCGACGGGCGGGGTTGTGCGCAGCGCGTCGCAGGCGTGGTGGATGGCATGCGCAAAGGCGTCTGCATCGCCGGTCCACGCTACGATTTGATGCGCCAGGCCGCAGGTTGCGGCATGCGCGGCATTGCGTTGTTGCTCCGGCTGCCCGGTGACGATCAGCAGGATGGGCCGCCGGTACACCTGCGCAATCGATAGCGCGGCCATGCCGGGCGCCGAGATCAGCAGCGTGCTGGTTGCGGCGTGGTCGATCCACTGTGGGTGGTCGGCCTGCCAGCCGGGGCGCTGCGCATAGCCCTCGCCGACACACAGGCTGCCCAATCCGGCGCGTCTCAGTCCTAGCTCCAGTGCCTGCGCGAGCGCGGGGTCGCGGAAGTGCGGGTTGAGATAGACCGCGGCCATTGGCGCCGTAGTGGTGGTAGATGGGGATGCAATCGCTACCGGCGTTGGCAGCCGCACGCGTCGTCCGCTGGCCTGCGGTTGGGCTTGCGCGAAGTCGTGTTCCAGTTGCGCGGCGGCGCGGTCGATCTGCCAGCCGATGGCGCGTGAGAACAGCGCAGCCAGCACGCGCGGCAGCCGGCCTTGGAAATTGCCCTGCAGGGCGGCGCGCAAGCTGCCGCCATAGATGTGCACGATCTTGTGCCGCCAGACCGGCAGCATGCCCATCACCAGCAGCGCCGGATGGAAGGAATCGTTGAGGACCAGGTCGACCTCACGCAGTCGCCGCTGCAGTTGCAGGACATCGCGCAGCAGCCGCGCCGGATGCAGCAAATAGGCGGCCACGTTGGCATCGGTGGCGGCCGCGCGCATGTTCTGGCGCGCATCGAACTGCACCGCGTAATGCGGCGACAACACGCTCGCCTGGATGCCAAACGTATGGAGGAACTGTGCGCCGGCTGCCGAGGTGGTGATGACCTCGACCGCGGCACCCTGCGCCTGCAACGCATGCGTCAGCAGCTGTGCGCGCATCAGGTGGCCGCGTGCGTCGGCGGTGGCCAGATACAGCAGGCGCGGGCGCTTCAACGCCACAGGTAAGCCCGTACACGCAGCACCACACCGGCGGTATACATGCCGAGCGCACCACTGATGCCGAATGCACGGTCGATCCGCCGCACCTTCGCCAGCAGTGCCTGCAGCGCTGCCTGCTCATCTGCAGACACCAGCCGCTGCAGGATCCTCTGGCACTGTTGCACGTGGCGTTGCTCATCGCCGAGCACGCGCGTGAGCAGCGGCTGCAGCGCGTGGCCGTCAGGCAACACGCCGCAGTGCCGCTGCAAGACGCGCGACGCCATCTGTTCGGCGCACAGCCCGATTGCAAACGCAGGCACCAGCAGGCCCTGCCGGAATCCACCCGCATGATGTGTTGCCAGCCGATGCCACTGCGCAATCTTGCGCCGGCTCAGGGCATCGGGCTGCGCGGAGGGCCGTGCGGCACCGCGTGCGGCCAATGCGGCGGCGAACGCCTGCGCGTGCCATTGTTCTTCCTGCAGATGCTGGTCCATCAGCGGCACCAGCCACGCAGGCCGCTGCACCGGCACCTCGCGCTGCAAGGCCAGCTCGGTGGCTTCTTCGCCAACCAGATACATCCGCAACAGCAGGCACTCGCCGGCGACGCTGGCATGCAGCTGACGTAATGCGGCCGCCTTGATTCGATCGACCAGCCACGCCTGGGTGCGCGCCCAGCCACGCAGGGGCGGGGGCTGCAGCGCCAGGAGCGGCACGCCGCCAGCGGTGCCGGGGTCAGCTGGCAGCGCGCTACTCACCGCTAGGAGTGGTGGTAAGACAGTGCCTGCGCATCGGCGCGGCGGCGGCGCCAGCCCAAGCCGGCGGCCAGGCTGCCGAGCATGTCCACCGCGGAGAACGCGGCGATCAGTGCCAGCGCGGCGCCCCGGCGCAGCCCGCGGACGGGCGGCAGATCCTGCGTGTTCAAGGCGCGCGCGCTGAACCACAGGCGCGATGCCAGCACGCACAGCGGCCCGACCGGCCCGCTGCGCGCCAGCCAGTGCAGCGATGCCGGTAGATACGCCTTGACCAGGTGCGGGGTCAGGCCCAGCGTGTCCTGGCCGCGCCACCAGCGCAACTGCAATGCTTCGCGACGGGTGTCGGGCAGCTTGTGCACCGTGTGCGCACGGGGTGCGTAGTGCACCGCGATGCCGCAGGCCTGCAGATGCAGCCCCAGCACCTGGCAATGCGCGCGGTACACGCCATCCAATGGCTGGTAGGCATGCGCGGCGAAGATCTCGCGCCGGAACACCACGTTGTTCGCATAGAAATTGCGCGTGGCCTGCCGCTGCAAGGGGCTGGGGAAATACATGAAATCCAGCGTGGTCAGTGCGGTGCCCACCAGCGTGGCGGCGTAGCTGGTGCGCCCGGCAACCGCTGCCAGCTGCGGCTGTGTGCTGAAGGGCAGCAACAGTTCGGCCAACCAGTCCGCCGCCGGCAGGCAGTCGGCATCGGCAAAGATCACGTAGTCGCACAGCGCCGGATCGGTGGCGGCAAAGCCACTGTTCTTCGCCTCGTAATAGCCGGTAGTGGGCGCAATGCGGACAAAGGTCACCGGCCGCCCGGCGATGCCGCTGAGCGCGGCGCAGGCGGTCTCGCTCAGGCCGTCGTGGGTCACGATCAGCTGCGCCAGCGCCGTGAGCGGAACCGTTTGCGCGGCCAGTGCTGCCACTGCGCGCTGCAGGCTCTCCAGCACAGCGTTGTGTGCTGCGTCGCCACCGCGCAGGTTGTTGGTCTCCAGGACCAGGGCGCAGCGCGGTGCAATCGGCGTGGACATCGTACGGATCCCTGTGACGTCGTGATCTCCCGGCAGCTGCGCCGTTGGACTGATCGCAGATGCCATCAAGTGCCGAGAGTTGCGCGACTATACCGGGAAAGCACGGGTTGGGACGGCAGGCGGGTCCCGGTACCCGATAACACGGCGTTCAACGTGCAGCCTGGTGTGCAAGTGGCGGCGATGCAGAGCGTGCCGCATCAGTGCGACCGCAACGGTCGCACTGCGGTCAGCTCAATCCAGTGGCCCAAGCGCCTGTAACGCTGATGCGCGCGCCATATCGTTGGGGTTGGTGCCGGGCAGGCCTTGTGGCACGTCCATGCCCTTGCTGCGGTAAAACTCTGTCCAATACGCGGACATCTGCCCGCTCTGCGGATTCTTAAAGTTCATCGGCTGCAGCGCGAAGACCTGATGCGCGCGGAAGGCGCGCTCGATGAAGTCCGAGCAGTAGTAGCTGTTGTCGTCCTGCACGTAGGTCAGGTTATAGGGCTTGCCGAGCATGCGCCGCGCCTGTGCGATGGCATCGGGAATCGCCGCACGCTGCGCGACGTTGAGCCGGTACACGAAGATCTGCCGCTGTTTGGCACGCGCCTGCTGGATGAAGTCGGCAAGCGGTTGCTGGCGCGAGCCTTCCTCGTCGGCATGCAGCACCACGCGCGCGCGGCCGTCATGGGCCACCAGGCCCACATGATCGAAGCTCGGTGCGCCATGGGTGGCGGTGGCATCGTCGATGGCGCCGCTCAGGCCGGTGCGCGCGGCGGTGACGAACAGCAGATCACCATCGTGCAGCCGCACGGCCAGCGCCGATGTCGGCAGCAAGGCCAGCAGGAGCAGGGACAACAACAGCCGGAACGTGTGCATGTGTGGATGCTTGGCGGTGGCAGGACGTGCCGATTATGGACAACAACGCCTGTCTCGGCGCGTATGCCGAGGAAGGCGCAGCCCGGGGGCGAGGGCAGCGGCCGTTGGCCGCGTGGTGCACGCAGCGAGGCGTCTGCTCCGCTGGCGATCGGGAGTTCCAGCCGCAGCGGCTTGCAAGAAGCCTTGGCTTGCCATGGATCGCAACAACAAATCCCAAGCCTGTCCCGTGTTTTGTAGACTATGCAGGCCAGCGGGCGTCGCCGTCGCCATCGTGTCGCGGCATTGCCTTGGTCGCCTGGAGTGTTGCATGCGTTCGTCTGCTGCGTTGTCGCCGATCGGCCGGCTGTTTGCCGTGGCCGCGCTGATCGAAGGAATCACCTGGGCCGGTCTGCTGATCGGCATGTGGCTCAAATATGGCCTGCAGACCACCGAGACGGTGGTCTGGCTGTTTGGCCGCCTGCACGGCGGTGCCTTTCTGTTGTATGTGGTGGTGAGCGTGCTGGCCGCGCTGCGGCTGCGTTGGCCGTGGTGGGCCTGGGCGCTGAGCCTGCTGGCCGCACTGCCGCCACTGGTGACGGTGCCGTTGGAACTTTGGTTCCGGCGCATTGGTTTGTTGGGTGTGCGGATGCGTTGATGCGGTTCGTCAGCGAGAGAGTGCGTTTCCCCAACGAAAGCCACGGCTTCTACACCGAAGCGCATCGGCGTGAGTACTACACGCGCTTGCTGGCGTTCTTGAGCAAGCAGCTGGGTGGCAGCACTGCGGACC
The DNA here is from genome assembly GCF_030208815.1 of Xanthomonas sp. fls2-241-TYG-148. Taxonomy (NCBI): domain Bacteria; kingdom Pseudomonadati; phylum Pseudomonadota; class Gammaproteobacteria; order Lysobacterales; family Lysobacteraceae; genus Xanthomonas; species Xanthomonas sp. fls2-241-TYG-148. Next base: position 22,288 of record NZ_JARVTE010000016.1, read on the forward strand.
AGTAGCTGCGCTGGTCATCGGTGGCGCGGCGCAGACGTGAGTGCAGTACGAGCACCGGCGCCATCGCGCAACGCATGAACCATCTGCGTCGCGCGATGACACCAGCTGCGACTGGTGTGCTCAGTGCTTCGGCACTGGCTGCATCTGGTACTGCGCCGGCGGCGGAGCACCGAGCAGATACTGCACGAAGTAGTCCCAACGGCGGCGGGTGACATACGGGGTCAGGTCGCCATAGCCATGCTTGGCATTGGGCAGCATCAGCATGTCGAAGTTCTTGTTGGCCTTGATCAGCGCGTCGGCCACCAGCAGGGTCAGATACGGCGGCACGTTGTCGTCGAGCGTGCCATGCACCAGCATCAGCCGGCCTTGCAGCTTGCTTGCATGGGTCGCATTGGCCTGGTCGTCGTAATTGGAGGTGCCGTCTTTGTTGACGATGTGCTCGCCGTGGTACTTCTCGGCCCAGTCGTCTTCGTAGCCGCGGTTGTCGTGGTTGCCGCTTTCCGACCAGGCCACCTTGAACAGTTCGGGGTAGCGCAGCATCGCGCCGGTGGACGCATTGCCGCCACCGGAGTGGCCCCAGATGCCGACGCGGGTGGTGTCGAACCACGGGTAGCGCTGGCCGAGTTCCTTCACCGCAGCCACCTGGTCGGGCAGGGTGTTGTCGCCCATGTTGGCGTACCAGGTGTCGTGGAAGGTCTTGGAGCGCCAGGGTGTGCCCATGCCGTCGATGGCAATGACGATGAAGCCCAGTTCCGCCAGCGATTGATTGTCGCCATGGCCGGCGTAGAAGCCGCGCCCGCGCACCGAGCCGGTCTGCGGGCCGGGGTAGATGTAATCGATCACCGGATATTTGCGTGCCGGATCGAAGTGGGTGGGCTTGAACAGTAAGCCGTACAAGGTGGTCTTGCCGTCGCGCGCTTTCACCGTGATCGGTTCCGGCGGGACCCAGCCGGCGGCCTTCAGGCGGGTGATGTCGGCGGTGGCGACGGTGCTGAGCGTGCGCCCATCGGCTGCGTCGCGCAGCACGCTGACCGGTGGGGTGAGCGTGGTGGAATAGGTGTCGACGAAGCTCGCGCCATCGGGTGAGAGTGCAATGCTGTGATCGGCCACTTCCGGCGTCAGCAGCACTGGTGCGCCGCCGTCCAGGCTCACCTTCCACAGTTGCTGGTAGTACGGGTCCACGCCCGGCACCTTGCCCACGCCGACAAACCACGCGGTACGGCTCACCGGGTCCACGCGCAGCAACTCGGTGACATTGCCTTCGCCGCTGGTGATCGCGCGTTTGGGCTTGCCGGTCTGCAGGTCGTACAGATACAGCTGGCCCCAGTCGCTGCGTTCGGAGAACCACACCGCTTCGTTGCTGCCGGGCAGATAGGCCCAGTTCGCCGCGACCTGGCCGCTTTCGTGATAGGTCTTGGCGGTTTCGTCGAAGGCGGTACGCACCGCGCCGGTACTGGCGTCGGCAATGCGCAGCCACACCTGCTTGTGGAAGCGCGAGGTGGAGGCGAACGCCAGGGTCTTGCTGTCCGGCGCCCACTTCACGTCGTCCCACAGGCCCGGCGAGCAGCTCACGTCATCGCACAGGGTGGAGCGGTGCTGGTCCGGTGGCAGCTTCAGGCGCACCACGCTGGCGGTGGGCACGTCGATGATGACGCGCTCGATCATGGTCACGTCCTTGTCGCCGGCCAGCGGGTATTTCCACGACTGCAGTTCCGGATGCCCAAGCTTGGTGCTGACCAGATACATGTCGCCGGTCTTGCGCTGGTCCTGCTGGAAGGTGGCGATCTTGCGCGAGTCCGGCGACCACGCAACGATGGCGTTATCGCTGTGCTGCCAGCCGGCATTGTCGGTGGCGTAGCCGAAGTTTTCCACGCCATCGCGGGTCAGCTGGGTCTCCTTGCCGGTGGCCAGCTCACGCACCCACAGGTTCCAGTTGCGGATGAAGGCCTCGCGGGTCTTGTCGGGCGAAAGCACGCCCGGTTCGGCCTTGTCGCTGGTGTAGACCTTGCTGCAGGCGGCGCGCGCATCGCAGATCACGTCGGTGTCGCGGATCTCGAAACGGTAGCGGCCATCGGCGGTGAGGCGGACCTTGGGCGCGAGCGTGGCGGCCTTGAGCGGTTTGTCGCCGGTCTTGAGCAAGCTGTTGAGCGCGGTGGCCAGCCGGGCAGGCTTGAACAGTGGCGCGGTCTTGCCGGTGGCGGTGTCCAGCTGCAGCAGGCGGTCGCCCTTGGCGTCATGGTCCACATACACCACATGCGTGGGGTCCAGCCAGGTCACCTGCGTGGCGGCGTGGTCCACCAGCGGCTGCGCCAGATAGCTGACCAGGCGTTCGGCGCGCGCGTAATCGGCGGCGGTCACGCTGGGCGCCTGCGCGCTGGCCAGTGCGGGCAGCAGGGCAACGGCCAGGGCGGTGAGCAGGTGGCGCATCGGCAACGGAGTGGGCATGTGGACCTCATCAAAAGGAGCGCGCCGAGCAGAGTGGCGCAACCCGGCAATGCTACGTGCGCGGGCAGGGCCTGCGACCCTGCCATACGTCGTGCTTTGCCACGGCGCGCAGCTGCGGGCGTGGTGCCAGACGCGCCGCGTGCCGCGCAGCGGGTGCTGCTACTTGGCCATGCAGCGCTTCCAACGGTCGTTGACGCGTTGGGCAAACCAGGCGGTGGTGAGGGTGCGGGTGATCTTGGGGCTCTCCAGGGTGATGCCCGGTAGCACCGCGCGTGGCAGCGCCGCGCGGCCGTCGCGCTCGGCCAGCGCGAAGACCTGGCGATACAGCGGGCTGTCGTCGAAATCGGCGCGGTTGCCGTCTTCGAGCGCGGCGCGGATCTGGCGGTCAGTCATGCCCAGCTGGCTGGCCAGCGCCCGCGCGGCGCGTTCGGTGCCGCCGGGTGCGTCCAGGCCGGCGCCCGGGGTGAGCAGGTCGCCATCCAGTGCCAGCGCGATGCCGCTGGCCTTGCTCAGCGCAGCCTGGAACGCGGCATTGCGGCTGGCGTACCAACCGGCATTGAAGTCGGCAAAGCGGTACAGCAGCGCGTCGTAGCTGGCGGGGTAGCCCAGCAAATGCCGGGTGCCGAACCACAGCCCGCCGCGGCGGCTGAATACCTCATGCCGGATGGAGTCGTCAGGCGGGTAGGGGTAGCGGTCGGCATGCTGCTCGGCGAAGGCGATGCTCACCTGCATCGGCCCGCCGGTGCGCACCGGATTGAGCCCGCCAAACAAACGCCCACCCAGCGGCACGCTGCCGGCGAAGTCTTCGAAGATGCCGCTCAGCTCCTGCTCGGTGCGCGCAGCTGCAATGCGGGTGGCATAGCTGCGGCCATCGGGCGAGGTGATGCGCAGCGCGGCATCGACCATGAAGCCGGGCAGGTGGTGGGCGCTGGCGCGGCGGTCGATCTCCGCGCGCGAAATCTTGCCCAGGTTCGGCACTGGCGGATTGGCCTGATAGGTGGACTCCTGCTCGGTGACCGCCAGCACCGCACAGATGTGTTCGAGCGTGGTGGCGATGTCCTGCGAGGCGAGCGCCACGTAGACGTCGCTGGCCCAGCCGGCGCGGTCGCTGAGCGATGCCGGCAGGCGGCGTGCGATATCGGCCTGCACGGCCTGTGGCGAACGTTGCGGCACGCGGGGCGCCTGCGTCGCACAGGCCGACAACAGGGCGAGCACGCCAAGCGCCAACAGGCGCGGGATCGAACGGGTCACGGCGTCTCCGGGAAAGGCGGGTGGTACTGCCGGTTGGCAGTTTACGTGGCGCGGTGTTGGCGGGCTGCGGAGGGCAGATGGCGGTCGTGTGCACGGCTTGCGGATTACATGGCGTGGTTCACCGGGACAGCGCGTTTGCTATGGCCATATGGCCTGTCACACGGGCGCCGATGGCCGCGGCGATGCGCTGCGTGCGGGGACAGGTGCAGGACCGGCGCGCGCCACAGCTCGAGCGGCGCTTCGTAGAACACGCATCGTAGAGCACGCATCGCTGCCACGTTCAGCGGGCGTCATTCAAGACCCTGGCCATACGGCCGATAACGAGCTCGACCATCTGCGCGATTGCCTGGTCGGGCACTGCGCGCGACTGCAGCATCGGTTCCATCAGCTAAGACGGAGGACTGCGCCATGCCACAGCAATCAGTACCTCCTCACCAGGGCCACCTGCGTGCCACGGCCGCGATGCCATGGTGATCGCGATGCGTGTGCGATGAAGCGTCAGCGCACGGCGTGGTGGCTCCCGCATCTGTGCACTGCACTGCTGTGGGTCAGTGGCGCTGCCTGGAGCCAGCCGCAACCCTGGGCCACGACCGAAGCCATGCTGCTCGACGACCCCACCGCCGCCCTGCAGGCCACCGAACGGCAGCTGCGCCAGGCACGTGCAAGCGGGCAAGCCGATGCTACGTTCTGGGCGGCCTTGGCACAGGCGCGGGTGCTGATTTCGCTGGAAGACAGTGCACGCCGCAAACAGGCGCTGACGCAGGCACGCGACGTGCTGGGCCAGCTGCATGGCAGCGGCGCACAGGCGCGGCTGTGGCTGGACACGGTGCAGGCACTGAGCGATGTGCGTGAAAACCCCAATCGCTCCATGGTGGCGCGCCTGGAAGAGTTGCGCCGGCAGGCGCGCGCGCTGGGCCGCCGTGACCTGCTGTGCGAAATCGACGCGGTGGACATGTGGAGCATGCTCGCATCGGGCAGCAGCGATGAGGCCTGGAATGCCGCGCAGGCCAGCTACCAATGTGCGGTGCGCGAAGGATCGCTGTCGCTGGAGCTGGATGCGCTGACACAGCTCGGTTCACTGGCCAGCCGCGTGGGCGGGCGCACCGCCAAGGAAAACGAAGCCGAAGCATATCTGCTGCGCGCATTGGCGCGCCTGGGTGACCTGCCGGCACGCTTCCAGCGCAGCCTGATCGAATACGAATACGGTGCCTCGTTGGCGCTGCAGCAGCCGGACGCGGCGTTGGTGCATTTCCGCCGCGCACTGGCCTTGAGTCGCGCGCTGGGCGATCAGGCCGGCGTGGCAGCGGCACTGACCAGTGCCAGCGAAGCCTTGATCGATACCGGCGATGCCGCCGCGGCGCTGGTCACCGCCAACGAAGCGCTGCCGCTGATGCAGGCGCAGGGCAACATCGGCCGCGTCGCGGCCTGCCACGCGGTGTTGTTGAAGGCGATGACCGCGCTGAAGGACGCGCGCCTGGGCGAGGAGATCGCCGCGGCCAGGCGCGCCGATGGCCCGCGGCTGGCATCGAGCCGCCGTGTGGACCTGGCCGATGCCATTGCCGCGGCGCTGGCCTCGATGGGCCAACACGCGCAGGCCTATGCCGAACTGCAACGTGCCAATGCCTTGCGTGAGCGCAGCCAGGAAGGCCAGCGCGACACCGTGATGCTGCGGCTGCAGGCGCGCTACGAAGATGCACGCCGCAGTGCGGAAACCGCGGAATTGCGCCGCCGCAGCGAAACCGCGCAGTTGGCGCTGCAGGCGCGCGAAGCTGGTCAGCGCACTTTGTGGATCGCGCTGTGTGCGGCCTGCCTGTTGCTGATCGCCGCGCTGGTGGTGGTGGCGGTGGGCTGGCGCCATCGCCGCCAGCTCTCCACCCTGGCCATGCGCGACGAACTGACCGGCCTGCCCAACCGTCGCGCGATCCGCACCGAGGCGCAGCAGCAGATCGAGCATGCGCTGCGTACGCGCACCTCCTGCATGCTGGCCTTGATCGACCTGGACCACTTCAAGCAGATCAACGACGTGCACGGCCATGCCACCGGCGACGCGGTGCTCAAGGCGCTGGCTGCCGCGTCCCGGCGCGCCCTGCGCGAGCGCGACCAGCTCGGCCGGTTGGGCGGCGAGGAATTTCTGCTGGTGTTGCCCGGCTGCACCGCTGACGAAATCGGCAACGTGTTCGCGCGTCTGCGCAGTGCGGTCGCGGCGATTGCCATCGCGGGCCTGCCGGCAGATGCGCCGGTGCGCTTCTGCCTGGGCGCGGTGCGCGTCACCCCGGCGACCGGGCTGGACGTGCTGCTGAGTCAGGCCGACCTGGCGCTGTACGCCGCCAAGACCGCCGGCCGCGACCAATGGGCCGTGTACGGCGCGTAGCGCAAGTGCGCGCGCTGGTGGAGTGCGACAATGGCGCCGCGCTGCGGCACACTTTGCGCGCGGCGCTGCCGCTCCTCCTGCCTGCTCAGCGATGCCATTCCGTGCGAACCGATAGCCGCCTTTCCCGCATGCTGCATGTGCTGTTGCACATGGCCAGAAGTGCGCAGCCGATGACCTCCGAACAGATCGCCCGCATGCTGTCGACCAATGCGGTGGTGGTGCGGCGGACCATGGCCGGCCTGCGCGAGGCCGGTTACGTGCAATCGTCCAAGGGCCACCACGGCGGCTGGCAGTTGGCGCGCGATCTCGCCCAGGTCACATTGCTGGATGTGCACCGCGCTGTCGGTGGCCCGCATCTGTTCGCGATCGGCACCGACCAGGACCACCCGCAATGCGGTGTGGAGCGTGTGGTCAATGCCGCCATCGCCGACGCGCTCACCGCCGCCGAAACCTTGCTGTTGGAGCGCCTGGGAACGGTGACCCTGGCGGACTTGGCCAATGACTTCGATGCCTTGTGCAAGACCGCCACACCCGTGCAAGCCGCGGGAAAAGCCAAGCGCGTACGGCGCGATTGAGCGGTTCGGCAGCGCCGGTGGCCTTGTGGTGGGTGCGCTCGGTTGCTGGGATCCTCGCTTGCCAGCGATGGTTGACTGATCTGTCTGCTTGCGTGCAGCCTGATGCTGCTTCAACGCAATGAGTAGTTCATCGCTGCGCTTCGAATGAGGTGACGGGCGACGCATGCACTTGTGGTCTCTGTAAGCCTTGCTCATCGCAGTGCTACGCATTGCAGGCAATCACGCGGCAGGCTGCACGCTGTACGTGGCGCGGTGTTGGCCATGTGATCAGCGCGGTGCGCGTAATCGCCTCGCAACCTCCGCAATCTCGCAGTGCTTAGCGTTGCAGGGCATGACAGATTGACGCCGTGGATCACCAGCTCGCCGGCACGCGCGTTGAGGTTGGTCACGTGCTGCACCGCCTTGATCATCCACGAATCGCGCCCGTTGCCGGCGTCGCCCAGTACCTTGAAGCCATAGAGCTGCGTCCCCGGCTGGCTTCACTCCAGGCTGTCGCCCTGCAGTGGCCATACGATCAACACGGCACGCACAGTCGCTTCAAGTGCTGACTCCAGTCTCGACAACAGCGCAGCCGCTGAGCTCGCTGATAAGCGCATGCACAATCACATAGCCCTCCGGTAACCGCTTGAACCGCTGCCCCAATCATGTAACATCCAAAAGTACATAAAGAAGCAAAAGGCAAGGCAGCGCAATGCACTACGACGTGATCATCATCGGTGGCAGCTACGCGGGACTCTCGGCCGGCTTGCAGCTCGCGCGTGCACGCCGCCGCATTCTGGTGGTGGACAGTGGTCTGCGCCGCAATCGCTTTGCCGCAACCTCGCATGGTTTTTTGAGCCGCGACGGCGAGTCGCCTGCGCAGATTGCCGCGCACGGGCGCACGCAGGTGCGCGCGTATCCCGATGTGCACTGGGCCGATGCCGAGGTGACGCAGGTGGACGGCACCGCAGAGGCATTCCGCGTGACGCTTGGCAATGGTGGGGCCCACACGGCGCGCCGTCTCATCATTGCCACGGGTGTGGTGGACCGCCTGCCGGATATCCCGGGCCTGGCCGAACGCTGGGGCAAGCAGATCTTCGTTTGCCCGTATTGCCATGGCTACGAACTGGAGCAGGGACAAATTGGCGTGCTGGCCACTTCTGCGTTTGCGGTGCACCAGGCCGCGATGCTGCAGGATTGGGGCGCCACCCGCTTGTTCTTGAACGACGCGCTGGCCTTGGACGCCACGCAGAACGCCCAACTACAGGCACGCGGCGTGACCCTGGTGCCAGGCGCGGTGGCCCGCATCCAGGGCGACGACGCGCAGGTGGAGGTGGTGCTGCGCGATGGGCAAACCACACAATTGGACGGCCTGTTCATCACCACGCAAACCCACATCAGCCCTGTGGTGACGGCAATGGGGTGCGCCCTGGCGGACGGGCCACTGGGCAGCCATGTAGCGGTGGATGCAATGCAGGCGACTTCGGTTCCCGGGGTCTTTGCATGCGGCGACATTGCCAGCCCCGCAGCCTCGGTGACCTTCGCGGTGGCTAGCGGTGCCATGGCCGGCGTGGCTGCGCATCGCTCGCTGATCTTTGGCTTGCCGGCGTGAACTGAGCTGGCGCGGTGACCGCGAAGCGGCGAAGAGAGAACTCGCGCGCGTAATCGGTGTTATCGCCGCCATTTTGCACCGGATCCAGCTAATGAATGTTGGTCGGCGGTAACAGCCATGTACCGCGATCTATGCCGAAGCGTGCGCTCGCCCTCTGCATTTACTGACGAGTGCGCGCAGCATTGCGTCAGCCGCTGCAGTGGTTTGCGAATCGCCCGCAGCAACACCGTTGCGTCTGCGCATCGGCCGCATACAAATACGCCCGGTGCAGGGAGATCGGCAGCAAACCGTAGTGTCTGCCGATCTCCCTGCACCGGGCGCGTGGAGACGACTGCAGTGCGCAGTCGTCTCTGCTGTTACTGCTGCACTTCCTGGAACGGCACGTTATGTTCCTTGGAATACGCGCGCTGCGCCGTGTTCAGGGCCTGAATGTCGGCCACCAGGCCGTTGGCGGTGGTCTGCAGCTGCTTGCCCAGCGGTGCCAGGGTCTCGTTGGTGTAGCCATCCGGCAACGCGGCAATCTGCTCCATCGCGGCCATGGTGGCGTCGGCGCTCTTGAGGGTGGCGACCAGCTTGGCATCCAGCTCCTTGGCGTTATCGGGCACGCCCGAGGCCATCATCGTGTTGGCCTGCGTATTGGCGGCCAGGGCCTTGCGCTGGCCGGCCAGTGCAATCTTGTACTGCTCCAGCGGCTTGTGCGCGATGGCATCGGCCATCAGCGACTGCCCGCGCTCGCCCGACACCCATGGGTCGACGATTTGGACCACGCCGTTCCAGACCGAGATGTTATGCAGGAGATAGTCGCTGGAGGACATCTTGGCGGCGCCGCTGGCGAGATCGCTTCCGCCACAGGCAGACAGCAGCAGGCTGAAAGAAAGCACGACAAACGCGGTGAAAGTCTTCAAAGCAGAGTCCTTGGTACGGGTTTTCCGCGGCAGGGCCGCAGCGAACAGGAGAACACCAAGGAAGCGCCAACGGCCTGCAGCATCGCGACCGATGCGGACGATCTTCCTTGATACGAAGCAGCGCTTGGGTCCATCCCGCGATGCGGGTGCGCTACGGCATGGAGTATAGCGGCCGTCGTCAGATGCATGCGGCATTGCCCGCTCAAGCGCGATCTGCACGCGCTCAATCCTGCATCGCGTGCTGTGCGGCAGGCACCGGTATTGGCAGCGTGGATCTGTGCGTAGCGGTGCGTGCATGCGACATCGGTAAACTGGCGAACTATTCGTTGCAGTGGCACTACGTTGAAACCACCCCGTCGCCGTGCAGTTGTACCAGCACCCAACTCACGCAAGGAGCGCATCGCGGCGGTGCTGCAAGGTGCGGGCATGCTACTGGTGGCCGCAGCCTGCTGCATGCGGCTGGCGCTGCTGGTCGAGGCCGTGGTGAAGGGGCGTTATGTCAGCGTCATCCGTGGGCGGCCGACACGCATCTTCCTGCTGGAGGCGGATCCGCAGCGTTACTGGATCGCCATTGGCTGGGATGCGGCGTTGACAGGTGGCTTGCTGGTGCTGCTGCTGGTGATCGCCCGCATGTGGTGGCTGCAGCGGCGCTGATGCCGCGTTTAGCGCACTGTTGTGCAACGGTGCGTCTTGCGCATGGCAGCGCCCTACCAGCACAGCGCATTAACGCAGTGCTGTTCTGAGACGTTGCGTGCGTTGCGCATTCCTGCGCGGTATGGCGCTGCATCAAGCTCATCGCCGTGAGGGTCAAGCGCCATCACGGCCGCAGTTCGGCCGCCCCGCTCAGCGTGTGGGCTGCCCTGCCGCTGGCTTCTTCGGTTTGAGATTCGGCCAGGTGTCGTAGCCGTAGACGAAGTTCTTCTGGTCGGTGCCCTCGGTGGGGTCGCAGCGTGGCGAACTTCCGCTAGCGGCGATGCCGGGTTCCAGCTTTCCGCCCACATCGCGCACGGCCTGCGCGGCGTAGTCGCAGATCGGGCCGTCGGTTGCCACGTTCCAATCGGTGCGCGTACTTGGCTTGGCATGCTGGATCAACACGATTGGCGTGCCGTTGAATACATGCACTTGTGCAGCGTGATCGCGCCCGGTGCTGAAATAGCAGGGTGCCGGAATGCCCAGCGGCAGTCTCTCGGCATCGCGCTGGATCACGCATTGCCCATCGCGTTCGCCCAACTGCAGGACCCGGCCCGCCAGGGTGGCGGTGGTCACCGGATGGCGCGTGGTCACCGGTGACGATGCGGCGGCGGGAGTCTGTGCGTCTGCCGGCAGGCAGGCAAGCATCAAACCGAGTGCGAGGGTGCTGGCGGCAACTGGCAGGCGCATGCAACGTCCGTGTCGATGGCGCCGCAGTATGGCAGATGCGCTGGCTGCTCCTTCCTTTAGATCATCCAGCCCAGGGATGCAGCAGCCCAAGCGTTGGGCAATGCGCCTGCATTGCTAGACTCCCGGCACTGCAAACGGAGCGCACCGCGTGGAGATGGAAACCCTGAAGGCCGCGCGGCGGCCGCCGGTGTTCGGTGGGCTGTCGTTGCTGGCGGTGCCGGTGGGTGGTGGTGTCGGGATCATCGCCGCCGCCGGCTACGGCGGCTACGGCGCGGCGATTGCCGGGCTGATGGTCGCGGTCTGCGTGGCGGCCGTCATCGGGCTGGCGTGCCTGATGCTGTCGCGGCTCAACAACGAGCGCTATGTGCCGCTCGCATGGGCCGGTGCGGTGCTCAGCGTCATTCCCGGCGTGATGCTGCTGGTCCTCATCGTGCTGCGAGGTTGACGCTGATTGCATCAGGCCTGCATCACCGCCGTGGCGGCAGCACCGCCAGCACGCCATCGAGCGCCAGCTGGGTGCGAAACCCGGCCTTGCTCAGCCGCTTGCTCACTTCGTTGGGCACGTCGCGGCCGCTGGTGAGCTTGTTGGGCGCGCCGGTGTAATGGAACAGGCGCCCCCCCGGACGCAGCACGCGCGCCAGCTGGTCGTAGAACACTTGCGAATACAGCTCCCCGGCAATGCCGAAGCGTGGCGGGTCGTGCAGGATGGCATCGAATGCTGCATCGGCCAGCGTGGTGATGTGCTGCGCCACATCGCCATGGGTCAGGTGCAGGCGGCCGGCCGCTGCTGCCGCGTCCGGATCCGGCGACCAGGGGTTGAGCGTGCGCAGCCACAGCACGTCGGCGTTCTTTTCGAACGACTGCAGCTGCGCCACGCCGGCCTCCAGGCAGCAGGCCGCGAAGTAGCCGAGGCCGCCGCAGGTGTCGAGCACGGTCTTGCCGCGCGGCTCCACCAGCGCCACCTTGCGTTGCGCATCCTCGAACGGCGAGAGCTGCGCGGAGGGCAGCATCTTGATGCCATCGATCTCGAAGGTGGGTGCGCCCCAATCGGTGGGCACCAGCTTGATCAAGCTGCTGCCGAAGCGCGAGATGGGTTCGAAGTCGTCGCCATCCCAGAAATACAGCGTGCGGTCCTTGAGCTTGCCCGGATACGGGTAACCCTTGCCCCGCCACTGCCAGGTCTGCGCATCGAGCTCGGCGGTGGCCGTGGTGCGGCCCAGGTCCAGCGAGCCGGTCCAGCGTGGGTGGCCGTGGTCGCGCGCGGCAAGCAGGGCGAGGGCGTCGGAGCGGGTCAGCAGGGGGCCGGAGTAATGGGACACGATGACGGGTCTGCACCGGGCCGCGCCACACGCACGACCAGGCTGAAGGGGAGGGACCGGCATCGTACCTGAGCCATTGCGCCGTGGCATCGGGACAATGCGTGCGTGCTGGCGGCCGTTGTGCTGGCGTAGCGCTGTCGGCTTGGCCACCCTTGAGTGCGCGCGGCCGACGACCCGGTACGCAAGATGCGCTTGTGCACTGCGTGGCATGCACTTTTTCGCAGCGGCAGCGCTCCGCAAGCGGGCCGCTGGGCCAACAAACCGCCGTGTCGCTGCTATCGCGGTACTGCCGTGCCCGGATTCACCGCGCGCCAATTCCGCTTGAGCGCATCGCACCGCATACTTGGCCATGCCGGCATCGACACCGCGTCGGATGCAGCGCCACTGCGGAGTGCGGTCCATGCTGAAGGGTGTGTTGTTGGGGTTTGCGTGCTACGCGGCCTATTCGATCAGCGATGCGTTTGTGAAGCTGCTGGAAGGTACGCTGCCGGCCTATGAAGTGCTGTGCCTGGGCGCGTTGCTGATGCTGGTAGCGGTGCCGTTCCTGAAGAAGCCCGAAGACCGCTTGCGCGAGCTGGTGATGGCCAAGCAGCCGGCGCTGTGGCTGTTGCGCGCGCTGACCGGCGCCATCGGCAACCTGACCTCGGTGATCGCCTTCACTACCTTGCCGATGGCCGAAGCGTTCGCGCTGATCTTTCTGATGCCGATCTTTGTCACGGTGCTGTCGGTGGTGTTCCTCAAGGAGGAAGTGCGCTGGCGGCGCTGGTCGGCGGTGATCGTCGGCTTTATCGGTGTGCTGATCGTGCTGCGGCCGGGCTTCCGCCACCTCACCCATGGACATGTGGCCGCGATCGTGTGTGGCCTGGTCGGTGCGATTTCGGTGATCACCTTGCGCATGGCCGGGCACAGCGAAAAACGCCTCACCCTGTACGGTGCCGGCGTGATCGGCCCGCTGGTGATGGGCGCGATCTTGATGCTGCCGACCTTCGTGTGGCCCACGCTCTACCAATGGGGACTGCTGGCGGGCTACGGCCTGTTGGCGGGTCTGGCGGCGATCTGCCTGATGTACGCCACGCGCATGGCCCCGGTCAGCGTGGTGGCGCCCACCCAGTACAGCCAGATGCTGTGGGCGATCGCCTTCGGCTACCTGTTGTTCCACGACCACCTGGATTGGCCGATGGCGGTTGGCATCGCACTGATCCTGGGCGCGGGGCTGTTCACCCTGGTGCGCGAGGAGCAGGTGTCGCGTTGGTGGAGACGCACCAAGATTGTGTGAGGTGCGGCGTGTAGCGCTGCGGGAATGGGGAGTCGGGAATCGGGAATGGTAAAAGCGCTGCGCCGGACGGTCAGCGCCAGCAGTTGCCTTTGCGATTCCCCATTCCCCATTCCCGACATCACAGCGTGGTCGTCAGCGCCCCCGCCAGTGCTCGACGATGCGCGCATAGTCGCCACTGGCCTTGCTCAGGTGCAGCCATTGATCCACGTACGCCTTCCATGCCGCGTCGTCGCGCGGGAGCAGGAAGGCTTTCTCGCTGTATTGCAGGGGCTGCTCGGGTGCGACCGCGCACAGGCCGGGCAGGCGCACCTGCTGGAATGTGGCCTCGGAGGCGTCGGTAATCATCACGTCGGCGCGGCCCTGCCGGAGTTCTTCGAAGATGGTGGTGTTGTCTGCAAACAACCGCAGGTTCGCCTGCGGCAGCTGGCGCCGTGCGAACGCCTCATTGGTGCCGCCGGGCGGTTCGATCACACGCACCTCCGGGCGATTGATCTGGGCGACGCTGCGATAGCGCGCCTGATCGGCGCAGCGCACCAGCGGAATCTTGCCGTCGACATCCAGCACGCTGCTGAAACTGGCCTGGCGCTGCCGTTGCAAGGTCACCGAAATGCCGCCCACCGCCAGGTCGCAGCGATCGGCCAGCAGGTCGTGCATCAGCTGTGGCCAACTGGTACGGACGAACTGCACCCGCGCATCCAGGCTGTCTGCCAACGCCTGTGCCAGCGCGATATCGCTGCCCTCGAACTGCCCATCGGCGCGCAACAGCGAATACGGGCGGTAGTCGCCGGTGGTGCAGACGCGCAGCACGCCGGCGCGCACCACCGCATCCAGGCGCGAGGCCGGTGCTGCTGCCGTAGCGGTGCCGCACAGGAGCAGCAGCATGATCAGAAGACGTGGGCGCATGACAGCGGCCTGGAGGGCGGAGCCCCATGATAGCCACTGGCCCGCAGGCAACCACAGCGCAGCGCTGCGCACTCACCGTCAACGGCATGTCAGCGCCCACGCGCTGCGGCTCACGGCCTGCTAGCGCTGCGCACCCTAGCGTCGGGTACAGGTTCCCAGCCGGAGATGTCGCATGATCCTGTATTCGCTAAACATCGATCCGCCCGCGTCGGTTGTCTCGCAGTTTCGCTTGCACGGCACGCCGGGGCCGCAACGCGACGACGAGTTGCCGCCCTCGAACGACCCCTCGCCACGGCGCGGCGGTATCGATGATGAAGTGGGCGATCTCGACAACCCCGAGGACGATGACGATCAGGCATTGCCCGGGCGTGTTGGTGGTGGTCTGGCGGGTGGTTGATGCACGTGGAGTCGCACCGGCGGACACTACGCGAGTAGACGCCGGTGCGACGTTGTATAGAGGCCGCCCGTCACCCGCGGCCAGAGGCGGGATAAGTAACAGCATGAGCTCATTGCTGCTTACAACAGCGCCAGTTGGCGCATGCCGCTTCGCCGGTATTGCCGACGATTTACGGTGTTCCAATCGAGCCGCCAAGTGCCGGCCACACGCGCGCAACTGCGTAAGGCTGGCTCGCTGAAGCTGATAACAATGCGTCTCCGGCATTGCGTGAGTGAAGCGCTTGCATGCACAGCAAATTGCGCTGCGAGCGCCGTTGCGCGCGGGTCTTGTAGTGAAAGCGAACCGCACGCACCGGATTGATCGCAGCGAGATCAACGAGGGGCCTCAATCAAACGGCGCTCGTTGCTCTAAAAAAGCCAACGACTAAAAAAGCCAACGACTAAAAAAGCCAACGACCGTTAACAATCCAACCATCAGTGCAGGCCAACCACCTGTCCGCGCTACGGAAACTGCACATGCCCCGGTTCGAAATACGCCGGCTTGCTGCCGTCCTCCGGTAGGCGTGGCAAGGTATCGGTGAGGACCTTGCCGCGAATGTCGGTGATGCGCAGGGTTAGCGGTTGGTCGCCCAGCTGCTCGCCCAGGAAGTGGTTGTAGTCCATCTTCTGCAGGTTCTTCCAGGAGCTGCCTTGCTTCACTTCCAGCTTCACCACCGGATAGGCGTGGTTGCGCACCTGGATCGCCGCCCACCAGCGTGAGCTGCCTTCCTTGATGCGGTATTGCAGGTTGCCGGTGACCGGCGCGCGCACCACTTTCCAGCTGATCGGGATGCGCCCCTGCACCATGTCGCCGATCGCCGCGAACGCGTTGTGCGATAGATCCAGGCCGCCGGATGCGCCTTCCGGATACAGGTCGGTCACGTAGACCGTGGTGGTGCCCTTGGGGCCGGTCACCTGCAGGTACGCGCCGGCCAGGGCAGCCTTGACGCCACCGAAGTTCAGTTGCACCGGGTTGAGTGCGGTGATGAAGGCGGTGCTGGGGATGGGATCGAGCAGCAATGCGCCGCCCGAATAGCCCGAGCCGGTGTAGGTCGCCGTACCGCTGAAGGTGCTGTCCCAGCCGGTCGCCTTACTCGCATCGGCTGCGCTCGCGCGCTTGGCGGACGCGGTTGCGGGCAGGGCCGTCGACACGCCCCACGCACGGTGCAGCACCTGCAGTTTGTCGGCGCGCGGCGTGCCATCGCGGGCGAGCAGGCCGCCGTTGTTCGCATCGCCGATCTCCCAACTGCCGAGAAACGCGCTGCGCAGGCCGGTGGTATCCAGATAAGTGCTCAGCGCCTGTTGCCAGGCAGGGTCGCGCGGGTCGCCATCGCCCAGCCCGCCGCCCGTGCTGACCGGCAGCACGGCATGCGTGGCAACCAGCGTGCCGAAATCGCGCTGCCATGTGGCGGCTAGTGCATCGGGGAAATCGCGTGCTGCGAACGCCTCGGCCGCATCGCGGTCGGGCCCGGCCAGTTTGGGCATCAACACCAGGTTGGCAGCCGCAATGCGCGGCGGCACGCAAGCCAGCGGTTGCAGGTTGCTGCCAGGCGCCTTGCGCGCGGTGTCACTGCACACCGCGTTGCTGCCAACACCTTCCACGCCGATGACCCAGCGCGGCGCGTGTTGCAGCACCGCTGC
This sequence comes from Xanthomonas sp. fls2-241-TYG-148, assembly GCF_030208815.1. Taxonomy (NCBI): domain Bacteria; kingdom Pseudomonadati; phylum Pseudomonadota; class Gammaproteobacteria; order Lysobacterales; family Lysobacteraceae; genus Xanthomonas; species Xanthomonas sp. fls2-241-TYG-148. The sequence goes on from NZ_JARVTE010000016.1 coordinate 38,380, forward strand.
CGCCGCGCGTGTGGCAACGCGGTTCCAGTCACTTGCAGGTGGATTGCCTGCCCACGTGGCGTTGCGGTACCCGCTACTACCCAGGTCGACGCCGATCACGCCGGTGTTGGCGCGGTAGCGCTGTGCGAGCATGCTCAGGCCGCGTGTCCAGGTTGCCGTGTCTGCACCCAGCTGCGGTGCCTGGTCATCGCATCCGCCATTGGCGAACGCCAACATCACCTGCATGCCACGCTGCGTGCTTGCACGGACCACCGCGTCCAGCGCCTGCAGCGCGGTGGCACCGCGCAATGTCGGCTCGCCGGCCACATCACGCGCGGCCAGTGGCTGGGCCTGCAGCGATGCGGGGCAGACCGGGATGCGGAGCGCATTGATTTGCGCGGCCTGCATCTGATCAAGTGCCTGCTGCAGCGTGGTGTCCTGCAAGCCACGCGCCACATGCGATGCGCCATCAAAGCCAGGCCAGGTCACGCCGCGTAGCTGCACTGCGTGGCCGCTGTTGTCGCGCAGCTGTCCGTGAGCGTCGACCTGGATGGCGCAGGCAACGACCGGGGCCAGTGCTACGCATGCGACCAGCCACTGAGCACGTGGATTCATGGAACTCTCCTGAGGATTGGGCCCGCGCAGGAGACCAGCTATCGCCTCGGCGGTCCGTGCGCGCAGTCAAGGAAGCGGGCAGGAGCATGCGCGGTGTGCCGAATGAAACAACGGCCTGCGACGCGCATCGCCTTTCGTCTGCGGTGGTGTCGTCGCTCTCCTGGTTGCAGGTTTCAGTGATCGTCGCCGGTGCATCGACATGGCGAGCATCGAATCGATACCAGCATCTGCGCAAGGCATCGTGTGCAACGACAGCTGCGCGTCATGCTGCTCGCCCCGTACGGGCCGCGACTGTGCGCTGCCGATCCGGACTGACACGCAAGGTGGGGCAGAAAGTTGCAGGTGCAAGTTATGTCGTCGCGCCATGGTCGTGTCGAAGCTCAGAGCGATAATGATGCAGGTCCATCGGTCGGCGCCGCATTGCGAAGCAAGCAAACAGCGTGTCATTCAGCCGCGAGCCCTCACCCGGGGCATCTTGAGTAACGCCCTTGCACGCCGCAACGCCGGCTAGCACTCACTCACCTCGCGTCATCCACTCTCGGTCATTGCCACCAACGGAGCCACGCCGCAAAACCACAGCGCCACTAGCCATGGCATAGGAAACGCACGCACCAAGCATTAGCGAATGCTGCGTTGCGTCCCTCGCGCCACACGACGCAGCTGCGCATATCGCTGGTGCGCGCCGGCGCGATCTCGTATTTTTGTCGGCTTGCTCACCGTTGGTGCCGTGCCCATGTCCGCCCCGTCCGCGCCCGATCATCTGCAACGCAGTCTGTCCAACCGCCACCTGCAACTGATCGCGATCGGCGGTGCGATCGGCACCGGCCTGTTCATGGGTTCCGGCAGAACGATCAGCCTGGCCGGGCCGTCGATCCTGTTCGTGTACCTGATCATCGGCGTGATGCTGTTCTTCGTGATGCGCGCCATGGGCGAGCTGCTGTTGTCCAACCTGGACTACAAGTCGTTCATCGACTTCTCCACCGATCTGCTCGGGTCCTGGGCGGGGTTCTTCTGCGGCTGGACGTACTGGTTCTGCTGGATCATCACCGCCATTGCCGATGTCATCGCGATTGCAGCGTACGCCCAGTTCTGGTTTCCCGAACTGGCGCCATGGGTGCCGGCGGTGCTGTGCGTGCTGCTACTGCTGGCGTTGAACCTGGTCACGGTGAAGTTGTTCGGCGAGATGGAATTCTGGTTTGCGCTGATCAAGATCATCGCCATCTGCGCGTTGATCATCACCGGTGCGGGCCTGGTGATGTGGGGCTTCCGGTCGCCCTCCGGCCACGTGGCATCGCTGAGCAATCTGTGGAACGACGGCGGCATGTTCCCGATGGGAATCGGCGGATTCTTTGCAGGGTTTCAGATCGCGGTATTCGCCTTCGTTGGCATCGAACTGGTGGGCACCACCGCTGCGGAAACTGCCGACCCGCAGCGTAATCTGCCCAAGGCGATCAACTCGATCCCGGTGCGTATCCTCATCTTCTACGTGCTGGCGCTGATCGCGATCATGGCGGTGACGCCGTGGCGGCAGGTGGTGGCCGACAAGAGCCCGTTCGTGGAGTTGTTCGTGCTCGCCGGTGTCCCGGCGGCAGCCAGCCTGATCAATTTCGTGGTGCTCACCTCGGCCACTTCCTCGGCCAATAGCGGCATCTTTTCGACCAGCCGCATGCTCTACGGCCTGGCCGAAGAACGCAACGCGCCCAGGGGTTTTGCCAAGCTGACGCGGGCGGCGGTGCCGGCGCGCGGCCTGCTGTTCTCGTGCATCTGCCTGCTGCTGGGCGCGATGCTGGTCTATCTGATTCCCGATCTGGTCACCGCATTCACGCTGGTCACCACGTTGTCGGCCGTGCTCTTCATGTTCGTGTGGTCGTTGATCCTGTGCGCCTACATCGCGTACCGGCGCAAACGCCCGGAGCAGCATGCAACCTCGGTGTTCAAGATGCCCGGTGGCGTGTTGATGTGCTACGTGTGCCTGGCGTTCTTCGCCTTCATCATCGTGTTGCTGACCTTGCAGCCCGACACACTGCATGCACTGCTGGTGAGCCCGCTGTGGTTTCTGGTGCTGGCGATCGCCTATTGGGTGAAGCGAAACCAGTTGCCCACAGCCCGCTGAGTGTGCGCCGCCGCCGCATGCGGGCGTCGCGGGCACATGCGGCAAACACGACCGCCAGCTGAGTGCGGACAGCCGCCGGCGTTGACGCGGGTGAGGCGGCACCGGATGCTCGCCAGCAGTCTTCCGCCATGGCCCGCCGCATGATCACCATCCACTCCACCTCCGCCGCCGATCACACGCAGGGATGGTGGGTGGACCTGTGCCAGCCCAGCGCGCAGGAGTTGGCCGAGGCGGCCAAGCGGGTGGGCTTTGCGCTGCCCGACCGCGCGGCGATCGGCGAGATCGAATTCAGTAGCCGGGTGCGGCACGAAGGCGATGTGCTGTTCCTCAACGTGCCGCGCTTCCAGGACGACGATGGCCCGACCGCGCCGCTGGGCTTTGCGGTCTCCCCCCACATGCTGGTCACCCAACGCGAGCAGCCGATGGGCTCGCTGGATGCAGTGGCCGCGCGGCTGGCGCACGCGCCCTGCCGGGGCGGCGACGACCTGCTGCTGCGCATCTTCGATCAACTGGTCGGCCACCTGGCCGACCGTCTGGAAGCGCTGGAAGCAGAGATCACCGAGACCACCCGCGCGGTGTTCGACACCTCCACCAAGACCAAGACCGGCGCGCTGGAACGCATGCTGCACCAAGTGGGCGACATGGGGCGCCGCCTGGGTGGGCTGCACAATGCAGGCCAGGGGCTGCTGCGGCTGGTGACGTATCTGGATGGCGCCGCCCCCGAGTGGTTTGGCGACGATGCGCCCAGGCGCATCGGGCTACTGCACAAGGACCTGACCACCTTGAGCGAATTCCAGCAGCACATGGACGACCGCATCGAGTTCCTGCTCGACAGTGTGCTCGGCATGATCAACATGGAGCAGAACAACGTCATGAAGGTGATGGCGGTGGCGTCGGTGGTTGGCATTCCGCCCACGGTGCTGGTCGGCATCTGGGGCATGAATTTCGCGCACATGCCCGAGCTCAAATGGCACGACGCGTACTACTGGGCGTTGGGCGTCATCGCGCTGAGCGTGGTGGTGCCGCTGGCCTGGTTCCGCAAGCGCGGCTGGGTGTGAGGCGCCGCCCAGGGTTGCGCGTTGCCCGTTTTCACAACGCGTTGGTGCTGGCTGGCAGCTGGTAATCGACCAGCTAGCGCTAACCAGTAGTGCCGGTTGGTTGCGCGTTTCTTGCATCGATAAATGCATGCAATGCCAATTTTTCGGCAAGGGTGAGATGCGCTGCATGATCGGCGCAGGCGCGCGCCTGCGCAAACTCATCGTTCAATGCATGCAGGATGGAAATCAATTGCGGCAGGCCGTACTTGTAGTCATGAGTCAGCCCTCCCGCAAAGTTTCGATAGATGCGCGGCAGTTTTGAAAGGTGGGTGTTCGACAGTGCGCTGAGGTCGAAAATCTTCGATGCGAATGCATCGAAGATGCCCAGGTCCTCTACAAGAGCTTTGACGTGCTGATCCCCATTGCCCGATACGTCGAAATAGTAGCTGGTGTCCCTCGCGCTATTGGCTGGCGTGAACAGACGTAGGTTTCCCCAGAGCGTGGCCGGGTTGACCGCTGGAGGAGCGAAAAGCGTCTCGCCAATGCGATTGACCTCGGGCAGGTCGACAAAGACCAACACATCGACCGAGACGATATTCTTTGGATAGCCGGCGGCGGTGATGTCGTAACCGATTCTGGCCTCGCAGGCGGCGGTCTGTTTGACGAACGCGGCCCGACTCCTGTTGTAGCTGTATCCCAGCTCACCAAGTGCGGCGTCGATCCGATGCTGAAGCTGCTTTTTGAATTCGGCTTTCGTCGTCATTGTCGTCGCTCACGCGTGTGGCGCCAGAACCGTTGCACTCGACACGGCGTTGTCGAAGCAACGTGCATCGCCGCCGATTACGGCTGGCGATAACGTGGCCGACATGGAGGTGTGTTGCCCAGCCACGCAATACGCAGCTGGGCAACGGGCATCAGCCCTTGGCCTGGAAGCTGGCTTCTTCGTACGGCTGCACCACCACCCAGCCTTCGCCGGCGAAGCGCATCTGCAAGCTCTCGCCCGAGCCGCGGCCGAACAGCGTGCCGATCGAGACATCGGTCACCAGCTCCGGGGTCAGCGTGCCGGACCAGGCCACCGTGGCGTTCGGGTCGGTGAACACCGGGCCGCTGGCGGCGGTGACCGGCAGGGTCAGTGGTTCGTAATGCGAGGTGATGGCCACGATGCCGTGGCCGCTCAGGCGCACGTTGAACAGGCCGCCGGAGAGCATGCCTGCCACTTTGCGCATCATCGTGATCTTGTGCTCGACGCCCGACTCGAACGCCAGCACGTCGTTGCCATTGACGAAGATCGCCTCGCCGTTCAAGCGCAGCAGCGTCACCAGCTTGCCGAGGTCGGCCAGATACACGCGGCCCTGGCCTTCGGCCTTCATCAGCTGCATGCCTTCACCGCTGACTGCCTTTTTCAGCAGGTTGCCCAGGCCTTGTTCCAGCAGGCCCTCGCGGGTGAACTTGACGTTGCCGGTGCGCGCGACCATGGCGCCGGCCTTGGACCACACCATGCCGTCCAGGCGCACCTCGAGCAGATGCGGGTTTTCCAGTTCGAACGGATCGGGGCTGACGTCCTTTTCCTTGGAATGGGCGAGAAATTCATTGAGCGTGCGTACGGCCATGGGTCCGTCCTGGAAGTGTAAAGAGTGCGCATGATACTCGCCGCCCGCGTACCTGGAGGCAGGCAAGGCGATGCATGCGCTGCCCGCAGGCTTCCGTGCGCGTGGCCGATTGCCTGAGGTGCAGTTCCCTTCACAGCTGCGCCGTTGTCGCATACGCCGCATGTGCTGGCCGGTGGCCAGTTGCGATGCGTGACGAAGGCCACGAGCTGCGTCGTAGGAGAGCGCGCTTGCGCGCGATGCAACGCTCTCGGTAAAGCGCCATCGCGCGCAAGCGCGCTCCTACCACCAGCCGTCGTCGATCAGGCCGCAATGCTGCCGGCGCTGATGGCGTGGCATGCGCCAACCACCGCCACGCTCAGGGCGCGGCGGGCTCGGGCTTGCGCTTGGTCTTGGCCGGCGCCTGGATGGCGCCCTGTGAGGGGTACAGGTTCAACAGCATCAACGTGACGCCATTGGTCCAGCCAAAGCCGTCCTGCAGGGCGTATTCGCCACCGCCACCGCCGGCCGCATCGGCGTCCAGGCCGTATTTTTCGACCAGCTTGTGCTCGCGCGCGAACAGCGCCTGCACCTGGGTGAGGAAGCGCTCGCCAATGGTGCGGGCCAGGCCGTCTTCGCCGTAGCGACGCAGGCCATCCACGGCCACCCATTGCAACGGCGCCCAGCCGTTGGGTTCGTCCCACTGCTGGCCGGTCTTCAACGCGGTGGTGGCCAGGCCGCCGGGGCGCAGCAGGCGGGCGCGCACGCTGGTGGCGGTGCGCTTGGCGTGATCGTCCGAGGCCAGGCCTGCGAACAGCGGGTACAGCGCTGCCGCGGTGACCTGGTTGCTCAGTGTGCGGGTCTGCCAGTCGTAGTCGGCGTAGTAGCCGGCCGCATTCCACAGGTGCGCGTCGATGGCCTGCTTGCGCTGCTGCGCGAGCGCAGCGTAGTCCTGGCTGCAGGCGGTGCCGGTGTGCGCGCAGGCCTGCGCCAGGGTGCGTTCCAGGTGATACAGCAGGCTGTTGAGATCGATCGGCACGATCGCGGTGGTGCGGATGGTGCTCAGCGTCTTGCCGTCGGCCAGCCAGCGGCTGGTGTAGTCCCAGCCACTTTCGGCACCGGCGCGCAGATCGCGGTAGACATCGGCGGCCGGGCGGTCATGTGCCTCGGCAGCGGTGCGGGTGTCGTGCAGCCAGGCTTCCGGGCGCGGGGTATCGCGCTCGTCCCAATAGCGATTGAGCACGCTGCCATCGGCCAGGCTCACCACATGGCGTGCGGCCTGGCCGGGTTGCAGATCGTCGCCGCCCTGCATCCAGTACGCGTATTCCTTCTGCAGCTGCGGCAGGTAGCGCTGGTACACCGTCTCGCCTTCCACGCCGGCCTGCAGTTCCACCATGTAGGAGAAGAACGGCGGCTGCGAGCGGCTCAGGTAGTAGGTGCGGTTGCCGTTGGGGATGTGCCCGTAGGTGTCGATCAGGTAGGCGAAGTTGTCCAGCATCTGCCGGCTCAGGGTGGTTTCGCCACTTTTCACCAGCCCCAGCATGGTGAAGTACGAATCCCAGTAATACACCTCGCGGAAGCGTCCGCCCGGCACCACATACGGGTGCGGCAACGCCAGCAGGCTGCTGTGTGCGGGCACGTTGGTCTGGCTGCGCACCAGCTTGGGCCACAGCGCGTCGATGTGCTCGCGCAGCGCGGTGTCCTGGCGGATCGCATCGGTCTGTACCGGCGGCGATTCCTCGAAGTTGGCATCCACGAACTTGCGCAGGTCAAAGCCGGCATGCTCGTGCTGCGCCAGATAATCGGCGTTGATCAGGGCCGGGTCGCGCAGCGGCAGAAAGTCGACGAAGTGCTTCTGGTCGTCGAACAGCTCGCCGCGCTGCACGGCCTGGAACAGCTCCGGATACGCCAGGTCGGGCGTGGGCGGCGTGGGCGCGGGCGCGCTGACCACCGCACCTTCCAGCGGCGTGGCCGCCAGGGCGCAGGGCGCAACGAACATGCTCAGCGACAGACCAAGCAACGAGGTGCAGCACGGGGGCGCAGCAGCGCTCATGGCATCTCCAGAACGGGCGGGGGCGTGCGGCATGGTAAACGACCGAAGTGGCGGGTGGAGCCGCAGGCGCTGTGTCGGGGGACCGGCACGCCGCACGCGGCAAACGGGGTTCAGCAACGTGATCTCGCGCAATGCCGCGTGGTGCAAGGCCACACTGCCGATTCAGGCCTATCGGCCCGTGCCAGCGCAGCTTGAGCACACGGCGGTGCGTGTCACACGTCAGGGCTGCTGCAAGATGCGCGCCACCGCGCGCTAGCGGTCGATTCCCAGCAGCTGTTGCAGCTGCAAGGCATTGGGCACGGCCAGCCCGGCAGCGGTGTTGTCGAAGATCACCCACTGCTCGCTCGCCGCATGCCCGGCCATGCCTCTGCGGACCACGGCCGCCAGGCGCTGTAAGGCCGCGGTGTCGTATCCGCTGTAATAGACCTTGGGGGTGCCGTGCCAGCGCCAATATGCCGGCGCGCCGGGCATCCCTGGCGCGTCGGGCAGCGCGGCGGCAGGCACCGGTGCCGGGTCGGCCGCACACCGCGCGATGCGGTGGCGGTGCAGCAGCGACTGCGCCTGGGCGGTGAACCAGCTGGGATGGCGCGGCTCGCATACCACTGCGCCGGCCCAGCGTCGGCGCAGGACGGCAAAGAAGCTGGCCGCCACGCGTGCATCGAACACCGCGCTGGGCGGCAACTGCAGCAGCAGGCAGCCCAGGCGCTCGCCCAGCGCGCCCGCCTGCGCCAGGAACGCGTCCAGCAATGGACCGGCCTGGTGCAGCCGCGCATCGTGGCTGATGCTGCGCGGCAGCTTGACCGAGAAACGGAAGTGCGCCGGCACGCTGTCGGCCCAACGCGCGTAAGTGGACGCACGATGCGGGCGATAGAACGAGGAGTTGATCTCCACCGCATCCAGGCGTGTGGCATAGCGATGTAGCACGCTGCTGCCAGCGCCGAACTGTGCGCGCTCGGCTGCGGGAATCGACCAGCCCGCGCAGCCGCAATACACCCGTGGCAGGGCGGTGGCAGCGGGCTGCGGGGGCGGTGCGGACGTGGACACGCCGCACTGTATGCAGGCAGGCGCGTCTGCACGATGTCTGCACTGCGCTCACGGCCGACTCACGCCGCGCTTCGATACTGATGGCATGCCTGAAGGTCCGTCCCTTGTCATCCTGCGCGAAGAAGCCGCGGCGTTTGTCGGGCGCAAGATCCTGCGCGTGCAGGGCAACAGCAAGCAGGACATCGCCCGCCTGCAACAGCAAAAAGTGCTGGCGCTGCGCAGCTGGGGCAAGCATCTGCTGATCGAATGCGCGCAGTTCAGCGTGCGCATCCACTTCCTGTTGTTCGGCAGTTACCGCATCAACGAAGACAAACCCAACGCCGTGCCGCGGCTGAGCCTGGAATTTTCCAAGGGCGAGACACTCAATTTCTACGCCTGCTCGGTGCAGTTCATCGAACGCCCGCTGGATGAGGTGTACGACTGGAGTGCGGATGTCATGAATCCGCTGTGGGATGCCGCGCAGGCACGGCGCAAGTTGCGTGCTGCTCCGCATCTGCTGGCCGCCGATGCGCTGCTGGACCAGAGCATTTTTTCCGGCGTGGGCAACATCATCAAGAACGAAGTGCTGCACCGCATCCGCGTGCATCCGGAAAGCCAGGTCGGCGCCTTGCCGGCGCGCAAGCTGGGCGAACTGGTCACGCAGGCGCGCGACTACAGTTTTGATTTCTACACCTGGAAAAAGGCCTTCGTGCTGAAGAAGCACTACCAGGTGCACACCAAAACCACTTGCCCGCGCGATGGCGCGCCGCTGCAATACCGCAAGCACCTGGGCAAGGCCGGCCGGCGGGCGTTCTTCTGCGAGGTGTGCCAGCGCCGCTACCGGCTGAAGGAAGCGTGACCGCCGTCGCAACGTGAATGGCGGCTGGCCCGATGCCGGCAGACAACGAATTCCAAACGCGCCGGTGCGCGTGGCCCGCTAGATTTGCGCGTTGCGCGGTGCCCCGAGGCGTCGACGCCCGCTTATCACCCCCTTTTGGTCTGCCGCATTGTGATGACTCGCAAGCAGGAATCGCTTATCCCGCATGTTGCCGCTGCCGCATGCACGGGCGCGATCCTGTTCTTTCTTGCCTGTCTGTTGCTGTACATGCCGCCGCCGCGCGACAGCGTGCGACACGACGACAGCTTGCAGGTGTACTTCGTGCCACGTGCGCTGCCGACCCTGCCGCAGGCTGTGCAGCCGCCCACACCGCAACAGCGTGCGCAACGCCCACGTGCCGCCACGGCCGCGGCCCGCGCCGCCCCGCCGCCCACACGCACGCCGCCGCCGCCCCGGCAGGTGGCCGCATCCACCGCGACCGCACCCGCCGAGGCGTCGATGTCCGCCCAGCTGTACACCCGCGAAGGGCGCCTGCGCATGCCGCCTGGCGCGCAGATCGATCCGCTGGCGCAGGCCGGTGCGGTGCCGCCGGGCATGGACGACGCCCGCGTGGCAGCCAAAACGCGCAGCGTGATGGAGCGGGTCAACCCGGTGCAGTACCAGGAAACGCGCTTTGCCAAGGACTGGAAGAGCGATGGCACGCTGGGCGATGTGGCGATGCAGGGACTCAATCGCGGCATGAAGAAGCTCAACGACAAGATCAACGGGCCGCAGACGCAGGTGGCCAAGGCGCGGCCGCCGGCGGAGGTGCGCTTCAACCCGGCGCTGGCCGGCAACCAGGCCGAGATGGGCAGCGCTGCCACCGGCGATGCCTACAAGGCCGCGCCGATCGCGCATGAGAGCCTGCCCGATCTCAAGGGCGAGGCCAGCCGGCGCATCCGCGATGCATTGGCGGCGCTGGAGCAACGCAGCGCGCGTTGCGAAGCAGCCACGCGCACGCCGTTGCTCAGCACGGTCCGCGGCCACCTGGCCGACCTGGAGCGCGCCGAGCATGCCTTGAACAACGGCGCCGATCCGGTCCTGGCCGCGCAGTTGCTGCCGCGGCAGGCCGACAGCGCCTACGACCTGGCGCGCCGCGCGCTGTGGTACGCGGATCGCCAACTCAAGCAGTGCGCCGCTGGCTGATCCGCGTGCACATCGCATAGGGTTCGTTGCGAAGGCTATGGTTCGCGTGACCAGTCGCGGGCATTGCGTTGAGTGCGCTGGCGGTCGCGGTTTTGTGTGGTGCGCTTGTTTCGATGCGCGTCGTTGTTGCGAATGGGGGCGCCGATGCCGCGCGTGGATTACGCAGGCGTAGCGTCTTACACCTTCCACCGCCACTGCCACCGCCAGGGACGTACTTTGCCGGCGCTGCGAAGGTCCTTGGTCATCGATACGTGCAACGCAGCAGCGCATCTCAGCTGCTTGCGGGCGCTTAAGTGTGCGCAGTTCGGCTGGACGACGGCGTGGCGGTGCAGGGTGATCGCTGCATCGGCGCATCAATGTAACTGCGCGCGGGCCGTTGAAAGTGCGGTTGCTGCTTGCCGTGGATGCGAGCAAGGACGTGCGCAAGGGACGTCCATTTTTTCTGAAGGCTAAGCGGTACCTGAGACGACGTAGATCCAGTCGGATGGACGACGGCGTGGCGGTGCAGGGTGATCGCTGCATCAGCGCATCAATGCAACTGCGCTTGCGCCGTTAAAGGTGCGGTTGCTGTCTGGTGTGAGTGCCGGGCAAGGACGTGCGCAGGGGGCGTCCAATTTTTTTAAAGTTCGCGACACCTGAGACGACGTAGTTCCAGGTCTGCAGCGGTCTGTAAATGCGGATGCGTCAGCGCTTACGCGAGCAGTGTTGTTCAAACCGATGCAGCGTTACGTCGGGCTGGAGAAAACCACCAGCATCCTCACTGGCCACCGCCACCGCCACCACCACTACCACCGCACACATCCACAACGCCGCGGATGTGTGCCTGCGGTCCTCTGGCGCTACTGCACCAATCCCTGCCGGTAGCGATCCTTCTCCGCGCTCAGCGCCACTTCGGCGCGCAGGAAGACCTGGCCAATCGGCTCGTCGGCGCGCCCGGCGTAGGCCTCGCCCACCAGCACGGTCAGGCCGTGCGCGCGCTGCTGCTCGGCGATCTCGCGCAGCCCCTGCAACTTGCGTTCGGCATCGTTGCCGCGCAGCACCGCGATGAACTCGGCGCTTTCGGTGACGCGGTCCACGCTGTCGCCGCTGGCCTGCAGAAAGCTGGCCATGGTCTGGTCGAGCTGCTGCAAGGCACGTCCGAGCAGGCGCTCGCTTTGCTGCTGGGCCAGGGCGGCCAGTTCCTGCACTTCCAGAATCACCAGGTGATAGCCGGTGTCGGCATCGGTAATGGTCGCGGTGCCTGCCGCCGCCGCAGGAGCGGCCGGCTGCAGGATGGCGTCACGTTCGCGCTGCAGTTCGCGCTGGCGTTCGTCCAGCAGGCGCATGGCGACACGGGCCAGCGCTTGCAGCCCGGTGCGCTGGGCCTCGTTGAGGGCGCGCGGTTCGGTGTCCAGCACACAGACCGTGCCCAGCGCCACGCCGTCGGAAGTCACCAGTGGCATGCCCGCGTAAAAACGCGCGCCCACCTCGCCGGTGACCACCGAAATATCGGTGAAGCGCGGGTCCTTGCTCAGGTCCGGCACTTCCATCAAGTGGTCCGGGCTGCGGATCGCGTGGTCGCACACCGCCTGGCTGCGGTCGGTCTGTTGCAGGTCCAGGCCTAAGCGGGCCTTGAACCACTGGCGGTCGCGGTCTACCAGCGACATCAGGGCAATCGGCGTCTCGCACAGCGAGGCGGCCACCTGCACGATGTCCTGGTAGGTGTCTTCGGGCAGGCTGTCGACGATGCGATAGCCATCCAACACCTGTTGGCGCGACGCTTCGTCTGCCATCGGCATGTCTTTCATTGAATGCGCCATGTCAGCAAAAGGAAGGACGCCACGCTAGCGGGCAGGCCGATAACGTGGCGTGGATATCACCCGCGCGCACGCAGGCAGTGAACGCGATCATGCACTAACGGTAACGCGCGCTGCAGTGCGCGTTGCCATGTGGCTGCAAGGCTCGGCGTTCGCACGGCTGCCGAGATCCTGCAGGCCACCGTCTGGACGCGTGCGGACGGCTCGCAGAAACCGCCGCTCACGTTGTGCCATCGGTTTCCACGGATCGGCCGCGCCTGCCTGTGAGGGCTGCACGGCCTTGCCGATCAGCGCGCTCAGCGCTTGACCGGCTTGCCGTCGGTGTCCAGCACCTGCACCTCGCCCAGCTTGAGCGCGCGCACCGGGGCTTCGATCTTCTTCAGGTCGCCCACGATCACCCAGGTCATCGCATTGGGCGCGATGATGTCCTTGATGGCGGCTTGCGCGGCCGGCTGATCGATTGCTTCCAGGCGCGGCTTGAGCGTTTGCACGTAGTTGTCCGGGCGGTCGAACTGCACGATGCCCTCAATCGCACCGAGCACCGCACCAGCGGTTTCGAAGCTGCCGGGCAGGGCGCGGATGCGCTGGTTCTTGATCTTCTCGATCTCCTCTGTGGTCAGCGGCTTGTCGCCGATGATGGCCGTGGCTTCCTTGAAGATTTCATTGGCGGATTCGGCGGTCTTGTCGGTCTGCACCGGCGCGGCAAACATGTACGGCCGCTGGCCCTGCGCATCCACCAGTTGGGTGCGTGCACCGTAGGCCCAGCGCTTGTTCTCACGCAGGTTCATGTTCAAGCGCGAGGTGAAGGTGCCGCCGAAGGCGCCATTGGCCACCGTGATTGCCAGGTTGTCCGGCGCCTTGGTCGACGGTGCCAGCAGGCCGGCCAGAATCACCGATTGCGGTGCGTCCGGGCGGTTGATCAGGTAGACGCGCGGCTTGGGCTGCGCGGCCACGTTGACCAGGTTCTTCTTCGGCAACGGTGCGGCCGGGGCCTTCCAGTCGCCGAAGGCGGCATCCAGCTGCGGGATGATCTGCGCCAGCGTGGTATCGCCGGCTACCAGGATGCGCAGGTTGTCCGGACGCAGCCACTGGCTGTGGAAGGCCTGCAGGTCCTTGGCATTGAGGCTCTTGATTGCCGCCTCGGTGCCGCTACCGGTGAGCGGTATACCGTACGGATGCTTGTCGCCGTACATGAGCGGCGGCAGCGCCCGCAGGCCCAGGCTGTTGGGCTGGGTCTTTTCTTGCGCGATCCCGGCCAGCCACTGGCCACGGATGCGCTCGATGTCCGCCGCCTTGAAGGCCGGGTTGCGCACGATGTCGGAGAACAATTGCAGCGACGGCTGCAGCTGGTCGTTGAGGGCATTCAGCGAGGCGCTGCAGCTGTCCAGATCGCAGCCCACCTCGGTGATGGCGCCCAGGCGCTGGCGGCGCTGCGCCACTTCCACCGAATCCAGCGACGCGGTGCTCTCGTTCATCAGTGCGGCGCTGAAGCTGGCGGTGCCAAGCTTCTTGCCCTGGTCGGCGGCGTAGCCGGCGTCGAACAACAGCTCCACCTGGGTGACCGGGATGGTGTGGCGTTCGGCCAGGATCACTTCCACGCCGTTCTTCAGCTTGCCGCGCTGTAGCTGCGGGAAGCTCAGGTCCGGGAAGCTGGCGGTGTCGGGCACGCCCTTGCTGCGATCGAGCTTGCTGGCGGTGACCTTGTACTTGGCCGCCGCCGGCAGCTTGGGCGCGGGCTTGCCCGGCTCGGTGCCGCGCGCGACCACTGCCTTGTCTTCGGCGGCGGGGTCGAAGTCCTTGCCGGCCGGCAATACGGTGAGCAGGTAGTCGCCCTTGCCGAACCAGGTCGATGCGGCCTGCTTGACGCTGCCGATGGTGGCGGCCTGGCCGCGCTGCAGGTCCTGCTTGTAGGCACCCGGGTCGCCACGATAGACCTGGCCCTCGGCCAGGATCACCGCCTTGCCACCAAAGCCGCCCACCTTCTCCAGCCCGCGCACGAAGCCGGCGCGGTAGGCCACCTGGGCGCGTTGCAGTTCGTCGGCAGTGGGGCCTTCGGCGAGGAACTTCTTCAGCTCTTCATCGATGATGGCCTCGACCTTGGCCGGGTCCACACCATCTTTCACGTCGGCCTGGATCTGCATCTGGCTGGCCAGCGCGAACGGCTGGATCGCCGCGGAGACGTCATCCACCAACTGGTCCTGATAGACCAGGCGCTGGTACAGCCGCGAGGTCTTGCCGCCGCCCAGCACGGTGGTGGCCAGATCCAGCTGGATCATGTCGTCGGTGCCCAGCTGCGGCGCGGCCCAGGTGCGGTAGATGCGCGGCTGCGACACATGGTCGTGCTGCACGCCGCGCTTCTGTGCGGCCAGCGGGGTCACCCACGGCTGCTGACGCGCCACCGGCTTGCCGGACGGGATGTCGCCAAAATACTGCTCGGCCTTGGCGCGGGCCTGCGCCACGGTGATGTCGCCGGCCAGCACCAGGGTGGTGTTGGCCGCGCCGTAGTTGTCGTTGAACCACTGTTTGACATCCGCAAGTGAGGCGGCGTCCAGGTCTTCCATCGAGCCGATGGTGTCGTGCTGGTACGGATGGTTGGCCGGGAACAGGTTGGACAGGATGTTCTGGTCCACGCGGCCATAGGGGCGGTTTTCGCCCTGGCGCTTTTCGTTCTGCACCACGCCACGCTGGGTATCGAGTTCTTCCTGGCCGATGGCGCCGAGCAGGTGACCCATGCGGTCCGATTCCAGCCACAGTGCGGTATCCAGTGCGGTGGTCGGCACGGTTTCGAAGTAATTGGTGCGGTCGAACCAGGTGGTGCCGTTCATGTCAGTGGTGCCGACCTTTTCCAGCGGCGCGAAGAAGCTGCCCTTGTTGTTTTCCGAGCCGGAGAACATGAGGTGCTCGAACAGATGCGCGAAGCCGGTCTTGCCGGCCGGCTCATCGCCGGAACCGATGTGGTACCAGATGCTCACTGCCACCACCGGCGCCTTGTGGTCTTCATGCACCACCACGGTCAGGCCGTTGGGCAGGGTGAAGCGGGTGTAGGCGATGTCGGGAATGGCGCTGCTGTTCGCAGTCTTGGACAGGCTGGCCGGGGCGGCCTGTGCGGCGGGCGGAACGGTACCGGCAGCAACGCCGAGCACGCCGGCGATCAACAAGGACAACGGACGCAGCATGTGACACTCCAGGGGCAGGACAATCGGCCGAGGGTAGTGGCTGCTTGGCGGCGTCGCAAATGCCGGTGGTCAGGGTAGGGCGGGCTGGCCGGATGCCTGGCAAACCTTCGGCACCGCAGCGAGCAGATGGGCGTGCCATCGGGACCATGCCGGCCACGTGGGCACAGCGGCAATGGCCACGGGACTTAGAGCGGCTAACAAAACGTAGCGAGCAGTCGTCAGGTGGGTGCGGACGGCGCGGAGTAACCGGAGTGTACGGAGGTACATGCCGATTCCGAGCACCGGCCGCGCCCGCTCAAGTTGCCCGTCGCCTTGCCGTTACCTGGGGCGACCTACCGTCATCCGACCTGTCAGCCGATTCCTTCATGACCGCCCTGTCGCCGCCCGTCCCGATCCCCGCCAACGACGCCTTGCGCGTGGACGCGGTGCGCCGGTTAGGGGTGCTGGACACCGCGGCCGAAGCCGAATTCGACGACCTCGCCTGGCTGGCCGCGCATATCAGCGGTTCGCCGATGGCGCTGATTTCCCTGCTCGATGCCGACCGCCAGTGGTTCAAGGCGCGCTGCGGCACCGATCTGGAGGGCACGCCGCGCAGCGTGTCGTTCTGCTCGTACACGGTGATGGGCACTGACCTGCTGGAAGTGCCCGATGCCATCGCCGACCCACGGTTCACGCACAACCCGTTGGTGACCGCCGCGCCGGGCATCCGCTCCTATGTGGGCGTGCCGCTGATCGGCCGCGAGGGCTATGCCTACGGCACCTTGTGCATGCTCAGCACCAGGCCGCGTGTGCTCGACGAGAACCAGAAACAGGCCTTGATCCGGCTGGCGCGTCAGGCCGTCAATCAGCTGGAGGCGCGCCGCGACCGCCTGGATGCGCAGGCGCAGCGGCAGACCTTGAGCCTGTTGCTGGAAGCCATGCCCGATGGCGTGGTGGCCTGCGGCACCGACGGCCTGCTGCGCGAATTCAATCATGCCGCGCGGCAATGGCACGGCACCGACCCGCGCGTGCTGCCACCGGCGCAATGGGCACAGCACTTCGATCTCTACGCCGCCGATGGCAGCACCGTGCTGCCGACCGACGCGATCCCGCTGGTACGCGCCTGGCGCGGCGAGCATGTGCGCAACGCCGAGCTGGTGATCCGTGCCACCGGCCAGCCGTCACGCAGCGTGCTGTGCAACGCCGACCCCATCGATGGCGACCAGGGCGTGGCCCTGGGCGCGGTGTGCGTGATGCACGACATCACCCAGCTCAAGGATGCCTCCGCCGCGCTGGCGGCCGAGCGCGCGCGCCTGCAGGCCCTGGTGGACGCCTCGCGCGATGTGGCCATCATCGTGTTCGACCCGCGCGGGCACATCGAGGTCTTCAACCCGGGGGCCGAACGCTTGCTGGGCTACAGCGCCGCCGAGGTCATGGGGCAGTGCCCGACACAATTCCATCTGCCCGAAGAACTCGCACGCCACCGCGCCACGCTGGCCGTGCCCGCACCTTCGTATGTGGCATTGGCTGCCGCCGCAGCTGGTGACCTGCTGGAGCAGGAAGTGTGGACGCTGGTGCGCAAGGACGGCAGCCACCGCCGCGTGCGCTTGAGTTTCAACGTGATCCAGGACGCGCAGCAGGGCCTGACCGGCTACCTGGCGATGGCCATCGACGTCACCGCCGAACTGCAGGCGCAGGCCGCCGCACAGCTGGCCGCCAAGCGCTTCAGTGGCGCCTTCGACACCGCGCCGCAGGGTATGGCCATCGTCTCGCTGGAAGGCCGCTGGAGTGAGATCAACTCTGCGCTCTGCACCCTGTTGGGCTACTCACGCACGCAACTGCTGGGCATGACCTTCCAGGACGTCACCCACCCGGACGATCTGGATGTGGATCTGGCCTTGCTCGGTGAGCTGCTGGACGGCAAGCGCAACAGCTACACCTTGTCCAAGCGCTATGTCAGCCGGCAGGGCGCGGTGCTATGGACGCTGCTGTCGGTGTCGCTGGTGCGCGACAGCGACGGCGCGCCGGTGCATTTCGTCTCGCAGGTGCTGGACGTCACCGAACAGCATGTCGCCGCCGAACGGCTTGCCGAAAGCGAAGCGCGGCTGCGGGCGATCAGCGACGCCACGCCCACGCTGGTCAGCCAGTTCGACGCCGCGCAGCGCTGCCTGTTCGCCAACGAGGCACACCGCAGCTGGCTGGGCGTGGATCCGGCCAGTCTGGTCGGCTGCCACATCACCCGCCTGTTGGGCGACGACCTGGGCGAGCCGGTGTACGCCGCGCTCGCTGCGGCCGCCCGCGGCGAGCGCGCCACCTTCGATTACGTGCTGCAGGCCGGTGCGAGCGCACGTGATGTGGAGATCACCCTGGTGCCGGCAACCAAGGGCACGCAGGCGCAGGTGCAAGGGTTTTTCCTGATGGCGCAGGATGTCACCGCGCACAAGACCCTGCACCGCTTGATGCACGAACGCGCCACCCGCGACGCGCTCACCGGCCTGCCCAATCGGCACGCCTGGTCGGAGGCACTGCACACCGCGGTGACGCATGCACAGCAGCAGCACACCGCGGTGGCGGTGATGTTCCTGGACCTGGATGGCTTCAAGCGGATCAACGACGTGCACGGCCATCGCGCCGGCGACGCCGTGCTGGTGGCCTTCGGCCGCTGCCTGCAGCAGGCAGTGGGTACGCGCTATCTGGTGGCACGCCTGGCTGGCGACGAATTCGTGGTGCTGCTGGACGACCTGCACGCCCCGGAGCGCGAATGCGCCGCCGTGGCCGAGCGTATCCGCAACGCCGTGGCTGCTGGCACCACCTTCGGCGAGCAATGGCTGCCGATCCAGCCCAGCATCGGCGTGGCCTGGCAACGCGGCACCACCGCCGACACCGCCAGCCTGATGCACGCCGCCGACGAAGCGATGTATGCCGCCAAGCGTGCGCGCTGCGGCGATGGAGATACACCCACTGGGCGTGACGCGGCGCGCTGAGCTTCTGTGTGCGGTTGTACCGACGATGTCTGCATGCCGTGTCTTCTTCTCTCATCGGGAGAAGGACCCGCAGAGCGGATGAAGATGCCGCGCTGGATCAATCAAATCATTGATGCGCTGCCAGCCGGTCAATGCGTTGCACGCATGAGCCGCGGCACTACAAAGCAGCTATCACTTGCGTCACTACATGGCGAAACGCAGTCGCCAGCAGCCACTTAGAAGCAAGCCGATCAACCACTTCCTTCTCCCGTCGGGAGAAGGTGCCCGCAGGGCGGATGAGGGTGCGGGCGCCAGATCAATCGAACGGCAGGTCGCATTCGCATAGAACGGCTGCATTGCAAAAAGCAGTAATCAAACACGTAAGTGCATGCGAGGCGCGGCGGTTGGCCGTTACTTCAACGCAACCGAACAGCTGCGTCCATCTCGCCTGGAGAAGATGGCAGAAGAGTGTTGCCAAGCGCGTTGATGGTACGGCCTCCGCACCAGGTATGGATTGTCAATGCTTCGTAGATAGCAGATGCAGCCGGCGAATTTGGTCTGACATTGCAAACACCAAACACCAAACACCAAACACCAAACACCAAACACCAAACACCAAACACCAAGCACCAGACACCAACGCTAAAACGCAAGCGCCGCCGAAACTCTGGCACTTCATACAAGTCTGCTATCGCCTCGGCCCCGGAAGCTCACTAAGCGCCTGCTAGCGCACTGCACACCAACATCCGCGGTGTGCAGTGCCTGCCTCATCAGAACGTCAGGCGGCCTGTACGTGCCGCTGCCGCTGCTCGGCCTGCGCCGGCACCAAGCGGAACACCGACACCGCACGCGTCAGCTCGGCGGCCTGATCTTCCAGGCTGCGCGCTGCGGCGGTGGCTTCTTCTACCAGCGCTGCGTTTTGCTGGGTCATTTCGTCCAGCTGCATCACCGTGGTGCTGACCTGCTCGATGCCAGCGCTCTGTTCGGTACTGGCGGCGGTGATCTCGGCCATGATGTCGGTCACCCGCTTCACCGAACTCACCACCTCGGTCATGGTGCTGCCGGCCTGTTTCACCAGGCCCGAGCCTTGCTCGATCTTTTCCACCGAGTCGGAAATCAGCTGCTTGATTTCCTTTGCCGCGCCAGCCGAACGCTGCGCCAACGCACGTACTTCGCTGGCCACCACCGCAAACCCGCGGCCCTGTTCGCCGGCACGTGCGGCTTCCACCGCGGCGTTCAACGCAAGGATATTGGTCTGGAAAGCGATGCCGTCGATCACCCCGATGATGTCGGAAATGCGCGCGGACGATTGCGTGATTGCCAGCATGGTGCTGACCACTTCCTGCACCACGCGGCCGCCGCTTTCGGCTACGTCACCGGTGCCCTTGACCAGTTGATTGGCCTGGCGCGCGTTGTCGGCGTTCTGGCGCACGGTGGAGGTGAGTTCCTCCATGGACGCAGCGGTTTCTTCGAGGTTGGCGGCCTGATGCTCGGTGCGCGTGGACAGGTCGGAATTGCCGCTGGCGATCTCGCCGGCCGCGGTGTTGATCATCTCGGCCGACTGCTGGATGCCTTGCACGATAGTAGTGAGCTGGATCGCGGTGCGGTTGGCCGCATTGGCCAGGCGCCCGAACGCACCTTCGTAATGCGATTCCACCCGCTGCGACAAATCGCCGTCGGCGATCGCGGCCATGATGCGGCCAACATCGTCCAGGCCGGCGTCGGCCTGCTGCATCAAACGGTTGAGCGCCTGCACCATTTCGGCGAACGCGAACTGATAGCGCGCCTGGTCGCCACGTGCGGAGAAATCACCGCGCGCGGCGGCATCGGCGAGCCGTGCGATGTCGCCATTGATCGCCGACAGATTGGTCTTCACCGTGTCCAGCGCCTCATGCAGTGCTGCGCGCTGGCCGGGCAGGCGGCGCATGTCGCGGCGCAGATCGCCGCGGCCATAGTCGCTCATCACATCCATCGCTTCGTTGATGGCGTCCAGGTGCTCAAACACCACTGTGTTCACGCCATGCGCTAGGCTGCCGTAATCGCCGGGGAAATCCTCCGGGATGCGGTGCGCGATGTTTTCGCCCTGCTGCAGGCGGATCATGGTCTGCATCTCGCCGTTGAAGCGCTGCAGCTGGGTTTGCATCTGCGCCATGCTGTGCATCAGCTGGCCGGTTTCATCGCGCGACTCGACGCGGATGTCGTTGTCGAACCGGCCCGAAGCAATCGCCTCGGCGGTGCGCGTCGCCGCACGCAGCGGTGCAGCCATGGTCGAGGCAATCAACCAGCACAGGCCGATCACCATCGCTACCAGCGCGCCGCCGATCAGCGTCAGCGTGCGGGTGAATCCCCACGCCTGTACCTGGATGTCTTCGGCGTACACGCCCATCACCAGCACCCAGTTCCAGGCCGGAAACACCTTGGCATAACTGATCTTGGGCAACTGCTCTTTCTTGCCGGGCTTGGGCGCATCGTAGTAGCTGAAGCCATCGCCGCTATCGATGGCGGTCTTGATGTCGCGGTAAACGTACTGCCCCGCGTCACTCTTGTAATCGGACATGTCCGTGCCGACCGGCCGCTTGGGATGCATCAGGATGCGCATCTGCGGGTCGACGATGAAGAAGTAATCCACGCCGTCATTGGTGCGCATATCCGCCAGCGTGGTACGCGCCGCTTCCATGGCCTGTTGCTTGCTCAGCTCGCCGGCCTTCACCTTGTCGGCGTAGTGCTGCATCACCGTCAGGCCCATTTCCACTTCGGTCTTGACGCTGAGCTTGCGTGCTTCGACCAGATCCAGGTATTGCAGGCGCGCGGCGGCAACCGCCAGCAGGATCACGCCGACGGCGAGCAGCGTGCACAACAGGACGAACTTGCGGGTGAGTGGGAGATTGGCAACATGCCGGCGCAACGAACTGACGAGATACATGAAGGATGTCCACAAAGACGCGGGAGCGTTGTCGTGGATATCGGCTGTTTCACGCGGCGATTTAATGCTATCTGCGGCCGCGCCTGCTTGTCTGCAGCCGCACGGAAACCGGTAGGAGCGCCCTCGGGCGCGATGGGCGTTATCGGCAATGCCTCATCGCGCCCGAGGGCGCTCCTACGGGGCATCGCGTGTGATTGGATTACTGCGTGATGCATCCGATCGTGCGGCGCTGTTGCCGTCACGACATGCGCGAATGCTGATTCGAACGCGCTCCGAGGTTGCAGCTTCGTAGGAGCGCCCTTGGGCGCGATGGGCGTTATCGAGGATGCCTCATCGCGCCCGAGGGCGCTCCTACAGGAAGATTGCGTGGTTTTGCGGTGTTGCTACTCGATCACCTTTGTCCCTGCGATCTTTAGCCGTCTTCGCGTGCCAGTTAACCGTGCAGACGTTGGACGACGTTCCGATGCCACAAAAAACGTAGGAGCGCCCTTGGGCGCGATGGGGCGTTATCGGCAACGCCCATCGCGCCCAAGGGCGCTCCTACGAGATCGTGGGTTAGGCGCTGCAGGTGGTCATCAACCTGCTACGCAGCGCCCCCACAATTCCACTGCATGTTGCAGAGGTAGCGGGCACGGGAGCCGTACCCGCCCAGTGCACTCAGCTCGCGGCGCAGAAGCCGAATTCGGCGGTGGCGCCGGCTGCCAGGGTGCGGTTGAAGTCCACGCCGCTGGCCCTGAGCGTGCTGCCGCTCTGCGACCAGGTCGCGTTCCAGGCGTTGTTGACTGTACCGGTGACCGGCACTGCGATCGACCAGGTGCCGCTGGCGGTGCCGGTGTTGGTGACCTGCACGCGGTTGCAATAGCCGCCGTTCCAGCTGTTGTCCACGATCACCTTGGTGCTGAAGGTGCTGGTGCCCGGGGTGGGCGTCGGCGTCGGGGTTGGCGTCGGGGTTGGCGTGGGGGTAGGCGTCGGTGTCGGTGTGGGAGTCGGCGTCGGCGTGGTATCGCCGGCGGTGCCCCACAGCGTGCGCAGCAGGGTCATCTTGTCCTGGCGCACGCTGGTCCAGTCATCGCGCAGGATGCCGCCGGTGTCGCCGCTGTTGGGATTCCACGACCAGTAGAAGCCCTGGTTGATGCCCTTGCTGCGCAGGTACTTCACCAGCGCGTCCTGCCAGGTCTTGTCGCGCGCGTCGCCTTCGCCGTACTTGCCACCGAACTCGCCCAGCAACAGCGCGTGCGTGCCGGCGAACTGGCCGAAATGGCGGTCCCAGATGGCCGGCATGTTGTTGGGGAAGTTGCTGTCGTTGAAGTACGACTGCACGAACACGTCCGGGCCGTACACGTGCGGGGCCAGCAGCAGGCGGTTGGCAGGGATGTTGAGCGGGGTGCAGGCCAGCGGTTGCAGGTTGCCGCCCCAGAAGATGCCGCCGTTGGTGGAGCACACCGGGTTGTCGGTGATGCCTTCCACCGCGATCAGCCATTTCGGCGCGACCGCCAACACCGCAGCCGAACCGCGCTCGGCAGCCTTGTTCCAATCGGTGGCGGCGTTGCCGGTGCCCCAGGTGGCGGCGCCGTGCGGTTCGTTCTTCAGATCCAGGCCGAGTACATACGGCATGTTCTTGTAGCGGTTGGCCACAAAGCGTAGGTCGGCCAGCCACTGTGCCTCGGTATAGGAGCCGGTGTACCAGAGCTCGGAAATGCCGGCGCAATCGGGGGTGTGGTGATCCAGTAGCACATACATGCCGCGCGCGTTGAATTCGGCGATCACCTTGTCGAGGATCTGCAGCGAGGTCAGGCCCTGCAGGTCGGCGTTGCGGCTGTAGTCGATGCTGGTCGGCATGGTGTCGCTGCGCAGCGTGGCCGGGCAGAACGGCAGGCGCACGGCGTTGAAGCCCAGGCCCTGCATCTGCACGATCATGTCCTTCCAGTTGCGTGCCCACAGGCCATGCATCACGTGGTTGCCGGTTTCGAAGCCGAACACGTTCACGCCCTTGAGCTGCACGACCTTGCCGCTGTCGTCGACGATCTGCCTGCTGCTGTTGATGGAATAGCTGAAGGCCGGCCCGGCGGCCAGTGCGAGGGCGGTGGCCAAAGCGAGCGTGCTTGCGGTCCTGAACATGGACATGGTGATCTCCCTAGAGAACCGGGCTCGACACCCGAGCGCGGTAAGGCGGGCATCTTGGTCTGTGCGCGCGTCGGGTGGCGTGATCGTCCCCACAGAAAACACCATTGCCGCACCGATCACATCGCGGCTGCGGGAGCGGTCGCTTTCCCGCACACTAGTGCCCCCTGCGCGCTGTCCGCAGGACTGTCGTTCTTGTCCCTGGAGTGTCCCGCATGTCCTTCCTGCGCACAGAACTGGCGCAATGGCGCGCCTCGCCTGCGCGCGAACTGATGGCTGGCGCCGTTGCCACGTTCGCCCTGATTCCCGAAGTCATCGCCTTTGCGTTCGTCGCAGGCGTAGACCCGCAGGTCGGCTTGTTCGCGTCGTTTGTGATCGGCATCGTGATCGCCTTTTGTGGCGGACGGCCGGCGATGATTTCCGCAGCCGCCGGCTCGGTGGCGCTGGTGGCTGCGCCGCTGGTGGCCACGCACGGGCTGCCGTATCTGCTCGCCGCCGGCCTGCTCGCCGGGCTGGTGCAGATCGTGTTCGGGCTGCTGCGCCTGGGCGTGCTGATGCGCTTTGTCAGCAGCTCGGTGCGGACCGGGTTCGTCAACGCGCTGGCGGTGCTGATCTTCGCCGCGCAGCTGCCGCATCTGCTCGGCGCCAACCCCACCACCTGGGTCACGCTGGGCGTGGGCCTGGCCATCATCTACGGCCTGCCGCGGTTGCGGCTGCCCGGTGTCTCGGCCATTCCGTCGCCGCTGCTGTGCATCCTGTTGCTCACGGTGGCCAGCAGCGCGCTGCACCTGCCGCTGAAGACCGTGGCCGACCTGGGCAAGCTGCCCACCGCGCTGCCGTTCCTGCAATGGCCCGGCGTGCCGTTGACGCTGGAGACCTTGCGCATCATCGCGCTGCCGGCGCTGGCCATTGCAATGGTGGGCCTGCTCGAATCGATGATGACCGCGCGCGTGGTCGATGAACTCACCGACACGCCCAGCAACAAGAACCGCGAATGCACCGGCCTGGGCCTGGCCAATGCGGCCGCCAGCCTGTTCGGCGGCATCGCCGGCTGCGGCATGATCGGGCAGACCGTGGGCAACGTGAAATACGGCGGCCGCGGCCGGCTGTCGACGCTGTTTGCCGGCGTGTTCCTGCTGATCCTGATGGTGCTGCTCAAGCCGTGGGTGTCGCAGGTGCCGGTGGTGGCGTTGGTGGCGATCATGGTGATGGTCTCGGCCGAGACCTTCGACTGGCGCTCGCTGCGCACCGTGATCACCCATCCGCGCACCTCCAGCGTGGTGATGCTGGCCACGGTGGCGGTGACCCTGGCCACCCATAACCTGGCCGCTGGCGTGGCGGTGGGCGTGCTGCTGAGCGGGGTGTTCTTCACCTTCAAGGTGTCCGGGCTGCTGCAGATCGTCCCCAGCGACGCGGCCGACGGGCTGCGCACCTACAGCGTGCGCGGGCAGGTGTTCTTCGCCTCGGCCGATGTGTTCATCGACGCCTTCGATGCCCGCGACGTGCCCGGCCAGCAGGTCATCATCGATGTGGCCCGCGCGCACTTCTGGGACATCACCGCGGTGGCGGCGCTGGACAAGGTGGTGCAGCGCCTGCGCCACCACGGTTTGCAGGTCCAGGTGCAGGGCCTGAATGCCGCCAGCCGGCGGCTGATGCAGTCCCACGCCCTGGGCGAGGATGCGCTGGAATCGGCACTGCCCTGAGCCAGGCCGCGGCCCCTGTACCCGCACGGCGTCGGGGGCCGGCAACGGCGGGATTGACCTTGCTGGCCGCGCGCTGAGCGGGGCCGGGCAGCGGACTCAAGTTCGCCCCCCAGACGCCGATGAACCGACATCTCTGATTGCGGTGATCTGTCGTGATACCAGTGCGTACCCGCCACAGGCCTGAGCCTGCCTGCCACCGGTGTTCCCGGCGGGCGGCGGTGCGTGCGGTGCCGCCACCATGACCGAAGCGCCCCTGCTGGAGCGGATGGTCGACCTGACCGCCATCCGCGACGCCGATCTGCTCGACCTCACCCTGCTGCGCACCGTGCGCGAGGTGTGTGCGGCCGAAGAATTGTCCCTGCTGCGCATCGCCCCCGATGGCCGCAGCATGGCCGAAACCCGGTTGCGTGAGGACGGCCGGCTGTCGCTGACGGTGGCCGAGATCCACGACGCTTCCACGCGCGCGCTGCTGGCGGACGTGCGCGGCCCGGGCGAGGTGGTGCAGCTGCAGCACGACGGCCGCGCGCTGTTGGTCTACCCGATGATGGAAGCGCGCGGCATCCGCACCTGCCTGCGCGTGGGCGGCACGCAGGCCCCCGGCGCTGCCGAGCAGCTCTTGCTGCAGGGCTTTGCACGCTTCTTCCAGAACTACCGCAGCCTGCTCGACGACGCCCAGCGCGACGCACTCACCGGCCTGCGC
Organism: Xanthomonas sp. fls2-241-TYG-148; assembly: GCF_030208815.1. Taxonomy (NCBI): domain Bacteria; kingdom Pseudomonadati; phylum Pseudomonadota; class Gammaproteobacteria; order Lysobacterales; family Lysobacteraceae; genus Xanthomonas; species Xanthomonas sp. fls2-241-TYG-148. The sequence goes on from NZ_JARVTE010000016.1 coordinate 64,170, forward strand.
AATCGCAAGACCTTCGACGACATGATCCTGCGCCTGTTCGCCGCCAATGCGGATGGCGCGCAGGAGGACGCGGTGTGGCTGGGCATCGTGGACATCGACCATTTCAAGCGCGTCAACGACACCTTCGGGCATTTGTATGGCGACGAGGTGCTGCTGCTGGTGGCCCAGCTGATGCAGCGTTGCTTCCGCCAGGACGATCTGCTGTTCCGTTTCGGTGGCGAGGAGTTCGTGATCGTGTTGCGCGGCGTGGACCGCGACACCGCGGTGAGCCTGTTCGAGCGCTTCCGGCGCGCGGTGGCCGAGCACAGTTTCCCGCAAGTGGGCACGGTGACCTTGAGCACCGGTATCGTCGAACTCAGCGACGGCCGGCTGGTCAGCCAGATGCTGGACGAAGCCGACAAGGCCCTGTACTGGGCCAAGCAGCACGGCCGCAACCGCGCGGCGGTGTACAGCGAACTGATCGCCAGCGGGCAGATGCAGCGGGTGGACCAGCAGACCGGCAGCGTGGATCTGTTCTGAGCCTGCATGGCGCGTCGTTGACGGCACGCCATGCGCTAAAAATTCGCGCGCAGGTTGAACAGCAGCCGCCGCGGTTCGCCCCAATAGCCGGAATTGAAGAAGCCCACGTTGCGGTAATAGACCTTGTCGAACAGGTTGGTCACCGTCACGCCCACGCTCAGCTGCTCGTTGATGCGGTAGCGGCCCATCAGATCCACCAGTAGATAGCCGCCCTGGGTGACCCGCCCGCTGCGCGTGATCGGTACGCCGGCCGCGGTGAAGCGCCCGGTGGGGATGGTCTGATTCTGATACACCGCGCTCTGCCAGCTGACTCCGCCGCCCAGCGTCCAGTCGCCGAAGCGGTAAGTGGTGTTGAAGCGCGCCAGGTGCATCGGGCTGGTGGTGAACACCCGCGCGCCGCGCTGGTCGGTGCTGTAGGCGTAGGTGTAGCCGCCGGTCATGCTCCAGTCCGCGGTGATCGCGCCGGAGACTTCGAACTCGCCACCCCAGGTTTCCACGCCCGACACCGCGCGATACGCCGAGCTGCCATCGGGCAGGCTGTTGGGCGCTATTTCCGGGTCGATCTCGGCCACGTTGTCCTGTTGCATGTGGAAGCCGTTGAGCGCGGCGTAGAGCGCACCGCCAAAGAACTCGCCCTTGAAGCCGTATTCGAGATTGGCACCCACCACCGGATCCAGTTGCTGGTTGGCGCGGTCGCGCAGGTTCTGTGCCTGGAATACATCCGAATACGACACAAATGCCGAGAGGTGCCGGCTCAGATCGTAGATCGCGCCCAGGTACGGAGTGAGCGCGTTGGCGTCGTAGTCGGCGCTGCGTCCGGTGAACTGGTTGGCCGGCGAATAGTTGTCCGTGGCGGTGTTCCAGCTGGAATACCGCGCACCGCCAATCAGCTTCAACGCCTCGGTGGGATTGAGCCGCACGGCCGCGTAATAGCCGGTTTCCTGCGTGTTGGTGATGCTGCTGGGGATGCCGGCATTGGTGGTGGTCGGCTGGCCCACATCGCCATTCCAATCAAAGATGCTGGGGAAGGCTGTCAGGCTGTAAGGACGCGCGGTGATGGCGGTGCGCAGCGTGCCGAGATCGCGGTCGTAGTGGTTGGCGCCGACCACCAGTTCGTGCGCACGGCCCAACCACTGGAACGGGCCGGAGGCGTAGAGATCCAGCGCGTTCTCGCGGGTTTCCGACACGCCGTAGGTGTCGGACACGCGCAATCCCGACCCGCTGCGCGCGTCGGCGAACGAGGCACTGTTGGAGCCGGCAAACAGCAGGCTGTCGGTATCGGTGGCGCGATGGTTGTAGGCCAGCCGCCCGCTCCAGCCGCCGGCAAATTGCTGTTCCAGGGTGGCGAAGACATTGGTGCTTTCGCGCTCCCACCGGTTCCAGCGTGCCGCGGCGCTGTAGGAGCGCGGCAGCCGTGCCGGTGTGCCATCGCTGAAGAACAGCGGCGCGGCACTCCACGCACCGCCATCGGAATGCGTGGAGAGGTGGTCGATGCCCGCGCGCAGCCGCGTGCTGTCGGTGAGGTCGGCTTCGAGCACGCCGTACACGCTGGGCGAGCGGTCCTGCTGGAAGCGCACCCAGCTGTCCTTTTCGGTGTAGGCGCCCACCACGCGGCCGCGCACGCGCCCGCCGGAGGTCAGCGGGCCGGCCACGTCCAGCTCGGCGCGGCGGTAGTCCCAGGAGCCGACATTGAGGCTGGTACTGGCCTGGAACGCCGTGGTGGGGCGCTTGCGCACCATGTTGACGGTGGCCGATGGATTACCCGAGCCGGTCACCAGGCCACTGGCGCCGCGCACCACTTCGATACGCTCGTAGATCGAGGTGTCGCTGAGGATCGAATTGCCGCCCGTACCGGTGGTGTAGTTGGTCGGCACGCCATCGAACATGAAGTTGTTGATCGCAAATCCGCGCGCAGTGAACAGCGTGCGGTTGCTGTCGTAGGACTGCACGGTGACGCCGGGCGTCTGCTGCAACACCTCGGCGATGGTGATGAGGTTGAAGTCTTCGATGCGCTGGCGGGTGAACACCGTCAACGACTGCGGCGTCTCACGCAGCGTCAGCGGCAACTTGGTGGCGGTATTGGTGCCGCGCACCTGGTAGCCCTCGGTGCGGCCGGTCACCAGCACCTGGTCCAGCGTGTTTGCTGTCGGCGCGGGGGCATTGTCCTGTGCATGCGCGGCGGTGGCACCCAGCGCACCGGCGCACTGCAGCGCCAGCAACAAGCGGGAGTGGGCGCGCACGGAGCGCAGTAGGGCAACGGGCATGGACACACTCGGCAACGAAGGGGACGGCACGCGCAAGCAGCAGGCACGGCGCTGCCGCCACTGGGTCAGGCACGTTGCGCAGCGCGTAAGTGAGAATGGATATTATTAAAGTTGCGTGCGGGCGTCGAGTACGTGCGTGCTGTGCAACCCATCCAATGGCACGTGGCGTCGCCGCGCGGTGGCCTACACTCCGGGGCTGTCTTTGATCACACCGGGGTGCTGCAGTGAAGCGAGTTGGACTGGGAATGCTGGCAATGGCGGTCTCCACCGCACTGATGGCGGCAACGCCGACGTTCGATGGCGCGCGCATCTCGCGTGACGTCAAGGAGCTGGCCTCCGACGCTTACGAAGGTCGTGGCCCGGCCACTGCCGGCGAAGAAAAAACCATTGCTTACCTGAGCACGCAGTTTGCCGCGGCCGGCTTGCAACCCGGTGGCGATCTCGCCGATGGCAAGCGCCTGTGGACGCAGGCGGTGCCGCTGCGGCGCGCCGATATCGTGGGCACGCCGCGTATTGCGTTGCAGGGCGGCAGCGCGCCGCAGACCCTGACCCAAGGCAAGGAGATCGCGATCCGCGCGGCAATGGACGGCTCGTCCAAGGTCGATATCGCCAATGCGCCGCTGGTGTTCGTGGGCTATGGCGTCAAGGCGCCGGAGCGCGACTGGGACGACTTCAAGGGTGTCGACCTCAAGGGCAAGATCGCCGTGGTGCTGATCAACGACCCGGATTTCGAGACCGGCAAGGGCGCCTTCGATGGCAAGGGCATGACCTACTACGGCCGCTGGACCTACAAGTACGAAGAAGGCGCGCGCCAGGGCGCACTCGGCGTGCTGGTGGTGCATGAAACCGCGCCGGCCTCCTACGGCTGGGACACCGTGGCCAGCTCCAATACCAACACCATGTTCGACGTGGTGCGCGACAACCCGCGCGCCGCGCATCCCACGCTGGAAGGCTGGGTCCAGCGTGATCTGGCCGCGCGTCTGTTCACGCAGGCCGGCCTGGATTTCGACACCTTGAAGAAGCAGGCGCAGACCCGCGCATTCAAACCGGTCGAGCTCAAGGGGCAGCGCTTGAGTGCCAGCTACACGGTCAAGTCGGATGTGATCACCTCGCACAACGTGGTCGCGCGCCTGGAAGGCAGCACCCATCCCGACGAGACGCTGATCTACAGCGCGCACTGGGACCACATCGGCGTGGGCAAGCCCGATGCACGCGGCGACACCATCTTCAACGGCGCGCTGGACAACGCCAGCGGCACGGCCGCATTGCTGGAGCTGGCGCGCGGTTTCGCCAAGGGGCCGAAGCCGGAGCGCTCGGTGGTGTTCCTGGCGGTCACCGCCGAGGAAAAGGGCCTGCTCGGTTCGGAGTTCTACGCCTCCAAGCCGCTGTACCCGCTGGCGACCACGGTGGCGGTGATCAACATGGACGGCATGAACCCGTTCGTGCCCTCGCGTGATTTCGGTATCTACGGCACCGCCAAGCTGGAGTTGCTGGATCAACTCAAGACCGTCGCCGGGCAGTGGAAGCTGCGCTACACGCCCGATCCCAAGCCGGAGGCGGGCTATTTCTTCCGCTCCGATCATTTCTCCTTCGCCAAGCGTGGCGTGCCGGCGTTGTCGTATGCGGCCGGCCAGGATTGGGAAGTGGGCGGCGTGGCCGCAGGCAAGGCCGCATCGGACGACTACACCGCCAAGCGCTATCACCAGCAGGGCGATGAGTGGAAGCCGGACTGGACCTTCGCCGGTGCCGCACGCGATCTGGGCATCCTCTACGCCCTGGGCCAGCAGCTGGCCGATGCGCGTACCTGGCCGAACTGGAGCAGCGATTCGGAATTCCGCGCCACCCGCGACACCAGTGCCGACGCGCGCAAGTAGCGCCATGTAGCGACGCTGCTGCGTCGATATATGGAGCTGTACGCTGCCGGCGTTGTACTGCGCCGGCAGTAGCGCGCAGAGTTCGCCTGCGCGTTGCGGAGTGGCAGGCAAGATTGCGTCAGCAATGGAGCACACAGTGCGGCAATGGGAAGCCGTCCTGTGTGCATTGCCCCAGGCGTGCGTGGCATGGCGACGCACGGGCGAAGCCAGCTCCGCAATAAAACGGACGCCGCAATGTAGTTCGCGTGCTACCACCACTGCCGATTGCACGGCTGGAATTCGCTGCAATCGCGCATGCGTCCCAGGCGAGCGAGCGCATGTTCTGCAGTCTCCGAACAACAAGCGGGCTCCAAGCAACAAGCGTTGGACAAAGGCATCCAGCGCCGTGGTGTGTCGATTGCGGTGTGCAGTCTCATCGCCGCCGCCCGGCAGCATGCGCATGAGCTGGCCTGCGCGCTCAGCTATCCAGCCCAACCGCAACGTAGTGAGGGATGACGCCTCACCCACGACACCGACATCTGTCCAAGGTGCATGCGTGCAGCACACCATCGATACCGCGCAGTCGCTGGCATCGGCAAACACAAGGCAACTGCCGCAGCACGCCCACAGGCAGTTGCTCCCAAACGTGACCACGCGCATGTCGCCTTCACCGCGCTCAGGTAAGGTCGGCGCAATCGCAGGCGGTGAGTGGAATGGAACAACAGCAACTCGTGTTTCTGGTCATCCTTGTGGTGGCACTGGTGCTGTTCATCAGCGAGAAGCTGCGGGTCGACCTGGTGGCCATGCTGGCGACGCTGGCGTTGACCCTCACCGGCATCCTCACCCCGACCCAGGCCTTGTCCGGGTTTTCCAGTGAGCCGGCGATCATTGTCGCGGCGGTGTTCGTGTTGTCGGCCGGCTTGTCGGCCACCGGCATCACCGACCGTATCGGCGCGGCGATCGGGCGCGCCGCCGGCGGGCGCGAGTGGCGCGCCATCGCGGTCACCATGCCGGCCACTGCGGCCCTGGCGGCGTTTTCGCACCATCTGATGATCACCGCGATGATGTTGCCGGTAATGATGCGGCTGGCCCGCGAGCAGAAGCTGGCCGCCTCGCGGCTGTTGATGCCGATGTCGCTGGCGGCCTCGCTGGGCACCACCTTGACCCTGATCAGCGCGCCGGCCTTTCTGCTCGCCAATGCCGCGCTGGAACGCGGCGGCCACGGGCGTCTGGACCTGTTCGCCATCACCCCGATCGGCGCGGTGCTGGTCGGCGTGGGCATGCTCTACATGCTCGCCGGGCGCTGGCTGCTGCCCAAGCGGCAGGGCGAAGACGACGGCGGCGCCGACTACCTGCGCCTGGAGCGCTATTACACCGAACTGCTGGTCGACTCCGACGCGCCCTGGGTGGGCCGGCCGCTGGCCGAGTTCGAGGCCGCGTTCACCGAACGGCTGCAGGTAGTGGATTGGTTGCGCAACGGCATGCGCCGGCGTCGCAGCAGCAACGAGGGCCTGCTGCGCGCCGGCGATGTGCTGCTGGTGCGCGCCTCGCCGGACGAGATCGCCTCGGTCAAGGACGAGCCGGGTTTGTCGTTGCATGCGGTGGCCAAGTATGGCGAGCAGCCGCGCGAGGACCGCACCGACCCGCAGCGTCCGCACGAGGCACTGGGCGAAGAGCAGCTGGTGCAGGCGGTGGTGGCACCGCATTCGGAATTCGTCGGGCGCTCGGTGTCGCGCATCGATTTCCTGCACACCATGGGCGTGGTGGTGGTCGGGCTGTGGCGCAAGGAAGGCTGGCTGCATGGCGAGTTGTCCGAGCTGCAGCTGCAGGAAGGCGACCTGCTGGTGTTGTGGGGCCGTCAGCACACCTTCCAGCAACTGTCACAGCACCGCGGTTTCTTGATGCTGATGCCGTTCGACGGCCGCCGCAGCCGGCGTCGGCGCGCACCGTTGGCAGTCGCCATCATGCTGGCCGCCGTGGCGGCGGCCGCGGCCGAGTGGCTGCCACCGCATATCGCGTTCCTGCTCGGCGCGGTGGCGATGGTGCTCACCCGTTGCGTGAGCATCGAACAGGCCTACGCCGAAATCGACGTGCGCATCTACGTGATGATTGCCGGGGTGATTCCGCTCGGCATGGCGATGGATCAGACCGGCACCGCGCGCTGGCTGGCCGAGCATGTGCTCGCGCACGCCCATGGCCTGTCGCCGCTGAGCCTGCTGCTATTGATGTTTGCCGCCGCCGCGTTGCTGACGCAGGTATTGTCCGACGCCGCCACCACGGTGCTGTTGACGCCGGTGGCGCTGGCCCTGGCGCAGGGGCTGGGATTGCCGCCGATTCCGTTCGTGGTGTGCACTGCGATGGGCGCGGTGGCCTCGTTCCTCACCCCGATCGGCCACCACGGCAACTTGCTGATCCTCAATCCCGGCCAGTACCGGTTTGCCGATTTCCTGCGCGTGGGCGTGCCGCTGACGGTGCTGATCGCGTTTGCCTCCGCATGGATGGCGCGCTATCTGTGGCTGGGCGGGCCATTGCTGCCCTTCGCCTGGCCGTGACAGCCGGCGCGCCAGGCTGCAATCTGTTGGGGTAGCGTTCGGTCGCTGCGGCGTAGTCTGCCGCGCGGTCCTCGTCGGGAGGGGCGAAGACCGCAAACGGTGGCCTTCGGTTCCTTTAACGAACGATTCTTTAGGATGAGCCGCGATGTGAAGTCGCAGCCAGGAGAGCTTGTGCATTGGAGTTGTTCTACTGCGACGTGGTCGCACACCGTCGGGATCGCCCGTAACACGGTGCGCGTGGCAACGTTGCCGCGCACGCCATTGGCCATCTCGTTTCAGCCCGCAATGTCGCCGCAGATGCGCGACGGGCAGCCCTGATGGACGGCACCGTGACCCTTTCCCCTGCACCAACCGATCTACCTCCCGTCTCCAGCCTCGATGCCGGCCAGCCCACGCTGCCGCCGGAAGCGCCGCTGGCAATGCCCGAACAATCCCTGCGCGAAGGCAGCCTGCAGGTACGCCACCAGCGCACCTCGCCGATGGGCATCGGCCTGCGCCGCTTCTATCTGATCGGCGGCACGCTGACCGCCACCGCAGTGGCGGTGTGGGTGATGCTCAGCGTGCTGTGGCCCGGCGGCTTCAGCGTGCTGGAAGGCTGTTTGCTGGGCCTGTTCGTACTGCTGTTTGCCTGGATTGCGATGTCCTTCGCCAGCGCGGTGGCCGGCTTCATCACCGTGGTCGCACGCGCCGGGCGCAAGCTCGGCATCGATCCGGATGCGCCGTTGCCCAGCCTGCACACGCGCACCGCGTTGCTGATGCCCACTTACAACGAAGACCCGCGCCGCCTGTTGGCCGGCCTGCAGGCGATCTACGAATCGGTGGCCGAGACCGGGCAGCTGGAGCACTTCGATTTCTTCGTGCTCAGCGATACCACCCGCGAGCACATCGGCCGCGCCGAAGAACAGGTGTATGCCGAACTGTGTGACAGCGTCGGCGGGCATGGCCGCATCTTCTACCGCCGCCGCGCCGACAACGCCGCGCGCAAGGCCGGCAACGTGGCCGACTGGGTGCGCCGTTTTGGCGGCAACTACCCGCAGATGCTGATCCTGGACGCCGATAGCGTGATGACCGGCGACACCATCGTGCGCCTGGTCGCCGGCATGGAAGACAACCCGGACGTGGGCCTGATCCAGACCTTGCCGGCGGTGGTGAACGGGCAGACCCTGTTCGCCCGCATGCAGCAGTTCGGCGGCCGCGTGTACGGGCCGATCATCGCCTTCGGCGTGGCCTGGTGGCATGGCGCGGAAAGCAATTACTGGGGCCACAACGCCATCATCCGCACCCAGGCGTTTGCCGATCACGCCGGGCTGCCGTCGCTGCGTGGGCGCAAGCCCTTCGGCGGCCATGTGCTGAGCCATGACTTTGTCGAAGCCGCACTGATGCGGCGCGGCGGCTGGGCCATGCACATGGTGCCGTACCTGCAGGGCAGCTACGAAGAAGGCCCGCCCACGCTCACCGACCTGCTGGTCCGCGACCGCCGCTGGTGCCAGGGCAACCTGCAGCACGCCAAGGTGGTGGGTGCCAAGGGCCTGCACTGGATCAGCCGCATGCACATGATGATCGGCATCGGGCATTACTTCACCGCGCCGATGTGGGGCATGTTGATGCTGGTGGGTATCGGCATTCCGCTGGCGGGCGCCGGCATCGATCTTGCGCAGGGCCTGCCGTTCTCGCCGGCGCGCTACTGGCACGGCAGCAGCGACGGCAACGCGATCTGGATCTTCGTCTGCACCATGTTCGTGTTGCTCGCGCCCAAGCTGCTTGGCTATATCGCCTTGCTGCTCAACCCGCGCGAACGCCGCGCCTGCGGGGGTGCGATCCGCGCCGCGTTGAGCATCCTGCTGGAGACCGTGCTGGCGGCCTTGATGGCGCCGGTGGTGATGTACCTGCAATCGCGCGGCGTGTTCGAAGTGCTGGCCGGCAAGGATTCGGGCTGGGATGCGCAGGTGCGCGACGACGGCAAGCTCTCGTGGCCGGCATTGATCCGCAGCTACGGCGGCCTGAGCGTGTTCGGCCTGTTCATGGGCACGCTGGCCTACCTGGTGTCGCCGTCGCTGGCGGCGTGGATGGCGCCGGTGATTGTGGGCATGGTGGTGTCGATCCCGGTGGTGGCAGTGACCTCGCTGCGCCGCACCGGCCTGGCACTGCGCCGTGCTGGCATCTTCTGCATCCCCGAAGAACTCGACCCGCCCAAGGTGCTGGTGCGTGCGTCCGAACTGCGTCGCGCCGCCGCACTCGAACCGCCGCTGATCTGAGCGGCCCCACGGCGCGTGCCGCCGCGGCCGCGCTCGCTGGCAGGCAGCACCCGGCGCTACCGGTGGCCTTGCGCAGCGCGCTGAGCGCACAGGGACGCAGGGCATAATGCCCAGCTCTGTCACCGGAAGGTGGATGATGCTGGACGTGATTGAACGCGAGACCGGACCGAACCCGCAGTGGGCGGTGATCTGGCTGCATGGCCTGGGTGCGGACGGCAGCGACTTCGCGCCGATGGTGCCGGAACTGGTGCGCCCGCAGTGGCCGGCGCTGCGCTTCGTGTTCCCGCATGCGCCAATCCGCCCGATCACCATCAACAACGGCGTGCGCATGCGCGGCTGGTACGACATCGTCGGCATGGACTTTGCCCAGCGCGCGGACAAGGTCGGCATTGCCGAGTCGGTGGCCCAGGTCGAGGCCTTGATTGCCAATGAACAGGCGCGCGGCATTGCGCCCGAACGCATCCTGCTGGCCGGCTTCTCGCAAGGCGGCGCCGTCACCCTGGCAGTGGGCCTGCAGCGTCGCGTGCCGTTGGCCGGGTTGATCGCCATGTCCACCTATCTGCCCGATCCGGCCGCCGCTGCCAGCCAACTGCAGCCGGGTGCGCTGGCGCAACCACTGTTCATGGCGCATGGCAGCGCCGACCCGGTGGTGCCTTACCGCGCCGGCGAACAGAGTGCGCAGGCCCTGCAGGCACTGGGGTTCACGCTGGAATGGCATAGCTACCCGATGGGCCACCAGGTCTGCGTGGAAGAAATCGACGCCCTGCGCGACTGGATGCAGGCGCGCTTCACCGCCGTCTGAGCCATGGCCCACACCGCGCCGCAGATCGCCTGGATGCCGGACCTGTGCCGGCTGCCACGCTTGGGTGCGATGCTCGGCCTGGCCGAGTTGGTGGTGCTGGTGGTGACCCTGGTGCCCGAAGCCGGCGCCGCGCGTAGCCTGACGCTGTCGCGCTTCGTGTCGGCCAGCGGCCTGGCGCTGTGGCTGGCCCTGGCGGTGAGCGTGCTGCTGTGCGTGCTGCGGCCGTCCTTGTCGCGGCTGCCGCCACGGCTGGGTGGGCTGGCCGCGTTGTCGATCGCCGCAGTGGTCGCCATGCTGGGTGCTGGCATCGTGCATGGCCTGTACGCGGTGCTCGACCAGGCCCCGCTTGGCCCGCTGGTCGGGTTCTGGCGTTTTACGCTCGGCAGTGCGGCCACGGTGGTGCTGATCACCGCGCTGGCGCTGCGCTATTTCTACGTCAGCGACCGCTGGGAAGCGCAGGTGCAGGCCAACGCCCGCGCCGAAGCCGATGCGCTGCAGGCGCGCATCCGCCCGCATTTCCTGTTCAACAGCATGAACCTCATCGCCAGCCTGCTGCGGCGCGACCCGGTGGTGGCCGAACAGGCAGTGCTGGACCTGTCGGATCTGTTCCGCGCCGCGTTGGGGGCGGGCGAGGGTGTGTCCACGCTGCGCGCCGAATGCGAGCTGGCCGAGCGTTACCTGGCCATCGAATCGCTGCGCCTGGGCGATCGTCTGCAGGTGCGCTGGCACAAGCAGGAACCGCTGCCGTGGGCGTTGCCGATGCCGCGGCTGGTGCTGCAGCCGCTGGTGGAAAACGCGGTGCTGCACGGGGTGTCGCGCATGCCCGAGGGCGGCACCTTGTACCTGTCGCTGCGGCAGCGCGGCAGCCAGTTGCAGATCCGTATCGTCAATCCGGCACCGCAGCCCGGCACTCAGGCGCCGCTGGTGGTGGCGGGCGCCGGGCATGCCCAGGCCAGCATCTCGCACCGGTTGGCGTTTCAATTCGGTGCCGGGGCACGGATGGCGGCCGGCTGGTCGGAGGGCTACTATGCCTGCGAGATCACATTACCGTTGAAGTGAGGGGGAATCACTTCAGCGAGGGGGATGTCCATGACGGCCACGCAAGTGCGGGTCCTGATCGCCGATGACGAGCCACTGGCGCGCGAGCGCCTGCGCCTGCTGCTGGGCGAGCATCTGCACGTGCAGGTGGTGGGCGAGGCCGAGAACGGCGAGCAGGTCCTGCAGCTGTGCGAGCAGCAGCAACCGGACCTGGTGCTGCTGGACATCGCCATGCCCGGGGTCGACGGCCTGGAAACCGCGCGCCTGCTGCGCCAGCGCCCGCAACCGCCGGCGGTGGTGTTCTGCACCGCCTACGACCAGCACGCACTGTCGGCCTTCGATGCGGCCGCACTGGACTATCTGATGAAACCCGTGCGCCCCGAGCGCCTTGCTGCCGCGCTGCAACGCGTGGCGACCTACCTGGCCGGGCGCACCCCCCGCCTCGCGCCGGCCGCGCCGCTGCGTACCCACCTGTGTGCGCGGCTGCGCGGCAGCCTGCGGTTGATCGCGATCCAGGACATCCGCTATCTGCAGGCGGAGGAGAAGTACGTCATCGTCCACCACGCCCGCGGTGAGGACCTGATCGAAGAGTCGCTCAAATCGCTGGAAGACGAATTCGCCGAGCGCCTGGTGCGCATCCACCGCAATTGCCTGGTCGCCCGCGAGGAGCTGGTGGAGCTGCGCCGCAGCGGCGATGGCCAGGTGCATGCGGTGCTGCGCAACGTGCCGCAGACCCTGGAAGTGAGCCGCCGCTGCGTGGCCAGCTTGCGCGAACAACTGCGCCAGGTATGAGTTGGGCGTCGTGTCCGCGATAATGGCGGCATGACCACGCTGCGCATCGCCACCCGTAAGAGCCCGCTTGCCCTCTGGCAGAGCGAACACGTCGCCACCGCGCTGCGCCAGCACCACCCCGGGCTGGAGGTCGTGCTGGTGCCGATGAGCACCCGCGGCGATGAAGTGCTGGACCGCTCGCTGGCCGCCATCGGCGGCAAGGGCCTGTTCCTCAAAGAACTGGAGCTGGCGATGCTGCGCGGCGAGGCCGATTGCGCCGTGCACTCGCTCAAGGACGTGCCGATGGAGCTGGACGCGCCGTTCGTGCTGCCGGCCATCCTGGAACGCGGCGACCCGGCCGATGCGCTGGTGTCCAACCTCTACGCCACCTTGCAGGCCCTGCCGCTGGGCGCACGCGTGGGCACCTCGTCGTTGCGCCGCCAGGCGCAGCTGCGCGCCGCGCGCCCGGACCTGGAATTGATCGACCTGCGCGGCAACGTCAACACCCGCCTGGCCAAGCTCGACAACGGCGGCTACGACGCCATCGTGCTGGCCTGCGCCGGCCTGCAGCGGCTGGGCCTGGAAGCCCGCATCACCGCGCGGCTGGACGCACCGGAGTGGCTGCCCGCTCCGGCGCAAGGCGCGGTGGCGGTGGAATGCCGCGGCGACGATGCCCGCATCCACGACCTGCTGGCAGTGCTGGATGCCGGCCGCACGCGCGCCTGCGTGGAGGCCGAGCGCGCGATGAATCGTGCCCTGCACGGCAGTTGCCACGTGCCGGTGGCCGCCTTCGCGCGCTGGGAAGGCGAGGACCTGTTTCTGCAGGGCATGGTGGGCAGTGCCAGCGACGGCCGCCTGATCCACGCCGAGGCACACGGCAGCCCCGACGCCACCGAAGACCTCGGCCGCTGCGTCGCCGACGGCCTGTTCGAAAAAGGCGCCGCACAGCTGCTGGCGGAGCTGTAAGCGCTAGCCAGACCGTAGGACCGGCCTTGGCCGCGACGCGTTACCGATAACGCCGACGCTGACACCTGATCGGCAGAGCCCTCGCGGCCAAGGCCGCTCCTACGCTAGCGGTCCATGGCTGATGCATGGCCGATGACGAGACGCAGCCCTGCCTAAGACATCGGCGGCATCGCCGATCGCTTGTTCAAAGCGCGCGCTGCGCAGCTGCCGCGGAGCTGCAAGCCGCAAGCCATCTCGTAGGAGCGGCCTTGGCCGCGAACGCATTACCGATAACACCGACGCTGACACCTGATCGGCAGAGCCCTCGCGGCCAAGGCCGCTCCTACGCTAGCGGTTCATTGTTGCTGCATGGCTGATGGCGAGATGCAGAGATTTGCCTAGGACATCACGTCATCGCCGATGGCGTACCCGAGGAGCGCCACCGCAGCTGCCGCGGCGCTGCAAGCCGCCAGCCAACTAGTAGGAGCGGCCTTGGCCGCGAACGCGTTACCGATAACACCTGCACGTAATCGATAAAAACCCTCGCAGCCAATGCCGCTCCTACGAAACGCAATGGCTTACTTGAACGTGTAGACCAGGTTCACTGTGGTCAGCGTGTCGGTCTTCTTGTCGCCCTCACTGACGTCGCTGTTGTGGCGCATCTGCCAGGCGGCCTTGAGCGCGAAGTGCGAATTCATGCTGACCTGCACGCCAAAATCGTTCTGCGCGTAGGTGTTGTATTCGCCCGATTCCACCAGCAGCGTGTTGATCAGATCGGTGTTGTCGGTGACGGTGTATTTCAGGTCGAACAAACCACGACCGATCAGCCCGGTCTCGTTGCGGTCGTCGTCGCTGTTGTGCGCGCGGCGGATACCCGGGCCGATCTGCGCGTCCAGATAAAAACGATCGGCATCGATCAGGCGCGTGCCGTAACCGATACCGAAGGTGGCCAGGCGGTCGTAGGTGGCGAAGTCATCGTGTTCGTAGCGGCCGGTCGCGGTGAGCTGGCGGTGTTCGCCCAGCTGCAGCGCGCTGCCGGCGCTGCCGGTGTAGCGCTCGGCGGTGGTCTGGCGCTCGCGCGTCACGCTGCCGTCGTCGTTGGTATTGGTGTATTCCGAGCTCGAGCGCAGCGCGGTGGCATCCAGGCTGTGGATCCAGTCGCCATCGGTGTAGCGCAGGCGGATGCGCCCGTTGAGGCTGTCGGTGGTGCTGTTGCCGTGCGCGGACGCATAGCCGAGCTCGCCACTGCTGCCGCTCCAGGGGGAGGGCATCAAGGCGGCGGCCGGGTCTGCCGGCGCCGGTGCGACCGCCTGGGCCCAGACGGTGGGCGTAATCAACAACAGCGGCAACAGGGCAGACAACGGGGCACGGCGTGACATGGGCGGCACTCTTGGAGACGAAAGGGAGGGCAGAGAGGTGAAAGCGATTTCATGATAACGGACTGGGCGACCGCGTCAGGACCGGGTGAAGCCGCGCTTCATTGGCGGTTCGGGCGATCGGCGTGCCGCGCCCCCTGCGCCGGCCGGGTAGGCAGGCCTTGCGCGGGGCGTGGATGCTCACCCCGTCGCGCGAAGACTCGGACATAATCAGCGCATGGACCGCTACGAACGTATCAACGCCCTGCATCGCCTGCTCAAGTCGGCCCGCTACCCGGTCACGGTGGCGCGCCTGCAAGATGAGCTGAGCTGTTCCCGCGCCACCGTTTACCGCGACCTGGCCTTTCTGCGCGATGCGCTGATGGCCCCGGTGGAGGGCGACGGCGAATCCGGCTTCCGCTATCTGTCTGGCGAAAGCGACCGCTTCGAGCTGCCGGGCCTGTGGCTGAGTTCCGAAGAACTGCACGCCTTGCTGGCCTCGCAGCAGCTGCTGTCGCGGACCGGCGGCGGCGTGCTGTCCTCGATGCTGGCACCGCTGCAGCAGCGGATCGAAGGCCTGCTCGCCGCCCAGGCTGGCGTCTCGCAGTGGCCGGTGGACCGGGTCCGGGTGATCCCGCACCGCGGCCGCAAGCTGGACGAAGCCAGCTTCCGCAGCGTGGCTTCGGCAGTGCTGGAGCGCAAGCAGTTGAGTTTCGACTACCGCGCCCGCTCCACGGACGAATCGACCAAGCGCACGGTGTCGCCGCAGCGCATTACCCATTACCGCGACAACTGGTACCTGGATGCGTGGGACCACGGCCGCGAGGGCGTGCGCAGCTTTGCGGTGGACCGTATCAACCACGCACGCATCATCGATACCACCGCGCGCGACGTGCCCGACAGCGAACTGGATGCGCAGCTGGGCGCCAGCTACGGCATTTTTTCGGGCGCGCCCAAGGGCTGGGCCACCATCGTGTTCAGCGCCAAGGCCGCGCGCTGGGTGGCCGACGAGCACTGGCATTCCAAGCAGCAAGGGCGCTTCCTGCCCGACGGCCGTTACGAACTGAAGGTGCCGTACAGCGTCTCGCGCGAGCTGCTGATGGATGTGCTGCACTACGGCTCGGATGCGGAAATCGTCGAGCCGATGTCGCTGCGCGAGCAGGCCAAATCGCTGCTATCGCTGGCGTTGAGTAATTACGACTAAGCGCGGCTCACAAAACGTAGCGGGCAGTTGTCAGGTGGCTGCTAACGGCGCGGAAGAACCGGACCGTACGTGGGACATGCCGGTTTCGAGCGCCGGCCGCGCGCCCTGGAGGCTGCGCAGTCGTTTTGATCGCTGCTCCAAGCCCGGTGGGCAACGCCGGGGAGCGCACGCTGGCATGGCCGCGTGCGCGGGCGCCGATCAGCGCTTGTCGGGGACTTCGAAGCCCAGCCGGCCTACCTGTTCTGGCAGCTGCGGCACGCGCTTGAGTTTGTCGGTGTAGATGGCGTAGTCGTCGCGCATCTTGTTGACCAGGGTGCGGTACTGGTCGCGGCTCATGTCCGGCTTGCGCGCGAAGATCCAGGCCAGGTCGCGGCCGGGGTAGGAGATCAGCATCCACGACCCGTCGGGTGCAATTTCCAGGATGCGCTGCTTGGCCGGAATGACCTTGTAGAACCACACCCGCCAATCGCGGTTGCCGCTGTCCGCGTCCACCGAGGCGCGTGCGTTGACTTCCTTTTCCGGCTCCTCGAAGCCTTCGCGGTAGCGATAGCGCACCGCCACCTTGCCGTCTTCCACCAGGGTGTATTCGTCGCGGCTGGCGACATGGCCGCGCTCGACCGGGTTGGGCATGCGCGCAATCACGTACCAGGTGCCCATGATCTTGGGCAGGTCGATCGGCCGCTCCGTGGTCGGTGTGTCCTTGGCCTGCGCCGTGGGCAGGCCAAGCACGAGCAGGAAAGCGAGGGCGATCGAAACGGTCAGGCGCATCGCAAAGTCACAGAGGGTCAGTTGGGTCAGCACACTACCGCATGCAGGGGGCAAGTTCGCGTCAACGGTTGCGCCTGGCGTCGACAAACGCCGCTGGACCGGCCGGGCGCGCGTGCCAGCCGCGCCAGTGGACGGCAGCCAGATGACGGAGCCGCGACAGTGGTGGCGCTGACCGCGGGCCGGTGGATGCGGCTGCGCATGCCACATCAGCCTGATCTGGCTGATCAGCCCGCGTGACCGGCGACGCGTTGGGGAGGGCTGGGGGTGGTTGATGCATGTACCGGGACAGCGCGAGTGCTGGGGTCCGCCGCCGCCTGTCTTGGATGGCCCTGCGCATTGCGGCACTTAGGTAAAACTGCGCTGCTGGCGACGCGTGGGTAACGGCCGTGGTGTGCGGTTGGTGCCGGAACCGGAAACCGCGCGAGTGCTGGTCCAACCAGGCTTGCTCGGCGTTGCGGGGCCTACGCACGGCGGAAGTCCATCAGTGGCGCAGCGGCGCGGGAACACCGCGGGCCGCCAGCCGCGGGCGTGCAGCATGCAGCGAGTAATGCCGCCGCCAACCTGCCACACGCATGGAAATAGCGGCGCTGTCACCGGTGTCGCACAGGTCGCAGCCGGTGAGATGGCCGCAGGCAATTCTGCCGGCCTGTCCTCATCCATCCCGCCACGGAGTGCCGCCATGTCGCATCGCCTTTCCCGTCGTTCCGAAACTCCCGACCCGCGCGTGCTGCGTCCGGTGCGTCAGGTCGCCCTGGCCGGGCTGGCCCTGGTGCTGGTGTGGCCGGCGGCGCGCGGCCACAGCGAGTGGATCGGCTGGTTGCCGCTGTGGCTGGTCGGCATGCCGATGCTGGCGTGGTGGAGCCTGTACCGGTTCGCCGTGCCGGCATTGCCGCGCCGGGGCGAGCGGCCAGCAAGAACGCGGCGACGGGGGCCGCAGGCGCAGCGCCGTCGCGTGGGTTCGCGCACGGCGACGCAGGTGCGCGCGGCCTGACCTTCGGCAGGGGAAGCCGCCGAACGGCTATGTTACGGTCCGGCGGCTCGCTTTCTTAGGGAACCCCCATGTCCAAATTCGCCTCGATCTGCCTGGTTGCTGGCCTGATCACTGCTGGCGCCGTCTCTGCAGAGGAAACCGCCGTGTCCAATGATCCGTATGCCTGGCTGGAAGATGTCACCGGCGCCAAGCCGCTGGACTGGGTCAAGGCGCAGAACGCCAAGACCGAGGCGCGGCTGGCGGTGACCCCGGCCTTCAAACAGATGGAATCGAGCATCCGCGAGGTGCTCGACTCGGATGCCAAGATTCCCGCCGTACAGAAGATCGGCCCTTACTACTACAACTTCTGGAAGGACAAGCAGCACGAGCGCGGCCTGTGGCGGCGCACCACACTGGACGAATACCGCAAGGCGGCGCCCAAGTGGGAAACCGTGCTGGATCTGGATGCGCTCAACAAAGCCGAGAAAGAGAACT
This sequence comes from Xanthomonas sp. fls2-241-TYG-148, assembly GCF_030208815.1. Lineage (NCBI taxonomy): Bacteria > Pseudomonadati > Pseudomonadota > Gammaproteobacteria > Lysobacterales > Lysobacteraceae > Xanthomonas > Xanthomonas sp. fls2-241-TYG-148. The sequence goes on from NZ_JARVTE010000016.1 coordinate 81,961, forward strand.
GGGTCTGGCACGGCGCCGATTGCCTGCGCCCGGGCTACCAGCGCTGCCTGATCGCGCTGTCGCGCGGCGGTGCCGACGCGGACGTGACGCGTGAGTTCGACCTGTCCACCAAGCAGTGGGTCAAGGACGGGTTCTTCCGCCCCGAAGCCAAGGGCGGGCTGGGCTGGATCGATCAGGACACCGTCTACGTCTATACCGATTTCGGCGCCGGCGCGATGACCAGCTCCGGCTATCCGCGTATTGCCAAGCAGTGGAAGCGCGGCACGCCGCTGAGCACGGCCAAGGTGGTGTACGAGGGCAAGCCCACCGACATGTACATCATGGCGATGCACGACGACACGCCTGGATTCGAGCGTGATTTCGTCAGCCGCACGCTGGCCTTCTACAATGACGAGCTGTATTTCAAGAAGGCCGATGGCGCGCTGGTAAAGGTGGATGCGCCGAACTCCGCCAACAAGAGCGTCAAGCGCGAGTGGCTCACCCTGGAGCTGCGCGAGCCGTGGACGGTGGGCGGCAAGACCTACAAGGCCGGCTCGCTGCTGGTCACGCGCTTTGATGCCTTCATGCAGGGCAAGCGCGACTTCGATGTGCTGTTCGAGCCCACCGACACCACCTCGCTGGCCGGCATGACCTGGACGCGCTCGCACCTGGTCTTGAACGTGCTGGAAGACGTCAAGAACCGCCTGAGCGTGATCACGCCCTCGCAGGATGGCTGGAAGAAAAGTGCCTTTGTCGGTGCGCCAGCCTTCGGCACCGTGGATGTCGGCGCCGTGGACAGCGATGACAGCGATGCGTTGTGGCTGACCGTCACCGACTACCTCACGCCGACCACCTTGTCGTGGGTGGACGTAGGCACCGCGCCGCAACCGCTGAAGACCATGCCGGCGTTCTTCGATGCCGGCAAGGACAGCATCGAGCAGCACTTTGCCACCAGCAAGGATGGCACTCGCGTGCCGTACTTCCTGGTGCGGCCGAAGGATCTCAAGCTCGATGGCAGCGCGCCGACCCTGCTGTATGGCTATGGCGGTTTCGAGATCTCGATGACGCCGAATTATTCCGGCGCCCTGGGCCGTGCCTGGCTGGAGAAGGGCGGCGTTTACGTGGTGGCCAACATCCGCGGCGGTGGCGAATATGGCCCACGCTGGCACCAGGCCGCGCTCAAGCAGAACCGCCACAAGGCCTATGAAGACATGGCCGCGGTCGCCAAGGATCTGGTCGCGCGCAAGATCACCTCGACCAAGCACCTGGGCGTGCAGGGCGGCAGCAACGGCGGCCTGATGACCGGCAACATGCTGACCCAGTATCCGGAGCTGTTTGGTGCGGTGGTGGTGCAGGTGCCGCTGCTGGACATGAAGCGCTACAGCCATCTGTTGGCGGGCGCCTCGTGGATGGCCGAGTACGGCAACCCGGACACCGACGATTGGACATTCATCCAAACCTTCTCGCCGTATCACCTGTTCGATCCGAAGAAGACCTACCCGCCGGTGATCTTTCTGACCTCCACGCGCGATGACCGCGTGCATCCGGGCCACGCACGCAAGATGGCGGCCAAGATGATCGAGGCGGGCAAGGACGTGACCTATTACGAAAACATCGAAGGCGGCCACGGCGGCGCGGCCAACAATGCGCAGGCGGCGCATATGTCGGCGCTGGCCTACAGCTTTCTGTGGGAGCGTTTAGCGGATTGAAGCGCCGGCCGGAAGTGGTTATCTAAGTCGAGTTGCTTTCGTTGTGTCTTGCTCTGAAGAAAGCCCTGGGTCGATTGGCTCAGGGCTTTTTTATGCTTCCTTCTCCTGCGGGAGAAGGTGCCCGAAGGGCGGAGGAGGGTACGGCTGCACGTGGTGATTGATGCGTGTTTGATAAGCAACTGCAAAACAAAGCCCTGAGCAAAGTAGCAAGCAACAGCTTCCGCGCCTTGCGGCGCGGGTTGCTTTTGTTTCAGCAAAAGTAACCAAGACCATGTCGCGCGACGCGATCCGGTGCGATGGAGCTGCACCGGTGCCCTGCGCTGCTCGCCACGCGCGGCACGGCGCCCAAGCGCGCTACGCTCAGACAGGGCGCCTCTTCGGCCACGCGTGACTGCGGTGCTCGGCTCGCTCCGGGGCAAGCGGAGGCGCAAGCGAGTAGCCAGAGCAGAGGCGCAAAAGAAAAGAAAAAGAAAAAGCGCAGAGGCAGGAAAAACAGCAGCTACAGCTGTTTATATCGACGGCAATGCGTGTGCTGCTGCCGCTCTAAACGCGGCTGCGGAGATGAACTGTGCTCATCGCGTAGTGCGAAATCAAAGATGCCGCAACCCGCGCGCGATCCGCTCTACCGCCTGTTCAAGCCGCGGCAGGCTTTGCGTATAGGCGATGCGGACGTGCTGATTGGCGCGGTGGAAGCCGAAGTCGATGCCGGGAGTGAAGGCGACATGTTCGGTTTCCAGGAAGTGCGCGCAGAAGGCCTGCGCGTCGTTGGAGAATGCGCTGATGTCGGCGTACAGATAGAACGCGCCTTGCGGTTCGACGGCGATGTCGAAGCCCAGTGCGCGCAGTGCAGGCAACAGGTAATCGCGGCGTTGCTGGAACTCGGCGCGGCGCGCTTCGAAGATGGCGATGCTCTCGGGTGTGAAGCAGGCCAGGGCGGCGTGCTGGGCGATGGACGAGGCGCTGATGTAGAGGTTTTGCGCGAGTTTTTCCAACTCGGGCACCGCAGAGGGCGGGGCGATCAGCCAGCCCAGGCGCCAGCCGGTCATGCCGAAGTATTTGGAAAAACTGTTCAGCACGAACGCGCTGTCGTCCACTTCCAGCACGCTATGCGCGTCCAGGCCGTAGGTCAGGCCGTGGTAGATCTCATCCACCACCAGGTGGCCGCCACGCGCCTGCAAGGCCTGCGACAAGGCGGCCAGCTGCGCACGCGAGAGCACGCTGCCGGTGGGGTTGGCCGGTGAAGCCACCAGCGCGCCAACGCTGTCGGCCGTCCAACAGGCATCCACCAGCGCCGGGGTCAGTTGGTAGTCGCTATCCGGGCCCACCGGTACCAGCTGCGCGCCACCTTCGACCAGGCGCAGGAAGTGGCGGTTGCACGGATACCCCGGGTCGGCGAGCAACCAATGCTTGCTCGGGTCGACCAACAGGCTGCTGGCCAGCAGCAAAGCGCCGGAGCCGCCCGGGGTGACCAGAACGCGCTCGGGATCGACGCGGCAACCGTAACGCTGCGCGTAAAACCCGGCAATTGCCTCGCGCAACGCGGGCAGCCCGCGTGCGGCGGTGTAACGGGTGTGGCCTGCCGCCAATGCAGCCTGGCCGGCGGCCACCACGGGCGCAGCGGTGGTGAAGTCCGGCTCGCCGATTTCCAGGTGGATGACATCGTGGCCGGCCTGTTCCAGTGCGTTGGCGCGTGCCAGCAGGGCCATCACATGGAAGGGCGCGATGTCCTGGCTGCGGCGGCTATAGCCGGACACGGGCGAAAGCAGTGAGTCCATTGCGAAGATGATAGACCAGCATGACCTCGGACACATGACGCTCCCCGGCGGCCTCTTCCACACTCGCGCGCTGGGATGGCATTGCGTTCATCCAACGGACCCCAATCTGATGAAACCTGTCCTGACCTTGTTGATCGCCAGCCTGATGACCAGCTCTGTTCCTTCCGCACTTGCCGCCCTCCCGACGCCGCCGGACGTGGCCAAGCATCCGCACGTGGTCAAGGCCCCGTTCGGTGCTAGCCGTAACGATGACTACTACTGGCTGCGCGACGACAAGCGTGAGAACAAGGCCATGCTGGCGTATCTCAACGCCGAAAACGCCTACACCGATGCCTTGATGGCGCCGCTGAAACCGCTGGAAGACACGCTGTACACCGAGATTGTCGGGCGCATCAAGCAGGACGACGCCAGCGTGCCGTACCGCGAGCGCGGCTACTGGTATTACACGCGCTACGAGGCCGGCAAGGACTACCCGATCCAGGCGCGCCGCAAGGGCAGCATGGACGCACCGGAAGAAATCCTGCTCAACGTCAACACCCTGGCCGAGGGCAAGGGCTACTTCAGTGTTGGCGATGCCGAAGTCAGCCAGGACAACCGCATCCTGGCCTGGGCCGACGATGCAGTGGGCCGCCGCCAGTACACCATCCGTTTCAAGAACCTGGAGACTGGCGAGGTCTATCCGGACACCGTGGAAGGCGTCTCCGCCAACGTGGTGTGGGCCGACGACAACAAAACCCTGTTCTATGTAGAAAACGACCCGGAAACGTTGCTCACCGTGCGCGTCAAGAAGCACGTGCTCGGCACGCCGGCCAAGGACGATGTGCTGGTCTACGAGGAAAAAGACGACAGCTTCTACATGGGCATCTCCCGCACCCGTGACGACAAGTACATCGTCATCGGCGTGGAGAGCACGGTGTCCTCGGAAACCCGCTACGCGCCGGCCGACAAGCCCGAGACCTTCACCGTGCTGGCCAAGCGCGAGCGCGACGTCGAATACCAGCCGGAGCATTTCGATGGCCGCTGGGTGATCCGCACCAATGCCGATGGCGCCAAGAACTTCAAGCTGGTCACCGCACCCACCAATGCGACCACGCGCAAGCAGTGGACCGACTGGGTGGCGCACGACCCGAACGTGTATATCGAAAGCTACGAACTGTTCGACGGCTTCACCGCCATCGAAGAACGGTCCGGTGGCCTGGAGCGCGTCCGCCTGCTCAAGCGCGATGGCAGCCACGAGTACGTCAAGACCGACGAGTCGGCGTATTCGATGGGGTTGTCGGTCAACTCCGAGCCAGATACCGCGTGGTTGCGCTACACCTACACCTCGCTGACCACACCGGCCACCACCTACGAACTCAATACCCAGACCGGCGAGCGCAAGCTGCTCAAGCAGCAGCCGGTGATCGGTTACGAGGCCGGCAACTACGTGACCGAACGCGTCTGGGTGACCGCGCGCGACGGCGTCAAGCTGCCGGTGTCGCTGGTCTACAAGAAAGGCTTCAAGAAAGACGGCACTGCCGCGTTGTTCCAGTACGCGTACGGCAGCTACGGCATGTCGATGGACCCGGCCTTCAACCTGCCGGCGGTGAGCCTGCTGGATCGTGGCGTGGTGTATGCCATCGCGCACATCCGTGGCGGCCAGGAAATGGGCCGGCAGTGGTATGACGACGGCAAGCTGCTGCACAAGCAGAACACCTTCAACGACTTCGTCGACATCACCCGCGGTCTGGTGGCACAGGGCTATGCCGCCAAGGACCGCGTTGCGGCTTCCGGCGGCAGCGCAGGCGGCTTGCTGATGGGCGCGGTGGCCAACATGGCCCCGCAGGACTACCGGGTGATGGTGGCGCAGGTGCCGTTCGTGGACGTGGTCACCACCATGCTCGATGCCAGCATTCCGCTGACCACCAACGAATACGATGAATGGGGCAACCCGGAAACCAAGGATTACTACGATTACATGCTGTCGTATTCCCCGTACGACAACGTGCGCAAGCAGGCCTACCCGGCGATGTTCGTCGGAACCGGCCTGTGGGATTCGCAGGTGCAGTACTGGGAACCGGCCAAGTGGGTCGCCAAGCTCCGCGACGACAACACCGGCACCTACCCGATCGTCTTCCGCACCAACATGGAAGCCGGCCACGGCGGCAAATCCGGCCGCTTCCGCCGCTACCGCGAACTGGCCGAATCGTATGCCTTCGTGCTGGACCAGCTGGGCGTCAAGTAGTTGAGGGGCGGGGATTGGGGAGTCGGGATTTGGGATTCGTAAGAGCAGATTGCGAGGGTTTTTAGCGATTAGCTATTTGCCTGGATGTCAGGGGGCGGTGGATGCGGGAGGCTGGCGTTGCCTCCACTTGCCACTTCCCACTTCACGTCGTCCTTCTTTGCGTTCCCTTGTCGCTTCCGCTTCCTGCTTCGCTTCCCGCCGTCCCACCTAGCGTTTTTCCTCACCGGTTTTCTTTTTTGTCTCCTGCTCCTGCTCCTGCTCCTGCTCCCGCTCTCGCTTTTGCTGATGCTCTCGCTCCACCAACGTCGCCTTAAAGCGAGCCGAGCACCGCAGCCGCGCGGGGCCGAAGAGGCGCCCTTGTCTGAGCGCAGCGAGTTTGGGCGCCGTGCCCCGCGTGGTGAGGAGCGCAGGGCACCGGTGCGGCTTCACCGCACCGGATCGCGTCGGCGACAGCGGTTTTGGTTCCTTTTGCCAAGACAAAAGGAACTCGCGCCGCAGGCGCGAAAGCTCTGCGCTTGCTCCTGGCTTCGCGCCACCCTGATCAACCATCAGAAGCAAGTCCAAACATCGACCGCCACCGCGATCAACCCACCCCTTCGTGCGCTCTCCGGGCAAAGCATCCGGCTGAAAGAACGCCGCCGCAAAAGCGAAGCGAGCCTGAGCGCACACACATGGCACGCGCGCCAACACAAAGCCGCTCCCAAGCGCACCCCACACCCACCTGCAACAAAAACCATCCCCCCACCAACCCCCACCACTGGCCGTATCATTCCCCCATGACGCGACCGAACCGATTCCGCTGGGCGTGGTGGCTGCTGGCTTATGCCAGCCTGGCGACTGGCATTGTCGGCATCTTCGTCCCCGGCCTGCCCACTACCGTATTCGTGCTGATCTCCGCCTGGGCCGCCTCGCGCGGCTCCGAACGCCTGCACCGCTGGCTGCTGGCGCACCCGCGCTTTGGCCCGGCGATCGTCGAATGGCAGACCTATCGCGCGGTGAGCCGCAAGGCCAAATGGATGGCGACCCTGACCATGACCGTCTGCGCGGCCATCATGCTGTGGTGCGTGCCGGTGCTGTGGGTCAAATGCCTGTCGATCGGCAGCATGGCGGTGGTGGCCATCTGGCTGTGGCTGCGCCCGGAGCCGCCGCCGCGCGCACTGCAAACGCCTGCCTCGCACTGAGCGCACGGCAGTCAGGGTGTTCTGGCTATACTTCGGTGCATGAGCCTTATGTCCCGACCGTCTGTTCGTCTCGCACTGGTGGGTGCGACCCTCGTCCTGCTCGCCGCCTGCGGCAACAAGGGCCCGCTGGTGATGCCGCAGAAGCCGGTGCCGGTAGAGGCCCAGCCCGTGCTGCAGCCGCCGGATGCACCGCAACCGTTGGACGAATCGCAGACGCCTGCGCCCGCGCCGACCGACAGCACCACCCAGCCCGCGCCGACCACGGATCAGCCCGCCAGCAGCGGCAATGAGCGCTGACGTCCACACTGGGCGCTTGCGTTTCACCAAGATGCATGGCGCCGGCAACGATTTCGTGGTGCTGGATCTACGCGATGGCACACCGCCGCCCGATGCCAGCCTGGCCGCGCGGTTGGCGGATCGTCATTTCGGTGTGGGCTGCGACCAGATCCTGACCATCGAAGCGCCACGTAGCGCCGAGGCGGTGGCCGCCTACCGCATCTGGAATTCCGACGGATCGCACTCGCAGCAGTGCGGCAATGGCGCGCGCTGTGTGGCCGCGTGGCTGGTGCGCGAGGGCACCGCGCAGGGCGATGTCTTCACCATCGACAGCCCCTTCACCGCGCACCGCGTCGAGCGATTGGATGCGGGCACATATTCGGTGGCGATGGGCGTGCCGCAGTTCGAGCCTACGCAGATTCCGCTGGCCGGCTTCGCCCATGCACGCGACGAATACGCGCTGCCCGTGCACGGAGAAACCGTGCGCTTTGGCGCGGTGTCGATGGGCAACCCGCACGCGGTGGTGGAAGTTGGCCGGGTCGATGCGGCGCCGGTGGAGCGAGTGGGTGCGTTGCTGCAACAGAACGCGGCGTTTCCCGAATCGGTCAATGTCGGGTTTGCACAGGTGGTCGACCCGGCGCACGTGCGGTTGCGCGTGTACGAGCGCGGCGTTGGCGAAACGCTCGCCTGCGGCAGCGGTGCGTGCGCGGCGGCGGTGGTGCTGATGCATCGGGGCCGGGTCGAGCGCGATGTGCGGGTGTCCTTGCCGGGTGGCGAATTGCGGATCCGCTGGGCCGGCGAGCAGGCGCAGGTGGTGATGTCCGGGCCGGCCGTGTTCGTCTTCGATGGAGAGTGGAACCAATGAGCGAGACCGACAAACTCGGCGCGCATGACGTCGCCAACTGGCTGCGCCGCCATCCGACCTTTCTCAAGCAGTTCCCGGATCTGGCGTTGAGCCTGCTGGTGCCGCGCGACGACGGCCCTACCGCCTCCCTGGCCACGTACCAGCTGGAAGTGCTGCGCGACAAGAACCGTGAATTGTCGCGGCGCCTGCACGAACTGGGCAGCAATGCGCAGGTCAACGAGCGGCTGGCGGTGCGCACGCATCAACTGACGCTCGCGCTGATGCGCCAAGCCACCCCGGCCGACACGCTCAAGGCGATGGCCGCGTCGTTGGCGGAAGATTTCAATGGCGAACTGGTGCGGCTGGTGTTGCTGCAACCGGTCGCCGGGCTGGAGGCAGACTGGTTGCAGGTGATGGCGGCCGATGACGCGCGCCTGGCGCCATTTCGCGATTGCCTCACCGATGGCGAGCCGATCTGCGGCCGCCTGCAAGCCGAAAAACACGCCCTGTTGTACGGCGCGCACGCCGGCGAGGTGCAATCCACCGCGTTGCTGCCGTTGCCGGGCATCGGCCTGATCGCGGCGGGCAGCAGCGACGCCAATCGGTTCTACCCGGGCATGGGCACGTTGTTCCTGCGCATGATGGGCGAATCCCTGGTGGTGGCACTGCAGCGCTTCGATGCCTGAGACAGCGCCGCCGGTTGCGGATGCGCGGGGTTCCTCGCCGAAAGCGACGACCGGGCCCGGCGCAGATGCAACGTTGTCTGCGGTAGAGCCCTTCCTGGCGCATCTGCAGATCGAACGTCAGGTCTCGGCACATACGCTAGACGCCTACCGGCGCGATCTTTCCGCGCTGATCGGTTGGGCAAGTGCGCAGGGCAGCGACGATGTCGCGCAGCTCGACAGCGCGCAGCTGCGGCAATTTGTCACTGCCGAACACCGGCGCGGGTTGTCGCCGAAGAGCCTGCAGCGTCGTCTGTCGGCTTGCCGGAGTTATTACGCGTGGTTGCTCAAGCATGGCCGCATCGCGACCAGCCCTGCGGCTGCGTTGCGTGCGCCCAAGGCGCCGCGCAAATTGCCGCAGGTGCTGGATGCCGATGAAGCTGTGCGGCTTGTAGAAGTGCCGACCGACGCGCCGCTGGGCCTGCGCGACCGCGCCTTGCTGGAATTGTTCTATTCCTCCGGGTTGCGTCTGAGCGAGCTGTGCGCCTTGCGCTGGCGCGATCTGGATCTGGACAGCGGCCTGGTCACGGTGCTTGGCAAGGGCGGCAAGCAACGCCTGGTACCCGTGGGGTCGCATGCGGTGACGGCCTTGCGCGCCTGGCAGCGCGACAGTGGCGGCAGCGCGCAAACGCATGTCTTCCCGGGGCGTGCGGGCGGTGCGATCTCGCAACGCGCGGTGCAGATCCGCATCAAGCAACTGGCGGTACGCCAGGGCATGTTCAAGCACGTGCATCCGCACATGCTGCGCCACAGTTTTGCCAGCCACATCCTGGAGTCCTCCGGCGACCTGCGCGGTGTGCAGGAGTTGCTGGGGCATTCGGATATCGCCACCACGCAGATCTATACCCATCTGGATTTCCAGCATCTGGCCAAGGTCTACGACGCTGCGCATCCGCGGGCGAAACGCAAAAAGGCTGCCGAGTAATTGGGACGCAGCATAAGAAGTTGCCGATTGCGGTCTGCACCCACAGGCGCTGGTGCGCGTCGCTGACCGCGCTTCGCATGCATCGCCGCTGCTGAGCTTCGCTCCTGCCGGGAGAGGGGGAATGCCATCTCCCAGATGACGGACCAGCAACGCGCTGGCACACCTGGAGATGGCCGTCAGCAGCGTGTGGCGGGTGATTGATGCACTGTCAGTACAGGCGCCCTCACCCCACGTCATGTCCCGGTGGGAGAGCGGCATGCGTGCACGCAGACGCTGCCGTGTCCGAAGACGGCGAGCAGGGCCGGCATGCGTGGGTCACGCTGCGCTTCCAGCTCTGGAAGACCGCCATGACCTCGTTTCGTTTGACAGGACTCGATCCGGCCTTGTTCGCCTATTTACATGTGCTCGACGACGCTGCGCTGGCCAACCACCAAGCCGTGCGCGTGATCGCCGATGCCGATGATGGATTCCCGTGTCGTGTCAGCCTGCAGGACGCGCGCGCAGGCGAACAGTTGCTGCTGTTGCCGTATCTGCATCAGGCTGCCGATTCGCCGTACCGCGCGAGCGGGCCAATCTTTGTGCGTACCACAGTGGCGTGTGCGCAGCTGGAACCAGATGCAGTGCCGGCTGCGATCCGATCGCGGCTGATCTCGCTACGCGCTTACGATCATCGTCATCATCTGACGGCCGCCGAGGTGTGTGCAGGCGAAGACGTCGCAGCGTGGCTGCACGCGTGTCTGGACGACGCGCAGATCGCCTACGTGCATCTGCATCATGCGCGTCAGGGCTGTTACGGATGTCGCGCTGATCGCACTGCGGTCGATGCGCCTGCTGGAATCTTCGGCTAGGCGTTTGCATGTTGCTTGAGCGCGGGCCTGGGCAACGGATCGGTCAACGCCAGGCCCGGCACTTGCTGCACAAGCCGCTGCCGGGCGTGTGCAAATAACGCCCAATACGTGGTGGTCCAAGCAAGCGCTGTACGCGGCATGCAGTGGCGCTGCTGTCTCAAACGTGAGCAGGTTCAAGCGCGCTGCGCCGATGCGCGGCAGCGCGCTTGAACCCGGCAGGGGCGTCCCCACCTCTTTGGAAACCCCCGGAGGACCCATGGATCCCAGCCAGAACCCCAACGTCGTTCACGCCACCACCATCATTTCGGTCCGACGTGGCGGGCATGTCGCCGTCGCCGGCGATGGTCAGGTCACCCTCGGCCATACGGTCATGAAAGGCAATGCGCGCAAGGTGCGCCGGCTCGGCCGCGACGGCCAGGTACTGGCCGGTTTTGCCGGTGCAGCCGCCGATGCGTTCACCCTGTTTGAACTGTTCGAAGCCAAGCTGGACAAGCACGGCCAGCTGACCCGCGCCGCCGTGGAGCTGGCCAAGGATTGGCGCACCGAGCGCCGCCTGGGCAAGCTCGAAGCATTGCTGGCCGTGGCCGACAAGGAAACCTCGCTGATCATCAGCGGAACCGGCGATGTGATCGAGCCGGAAGACGGCATCATCGCGATCGGCTCCGGCGGCTCGTACGCCCTGTCTGCCGCACGCGCGTTGCTGGCGCACACCGAGCTGGACGCCAGGACCATTGCCACCGAGGCGATCAACATCGCCGGCGATATCTGCATTTATACCAATCGCAATGTGGTGGTTGAAGAGCTGTGAATCGGGAGTGGGGAATCGTGAATCGCAACAGCGGTTCCTTCCCTATTTCACCGGTGCCGCCTTTTGCGTTTCCCCTTTTCCCATTCCCGATTCCCGACCATGACCGATACCCATAGCACCATGACTCCGCGCGAAATCGTGCAGGAGCTCGACCGCCATATCGTCGGCCAGCACGATGCCAAGCGTGCGGTGGCCATTGCGCTGCGCAATCGCTGGCGGCGCATGCAGTTGCCGGAAGAATTGCGCAACGAAGTGATGCCCAAGAACATCCTGATGATCGGCCCCACCGGCGTGGGCAAGACCGAGATCGCGCGGCGTCTGGCGACGCTGGCCAATGCGCCGTTCGTCAAGGTGGAAGCCACGCGTTTCACCGAAGTGGGCTACGTGGGCAAGGATGTGGAGCAGATTATTCGTGACCTGGCCGATACCTCGGTCAAGTTGTACCGCGAGCAGGCCAAGGTGCGCGTGCGCAACCAGGCCGAAGAACGCGCCGAAGATCGCATCCTGGATGCCTTGTTGCCGAGACGCTCGGCCGGCATCGGCTTCGACCCGGAGGCGGCGCGTCACGAGCCGTCGGCGCAGGACAACGAAACCCGCATCAAGTTCCGCCGCATGTTGCGTAACGGCGAACTGGACGAGCGCGAGATCGAACTGGAAGTGGCGGTCAACGCCAGCATGGACATCATGACCCCGCCGGGCATGGAAGAAATGGGCCAGCAGCTGCGGCAGATGTTCTCCAACCTGGGTGGCGGCAAGTCGCAGAAGCGCAAGCTCACCATCAAGGCCGCGCGCCCGCTGTTGATCGAAGAAGAAGCCGGCAAGCTGGTCAACGAAGACGACATCCGCACCGCTGCGATCGAGGCCTGCGAGCAGCACGGCATCGTGTTCATCGACGAGATCGACAAGGTGGCCAAGCGCGGCGAAGCCGGTTCGTCCGGTGGCGATGTCAGCCGCGAGGGCGTGCAGCGCGATCTGCTGCCGTTGGTGGAAGGCTCCAACGTCTCAACCAAGTACGGCACGGTCAAGACCGACCACATCCTGTTCATTGCCTCGGGCGCGTTCCATCTGGCCAAGCCCAGCGATCTGATTCCGGAATTGCAGGGCCGCTTCCCGATCCGCGTGGAACTTACCGCGCTGACCAAGGCCGATTTCGTGCGCATCCTCACCGAGCCCAAGGCGGCGTTGATCAAGCAGTACGAAGCCTTGCTGCAGACCGAGGGCGTGGCCTTGACCTTCGGTGCCGATGCGGTGGACCGCCTGGCCGAGATTGCCGCGCAGGTGAACGATCGGCAGGAAAACATCGGTGCGCGGCGTCTGCATACGGTGCTGGAGCGCTTGCTCGATGTGCTGAGCTACGAGGCGCCCGACCGCGATGGCCAGAGCGTCACCGTGGACGCGGCCTACGTGGATGCGCAGTTGGGCGAGCTGGTCCAGGATCCGGATCTGAGCCGTTACATCCTGTGACCCTGTGCGGCCTGTTTGCGGTAACGCATGCAGACCGGCAGTTGTAAGAAGACCCGCCGATGGCGGGTCTTTTTTTGCGGCGATCACGTCTTTAAAACGCCACGCAAAGCCGCAGGAATCGCCCAGACGCGATCGCTGTATCAGCGGCATCGCTCGCGCATTTCACTGCGGCTCACCGCGCGCGCACATTAATCTGCTCACGGCCGGCTCCAGCGCAGCGCCGTTCGCTGCCGTCAGTCGGCTCTCGCGGTGAAACAATCAGCGCAGGCTGTCTCTATAGCGCTGGATCAGCAATGCGCCCAGCTGCACATGCGCGTGCAGTGCGCGGTCGGAAGCCACGTGCGGCAGGGTGTTCTCACCCTGGCGCGCGGTCTGCGCGGCCGCGTCGCTCTCTGTCAGGTCACTTGCTTCCAATGCCGGCAAGGCGTCTTTCGCCAGCGGCACGCCGTGCGCCCGCCCGCCGTCCACCGCGGCCAGATGCCGCATTGCCGGCGCCCGCTCCAACGCAAACGGCTGCGCCGCAGCGCCATTCGCCACCACTACATCCACTGCTGCCATCGACGCCTTCCCCCTGTGTGAAGCGCGAGCGTAGCGCTGGGCATGTCAACGCGCGTTGACAGGCCGGGGCAGGGCATTGGCGAGCTTCACCTGCTGCGAAGATCCTGACCGGCCAGACGTTTTTACACAGGAGTTGCTGGCCGCCTGGCACATCCAGTTACGGCGCAAACGCACCATGGCGCTGCAACGACAAACGCCAGCGCCACCACAGCACGTCCTCAGTCTTCGCCAATATCCTCGTTCCACACATCCGGATTGGCGGCGATGTAACCACCGAGCAGGTCCATGCACTCCTGGCTGTGCAGGTCGATCACGTTGACACCATGCTCGCGCAGCCAGTCGATGCCGCCCTGGAAGGTGACCGATTCGCCCACCACCACGGTGCCGATATTGAACTGCCGCACCAGCCCGCTGCAGTACCAGCACGGCGCCAGCGTGGTGACCATGATGGTGTCCTGGTAGCGGCGTTGGCGGCCGGCCTTGCGGAATGCATCGGTCTCGCCGTGCACGGAAGGGTCGTTCTCCTGCACGCGGCGGTTATGGCCGCAGCCAAGCAAACGTCCGTCGCTGTGGTACAACGCGGCCCCGATCGGGATGCCGCCCTCGGCCAGGCCCTGGCGGGCTTCGGCGATGGCGGTGTCGAGCAGCGCGCGGTAGTCGGGTGTGGTGATCATGCAAGCTCCTGAGTGGCTGCGTCGGCGCGACGCAGCATGTCGATATGCGGAATGCCGTCTTCGAGATACGGCGCAGAGGTGGGCGCAAAACCATGCGCGGCGTAGACGTGCTGCAGGTGCGTTTGCGCACCCAGTTGCACGGCACGGCCGGGCCACTGTGCCTGCACCAGGCTCAGGCCTTCGCGCAGCAAGACGTGGGCCAGCCCATGGCCGCGGTGTGCGGCAGCGATGACGACGCGGCCGATGCTGGGTTCGGGATAGCTCAGCCCGGGCGGCAGCACGCGCAGGTATGCGGCCAGCGCGCCGTCATCCGTGGTGCCGAGCAGGTGCAGCACTTCGGCGTGGGTGTCCTTGCCGTCCAGCTCCGGGTACGCGCAGTGCTGCTCGACCACGAACACATCGGTGCGTAGCCGCAGCACTGCGTAGAGCTGGGGCGTGTCCAGCTCGGCAAAGCGCAGTGCGCGCCAGTGCACAGGAAAGGGGGCCAAAACAGTCATCGCCGCATCATAACGGCTGCGTTGCTTACTCGGCGCGCTGGGCGGTGTCGATGGCCACCACCACCGACATGCCCGGACGCAGCCGCGCGGCCTGCGGCTGGCCGGGATCGACGCTGATGCGCAGCGGAATGCGCTGGGCAATCTTGACGAAGTTGCCGGTGGCGTTGTCTGCGGGTAACACGCTGAATTCGGAGCCGGCCGCTGGCGAGATCTCCTGCACGCGGCCCTGCAGGCGCGCATTGGCCAGCGCATCCACGGTGAAGCTGGCGCGCTGGCCCACACGCACGTTGGCCATTTGGGTTTCCTTGAAGTTGGCCACCACCCACAAGGTGTCCGGCACCAAGGCCATCAACTGCGTGCCGTTGGTGACATAGGCGCCCTGGCGCACGCCGAGCTGACCCAGCTGGCCGTCGCGCGGCGCCAGGATGCGCGTGTTGTCCAGGTTGATCTGCGCCAGCTGCACGGCTGCCTGCGCATTGGCCACCGCCGCTTCCAGCGCTGCACGATTGACGGTGACACTGCGCGCGTTCTCTTCGGCGGCCTGCACTGCGGCGCGCGCCTGTGCCACGCCGGCGTCGGCCTGCGCGCGCGCGGCAAATGCGGTGTCGCGGTCCTGCTCGGACACCAGTTTCTGGTTGGCCAGTTGCTGCGCGCGTGCATACGCCGAGCGCGTGCGATCGCGCTGGGCCTGGTTGCTGCTCAGGGTGGCGCGTTGCTCGGCGATAGTGGCCTCGGCGCTGTGGCGCTGCTGTTCCCAGTTGGCCAAGTTGGCCTGCGCGGTCTGCAGTTGCGCCTTGGCCTGTTCCAGCTGCTGCGCATAGATGCGGTCGTCGATCTTTGCCAGCAGCTGGCCGCGCCGCACATGCGCGAAATCCTGCACCGGCACCTGCGTGACATAGCCACTGACCTGTGGCGCGATCACCGTGACCTGGCCATGCACCATCGCGTTTTCGGTGCGCTCCACCGCGCTGGTGAACGGCGGCAGCCGCCACGCATACAGCACCAACGCCACGCCGATCAGCGCAAGCCCGCCGAACCCGAGCACGCCATACAGACGGCGGCGACGGCGGCGCCGTCTCTGTTCGGCGGTTGGAGCGGTGTCGGCAGGTGTATTCATGGGCGTGCAGTCGGAATAGAAGGAGAGGGGGCAACCGGCGGCCGCAGATAACGGCGCCACACCAGCACGGAGAGAATCCACAACCCGGTGGCAATGGCAATGCAGCCGATCAACAGGAACACATCGTTATAGGCCAGTACGTTGGCTTCGCGGGTGGCCACCGTGCCCAGTGCACGCAGGCCTTGCGCCTGGCGCAGCGCTGGGTCGCCGATCGAACGCCCGTACACGCTGGCATAGGCCTGCACGCGCGCGGCCACCTGTGGGTCGGTGAGTACCAGGTGCTCGACCAATTGGCTGGAGTGATATTTCTCGCGCACCACCTGCAGCGTGCCCAGCAGCGCGCTGCCGAGCAGGCCGCCCATGTTCTGCGCCATGCCGAACAACACGATGAAACTGATCAGGTTGCGCGGCTGGGTGACCACGCGGCCGATGCCGGCCACCATCGCCGGGCCCACGAAGAACGTGCTGCCGAATGCGAGCAGAAACTGGCTGACATACATCTGTTCCGGCCGGGTCAGGCTGGTGGCGCGCGCATCCATGAAGCAGCCGATGCAGATCGCCGCCACTGCGATGATCAGGTGTTCGGCAATGCGCGCCGGATTGATCAGCAAGGCGCTGGCCACCACGCCCACCACCGCGCCCAGCAACATCAGCGCGAACAAGGTCTGCAATTGCGCATTTGCCAACCCCAGCGTCTGGAAGAAGCCGATCGCGCCGGTGCTCTGTTCGGACAGCACCAGGCGGATCAACAGGATTGCCAGGCCCAGGCGCAGCATGTCGGCACTGGCCAGCCAGCGCGTGTTGATCATCGGATTGCGGCGGTTGTGTTCGATCCATGCGGCCGCGCACAGCAGCACGATGGAGGCGGCCAGCACCACGCCCAGCCACGGCGTGCTGGTCCACCACAGCAGCCGGCCCAGCGAGAGCACCGCAGCCAACCCCGCCGCGCCGGCAGCGAACAGGCTGAAGGTGAGGAAGTCCAGCGGCTCGAACACGCGGTACCGGTCGCTCGGCGGCAGCTTGAGCGCCAGCACGCAAGCCAGCGCAAACACCGCGAGGCCGAATTCGAACAGGTACAGCCCCTGCCATTCGCCAAATTCCAGCAGGTCGGTGGAAAACACCCGCGCCAGCGGCAGTGCCAGCTGGGTGAGCCCCAGCCCGGTCACCACCGCCTTGAGCCGGTATTTGGCCGGGAACGCCTGGATCACGTAGTACAGCCCCAGCGAGCTGAGCGCCGCACCCACCAGCCCGTGGGCAGCGCGCACGGTGATGGCCGAACTCAGGCTGTGCACGAACAGGTGCGCGAAGGCGATCACCGCATACAGCGCCAGGAAGATCTCGGTGAACCGACGCAGCCCGAACTGCTGGCGGAACTTCACCAGCAGCAGATTGGCCGACATGTTGGTCATGACGTAGGCGGCCGGCAGCCAGGCCATTTCGGTGGCGTACGCCCCCAGCGTGCCTTGCAGATAGGGCAGGTTGGCGGTGACCAGCGCATTGCTCAGCCCACCGGTCAGCGCCACCACTACGCCGACCAGGCCGTACTGGATGCGTCGCCGGGTCGGGTGCAGCGGCGTGGAGGCCGACCCAGGCAGGGTGGGCTTCTCATGGGGCTGCCAGTCGCGCTGAACATACTTGTCGCGCACCAAGTGCTCGCTGGGGCCGTCGCAGGAAGAGCCGCGATTGTGGTCCCGTTGCGGTCATGGTGGCGTCAGCAGTGCGATAATCCGCCCATGAGCGAATCTCCCTATACCTCCGGCACCACCCATTTCGGCTTTCGCGATGTCGCTGCCAAGGACAAGCAGAAGCTGGTCGGCGAAGTGTTCACCTCGGTCGCGCGCAACTACGACCTGATGAACGATCTGATGAGCCTGGGCATCCACCGTGCGTGGAAGCGTTACTTCGTGGCCACCGCGCAGGTGAAGCCGGGTGACCGCGTGCTGGACCTGGCTGGCGGCACCGGCGACATCGCCGTGCTGCTCAAGGAGCGCGTGGGCAATGAAGGCGCGGTGGTGCTGGGCGATATCAACGCCGGCATGCTCTCGGTGGGCCGCGACCGCCTGACCAACCGCGGCCTGGTGGCCGGCTTCGACTACGTGCAATGCAATGCCGAAGCGCTGCCGTTCCCGGATCAGAGCTTCGACCTGGTGACGATTTCCTTCGGCTTGCGCAACGTCACCGACAAGGATGCCGCGCTGCGCGAGATGTACCGCGTGTTGAAGGTGGGTGGGCAGGCACGCGTGCTCGAATTTTCCGAAGTCACCGCCGACTGGTTCAAGCCGATCTACGACTTCCATTCGTTCAAGATCCTGCCCAAGCTGGGCCAGCTGTTCGCGCGCGATGCCGACAGTTACCAGTACCTGGCCGAGAGCATCCGCAAGCACCCGCCGCAGGATTCGCTCAAGGGCATGATGGGCGAAGCCGGCTTCGCGCGGTGCCACTACAAGAATCTCACCGGTGGCATCGTGGCCATCCACTCCGGCTACAAGATCTGATGCACCGACCGGCGCGTGCCAGCGCGCCGGTGTCGCTCCACTGCACTCCTCGCTGCATGCACGCTTGGGTTCGCTTGCGCGCGTGAATCGACGCAGTTGCGCGCGCTCACCGACGGAATTTTGAGACACCCGTCGCGTTGGCTCCACAAACCGTCGGCGACACTAGGCGTTCTTTTTGCCGG
This sequence comes from Xanthomonas sp. fls2-241-TYG-148, assembly GCF_030208815.1. NCBI lineage: Bacteria > Pseudomonadati > Pseudomonadota > Gammaproteobacteria > Lysobacterales > Lysobacteraceae > Xanthomonas > Xanthomonas sp. fls2-241-TYG-148. Next base: position 100,239 of record NZ_JARVTE010000016.1, read on the forward strand.
AGACATGGATGCGCTTGTACGCCGGGCTGTCGCGCCTGTTTCCCCGCTCCTTCAGCGCCAAGCTGTTGGCGGTGACGTTCGTCGGCATCCATCTGCCTCTGTTGTTGCTGATCGCTTGGCTGGCCGCGCAAAGCGAGCTGGACGGGCGGCCGCTGTGGTCGGTGGTGATCGTGGCCTTGCTGGCCACGCTGGCTGGCACTGCATTGACGCTCTCGGCGCTGTATCGCTTGCTGGCGCCGCTGCGCATCGCCGCCGATGCGCTGGATGCGTACTACGCCGATCAACGCTTGCCCACGCTGCCCGAGCACGGCGATGACGAACTGGGCCGCCTGTTGCGCGGCATCAACCGCAGCCTGCGCGGCATCGACGCGGGCATGCGCGATCTCAAGCGGCACGCGCTGTTCGACCCGCTTACCGAAGCCCTGAATCGCCGCGGTTGCGAGCAGGCCATGCGCGATTCGGTGACCGCCGCGCAACGCGAAGGCTGGCCGTTCGTGCTGTTCGTGCTGGACATGGACAACCTCAAGCCGATCAACGACCGCTTCGGCCACCTGGCCGGCGACCGCGTGCTGGTGCGCCTGGTCGAATCGGCCTACGGCTGGCTGGGTGCGCAGGACTGGATCGGCCGCTGGGGCGGCGACGAATTCCTGATCGGCGTGCATGCCTCCGAAGACGAAGCCACGCTCAAGCTCAATCAGTGGCTGTCGATGCTGGAGCGCGAAGATGCCGAAGAGGCGCCGCTGCACGTGAGCGCCGGCAGTGCGGTGTGCGAGGTGGGGATCGACGCCACCGAGCTGTATCGGCGTGCGGATGCGGCGATGTACCGCGCCAAGTTCTCCGGTGGCCGGCGGCTGGTGCGCGACGGCCACGACGCCCCGCGCAGCCATCCGGTGGTGTGATCGGCCCGCTGCGGCACGGGCAGCGGCCGGGCGAGGGCGCTAAAATGACCAATTCCTTTGCTGTGGTGCCGTCGATGCGCTTCCCGTTCCTGTCGCTGTCCCTGGCCGTGTCCATTGCATTGGCCGGCTGTTCCAACGAATCCACGCCGCCGGCGTCCACTGCCGCCGCCCCGGCCGCCACCGCCAAGGCTCCCGTGAAAGCAGACGCCCGCAACCACGACGAAAGCTCCTACGCCCAGCCGCAGCTGGTGGTCATCAAGGACCTGGCGCTGGACCTGAAGCTGGATTTCGACGCCAAGCAGATCGGCGGCACCGCCACCTACACGCTGGACTGGAAGGACAAGGCCGCCAAGCAGCTGGTGCTGGATACGCGCGAGCTCAGCATCGCCCAGGTGCAGGCCGACGATGGCAAGGGCACGCTGTCGCCACTGCAGTTCGCGCTGGCGCCGGCCGACAAGACCTTCGGCAGCAAGCTCACCATCGAAACCCCCAACCAGCCGGCCAAGGTCGTCATCACCTACCACACCGCGCCCACCGCATCGGGCCTGCAGTGGTTGGAGCCGGCGATGACCGAAGGCAAGCAACTGCCTTTCATGTTCAGCCAGTCGCAGGCAATCCATGCGCGCAGCTGGGTGCCGCTGCAGGACACCCCGAGCGTGCGCTTCACCTATAGCGCGCACGTGACCTCGCGCCCGGACGTGATGGTGCTGATGAGCGCCGACAACGACCCCAAGGCCGCACGCGACGGTGACTACAGCTTCAAGATGCCCGAGCCGATTCCCTCGTATCTGCTGGCGATCGCTGCCGGCGACGTGGTGTTCAAGCCGATCTCCACGCGCTCGGGCGTGTGGGCCGAGCCGAGCATGGCCGACAAGGCCGCCAAGGAATTCGAAGACACCGAGAAGATGATCGGTGCCGCCGAAAAACTCTACGGCCCGTATCGCTGGGGCCGTTACGACATGCTGGTGCTGCCGCCGTCGTTCCCGTTCGGTGGCATGGAGAACCCGCGCCTGACCTTCGCCACGCCGACGGTGATCGTGGGCGACAAGTCGCTGGTGTCGCTGGTGGCGCACGAGCTGGCGCATAGCTGGTCGGGCAACCTGGTGACCAATGCGAGCTGGAAGGACATCTGGCTCAACGAGGGGTTCACCACCTACGTGCAGGGCCGCATTACCGAAGCGCTGTACGGCAACGAGATGGCCGAGATGGAGCGCGAGATCGACCAGGGCGACCTGCTGGCCGAAGTGAAGGGCATGGCGCCTGCCGACCAGGCCCTGGCGCTGCCGCCGCTGGCCGAGCGCGACCCGGATGAAGCGCTGAGCCAGGTGGCCTACGTCAAGGGCGCGTGGTTCCTGCAGTTCCTGGAACAGCGCTTCGGGCGCGAGGTGTTCGACCCGTTCCTGCGTGGCTGGTTCGATGACCATGCGTTCCAGAGTGCAACCACCGACCAGTTCGTCGACTATCTCAACAAGAACCTGCTGGCCAAGCATCCCAACACGGTGAGCGCCGCCGAAGTGGACGCCTGGTTGAAGCAGCCGGGCATCCCGGCATTTGCGGCCAAGGCGCGCTCGCGCAGTTTCTCGATCGTGGACACCGCGCGCATCGCCTGGAGCGGCAGCGGCACCTTGCCGAGCAAGCAGGTCACCGGCGAGTGGGGCACGCAGGAATGGGTGCATTTCCTCAGCGGCATGGGCGCTACCTTGAAGCCGGAACAGCTCAAGCAGCTGGACGATGCTTACCACTTCACCGGCACGCCCAACGGCGAGATCGCAATGCGCTGGTATCCGCTGGCGATCCGCAGCGGCTACACCGATGCACGCCCGGCCGCGGGCGAGTTCATCGAACGCGTGGGCCGTCGCAAGCTGGTGCTGCCGATCTATGCCGAGCTGCTGAAGACCCCGGACGGCATCGCCTTCGCCGAGCAGGCCTTCGAAAAGGCCAAGCCGAGCTATCACCCGATCACCACCGCCTCGGTGGCCGAGATGATCGCCAAGGCCAAGGCTGCGCCGCCAGCGCAGCCGTAATGGTCAAGTCCAAGGCCGCGCGACCAGCGCAGCCGTAATGGCCGGGGAGGGCGATGCCTACGCCCTCCCGTTGTTTCATCGGTCTCGCGCGTGCGCAATCGCCATCGTAGGAGCGCGCTCGCGCGCGATGAGGCATTCCCGGTAAAGCCCGTCGCGCACAAGTGCGCTCCTACGAAAAGCGTGGGCTCTTGCGCAGGCAATACCGCACCCTCAAACGCTCCACGCTCCGTAGGAGCGCGCTTGCGCGCGATGAGGCGTTCCCGGTAAAGCCCGATCGCGCACAAGTGCGCTCCTACGGTGCTTGGTCGCCCCGTGTGATCGCGGGTGCTGCCGTCACCGCGATACGCCCATGCCCTTGATCAATTCCATCGGGGCAGGCTGGTATCGTTGCCATTGAATTTGCCCTGGAGTCGACGATGAAATATCTGTTGAGTGCGGCCCTGTGCGTCGCGGCGCTGAGTGGCTGCACCGATCGCGAGGCGCAACGCCAGGCGCAGGCGGCCGCGCAGGCGCAGGCCAAGGCACACGAGGCCGATGCATTGGCCAAGCAGTACGACGCAGCGGTGCAGGCACAGAACTGGGACATGGCGCGCGCGCATGGCGCGGCCCTGCTGGAAGGCTACGCCGGCACGCCGGCCGCCACCCGCGTGGAAGCCGGCTATGCCGAGATCAAGGCCAAGGGCGAGCAGGCGCGCGAGCTGCGCCGCATGCAGGCGCTGTGGCAGTACTCGCAGGTGCCGGCCAAGGGCGGCACGCAGCGCTCGGCGATGATCGATGCCAAGGAGCGCGTGGACGTGGATGGCAGCGGCCCCAAGCCGGTGAGCCTGGTGTTTCGCGACCATCCACAGTGGAAGCGCCATAGCTATCTCGTGCTCAAGGCCGGCGACTTCAATTGCTACCGCGGCTGCAAGGTACAGGTGTCGGTGGACGGTGGCGCGGCGCGCCCGATGGCCGCACATCGCCCCGACACCGACGAGGCGATCGCCATGTTTATCGACGACGACAAAGCATTATGGAAACTGGTGCGCAGCGCCAAGCGCATCAGCATCGCGTTTCCGGTCAAGGCCGGCGGCACGCGCACAGCCGAGTTCGAGGTGGGGGGGCTGGATACCACCCAACTGCCGGGCTGGAAGTAGCGCATGGATGGCACCGTTCCGGCAGGGGCTGCACCGGCCTTGCGCAGCTGCCGGCATTGGGTGTTCGACATGGACGGCACCCTGACCGAAGCTGTGCACGACTTCGCGCTGATCCGCAAAGAACTGCAGATTCCGCCCGAGGCGGACATCCTGCATCACCTTGCCGCGTTGCCTGCGGCGCAGTCGCAGGCCAAGCATGCTTGGCTGCTGGAGCACGAACGCGCGCTGGCCGAAGGCGCGCGTGCTGCGCCGGGCGCGGTGGCGCTGGTGCGTGCGCTGCAGGCAAGCGGCTGCCGGCTGGGCCTGCTGACGCGCAATGCCCGCGCGCTGGCGCAGGTGACCTTGCAGGCGATCGGGCTGGGCGATGCCTTTGCCTGGGACGACATCGTCGGCCGCGACGAGGCCGCACCCAAGCCCGCCCCGGACGGGTTGCAGTACTTCGAGCGCCGCTGGGCGGTGGAAGGCAGCGCGCTGGTGATGGTGGGCGACCACTGCAATGACCTGGCCTGCGGCCGCGCGGTGGGTGCCTGCACCGTCCTGGTCAACACGCCGGGCGACCCGTGGCCGGGCCTGGCCGATTGGCGCCTGCGCGACTGCGCGCAGCTGCTGGCGCAGTGGCAGGGTTAGCCCCCCGTCTTGCTGGTCGGGCGCGGCAGCTGATGCTGATTCGACGCCTGGACGTCCCGGCTTCGCTGACTAATTCCTAGGGCGACTTTCGGCAAAGAGCTCGTTAGAGATAGATCGTTGCAGTGTCTTCGCCGGCCGTGTCCGGCAGCCGCATGCCCGGGCGATGGCGCAGGAACTGCAGGCCGGCTCGGCGAACAGGCGGCGAAGGTCGTCGATCGACACACTGGCCGGCAATGCGCTGGCGTCGGTCGGCAACGCACCGACCACCCATGTCGCCAGCGGCTGGCGTTGCCCGGCCAGGCTGTCCGTGATGCACCTAGGGCGAAGCACGCCTCGCCGCCGCACCGCTGGCATCGATGTAGCTGTCCGGCGGGGAGGCGCACCTGGCCGACGTTTGGGCGATTGGTTGCTGGACATCGGCGACGCGCCTGGATGTGATCCCGCGCCCGAATGGCAGGCCCACACCATGTAGTGCTGCCAATCCTGCTACGGGCGAGCTCAGTGATCGAAGAAGATGGCAGAAATGGCCGGCACCACGCCCAGCCATAACAGCCAACAGCAAGCCTTCTATAACGAACTGCTCCATCCGTGTCACAGCACGCACGGCGCAAACTGTGCCATATCCGTGACACCTGCGATGGACCAGCCCGCGTCACCAACGTGAAAGCCGCGTCAGCGCGACGTGGTGCAGCGCACCAGTGCGCTGGCATGGGCTTTGCTCTATCTCCCTCGACGTTTCCGACGTCTGCGATGCGATCGGCCGCTGTCACGCCGGCGCCTCGGGATGCTTCAACCAACGGGTTGTTCAATCGAGAGGGGTAGACGCAATGCACCAATCTTCCTGTCGCAGCGCGCGTGGCGGCGTGTTGCTCATGCTTGCACTGAGCGCTGTGCTGGCCGGCTGCAAGAAAGACACGCCGGCCGAACCTGCCGCTCCTGCGCAAACGGCGGCGCCTGCCGCAGCGGCGCCGGCGGCCGCAGTGGTCGATACCGATGGCGAATTCGCCACCAACGCCAGCAACCCGGATAACTGGGGCGGTGTCGGTCGCGACTTTGCCTTGACCCGCCACAGCCCGTTGGCGGAGATCAATCGCGACAACGTCAAGAACCTCAAGATGTCGTGGGAAATGAAGACCGACGCCACGCGCGGCCACGAAGGCCAGCCGCTGGTGATCGGCAGCATCATGTACATGGTCAGCGCGTATCCGAACAACGTGTACGCGATCGACCTGGCATCGCAGGACGACGGCGGCAAGGTGTTGTGGAAATACACCCCGCAGCAGGACGAACGCTCGGTGGCAGTGGCGTGCTGCGACACGGTCAACCGCGGCGCATCGTATGCCGATGGCAAGCTGGTATTCGGCAGCCTGAGTGGCGATGTGATCGCGCTCGATGCCAAGACCGGCAAGGAAGTGTGGAAGCAGAAACTCGGCCACCCCGACAAGGGCGAAACCATCACCATGGCGCCGATCATTGCCGACGGCAAAGTGATCGCCGGCATCAGCGGCAACGAGTTCGGCGTGCTTGGGCGCGTGGCCGCCTACAACCTGGCCGATGGTAAGCAGGCGTGGTCCTGCGATGCCGCTGGCACCGACAAATCCATCTGCCTGGGCGCCGATTTCAACAAGGCCAACCCGCAACATGGGCAGCTCGGCGATCTGGGCGTGAAGACCTTTCCCAACGACGAATGGAAGCGCGGCGGCGGTGCGGCCTGGGGCTGGTACAGCTACGACCCGAAGCTGAAGTTGCTCTACTACGGCACCGGCAACCCGGGGCTGTGGAGCCCTTCGTACCGCTGCGGCAAGACCTCGCACGAGGAATGCAACAACGGCGAGCATGACAACAAGTGGTCGATGACCTTGTTCGCACGCAAGATCGACACCGGCGAAGCGGTGTGGGGCTATCAGAAAACCCCGTTCGACCAGTGGGATTACGACGGTATCAACGAGCCGATCCTGGTCGACCTGACCATCGACGGCAAGGAAGTTCCCTCGGTGGTGCAATTCGATCGCAACGGCTTTGCCTACGTGCTCGATCGCCGCGACGGCACGCTGCTGCGCGCGCACAAGTTCGTGCCGGCCAACTGGGCCGAACGCATCGACATGAAGACCGGCCGCCCGGTGAAGGTGGCTGCGCATTCGCCACTGGAACGCGGCAAGAAAGTGCAGGCGTTCCCGTCGGCAATGGGCGGCAAGGACCAGCAGCCGTGCTCGGTGGATCCGGCCAATTCGGCGGTGTTCTTCTGCGGCACCAACAACTGGCACATGGAGCTTGAGCCGCAGGAACGCGGTAACACCATGATGGGCCTGCCGTATGTGTTCGCCAACGTGATGATGAAGCCCAACGAGCCCGGCGCACTGGGTATCGTCAAGGCGTTCGACGTGGTGGAAGGCAAGTCCAAGTGGGAGATCAAGGAGAAGTTCCCGGTGTGGAGCGGCACCCTGGTCACCGATGGCGGGCTGGTGTTCTACGGCACGCTGGATGGCTGGTTCCGCGCAGTGGACAAGGACACCGGCAAGAAGCTGTGGGAGATGAAGTTGCCCTCCGGCATCATCGGCAACCCGATCGCCTACAAGGCCAATGGTCACCAGTACGTGGCGGTGTTCTCCGGCATCGGCGGCTGGATTGGGTTGCCGGTGGCGGCAGGTCTGGATCCGGCGGATCCGTACGGCGCGTTGGGTGCTGCGGGGCTGGCGTTTGGCGCCGGTTTCGACAAGATCCCGCTCGGCGGCATGGTGCATACCTTCCGCATCGATGGTGCAGGCAAGACCGTGACCGCCAGTGCGACCGCCACGGCGGCCGCAGGTGGCGGCACCGCCAACGCAGCAGCGAAGACCGCACGATGATGCATCTGCAAGGCGTTCGGCACGCACACCGGCAGGTCACTGCCGGCGTGCGTGGCCTCACCCGGCACCTGTGCATGGTGCTGGTGGGGTGCAGCCTCGGACTCGTCGCCGCAGGTTGCACACGCGAGCCGTCCTCACCGACGGCTCGCGCTTCTCATTCCGATGCTGCGCCGGCCACGCCCACTGCGTCGCCGGCGCCAGCGTCCACGCCGCCGCCGCCCGCCGCCGATCCGTCGGTGCTGCGCGTATGCGCGGACCCGGGCAACATGCCGTTGTCCAACAAGGCTGGCGAAGGCTTCCAGAACAAGATTGCGCAGGTCGTGGCCGAGGCCATGGGCCGCCGGCTGGAATACGAATGGCGCACCTATTACCAGCGCGGTCTGGCACGCAGCACCATCAATGCCGGCCGCTGCGATGTGTTGATGGACCTCAACAGCGATTTCGAAATGGGCCTGACCACACGGCCGCTGTATCGCTCGCCCTATGTGCTGGTCACGCGCAAGGGCCTGGACCTGGTGCCCACCTCGCTCGACGACCCGGCCCTGAAAAAACTGCGGCTGGGCGTGTTCCAGAGTTCGCCCGCCCGTCAGGCCTTGTACGAACATGGCGTGTCGGGCGAGGTGCAATACCTGTTCTACGACTCGGCTACCGCGCCGGAAGAACATCCCGGCAAGCTGGTCGAGCGCGTTGCCGCCGGTGAGCTGGATGCGGCCGAATCCTGGGGACCGGTGGCTGGGTACTACGCCGCACGCAACAACCTTGGCATGGTGCCGCTCAACACCATCGACGATGCGGTGCTGGAGTATTCGATGGCCTGGGCCGTGGCGCGCAAGAACGCGGCACTGCGCGATGCGCTGAACACGGCCCTGCAGCAGAGCGCCGGCAAGATCGATGAAATTCTGCGCAGCTATCACGTGCCGCTGGTGCGCTGTGCGGACTGCATCGTGGCTGGCGATCTGGCATCGCATGGGCCGTATGTCACACCCACGTCCGCACCGAAGAGCACCAATGCCGCGACGTCCTCGCAGGAGCTGGCCCAACTGCAGCTACGCATTGCCGATGGCGCAGACCCGAACCAGGAACTGGCCCACGCGCTGGATGCCGGCGATGCGCTGCGTGCAGCGTGGTTGCTACGCCATGGCGCCGATGCCAACCAGCCCAACCTGCTGGGCGAGCCGCCGTTGCACCAGGCCATCCGCAATCAGGAACCGGACCTGGTTGGCCTGCTGATCGACGCCGGCGCACGCCTGGACGCGCGTGATGGCAACGGCTGGACCGCCTTGATGAAGGCCGCCTGGGGCAACGATGCGGACAGCGTGCAACGGCTACTCGCCCGCCGCGCGCCACTGGACACCGTGTCCAGCGATGGCTGGAACGCGCTGGAGCTGGCGGTGTCGTACGCCGACGTCGGAGTGGTGGAGGCCTTGCTGAAAGCCGGCGCCAAGGCACGTGGCGCCAACCGCACCGGATTTACGCCGGTGATGTTTGCAGTACCGCGCGAGGACCCGGCCATTCTGGATGCATTGCTGAAGCACGGCGCCGATGCACGTGGCGCCAACCAGGCCGGCGTCACCGCCTTGATGCTGGCGGCTGCCTCCGGCCGCGAAGCGACGGCCAAGCGCTTGCTGGCCGCCGGTGCCGACCCGGCTGCGCGCAATCGCGACGGTAAGACCGCTGCGACCTTGGCGCAGGAGCGCGGCGATGCGGCATTGGCCGCGCTGCTGGCACCTGGCAAGCGCAGCACCACCCAATAAGTGCGTCATCCACCGCGTGCAAGGGGTGCGCGGTGTTCCCTCCGATTGTCAGAAAGGTTCGTTCATGCGCAAGGTTACTGCCCGTCGTTTCGATCGTTCCCTGCGCGCACCGCTGTGCGCGTTGTTGATCAGTGTGCTGCTGGCCGCCTGCGGCAAGGACGCACCGCCAGCACCCGCCGCCGACACGCCGCCTGCGGCCGGCATACCGGCGCCGGCTGCCGATGTCGCAGCGCCCGCACCGGGCACGCCGGCCGCTGCACCAGCTGCCGGGCCTGCGCCGGACCCGGCCACGCCGCCCGCGCCGCCCGCCGCAGTGGTGCCGATCCCGAAGGGGCCCGAGGTCAAGGTCACGCCCGAGCTCATTGCCGAAGGCAAGAAGATCTATTTCTCCGCCGGCTGCAACGCCTGCCATGGCGGCACCGGCGGCGGTGGCATGTGCCCGCCGCTGACCAACGACATCTGGGTGTACGGCAGCGATGACGACACCTTGCGTGCACTGATCAGCGAGGGCACCGCGGCGATGATCACCCACGGCAAGACCCGCATCGGCCATGAAAAGGTGGTGGGGCAGATGCCGCCGTTCGCACCGGTGCTCAAGCCGGGTGATACCGAAAAACTGCTGGCCTTCATCCACTCCATCAACAAGACCGCGGGCAAGGCGCAATGACGGCAGCGGCCGCGCGGCACCGTTGGGGAATCAGCGCAGGCGTGTTGTGCGCGCTGCTGGCGTTGGCGGGTTGCCAACGCGACAGCGCAGCGCCCGCGGCCATGCCTGCCGCTGCAGCCAGCACCAGCGCGCCGCCCAAGGCGACTGCGCCGGTGCTGGCCTTCGTGCCCAACCAACGCAGCGGCACGGTGTCGGTGATCGACACCGCCAGCGATACGGTGGTGCGTACGCTCAGTGCGCAAGGGGCGCTCGGCAAACGGCTGCAGCAGGTATTGCCCGGCCCGCAAGGGCAGCTGTATCTGATCGATGCCGAGCATCACCGCCTGATCGAACTGGACACCACGCAGGACCGTGTGCTGCGCAGCGTGGAGATCGGCGAGAACGCCGAGGGCATCGCGCTGTCGCCGGACGGCACGCAATTCGCCATCTGCGTGGAAGGCCAGAACCAGGTGATGCTGATCGATGTTGGCCAGTTCAAGGTGCAGCAGGTGATCGCCACGCGCGGCCAGGCACCGGAGCACTGCGCCTACACGCCGGACGGGAAGTGGGTGCTCACCAGCAATGAGGGCTCCAACGACATGGACATGATCGACCTCGCCACGCACAGTTCGCGCGGCGTGGTCGCCACCAGTGGCCACCCCCGTGGCATGGCCTTTGCGCCCGATGGCCACAGCGTGTACATCGCGCAGGAAACCGCCAACGTGGTGGATGTGATCGACCTGCAGACACGCACGCGCCGGGCCAGCATTCCGGCCGGCGTGCGCACCGCCGGGGTGACCTTGTCGGCCGATGGCACGCGCCTGTATGCCTCCAATGGCGGCGCTGGCAGCGTGAGTGTGCTCGACACCCGCACCGGTGCCGGCATTGCCGAAATCGCGGTCGGCCTGCGCCCATGGAATCCGGCGCTGACCCCGGCTGGTGACAAGCTGTACGTGGCCAACGGCCGCTCCAACTCGGTGAGCGTGATCGACACCGCCACGTTGCGTGAGATCAAACAGATCCCTGTCGGCGAATTGCCGTGGGGCGTGGTGATCGCGCGCTGAGCGGCAGCATGCCGATGCGCGCCCGGGAGGCTGGATGAAGACACGCGCCGCGGTGGCCTGGGGCCCGCACCAGCCGCTGAGCATCGAAGAAGTGGACCTGCAGCCGCCACGTCCGGGCGAGGTGCTGGTGCGCCTGGTGGCCACCGGCATCTGCCACGGCGATGCGCATGCGTTGGCGCATGCCCCGGCCAGTAGTTTTCCGGCGATCCTGGGCCAGGAAGGCAGCGGGGTTGTCGAGGAAGTGGGTATCGGCGTGACCAGCGTGCGCGTGGGCGACCACGTGATTCCGCTGTACATGCCCGAATGCGGCGTCTGCAAGTTCTGCCGCTCCGGCCGCACCAATCTGTGCCAGGCGATTCGCAGCAGCCAGGAGCGTGGGCTGATGCCCGATGGCAGCAGCCGCTTCTCGCTGGATGGCCGGCCGATCCTGCATCACATGGGCACCAGCACGTTTTCCGAATACACGGTGCTGCCGGAGATCGCGGTGGCGCGGATCCATCCGGATGCGCCGCTGGATCAGGTCTGCCTGCTCGGCTGCACGGTCACCACCGGCGTGGGCGCGGTGCTCAACAGCATCCACGTGCGCCCTGGCGATTGCGTGGCGGTATTCGGCCTGGGCGGCATCGGTTTGTCGGTGATCCAGGGCGCGGTGCTGGCGCAGGCCGGGCGCATCATCGTGGTGGATATCGACCCAGGCAAATTCGCCTTGGCACGCGCGCTGGGCGCTACCGACTGCCTGGACCCACGCGACTACGGCGCGCCGATCCAGCAGGTGATTGTGGATCTTACCGACGGCGGCGCGGACCACAGTTTCGAATGTATTGGCGATGTCGGTGCAATGCGCGCGGCGCTGGAGTGCTGCCACAAGGGCTGGGGCGAGAGCGTCATCCTCGGCGTCGCCGATGGTGCGCAGGAAATCAGCACGCGGCCGTTTCAGCTGGTCACCGGGCGGGTGTGGCGCGGCAGCGCCTTTGGCGGGGTCAAGGGCCGCAGCGAACTGCCCGGTTATGTGGAGCGGTATCTGCGTGGCGATCTGCAGCTTGCACCGCTGATCACGCGCACGCTGGCATTGGACGACATCAATCAGGCGCTGGCGGATCTGCGTGCGGCGCGCGGCATCAAATCGATCGTGCTTTATTGAGGAGACCAGCATGGCAGCAGGCAAGTGCAGGGCAACGAAAATGCAGCGGAAGACGTTGGCGGGTGCATGCGCGATAGCGCTGCTGGCGGGGCCGGGGATGGGCATCGCGGCCGAGGCGCCGCAGGTGACCTGGCTGGATCGCATCGAAGTGACCGCCACACCGATCCCCGGCACCACCATTGATGCCGCGCAGCTGCCCTACATGGTGCAATCGGCCAACCGCGCCGAACTCTCGCGCGGGCGCAGCAACAACCTGGGCGATCTGCTGCAGCGGCGTTTCGTCGGCGTGGATGGCAATGACGTGCAGGGCAGTGCGTTCCAGAACGATCTCACCTTCCACGGCTTCCGCGCCTCCGCGTTGCCGGGTGCCTCGCAGGGCGTGTCGGTGTATCTGGATGGCGTGCGCTTCAATGAACCCTTCGCCGACATCGTCAGCTGGGACATGCTGCCCGAAGCGGCGATCAATGCGGTCACACTCATGCCCGGTTCCAATCCGTTGTTTGGCCCCAACACGCTCGGCGGTGCGGTGGTGCTCACCACCGCCTCGGGGCTGACCGCGCCCGGCGCACAAGGCGAGCTCAGCATCGGCAGCGGCGCGCGCAAGCGTCTGGATGCCAGCTACGGCATTGCCGGCAACGACGGCTGGCATGGATTTGTTGCGGTCACCGGCTTCGATGAAAACGGCTGGCGCGATGCGTCCGAAGGCCGGCTGGGAACGGTGTTCAGCAAGGTCGGCAAGCAGGGCGAGCAGACCGACTGGAGCCTGTCGGTGCTGCAGGGGCGCAGCCGCCTGATCGGCAACGGCTTGCTGCCGGACACAAGCTACACCGACGACGGCCGCAGGCCGGGCCTGTACCGTGCCGACCGCCGCGCGGTCTATACCTCGCCCGACCTCACCCGCAACCGCAATACCTTGTTCACCGCGCAGCTGGATCACCGCTTCGATGCGGACACCGCGCTGCATGCATTGGCCTACTCGCGGGTGGGCCGGCGTGACACCGTCAATGGCGACATCGGCGAAGACTACGAGGAGTTCGTCGAAGAGTGCGCCTCCGGCTATGCCGCCGACGGCACTGCGCTGGATGCCGATTGCGACGTCGCGCGCGCCGATGCCGATACCTTGCCCACCGGCGCGCTCAACACCACCCAGATGCGCCAGGAAGCGCAGGGCGTGGCGGTGAATGTGAGCAAGCAATGGGGCGCCCATGCGCTCAGCACCGGTGCCACCTTCGATCGCGGCCATGTGCGTTACCAGCAATTCGCCCGCGAGGGCTGGGTGCAGCCAGACCGCTCGGTTGCCGCTGATCAGGATGCCGAACGCGCGTTCTTCTCCGGCGTACGCGGCAGCACCAAGACGCTGGGCGTGTTCGTTGCCGACACCTGGGCGCTGGATGCAGCCACCCATCTCACCGCCGCGGTGCGCTGGAATCACGTCACCGTGGACAACATTCTCTCCACCGCCGAGGACGGCGACCGCCCGCGCGAGCGCTTCGTGTATGCCAAGGCCAATCCATCGCTGGGCCTTACCCATCGCGTGCATGAGGGGCTCACCGTGTATGGCTCGGTCGCGCAGAACAGCCGCGCACCCACCGCCATCGAGCTGGGTTGCGCGGACCCTACCCAACCGTGCCGTCTGCCAACCGGGCTGCAGGCCGACCCGCGGCTGGAGCAGATCATCTCGCGCACCTACGAGCTGGGTGCGCGCTGGGCGCCTTCGCAAGAAAGCAATGTCACCTTGTCGGTGTACCGTGCCGACAACCGCGACGACATCCTGTTCCTGCGCGCACCGGACACCCAACTGGGTTATTTCGACAACGTGGGGCGCACCCGCTATCAGGGCGCCGATGCGGCAATGCGGTTTCAGGCGGGCGCCTGGCAGTGGTCGGCCGGCTACAGCTATCTGGATGCGACCTACCGCAGCGACGGCGAGCTGCTCTCCGGCGAACGCGTGATTACCTTGCGCCCGGGGTTGCGCATTGCCGCACTGCCGCGGCACAACCTCAAGCTCGGGGTTGAATGGCAGGGCGATGCACTGACGCTGGGTGCGGGGTTACGCGCGGTGTCCGGGCGCGTGGCCAGCGGTAACGAAGACGGCCAGGTCGATAACGCCGAAGACGGCGAGCCCGCACCTGAACGTATCGACATCGGCACCGCCGGTTATGCCTTGGTGGATCTGCAGGCGCGCTGGCAACTCAGCGAACGGCTCTCGCTGTTTGCGCGGATCGACAATGTGTTCGACCGCCAGTACGCCACGTATGCCGCAGTGGCTGAAGACGTGTTCCCCGAGGGTGAACTGGCGCGCCCGCAAGATGCGCCAGTAGAAACCGGGCCGGCCCGGTTTCTCGCACCCGGTGTACCGCGGCAGTATCTGATCGGGGTGCGTTGGGCGTTGTGAGTTTGGGGCGGGGATTTGGGATTGGAGATTAGAGATTCATAAGGCGTCAGCACCAGCCGCGCTCGGCGGTGTCTGAGAACCTGTTCACGATCTTCTGAGTAATAGTGCCAAGAAGGCCAAATGGATGAAC